>CAWIZN010000001.1:0-21251 GCA_963840495.1 uncultured Candidatus Rokubacteria bacterium
GCTCGGCGTATTGAGCCGCCCGGCATCGGTTTGACGAGGGCATCGTGGATCGCGTAGAGCACCATGAACGGCGTGATCAGCCCCTCGGTCTCGGCCGGATCGAGCCAACGGGAGACGAGCGTCACGTGCACGCCGATGGTCATCGTGCCCTCGGGCGCCGCCGGCGCGGGTGAGACGCAGGCGAGGACCATGAGGGCCGCGAGGACGGCGGTGAAGGAAATGCGATGGATCGCCGAGGGGTCATCTGGATACCTCCTGGGAAGGTCGGTCCGGAGGCGCAAGCATAACAGGCGCGGCGCGCCACCGCGAATCGCGCGGAGCGTCGGGCCCCCCAAGACCCCGAGGATCGACCAGCTTGACAGGGGTCGCGAGTGCGGGGACCATCGTCGGGGCCCGCCCCACATACCCATGGCCATCCCGTCCCTCTCGCTCCTGCGCATCGCGGAGTTCCGCCGCCTCGGGATCGCGGTGGCGCTCAACTCCGTCGGGATGATGGGCGAGAACGTCGTGCTGGGCTGGCTGACCCTCGAGCTGACGAATTCGCCGTTCCTCGTCGGGGTGGCGATGGCCATGCGCTCGATCTCGCTCTTCTTCGTCGGGGTGCCCGCCGGCGTGCTCGCCGACCGCTTTCCGCGTCATCGGCTGCTGTGGGTGACAGGCACCGGCCAGGCCATGGCGGCGGCGACGCTCGGCATGCTGACGCTCGCCGGGCTCGCGAGCGTGCCGGCCATTCTGATATTGACGCTCACCGCGGGGGCGATTCGCGGCGTCGAGCAGGCGGCGCGCCAGAGCTACACGTACGACGTCGCCGGCCCCGCCGAGCTGATGAACGGCCTGGCCTTGCTCGGTGTCTCGATGCGGGCCGGCTGGCTCGCCGGCTCGCTCGCCGTCGGGGCGGTCATCGCACACTTCGGATCGGGGACCGCCTACCTCGTCGTCGCCGCCGGCTATCTCGCGGGCGCGATCCCGTTCCTTCGCGCGTCGGCGCCGCCGGCCGTAGCGCGGGCCGCCACGGGCTCCGTGTGGCGGGGCATCGTCGACTTCGTCACCATGATCCGCCGGGACAGGACGCTCCTCGTACTCATGCTGCTCACCGGCGGCGCCGAGATGCTCGGCTTCTCGCACCAGGCGCTCCTGCCCAGCCTGGCGCGCGACGTGCTCCGCGTCGGGCCCGAGGGGCTCGGCACCATGAATGCCGCGCGCTCGGTGGGTGGCATCCTCGGCCTCGCCGCCGCCTCCGCGCGGAGCGCCTCCGGGGGGGCGGGTGTGCTCTTCCTCGGCGTGCTCACGTTCTTCGGCGCAAGCCTGGTCGCCCTCGGCCTGGCCCCGCACCTCGTGGGCTTCGCGGGCGTCGTCGTCGTGCTGGTGCTCGTCAACGCGGCGGGTGGGCTGACCGATCTCCTCGCCCAGAGCCTGATGCAGCTCAGCGTGCCCGCGCACCTCCGCGGCCGGGCCGGCGGCGCATGGGTCGCGGCGATCGGGATGGCGCCGCTCGGCCAGCTCCAGATCGGCGCAATGGCATCACTCTTCGGAGTGAGCCTCGCGCTCGGGGCGAGCGGCCTCGGTCTCGTGGCGCTTGCGGGCGCCGCCGCGCTCTGGTCCTCTCGGCTGCGCCGGCTCTGACCGGGCAACACGAGCTAGAGCCCTTATCGGCGCTCTAGGAGCCTGTCGGAGAAACCCGGCTAGAGCGATGAGAAGGGTCCAGCTGCGAGGCGGCGCCCGAAGGCAGCACGCGAGGCGTAGTCTCTCTACGTTGAGCGTGCTGTCGAGGGCGCCAACGAAGCCGATGGGCCCTTATCGGCGCTCTAGCGGGCCTTCCAGTTCGGCTTGCGCTTCTCGGCGAAGGCGCGCGGGCCCTCGACGGTATCTTCGGAGCGCCGCATGCGCTCGGCCTCGGTGAAGCCCAGCTTGAGGGCGACGTCGAGGGGCTGGCCCGCGCCCATCATGACGGCCTGCTTGCTCGCGCGGATCGACAGCGGGGCGCACGCCAGGATCTCCTCCGCCCAGCCGAGCGCGGTGGTCATGAGCTGGGCGAGGGGAACGACCTCGTTGACCACGCCCAGACGGTGCGCCTCCTGGGCGGTCATGTGGCGCCCCGTGAGGATGTAGCCCATCGCGATCTTCTGGGGGATCACGCGCGGCAGGCGGTGCACGCCGCCCGCGCCCGCCATGAGGCCGACGCGGGGCTCGGGCAGGCCGAGCCGGGCGTGGTCGGCGGCGATGATGATGTCGCAGGCGAGCGCCATCTCGAAGCCCCCACCGAGCGCGTAGCCGTTGACCGCGGCGATGATCGGCTTCCAGCACTGCGTGCGGTTGGTGAGGCCGCCGAAGCCGCTGTCCGCCATGCGGATCATGTCGCGGCCGTGCTCCGCGGTGAAGCGCAGGTCATTGCCCGCCGAGAAGGCCTTGTCGCCGGTGCCCGTGAGGATGCCGACCCACACCTCGGGATCGCGCTCGAAGTCGTTCCAGATCGCGTCGAGCTCGAAGTTGGCGGGCGGGTGCAGCGCGTTCATGCGCTCCGGGCGATTGACCGTGACGACGGCGATGCGGCCCTTCTTCTCGTAGGTCGCGTACTCGTAGGCCATGGGCGTTATCGTCCCTTGAAGGCGGGTTTTCGCTTCTCGACGAAGGCCTTCGCCGACTCGCGGAAGTCTTCCGTGAGGTGGAGGCCTCGTCCCTGCGTGTACATCTTGGATTGGCGCTGCATCTCGTTGACGAACCAGCGCATGACGCGCACGTTGGCGCGCACCGCGAGCGGCGGGTTCTCAAGGATCTCCGCGGCGAGCGTCTCCGCCGCGGCCATCAGCTCCGGCTGCGGCACCACGCGGTTGAGCATGCCGTGCTGCAGCGCCTCCTCGGCGCCGAACATCCGGCCGGTCAGCGCGACCTCGTTGGCGAAGCGGCTGCCCGTCCAGAACCACGTCGCGACCCAGTGCTGGGCGCCGCCGAGGCCGCGCTGGACTTCCCGGATTTGAAACTGCGTGCCCTCCGCGGCGACGACCAGGTCGCACGACTGCGACAGCGAGTAGCCGAGCCCGAGCGCATAGCCGTGCACGGCGGCGATCACCGGCTTCCAGTTGATGGCCTCGCCGAGGTTATTGTCCCGCGACCGTCGCCCCGCGGGGCCACCCAGCCGGCGCATCTCCTCGGGGGTGCGGAGCTGCCGCTGCTGCACGTCGGCGCCGGAGCAGAAGGCGCGGCCGGCCCCGGAGAGGATCGCGACGTGCAGGTCCGGGTCGGCGTCGAACTCGAACAGCGCGTCGTTGACGTCCTCGACGAGCTGGTCAGTGGCGGCATTGAGCTTCTCGGGCCGGTTCAGCGTGATGTAGCAGACCGGCCCCTTCTTGTCGTAGAGCACCGTCTGAAACTTCGGCGACGCATCGTCGCGTGCGGCCATCGCGCGCTCCTCTCTCGGCCGGGGCGACTCGGCGATCCCCCCAACGCAGCGCGATTCTACTGCCGCGGCGACGGCAAGGGCAATCGCCGGGCACTGGGTCACCGACCACTCCGGTTCATCGTCGCCATCGGTCGCCTCCTTCGTGAAGGTCACTCCGGTGGCCGTCCGGCGACTCATCCCAGATGGAGTGAAGGAGGGGTTGAGCGGATGGTGCCCGTGCCGTTGCCTCGAAGATCCCTCGGGATTCCCCCGATTAATCCCTGAGTTCCCCCCGGACTTCTGTGGGCTGCCCCTGCCAGGCTTGAGTCGACGGGGCTCGAACCAGAGCCAATCTCGAAGGGGCGGAGAGCCAGGAGGACAGCCATGCGATCGACAACAGCAGCCAGGAGGACAGCCATGCAAATCGACAACAGCATCCAGGAGGAGGACAGCCATGCAATGGGCAGGACGGGTCGTGTTGGGATTGTGGGTGGCGCTGAGCGTGCTCACGTGGGCGCCGCGCTTCGGCGAGGCGGCAGATGCGACGGTGACCGGGACGGGTCGCTTCGTCTTCCGGAAATTCGACGGCGCGCAATGGGTCGAGGTCGGGATCAAGCGGGCCCGGGTCGAGATGTGCGACGACGACGGGGTCTTCGGCTGCCAGCTCATGGCCGTCGGGGAAACCGATGACGACGGCCACTTCTCGGTGACGGGCCGTGCCGGAGACCTCTTCGGCGACCTGCCCGATCCCCTCGTCAAGGTCATCGCCCAGTCCGACGCGGCGACGGTCGAGGACACTGCCGTGCTCGGGGGGATTTACTGCTTCCGGTCGGATCCCCGCTTCGACCGGCCCAACGGATCGACGGTCGACTTCGGCACCATCTCCACCACGACGGGCCCGGCTGCGCCGTCGGGGGCGACGTCGACGACCAGAACGATGCCTGGGAGCTCCACAACCTGGCCGTCGAAGCCCGCGACTTCATGCAGGACGTTCACGCTGGTCAACCCCGGGTCGAGACGTGCCCTCGGTCAAGGTGCGGTGGCCCGCGGATCGCACGGCGTACGATCGGCCCGATTGGTTCTCGCCGAACGGCACGATCTCGTTCGTACTGATGGGCGGGGAGTGGGAACGCTTTTTCATGAAGCAGTACGGGCACCACGTGCTGCAGCACTTCGCCGACCATCCCGTCCCGGACTTCAACAACGGCCTCTGCGACGCCGACGTCGACCCGTTCGGCGTCCAGACGGGTCGCTGCTACTGGCAGGCGGAGAAGGGCGCCATCCACTGGACGGAAGGATTCCCGATCTTCCTGTCCGAGGTCCTCACACGGTTCTGGGGCTACCAGGGCTTCGGAGGTTACCGGATCGGTCCCGGCCCGCATCCCCATCGCGACACGAACTTCCAGCTGGTGCCGGAGGTGACGGCCACGATCCTCTGGAACACGCTGGGCTGGGCCACGGCGCTCGGCGAGACGGTGGGGATGGACACGGACGGCGACAACCACGATGCGAACAACTCGAAGGACAACCTGAGCGTCGGGTTCGAGACGATCTGGGACGCCATCGTCAACTTCGATCCGGCTTCCGGCGATCCCGCGCACAACCATCCGCAGACGATCGGGGAGTTCTGGCTGGCCTTCGCCTTCTTGCATCCGGATCTCGCCAACCGCCTGTCGGCCGTCTACGACGAGAGCCACATCACGATGCTCGCGGCGAACCTGGAGGTGAACTGGGTGAGCGTGTCGCCCGCCGTGGTGTCTCCCGGCGGCGCGTTGACCATCGACAACACGACTGCCAACACCGGCTACGTGAACGTCGGCGAGCCCTCGACCACCCGGTTCTTCCTCTCGACCGACAGCGTGAGCGGGAGCGGCGACATCCTCATCGGCCAACGGATCGTGCCGAACCTGGCCCCCGGCACCGGCAGGGCCGACCGGGCGTCGACGACCGTCGTCATTCCGTCCAGCGTTCCGCCCGGAACCTATTTCATCGTGGCCTGCGCCGATGGTCCGGGGGTCATCTTCGAGAGCAACGAGTCCGACAACTGCATGGCGTCCAGCACAACCGTGCAGATCGTGGACGCGCCGGTGGCGCCGGGCCTGCCGACCGGCTGGGGCAGTTCAAGGCGGATGGGACCACCGCCCTGCCGGTCGGCGCGTGGACCAACCAGACGACCGTCGTCCTGCGCTTCACGATGACCGATGCGAGCCCCACGGACTCGCTCGTCCCGGAGATCGAGATCAAGCCGGTCACCACCGCCTTCAACGGCAGCGGCCTGCGCGCGGGAAGCCCGGTCGCATCGACCGGCGCGCCCGTCCAGGGCAGCGTGACGGTCACGGGACTGTCGAGCGGTCTTCGTACCACTGGCGTGCCCGGGTGAGAGATGCCAGCGGCCAGGTCAGCGGCTGGGCCAGCTTCGGCGGCAATGCCGAGACGAGCCGGGACGTGGCCGTCGACACCGCTCCGCCGTCCGGTCGGTCACGATCGATGGCGGCGCCGCGTGGAGCGACACGCCGACGGTGTCCCTCAAGCTGACCTGCTCGGACACGCAGAGCGGGTGCGGCGCCATGCAGCTCAGCAACGACAACGTCACCTTCACGCCGCCCGAGCCCTTCGCGGCGACGCGGACATGGACGCTCGCGGGCGGTGACGCGACAAAGACCGTCTACGTCCGCTACCTCGACCGGGCCGGCAACGTCTCGAGGAGTTTCCTGGACACGATCGCCCTGGACACCGCGGGCCCCGTCGTCGGGGGGATCACCGCGACCCCCAATCCCTTCTCGCCCCAGCTCGGCCAGACGACGACGATTCGCATCCCGGTGTCCGACAAGCTCTCGGCTTCGTGCTCCCTCAAGATCAGGATCCTCGACGCCGCCGGCGGCCTGGTGAAGAGCATGGCCCGGACGGTCACGTGTCCGCCAGCGGGCGCAACGACGTCGGTGGTCTGGGACGGGCGCAACGCGGCAGGCGTGCGGGTTCCGGGAGGCACCTACACGATCGAGGTCGCGGCCACGGACCGTGCGGGCAACGCCGGGGCGGTCGCCCGGGGCACTGTCGTGGCGCAGTAGCCGCGGGCGATCCGGCCGAGCCTCGCCGGGGTGGCCGCCCCACGCCGGCGGGACTCGGCCGGACCCTCCGTGTCAACGCTGTCGCCACCGCGCTGCTGGTGCCCTGCGTGGCGTGGCCGGGTGAGCGGGCGCGGGCATAGCGGCTATTACCTCGCAAGGAATTGATCGCCTCCCGAGGCCTCGGCGAGTATGCGGGGGAAAGGAGAACACCATCTCGAGGCCGTCCAGACTCGCCGGCGATGGATCCCGCCGTCCAGTAGTATGGTGCACACGTTGTGCCGTTCGTCGCCGCGAGCGACGAGCCGTCGGTCAAGGCATCTGTCGCCAAGGCGAGGCGCGAAGCCTTCGCTGCTAATCGGATACAAGCATGGCGACGCAAATTGATCCCAGGGCCCGGCGTTTGACTGGCTTTGACGTCTCGCGGTAGCATCCGGGCCGTGCGCGTCCTCTGCCACGCCCAGCACTTCAAGGGGATCGGGCACTTCGTTCGCATGCACGCGATCGCGCGCGGCATGAGCGAAGCGCACGAGGTCTACCTGGTGGACGGCGGCCGGCCCGTCCCACGGCGCCCCGGTCCGATCGAGCTGATCCCCCTGCCTCGGTTGGTGCGAGTCGAGGGCCGGGTCGTCGGCCTCGGGACCGACGCTGCCCGTGGCCTCGCTGGTGGAGCAGCGAATCCGCCTGCTGACCGAGGCGGTGGAGCGCATCCGGCCCGACGCGATCCTGGTCGACATCTACCCCTTCAGCAAGTGGGAGGTGGAGGAGGAGATCACCCGGATGATCGCGGTCGCGCGGCGGCTGAACGCGCGGGTGCGGGTCGTGACCTCCCTGCGCGACATCGTCCCCATGACGCTGCACGAGGTGGCGCGGCCGGGCCTCTACGAGGCCGGCGTGCTGTCGCGGCTGGCGTCGTTCGACGCGATCCTGGCGCACGGCGACCCGAGCTTCGCGCGCATCGAGGACTACTTCGACCGCGCGGCCGACGTCCCGCTTCCCGTGCGCTACACGGGCTTCGTCGCGGGCACCCCCGCGCCGCTCGCGGGAACGCCCGGAACCGGGCTCCTACGCGGTGTTGAGCTGTGGCGGCAATACGGTGAGCCTCGCGTTCCTGCTGAATTCGATCGAGGCCTTCCGGCGCCTCCGGGCTGGCGGAGCGCTCGGCGCGATGTCGCTGTTCGTGTTCCCGAGCCCCGATGCCAGCGCCGCCGACGTCGCGGCGCTCTCGGCCGCGACATGCGACGGGCCCTTCCGGCTCTGCGAGTTCTCGCCCGACTTCGACGCCTGGCTCGCGGGCAGCGCGCTGTCGATCAGCCGTTGCGGGTACAACACGGCGGTGCAGTTGCTCCAGGCCCGCGTGCGCTCCGTCCTGGTCCCGATACCCAGACATTTCCGACCAGCCGCCGAGGGCGCGGCGCCTGGCGAAGCTCGGACTGGCCACGGTGATCGACGGCGCGGCGCCGTCCGTCGAGGCCATCGCCACGGCCATCGAGGAGGCGATGGCGCGGCCGCCCGTCGAGCACGCGCTCGACCTCGACGGCGTCGCGGCCACGCGGAGGATCCTCGAGGAGCTGGTCGCGGGAGCCGGTCCGAGCTCGCATCGGTGAGCGGGGCCGTCCTCGCGTTCGGCGGTCTCCGGGTCCTCGCCGAGGCTGCGCCGGGCCACCTCGAGTGGCTCGAGGAGTTCCTGGGCCCGGCATTCGAGCGCGCCGATGGCGGCCACGAGGTCGACTGGCGGGTGAGCCTGGTGGAGGATCGGGAGCGCTATCGACAGGCGCTCGACCGCGGGCCGGCAGACGGCACGCTCGAGGCCTTCGCCTTCGACGCGAAGGTGGTCGGCCTCCCGCGGTGGCGCACGGAGGCCGCCGATACCGGCCTCTTCGACGCGGCGCGCGGCCTCCTCTTCGAGGTCACGTATGCGTCCCGCGCCGTGACCCTCCTGACCGAGCCCGGCAATGCCGACGGGCGGATTGCGCTCATGCGGGTCGTGCGCGAGCTGGGCATGAACCGGGCGCAACGGCGGGGCGGCCTCCTGCTCCACGCCGCCGCCATGGCGGTCGGCGATCGGGGCATCGTCATCACGGGGCCGAAGGGCGCGGGAAAGACCAGCCTGCTGATCCACGCGCTCCGCGCGCGATCCGCCCGGTACGTGTCGAACGACCGCGTCGTGGTGCCGGCCGCCGACGGCCGGCCGTCGGCCACCGGTGTGCCGACCATCGTGGCGCTCCGACGGGGCACGCTCGACCTGTTTCCGTCGCTCGCCGCGCGCGCGGCCGCCTCGGGCTACGCCTATCGCCTGACCCTGGGGGAGGCGCTGGCCGCGGGCCCGCGCCCCGCCGACCCCCGGGGCAAGCCGGACAGCCTGAGCCCCGCCCAGCTCTGCCGGCTCCTCGACGTCCGGCCGCTCGCCTGCTCGGAGATCGCCGCCATCGTCTTTCCGCGCATCACCGGTGAGTCCGGCACGTTCGCGCTGAGGCGGCTGACGGAGGCAGAGGTGGTGGAGGAGATCCCCGATATGCTCTTCGGCGTGCGTGGCGGCCGCTTCACGTCGAGCGTGTTCGCGGATCCGGCCGATCCGCCGCCGCCCGATCTCGGCGCGCTCGCCGAGCGCTGTCGCGATATCGCGTCGCGGTTGCCCTGCCTCGAGTGCCGCCTGGGCCTCGAGGCCTTCGACGCAGCAGGCGCGGCCGACGACCTGATCGCGGCGATCCTGCGCCATTGACCATGCGCCTTTGACCACCCGGAGGAGGCCGCTCCCATGCTGACGCGCATCGACCACGTGATGATCTGCATGCCGGACCTGGAAGAGGGGATCGCCGCCTTCCGGCGCATCGGCTTCACCGTGACGCCGGGCGGTGTGCATCCGGGCAAGGGGACGCACAATGCGATCGCCTTTCACCGGGAGGACTATCTCGAGCTTCTGAGCGTGCACGACCGGGCGGAGCAGGCGAGGGCCGCGTCCGCCCCGGGCAGCCTCGACGGAGGTCTCCTCGATCTCCTCGCGCGGGGCGGCGGCTTCCGCTACGTCATCGTTCAGAGCGACGATCTGCCCGCCGACGTGCTCGCGATGCGGCGCCGGGGCGTCGAGGTGAGCGACGCCGTCGAGGGCGGGCGCCGGACGCCCGCGGGGCGCGAGCTCCGGTGGCGCGCGGCGCGGCTCACGGACGCGGAGGATCCGCTGCCGATCTTCTTCCTCGAGCACCTGACGCCGCTCGAGGAGCGCCGCCCGCCGGAGGCGCGCGCGGGACACCCGAACGGTGTGCTGGGCACGGACCGCGTCTACATCGCCGTCCCCGACGTCGCCGCGGCGGCGGACGTGTACGGCCGGGTGCTCGGGCTGCCGGTTCCCAAGATCCAGCGCGGCAACGTGATCAAGGCGGACATGGCGGTGTTCAACCTGGGGCCGACGGGCCTCGTGGTGGCGCAGCCCGCCGAGCCGGGACCGGCCGCGGAGGCCCTGGCCCGCTCCGGGCCCGGGCCATTCCAGGTCCTCTATCGCACGAGCGGCATGGAGGCGGCGGCGAAGTGGATGGTGGACCACGGCCTGCCGGCGCCGGCGCGCGGCATCCGCAATACGGGCGAGGAGGCGATGCTGGTGGGGCCGGAGCACGCCTGCGGCGCCTATATCGGCCTCGTCGGGCCAAAGTAGGCGCCGCAGGCGCCGATCGCCCTCGATCGGGCGCGCGCTCAGCCGGCCTGGGGCTTCACGTCGCGGACGAAGCGCTCCATCACGTCGATCATCCCGGCCACGTCGGCCTTCGGCATGTCGAAGGTGAGCCAGTCGCAGTCGAGGTCGCGCGCCCGCTTCACGTCCGCGGCGACCTGGTCGGCATTGCCTTCGTATGGCGCGCGCTCGGCGCCGGCCGCCTTCGCGCCGAGGCCGAGCAGATTCCGCGGGGCGAAGCGCACGGCGCCCTTCGGCCGGCCGGCCCGGGTCGCCAGCTCGCTCACCGTCGCCATGCCCTGCTCGAGGTCGACCCAGCCGAGGCCGAGCGGATGCCAGGCATCGCAGTGGATGGCGGCCCGCCGCATGGCGGGAGCGGAGAGCGCGCCGGGCGCGCCGCCCGCCCACACCGGTGGATGCGGCTTCTGGGCCGGGCGCGGCGAGAACGTCGCCCCGCCGAACGTGAGATAGCGGCCGGCATAGCTCGGCTCATCGGCCGACCACGCGGCCTTGATGATCGCGAGGTACTCGTCGGCCATCGCGCCGCGCTCCGAAAACGGCAGCCCCAGGTCCTTGAACTCGGCCTCGTCCCAGCCCACGCCGATGCCGAAGATGAAGCGGCCGCCCGAGACCTGGTCGACCGTGGCCGCGGCCTTCGCGGCGACGAGCGGATTGCGATACGGCAGCACGATCACGCTGGCGCCCACCTGGATCCGGCGCGTCCGCCCGGCGAGGAAGGCGAGGAGCGAGAACGGATCGGGCCAGGACGGCCCGTAGTGCTCCGTGGTGGCCGGCTTGGCCATGATGTGGTCGGGGACGAAGACGCCGTCCCAGCCGAGCTCCTCCGCGCGCAGGGTCATCCGCTCGGCCTCAGCCGTGGTCAGGCGCCAGATGGGAAGCACCACGCCGTACTTCATAGGCCACTCTCCTTTGGGTGCACGTCCCGCTCGTCGATCTCGGCGGGCTCAGTGGGGTCGTCGGGCCATGGGGCCGTCCCTGCCGATTTGCCCTCGCGGTGAAGGATAGAGTGTTATAAGGGTTCCGCCAAGAGCGATCTCCGCGTGATTTATCAGACCTATCAGGCCTATACCGACGTCATGGCACCCGTCCGCACGATGGCGGGCCTGACCGCCTCCATGATGCGCCAATCGTTCTGGTGGGCCGGGCCGCTGCCGTGGCTCGACAGCGCGGCGGCGGGCTTCGAGATGGTCGCGCGGACCGGGCTCACCCACGAGTGCCCGCCGTACGGCATCGATCGCGTCCGCGTGGACGGCCGCGACGTCGCCGTGAGCGAGGACGTCGTGGACCGGACGCCCTTCGGGACCTTGCTGCGCTTCCGGAAGGACGTCGCGGGCGACCAGCCGCGCGTGCTCCTGGTCGCGCCCATGTCGGGGCACTTCCCCACGCTCCTGCGCGGCACCGTCCGCACCATGCTCCCCGAGCACGACGTGTACCTGACCGACTGGCACAATGCGCGCGACGTGCCGCTCGCCGCGGGGCGGTTCGGCTTCGACGACTACGTCGCCCACGTCATCCGGTTCCTCGAGGCGATGGGACCCGAGGCCCACGTGGTCGCGGTGTGCCAGCCCTGCGTCGCCGTGCTCGCCGCCGTCTCCGTCATGGCTCAAGGGCGTCATCGGGCCCAGCCGCGCAGCATGACGCTGATGGCCGGGCCCATCGACGCCCGGGTCAATCCGACCAAAGTGAACGAGCTCGCGGCGAGCCACTCGATCGAGTGGTTCGAGCGCCACCTGATCGCCACCGTGCCGCTCCGCTATCGCGGCGCCATGCGGCGCGTCTATCCCGGCTTCCTGCAGCTCGCCGCCTTCATGTCCATGAACCTCGACCGCCACGTGAAGGCGCACGTCGACCTGCACGGCTATCTCGCGAGCGGGGATCACGACCGGGCGCGGGCGACCCGGACGTTCTACGACGAGTACTGCGCGGTGACCGACCTGCCCGCGGAGTTCTACCTGGAGACGGTCGAGCGCGTGTTCCAGCAGCACCTCTTGCCGCTCGGCCGGCTCGAGTGGCGGGGCGGCCGCGTCGAGCCGCGGGCGATCCGGCGCACGGCGCTCTTCACGGTCGAGGGCGAGAAGGACGACATCTGCGCCGTGGGGCAGACCGTGGCGGCCCAGGACCTCTGCAGCAGTGTCCGGCCGACCATGCGGCGCCACCACGTCCAGACGGGCGCCGGCCACTACGGCGTCTTCAACGGGGCCCGCTGGCGGAGCCGAGATCTACCCGAAGCTCCGGAGCCTCATCCAGGCCAGCGCCTGATCGCGGCCGCGCGGGTCAGCGGATCAGGCGGGCGACCGGGATTTGGGATCGGGGCGCGGCCAGCGGTGAGACGACATCGCCGGCGGCGAGGCGGTGGATCAGGCGGTAGCGCCAGCCGTACGGGGCCGTCAATCCGGCGGTCGGCTCGCGGTGAACCTCGAGCACGCGCTCCACGAGATTGAGGATCCAGTAGTCGGCGATTCCGGCGCGCGCGTAGAGGCTGGCCTTCTCGGTCTGATCGAGCGCCAGGCTCGAGTCGCTGACCTCGACGATGAGCAGCGCCCTGGAGGGGAGGGCCGGATCGGCGTCCGCGAGCGGCCCGCTCACGACCGACACATCCGGCTCGGGCTCGGACTCGTCGTCGAGCGCGATGGGAAGCTGCACGCGGACGCGCGCGACCGCGCCGAACGCCTCTCGCAGGGCTTCGGCGACGAGCTCGATGCCCAGCGCGTGCGCGCCGCCCTGGGGCTCCCGGACGAGGAGTTGGCCGCCGATGAGCTCGAGGCGCTCGCCAGGCTGGAACACGCCCCGGTCGATCAACTGTTCGTACTCGATCCGTTTCCAGCGTCGAGTGTGGGCGGATGCCGTGCTCACGGCCAGAGGCTACCTGGCGAGTTGGGGTCGGTCAATGTCTAGAGACTGAGACAGCGCCGGAGCCCGCCCTGCGGCTACGCGAACGGGCTCGTCTTGACCTCGTGCGCCTGCAGCGCGGGGAGCACCTCGGCGCCGAAGCGGCGGATCTGCGCCAGGAACATCGCGTGGGGCATCGCGCCGCGGTTCATGTTGATGAGCACGGTATTGGCCCCCGCGTGCTCGGCCGCTCCGATGATGCGCTCGGTCACCTCGCCGGCCTTGCCCCACGCCATCATCGCCGCGTCGCGCTCGATGTCCGCCATGGTCATGCCCCGGAAGCGCTCGCGGTCGCCCGACACCGCGGACAGGTTCTCGGGACGCACGTAGTCGAACGAGCCCGAGCTGAGGTACCCCGCCTCGCGCTGCCGGCTCGCCTCGCTGACATTGCCGTGGCTGAACAGCGTCCGGTTGAAGTAGAGGGTGTACGGCCCCGCCTCCTTCACCGCCTCGGCCTGGCTGTCCGCGACGAAGGCGCTCGCCTGGATGACGAGGTGCTCGGGCGTCAGCCGATGCCCGTGCTCGGCGAGACAGCGCGCGTAGTAGCGGATGATGTCCTCGCGCAGCCCCCGCGTCGGCACCAGCCCCGGCGTGATCGGGATATTGTGGCGCCCCGCCCACTCGATGGTCTCCTTGCTGCCGGACACCGGCACCCAGACCGGCGGATGCGGCTGCTGCACCGGCCGCGGCCAGATCGCCACGTCGCGATAGGACCAGAAGCGGCCCTCGAAGGAGAAGACCTCCTCCGTCCAGGCGCGGTAGATGATCTCCCACGCCTCCTCGAAGCGGGCGCGGGACTCGGCGAGCGGCACCTTGTAGACGTTGTACTCGCGGGGAATGCCGCGCGCGAAGCCCGAGACGATGCGCCCGTTCGACAGGCAGTCCAGCATGGCCAGCTCCTCGGCCAGCCGGAGCGGGTCGTGCAGCGGCAGGAGATTGCCGTAGATCAGCAGCTTGAGCCGGCGCGTCCGCTGGGCCGCGGAGGCGGCCATGATGTTCGGCGAGTTCATGAGCCCGTAGGGCGAGGTGTGATGCTCGTTGAACCCGACCCCGTCGTAGCCGAGCTCGTCGAGGGTCTGCCACGCCTCGAGGTGCTCCTCGTAGGTGCGCACCGCCACCTCGGGCTTGAAGTGGCGCTTGGGCAAGGGCCACGGCAGCTCATTGCCCTCCTTCAGGTGGTCGAGATGCTCGCCGTAGGGCAGGAGGTCGAAGACGAAGACGCGCATGTCGGGGCTCCCGGTATCAGGATTGGTTCAGGCAATGGAGCCTGTCGGAGAAACCCAGCTAGAGCGATGAGAAGGGTCCAGCTGCGAGGCGGCGCCCGAGGCCCGGCGAGGCGTACTCTTCGTTGAGCGGCGGCGAGGGCGCCAACGAAGCAGATGGGCCCTTTCATCGCTCTAGGGGGACGCGCGGCGGCAGCCCGGTCTGGACGGTGAGCCCGCCGTCGGCCACGAGCGCCGCGCCGGTCACGTAGGACGCGAGGTCGGAGGCGAGGAACATCACGACATTGGCCATCTCCTCGGGCCGGCCGAGCCGCCGCATCGGGATCGCCGCCACGGTGCCCTCGGCGAAGCCGGGAATCGATGCCAGCGACGGTTGCAGCAGCGGCGTGTCGATCGCTCCCGGGCAGACGCAGTTGACGCGGATGCCGCGGCCCGCGTACTCGACGGCCGTCACGCGCGTCAGGTTGATCACGCCGGCCTTCGCGGCATTGTAGGCGCCGATGGCGACGTCGGCGAAGAGGCCGGAGATCGACGCGGTATTGACGATGGCGCCGCCGCCGCGCTTGAGCAATTCCGGAATCGCCCGCTTCGTGGCGCGGAAGACGCCGGTGAGGCCCAGCTCGATCGTGTGGGTCCACACCGCCTCGTCGATGTCCCCGATGAGGGCGAGCCGGCTCCGGCCCGCCGGCAGCGCGGGCTGGCCGAACGCATTGTTGTGCAGGATGTCGAGGCCGCCGAAGGCCTGGACGGCGCCGCCGATCATCGCGTCGATGCCCGCCGGCTTCCCCGCATCGGCCGCGATGGCGACCGCGGTGCCCCCCGCGCGCGCGATCTCGCCCGCGACTGACTCCGCCTTCGCCTTGTCGATGTCGGCCACGGCGACCTTGGCGCCGCGCGCCGCGAAGCCCATCGCCGTGGCCCGCCCGATTCCCGATCCCGCGCCCGAGACCAGCGCCACCTTGCCGTCGAACCGCATCGTGACCCTCCGCGCTAGACCAGTCGGAGCCTGTAGAGCGAGAGAAGCCTGTCGGAGAAACCCAGCTAGAGCGATGAGAAGGGTCCAGCTGCGAGGCGGCGCCCGAAGGCAGCCGGCGAGGCGTACTCGCTGTACGTTGAGCCGGCTGTCGAGGGCGCCAACGAAGCAGATGGGCCCTTATCATCGCTCTAGCGCGTCTTGAAGGCGCCGGCCTTGTCGAGCGCCATGATGGCCTGCACGCCCGTGCTGAGCGTCGGCCCGCCGCCCGGGATGCCCGCGGACTGGACGGCCTCGAGCAGCTCGCGCTTGGTGGCGCCGTGCTGGACGGCCCGGCGCATGTGGGCGATCACGCCCTCCAGCCGGCCGCGGAAGGCGAGGATGCCGATGATGACCATCTCGCGGTACTTCACCGACAGCTCCTTGCCCTCGCCGGTCGAGAGCGCGCTGAGCGGCTTCCGGGCGGCGGCGAACTCGGGATCCTCCGCGGCGAGCCACTCCGTCCAGGCATAGCCGTACGGGCTCCCGGAGGCCGCGCCCGGCTTCGATGCTGGCGTGTTCGTGTGCGCCTTCGATATCGCTGCGCGACGGCGATCGGCCATGATGACCTCCTTCGCGTCTTCGACCATCGGCCGAAGAGCGCGGCTCACGGGAAATGTTGCGGTTGCCGTTGCCGGACGCGGATCGCGCCTCTGCGGTCCGACCCGGCAAGCGGCGAGCAGCGTAGCGCGATCGGCGAGGGACCGCAATCGACGGCTGGCCGGGGTGGTGTCTCAGTTTGCTACTAGACACTACGCCGCGCGGCTCTTGACGGTCGCCCGCCCGCGCCCTAGTGTGCCCTTGAACGCCCGCGCCCCCATGGCCCTGACCCGACGAGAGGAGAGCCGAACATGCCAGACACGCCGTCGCCGTTTCAGCTTCGAAAGATCGGACACGTGGTCCTCAACGTCGCCGACCTCGACGCGTCGGTGCGCTTCTACACCGAGGTGCTCGGCCTCGAGGTGAGCGACCGCTATCCGGACAGCATGGTGCCCGGCGGGATGATCTTCCTGCGGTTCAATACGGACCACCACGGCATCGCGCTGGTCGGCGGCAAGGCCAGGGTCCCCGCGAGCAGCCTCAACCACTTCGCGTTCGAGGTGGGGACGCTGGACGAGGTGTTCCGCGCGCGAGCGTGGCTGCGCGAGCGCGGCGTGCCCATGGTGTTCGAGGGCCGGCGGCGGGCGGGCTGCCAGGTCGCCATCGAGTTCCAGGACCCCGACGGCAATAACCTCGAGATCTACTGGAACATCGACCAGATCGGGACGAATAGCGCCGCGCGTCCAGCGAGCGAGTGGCGCCAGGCCAAGTCGCTCGAGGACGCCGTCAAGGACCCCGTGGCGGGCCAGCGGCTGCCGCAGGATGCTGAAAAGGCCACTGCGAGGTACGGCGTCCCTCGCCGCAGCCCGTAACGCGAGATCGGACGACGACTCGCTGCGGGCCGACAGGGCCCGCACTCCCACGAGACTAGCTCGCGTGCGCCTCGGGCCCATCTGGACCTGAGCCCGCATCGACGGGTTACGTCCGGTGAGCGGCACGATCGCGTAGAAGCGCGGCTCGGTGCCGACCACGCGCGTGACGTGCCCGCGGCCGGTCAAGTCCTCCGCGAGCACGACGTCGCCGGGACCGACGCGCGCCACCGTGCCGTCGCCCACCTCGATCTCCGCCATCCCGGAGAGCGAGATCGAGTATTGCCGCCTGGGGGCGCAGTGCCAGTCGAGCACGTAGCCCGGCGGCGACATCCGGAACGTGATGCTCGAGGCGGCCTGGGTGGGCGCGGCCTCGCCGTAGGCGCCCTCGGTGTCGACGAAGGGCTTCATGGCGGGCGCTTCCTCCGCGATGTGGGACTGCCCGTCCGATCCGCTGTAGACGCGCCAGATCTTCGGCATCTCCGTATGCTCCTTTCTGTTTGGGTCAGCGGTGATCGGTCGTGCCGAGGACGCCACTGTGGATGGCGCGGATATCGACCTCGGCGCCGTCGGGCAGCGCCAGCATGCGCAGCGCCACCGGCGGGACGTGGGCGGTGTGGCCATTGCCGGGGAGCACGTCGGTGACCCAGGCGCGCAGCGGGGCGCCCGCCTGATTCACGAGCTCGACGACGGCGCCGGCGCCGACACCCAGACGACCCGCGGTGTCCGCGTCGAGCCGGATGGAGCGCCCGCGCTCGGTTTCGAGGTCGGCCACCGCGCGGAGGCGGACGCGTGGGCGCGCCGCGCGCAGCTCCTCGCGCCGCCGCGCACTTGCCTCCGGATCGATCGCGCCGCCGCGCAGGACGACGCCATAGATCGCCTCCGCCGCCGCGGCACTCACGTACCCCTCGGCGAGGTCGGCGGCGACCGCGTCCAGCGCGCGCTCGAGGGGATCGCCGAAGCCGCCGCCGCCCGAGCTGTCCATCACCAGCACGTCGTCGATTGCCAAGGGGAAGGCGCTCACCTTGCCGGGCAGCGGCGAGGGCTCGATGGCCTGCTCGCCCCGGCGCACCCAGAAGTGGTTGCACGCCCCGGCGGCGCCGCCGCTGACGCCGAAGGGGGGCAGCACCGCCTTCTCGGCCAGCACCGACAGGCGGCTTCCCGCGACGTGGATGCGCACCTCGCGCGTGAGGCCGAGGCCGCCGCGCCAGCGGCCCGGCCCGCCGGAATCCTCGCGCAGCGCCGTGCGCTCGATGCGCACGGGGTAGAGCTGCTCCACGGCCTCGATGGGCTGGAGCGTGGTCATGTCGCTCTCCGTCCACGCGCGCACCGTATTGTTTCCGTCGCCGGCCGCGTGGGCGCCGGTGCCGCCCGCGGGGTATTCGTAGAAGATGAACGTCTCGCCCGTCTTCGGGTCCGGCCCGCCGACATAGCAGTGGTTGCCGCCGCCCTTCAAGTCGCCGGTGATGCGCCCGTCGAGGGCCTGGCCCAGCGCGCCCATCACCGCGGTCTCCACGCAGTACTTCACCTCGACCATGCCCCCGCACGGCGCGGGGGGATTGGCATTGACGATGGTGCCGGGCGGCGTGATGACGGTGAGGGGACGGAAGGCGCCGGAGTTCACGTCGCTGCCCGGGTCGAGGAAGGACTTGACGATGGTGAAGGCGCCCGTCGGCGCCATGGCGGGGCCGACATTGGTGGGCCCCGCCGTCTGCGGCGACGTGCCGGTCAGGTCCACGGTGATGGTGTCGCCCGCGACGATCACCTGGGCGCGCACGGTGAGCGGCTCGAGCCGCTCGCGCCCGCTCTCGAGGTGCGCCTCGTAGACATAGGTGCCGTCGGGCAGCTCGCCGATCGCGTGGCGCATGCGCACCTCGGCGCGGTCCATCAGCTCGGCCACCGCCTCGCGCACGGTGAGGGCGCCATAGCGCGCGGCCACCGCCTCGATGCGCTCCGCGGCCTTCCGGCACGTGCCGACCATCGCCTGGAAGTCGCCCTGCCGCTCGCGCATGCCGCGCATATTGGCGAAGATCAGGTCCAGCGCGGCGTCGTTGGGGCGCCCGCGATCGACGATGCGGATCGGCGGGATCCTCACGCCCTCCTGGAAGATCTCCGTCGCCCCGCCGGACAGGCTGCCCGGGCTCATGCCGCCGACGTCGCCCCAGTGCGCGCGCACCACCGGGAAGACGAAGAGCTCGTCCGCGCCGCCGGCGCCGGGGGCGAAGAGCGGGGTGATCATCGCCACGTCGTTCAGGTGCGTGCCGCCGGTGTACGGGTCATTGTGCAGGAAGACGTCGCCCGGATGGATGTCGTCGCCGAACTTCTCGAGGACCGCGCGCATCGACCAGCCGATGGGGACGATGTGCAGCGGGTGGTCCTGGCCCTTGGACATGGCCACGATCTGGGAGTGGCCGTCCATGAGGACGCAGGAGAAGTCCTCGCCCTCGTAGAGGATGGAGGAGTACGCGGTGCGCACGAGGGTGACGCGCATCTCGCGCACGATCGACACGAAGGCCTCGCGCAAGACCTCGAGCGTGATGGGGTCGATCATGCCGCGTCCTCTCGCTCGAGGATCAGGTTGCCGTGCTCGTCGACCTCGCCCGCCCAGCCCGGGGGTATCACCGTGGTCGCGCCGAACTCCTCCACGATGGCGGGCCCGGCGAGGCGCGCGCGCTCGGGCAGCCGCTCGCGCTCCCACACCGGGCAGTCGATGGGCGCGCCGTCGAACCAGATCGGGCGCCGCTCGACGAGCGCGTCGTCGAGCGAGGCGGTCGCGCTCCGGTAGCGGTCCGCCGCGGGCTTGGCCACGAGGCCGAAGGCGGTGAGCCGCGCATTGACCATCTCGATGGTCGCCGCGCGGTTTTCGTGGCCGTAGACGCTCTTGTGCTCGCGGTGGAAGGCGTCCTCGACGGCGGCGAGGGCCGCCGCCTCGCCGAGCCCGGGCCCTACCGCGATGTTCAGCTCGAACGCCTGGCCGCGATAGCGCAGGTCGAGCGAGCGGTGCAGGCGCCGCGCCTCGGGACCGAAGCCCTCCAGCTCGAGCTGGCGCCCCGCCGTCGCTTCCATCTCGGCGAACAGCGCCTCGAGCTGCGGCGCCCGCTCGGCGAGCGGGCCCACGCGCGTGCGCACGTCGTCGTGCTTGATGTCGGAGGCGAGCAGGCCGAGCGCGGAGAAGTTCCCGGGATGGCGCGGGACGAGGACGCGCGTGATGCCGATCTCGTCGGCGAGCGCGACGGCGTGCATGGGCCCGGCGCCGCCGAAGGCGATCAGGGTGAAGTCGCGCGGGTCGTGGCCGCGCTGGATCGAGATCTCGCGGATCGCGGAGGTCATGCGCGCCACGGCGATCTTGACGATGCCCTCGGCCAGCGCCTCCACGCCGAGGCCGGTCATGCGCCCGGCCAGCGCCGCCACCGCCGCGCGCGCCTTGCCGGGATCGAGGGTGATGCTGCCGCCCAGGCGCCGGCTGCCCGCGATGCGGCCCAGCACCACGTTGGCGTCGGTGACGGTGGGCTCGGTGCCGCCGAGGCCGTAGGCCGCCGGGCCCGGGGACGCGCCCGCGCTGCGCGGCCCCACCTGGAGGCTGCCGTCCACCTCGAGCCAGGCGATGGAGCCGCCGCCCGCGCCCACGGTGTGCATGTCGATCTGCGGCACCTTGACCGGGAAGGCGCCCACCATGCTGTCGGACGTCATCACCGGCGTCAGGTCGCGGACGAGGCAGACGTCGGTGGACGTGCCGCCCATGTCATAGGTGATGAAGTTGCGCGTCCCCGTGACCGCGCCCACGTGGCAGGCCTGGCTCACGCCGCCCGCGGGGCCGGAGAAGATCGTGCGGATGGGCAGCCGCCGCGCCGTCTCGGTCGTCATCATGCCGCCCGAGGACCCGACGGTGAGGACGCCGTGCGCGTAGCCCGCGCGCAGGAGGCGCTCCTCGAGGCCGGCCAGGTACGCGTCCATCAGCGGCTGGAGATACGCGTTCAGCACCGTGGTCGAGAAGCGCTCGAACTCGCGGTACTCGGCCACGACATCGGCCGAGCACGACACGGGCAGCCCGGGGCGCTTGCCCTTGGCCGCATCGGCCACCGCGTGCTCGTGCTCCGGATTCAGGTACGCGTGGAGCATGCAGACGGCGATGGCCTCGGCGCCCGCGTCGAGTGCGGCGTCGAGGGCGCGGTCGACGGAGGCCATGTCGAGCGGCACCAGCACGGAGCCGTCGGCATTCAGCCGCTCGGTCACCTCGAAGCGGTGCTTGCGCTCGACGACGGGCTTGGGCCGCACGAAGGTGGGCACGAAGAGCGCGGGGATATTGCGCTTGGTGCGGCCGATCTCGATGAGGTCGCGAAAGCCCGCGGTGGTGAGGACGGCCACGCGCGCGCCCCGCCGCTCGAGGACCGCATTGGTCCCCACGGTGGTGCCGTGGACCACGCGCCTCACGTCCGGGCTCGCGATGCCGAGGGCCTCGAGGCCGGCGAGGACGGCGCCCGCCTCCTGCTGCCGCCGCGAGGGAACCTTGGTGACGACGACGCGCCCGGTGGCCTCGTCGATCGCGGTGAGATCGGTGAACGTGCCGCCGACGTCGATGCCGATGAGGAACA
>CAWIZN010000002.1:0-55683 GCA_963840495.1 uncultured Candidatus Rokubacteria bacterium
GGATCAGCTCGCCGCGACCTCGCGGGGCTGCCCGGCGCGCGCCGCGCCGCTGCGCCCGCGCCCGTGACCAGCCGCAGCACCGCGGGGGACAGCTTGGGATCGAGCGTGTCGCGGATCCCGTCGCCGAGCAGGTTGAAGGCGAGCACGGTGACGGTGATGGCCGCGCCGGGGAAGAGCACGAGCCACCATTGCGGTATGAGGGCCGTGATCGCGTCGGCCAGCATATTGCCCCACGTGGGGGTGGGCGGCGGGATGCCGACGCCGAGAAATCCGAGCGCGGCCTCGATCACGATCGCGACGCCGAGGTGGGTCGTGGCGAGGACCAGGTACGGGGCCACGCACTGGGGCAGGACGTGCAGCGTCATGATGCGCGTGGCGGAGGCGCCGGAGGCGCGCGCCGCTTCCACGTACGGCATCTCGCGCACGGACAGCGCCACCGAGCGGATGACGCGCCCGCCGAAGGGAATGCGCGTGATGGCGATCGCGACGATGACCGCGGGGAGGCCGGTGCCGATCGCCATGGAGATCGCCATGGCCAGGATGAGGTCGGGAAACGCTTGGAGGATCTCCATCACGCGCTGGCTCATCAGATCGAAGCGCCCGCCGAGATAGCCGCACGCCACGCCCCAGAGCGAGCCCACCGTGGTGCCGAGCAGCACGGCCGAGAACGCGACGAAGAGGGAGGTCCGTGCGCCATAGATCACGCGGCTCAGCGTGTCGCGGCCCACCTGGTCCGTCCCGAAGAAGGACTGGGCGTCGGGCGGCTTGCTCATCCGCCGGAAATCGGCCTTGAGCGGCTCGCGGGGGGCGATGAGGGGCGCCGCGAGGGCCACGAAGACGATCAAGAGCGCCACCAGGCCGCCCCCGGCCGAGAGCGGATTGCGCCGCGCGAAGGCGGCCAGCTCGCGCGCGACCGAGCGATGGGCCGGGCTCGTCTGGACGGTCGCCCCGAGGGGTGACGGCTGTACGGAGGCGTGCGCGTCGCTCAATACCGGATCCTCGGGTCGAGCCACGCGTACGACAGATCGACGAGCACGTTGACGGCCACGAAGATCAGCGCGTACAGGAGCACCAGGTTCTGCACGACGATGATGTCGCGCTCCACCACCGCCGTCACGAGGGCGCGTCCCAGGCCGGGCACGCCGAAGGCCTGCTCGACGGCCACGGAGCCGCCGAGCACGAAGCCGAGCAGCACGCCGGAGATCGTGATGACCGGCAGGAGCGCATTGGGCAGCGCGTGGTGCAGCACCACCTTGCGCTCGACGGCGCCCTTGGCGCGGGCCGTCCGGACATAGTCCTCGCGGATCACCTCGAGCAGGCACGAGCGGGACATCCGGGAGATGTACGCCCCCTGGGCCAGGCCCAGGATGACGCGCCGGTCCCACGATGATCTGAAAGTTCTGCCACGGGTTTTCCCAGAGCTGCACGATGACGATGGGGGCCTTGTAGCCGAACCAGAAGAGCAGCGCGAGCACGATGAGCAAGCCGAGCCAGAAGCCGGGAATGGCGATGAACAGCACGGCGAGCGACCGGGCGATGCCGTCGGCCCACCCATTGGGACGGATCGCGCTCAGAATGCCCACGGGCAGACCCGACCAGCCACGAGATGATCACGGCGAGGATGCCGATCTCCGCCGTGATCGGCCCGCGGCGCAGGATCAGGTCGGCCACCGTGTCGCCGCGGAAGAAGGACTTGCCAAGCTGCCCGGAGGCGATGTCCTTGAGCCAGCGCACGTACTGGACGGGCAGGGAGTCGGCGAACCCGAGGTCTTTCATCATGTGGGCGCGGTCGACCGCCGACAGCTTGGCGTAGCCCTCCATGCCGAGGATGGCGACCAGCGGGTCACCGGGCAGGATGCGCAGGACCACGAAGATGATCAGCGAGACGCCGATCAGGGTCCCGAGGGCAAAGAGCGCCCGCCGAAGAAGGTACTGCCTCACGCCCGCTGCCGACCGCCGTCCGTCGAGTCCGGCGTCCTATCCCTGCGCCAGGGAGACCTGATCCCAGCGGACCACATCGTAGATGCCGAAGTACTTCGACGGGTTCTGGCCGCGCACGCGGTTGTACCAGGCATCGTAGATCTGCTCGTAGGCCACGGGAATGCACGGGGGATCCTGCTCGAGGATCAGCTCGGCCTGGCGGATCAGCGGCTTGCGCTTGTTCTCGTCCAGCTCGCGGTCGATTTGCCGGACGAGGGAGTGGAACTGCTCATTCGTCCACCCCGCGTAGTTCTGCGGGCCGTCCTTGCCGTACCACGCCGTGAAGTAGTCCGACGGATCCATGAGCGAGGAGACGATGGCGCTGATGGCCAGGTCGAAGTTGCCGGCCGCCGCCTCGTCGAACCACTGCGAGATCTGGACCACGCGCAGGTTGCACTCGATGTTGAGATGCTCCTTGAGCATGGCCTGGATGGCCACGGCCCAGAGCTTGAACGTAGTTGGCTTCCCGCACCACGAAGTCGAGGCCCTTGATGCCCTGGCCGTAGCCGGCCTCCTGCATGAGCTTCCGGGCTTCCTGGACGGCGGGCTTCACGTCTTTCTGATAGCCGAGGCGCTTCTCGAGCTCGGCCCGCGGCGTGGACGCGTCGTGGAACGGGTAGACGAAGCCCCCGATCTGCATGGGCGCCGTGTCCTTGACGACCTCGACGAGCGTCGGGCGATCCATGGCGAGATGGATGGCCCGGCGCACCCGGACGTCCTGGAACGGCTTCTTCTTCTGGTTCATCCAGAAGGCCTGGATCACGCTCTGGTTGAAGGCGGCGGCCGTGACGCCCGGCATCTCCTTGGCCTTGCGCCAGGACACCGGGTCCAGGAGGCGCGCGTAATCGAGCTTGCCCGAGAGGAAGGACGCGCCGAGCTCCGGCGAGAAGGGCGGCATGTGATAGATCTCGAGCTTGTCCAGATAGGGCAGGCCCTTGTTCCAGTAGTTGGGGTTCCGCTCCTGGATCCAGACTTCCTTGTCCTTGCGCGAGACGTGGCGATAGGGGCCGGTGCCCGGATAGTTCATGACCTGGCGGAGGTTGCCCTGGTTGTCCTCCAGGGTCTTCTTCCGCACGATGATGTTCCAGCCGCTGGCGAAGGCGCCGAGCATGAACGCCTGCGGCCGCGCCTCGGTCATCCGGAACTCGATCTTGTGCGGGTCCACCACGACGATCTCGCCGACGGTGGCGAACAGCGGCGTGCGGGGAATGACCACGCCCTTGGGCGGCCGCGCGATGCGATCGAAGGTGGCCTTGACGTCCTCGGCGGTGAAGTCGGCGCCGTCGTGGAACTTCACGCCCTTGCGGAGGTGGAACGTGTACTTCTTGCCGTCGGGCGCGATCTCCCACTTCCACGCCAGGTCCGGGATGATCGTCTGGCCATCGCGAGGATCGCGGCGGAGGAGCGTGTCGTACATCGGGCTCTGCGGACCGATATTGGCGACGGTGCCCGACTGGTGGACGTCGAAGTGGGCGGGCGCATTGTGCACGCCGTAGCGCAGCGTGCCGCCGCGCTTGACGCTCGGGTCTGCCTTGACTTCCTGGGCCTGGGCCAGCGCGCGACCCCGCCCGAGCGTCCCGCCGAGGCCGACGGCGGTGCCCGCCACGCCCACGGCTCGAAGGAAATGGCGGCGGCTGATGCTGCGGATGGGGCTTGGGACGTGGTCGGCCATGGTGTCACCCTCCCTTGGGCGTGTGTTCGATCCTGGCTCGGGCTGCCCGGGCTGGCGGGCAGGTGGAAAGGAACATACACGAGCGCCCGGTCTCGCGGCAAGGCGAAACTGGCGGCGCGCCGCCGGGTTCAGCCGATCGACACCGCGACGCAGGTCGTCGTGCGCGTCACGCCGTCGACGACCCCGATGGACTCGGTGACGAGGTTGCCGATCGCGTCGAGGGAGTTGCCCTCGACCACGGCGATGAAGTCGTAGGGGCCGGTCACGGCGTCCATGGCCGACACCGATGCGCGGCCGCTCTTCATCTTGAGCAGCGCCTTCTTGACGTTCTTGGTCTTGCCCGCGGCGGTCTCGATCAGCACGTACGCCTTCATCGTCTTGTCCTCCCGTGTGTTCATCGACGCCTGAGCCAGGTGATGGCGAGCGCGGCGGCGACGGTGGCGCCCAGGACGGGCAGGAAGTTGGTGCGGAAGAAGGGGATGGCGTAGAACGGCGAGCGCCGCTCCGCCGGCCGGACGCGCCCGTCGAGCAGGTCGTCGACGAAGCGCATGACCTCGTCCAGGAGCACGCCGGCGGCGGCCTTGGCGAAGCCCGGGTCGGCGAGGGCGGGATGCCCGACGTAGCCCTGCGCTCCGTTTCGCACCGCGTAGTTGGGGACGAGCCGCCGGCCCAGCGAATAGCGCGCCGGCGCGAGCGAGCGATAGCCGGGATCCACCAGGTCGGGTCTCAGCATCAGCATCACGGAGGTCTCCCACCACCCGCCGTGCGCATCCTCCGCGAAGGCCCGGCGCTCGTCGGCCGACAGGGCGCCCCCGAGCGCGGCTTCGATCCTCGGCAGCATGCGGCCGCGGAGGAACTCCCACGCGAGGTGGCCGGTCAGGGACGCCATGGTGATCCGGTGCCTGCGCGAGACGGTGGCCGCGGCCTCCTCGAGCGCGACGAGATGACCGGGCCCCGCGTGGCCGTTGGCGATCAGGACGTAGCGGAAGCCCGAGCGGGCCAGAGCCGCCCCGTAGTCGACCACGACGTCGCGCACGACGCGCTGCCGGATATTGATGGTGCCCACCGCCTCGAACGTGAACGATCCGAGATGCAGCGTCGGCGCGAGCACGGCGCTCCAGCCCGGACGCTCGGCCACGACGCGCTCGGCGATGGACTCGGCGAGGTGGCGCGCCGTCATCGCGTCCACGCCCACGGGCAGGTGCGGCCCATGCTCCTCGAGCGGGCTCACGGTGAGGATCACGACCGTCCGGTCGCGGTCGAGCGCGTCGAGCGCCGGCGTCGAGATCTCTTCCAGCAGGTGAATGCTCAATAGGTGCTCCCTCTGGTGGCCGCGAGGTAGTCGGTCTTCGCCCGATCCAGCTCGGCGATGATCGTCCGGCGGGCGGCGAGCAGGCGCGAGGCGTCGGCGTGGCGGGTCAGGGCGAGGACGCCGAAGCGGACGCGGGTGCGGAGCCGTCCCACGCCGCCCAGGTAACGATAGGCGAGGAGCCCGCTCAGCGGAAGCGATACCGCGAAGGCGGTGGCCCAGAGCGACCCGGCGACGCGCCAGACGATCCAGGTCTCGAGGCCCCAGAAGAGCGGAAAGGCGACGATGGCGGCCAGGAGCCGTGTCGTCGCGTAGCTCGTCTCCTTGTCGGCGAAGCGCCGGGCGATGAAGCGCGGCACGTAGTACGGCAGGAAGTTGACCGCGGCGCCATAGGCGAAGAGCGGCAGGCCCGCGGACGGCCTGCCAGGAATGCCGGACGCGCTCGCGCATCCCGCGGCCCTCGAGGCGCGTGCGCACGGCCAGGTCGCGCACCTGGTAGGCGGCCAGCATGGCGCGGTACTCGCCGACCTGGCGCGCGATGCGCTCGACGCGCTCGGGCTCGCGGTCCTCGAAGTGGGCGACGGCATCGGCGATCGACTGCGACAGCCGGAAGGTGTCGATCTGCTTTTCTCCGAGCCCCCGCTCCGCCTGAAGCTCGCGGACCAGGTCGCCGCGGTAGAGCTCCTCGACGACGCGAGCGAGGTCCGCGCGGTCGAGGCGGGTCACGTGGACGATCTCGGCCTCCATCGCCCAGTGGATCGCCGTGGTGAGGGCCTCGACGGCCTTGACCGGGTCGTCGCGGTAGGCCGCCAGGTACCCCGCGACGGCGATGGGCTCGCCGAAAGACACGCGCACGCGCCCACTGAAGGCTTTGCGCGCCTCGAAGGTGAGGCCGACGGGCACGAGGGTGAGCGGCTCGCCCCCGCTCGCGGGGCGGCCCGCCTCGTACTCGAGGGCGATGCGGGCGGCGCCCGTCTTGATCCGCTGGACGCGCGCCTCGGAATGCGTCGTGCCCTCCGGGTAGATGCCGATGAGCCGCCCGCTGCGCGAGCATGGAAAAGCACGCCGAGAAGGTATCGGTATTGCGGTCCATTCGGCCGGGATCGTCCTGCTTCCGGTACACGGGCACGGCGCCACAGGCGGCGAGGAAGCGCGCGACGAGCGGGTTCTTGAACAGCGCGGATGTCGCCAGGTAGTGGACCTTGCGCCGGAGGACGGCGCCGACGAGCAGCGAGTCGATCAGGTTGTTCGGATGATTGATGCAGAGGAGCACGGGCCCGCTCGGGGGCACGCGCTCGGGGGCGTGCACGTCGACGCGCTTCCAGAAGAACCAGAGCCAGAAGCGGGCGATGCCCCGCACAACGGCGTAGAAGCGGTCGACGCGGTCGGGGCTCGCGGCCATGGCCCGTCTACTCGTCGAGGAACCGCTTGAGGGTGGCGGCGAACGCGGACGGCGTCTCCACGGGCTTCCGGCCATCGAAGTCCACGCGGGTGCCGCGCTCCCGGGTGTGGTCCTTGGGGTCGAACTGGGCGAGCACGGTCACGGTCTGGCTTCCCGCCCGCAGGCGCAGGCGCTCCCCCACGCTCTCGTCACCGAGGCGCGCGACGATCACGTAGAGTCCGGAGCTGTCGGTTTCCGCGAGATAGGAGAAGCCCGTCTTCTCCCTGACCAGCTCGACGGAGATGCCGGCGCCGTGCTTGCCGGAGGCGTCCTTCACGTAGCCCAGCACGGTGTAGCGATAGTACGTCTCGTGCTCGCCCGGCACCGGGCCCGCGGCGAGGAGCACGAGGAGAAATGCGCACGCTGCCGCGTAGTTGCCTGCCACGCGCCGAGTGTAGGGACGGGCTCCAGGCGGTGTCAAGCGCTGCGCCGGGGATCCCGGCCGATCACGGGCCGGGCCGCTGCCAGCACCGCCTTGAGGATGCCGCGGTGGCATTGCGACTCGTCCACGCAGGAGCAGAGCACGGTGACGGTCTCGCGGCGCGCCAGCGCCGCAAGCTCGGCGAGCTGCGCCGCCGCGGCGGGTGCCGCGAGACCCGCGACGTAGCGCTTCTCCATCTCCGGCCAGTCGATCCCGCCCGCCTTCCACGCCCGGAGATTGTCGACGCTCGCGCCGAGCTCCTTGAGCCAGAGGTCGATGGCCTGCTTGCGAATGCCACGCGGCCAGAGCCGCATGACCAGGACGCGGAGCCCGTCGTCGGCCGCAGGGGGCTCGTAGATACGCTTGGCCTTCAGCACATGCTCAGTCGACGACCGCGACGCCCTCGATCTCGATGGCGCAGTCGTCGTCGTACAGGCCCTTGACCTCGACGAGGGTCATGGCGGGGAAGTGGCGGCCGAAGTACTCCCGGTAGACGAGGCCGATGTCCTTCGCCTTCGCCTTGTAGTCGGCCTTGGACAGCACGTACATGGTGAGCTTGACGATGTCGTTCATCTGGCCGCCGCGGGCCAGGAGGAGGGCCTTCAGGTTCTCGCACACCTGGCGGAACTGGGCGACGAGGTCACCCTTGCCCACGACAGTGCCGGCCTTGTCGGTGGCGACCTGACCGGCGATGTAGAGCGTCTTGCCGCCTTGCACCTCGAAGCCGTGGGAGTAGCCGGCGGGCTTGGCGAGGGTGGGGGGATTCACGGCCATCGTGAGCTTGGGCATGGAGGGCCTCCTCTGTTGGTCGGAGTTATCCGAAAGGGTCCCAGGTGGTGACGCGCTCCGGGTGAATCTTGTAGATGCGCCGGACCTCGCCGGGGAAGCGGAAGCTCTCGGGATAGCGGTCGCGGCCGAGATAGCGCCGGGCCAGCCGGTCGAGGTGCGCCTCCGCGTCCTTCTCGCTGATCCCGACCACGGTCCCGCGCACGGCGAGGTAGCGATTCGAGTTGTCGGGATCGGGGATCTCGATGGCGACGCGGCGGCGCCGCTCCATGTTCAGGTCCTTCTGCCGCCCGGCCGCCGAGTTGACGAGGATGTGCCGGCCGTCGTAGTCGACCCAGACCGGCGTCACCTGCGGCGCGCCGTCGCCCATGAGCGTCGCCAGGTGCGCGATGCTCGGCTTGTCGAAGAGATCGAGGAAGTCGCGGGGGATCGGGCCGTCGGAGGCGTGTTCGGCGCGCCAGCGATCGTAGCGCGCCGCGAAATGCGGGTCCATCTGCTTGAGCCGGGCATAGCCGATGCGCTGGCTCCGCATCATGTGCTTGTAGGCGAAGGGGATCGGGTCGAGCCCGAGGTGCGGCTCGACGTGCTCGAGCCAGGCGAGGCTCTTGAGCGCGGCGGCCTGGAAGGCGTCGACCACGGGCTGCCGGGCGCGCTCATACGCGGGGAGCGCGGCGGCGACCGTGCCGCGCTCGGCGAGGGCGCCGGCGAGCGCGATGGCATCCTCGAGCGCCAGCTTGGTGCCCGAGCCGATCGAGAAGTGCGCGGTGTGGGCGGCGTCGCCGGCGAGGGCGACGTGCCCATGGTGCCACCGCCGGTTGCGGACGAGCGGGAAGTTGAGCCACCGGACGAAGCGATTGGCGAGCAACGGCCGCCCGCCGAGGTCGTCCTCGAACACCTGCGCGAGGTAGTGGCAGGTCTCGGCCTCGGACATGCGCTCGAAACCCGCGCGCGTCCACGCCTCGGGGCCGCACTCGACGATGAAGGTGCTCGTGGCCGGGCTGAACTTGTAGGCGTGGGCGATGAAGAGGCCCGCCGGCGCCTCGCGGAAGATCATGACGAGCCCGTGGAAGAGCTGCTCCGTCCCGAGCCAGATGTACCGGTTGCGCCGGACGTCGACGGAGGGCTGAAAGAAGTCGCTCCATGTCCGGCGCACGAGGCTATTGGCGCCGTCCGCGCCCAGGAGCAGGTCGCAGTCGAGGAGATCGGCGGGGTCGGGGACCGCGGTGTGAAAGCGGACGTCCACGCCGAGCGCCTGGGCCCGGCGCTGCAGCAGGTTGAGAAAGGTGAGGCGCGCGATGCCGGAGAAGCCATTGCCGTGGATGGACACCGTCTCGCCCTTGTGGACCACGTCCACGTTGTCCCAGGTCTGAGCGGCGCGCGTGATGCCGGCATGCGTCTCGGCGTCGCTGCGCTCGAGGAAGGCGAGGGTGCGGTCGGAGAGCACGATGCCCCAGCCGAAGGTGTCGTCAGGACCATCGCGCTCGATCACGGTGATCTCGTGCGCCGGGTCCTGCTTCTTCATCAAGATTGCGAAGAAGAGGCCCGCCGGTCCCCCGCCCAGCACGGTGACCTTCATCGCGCTGCGTCAGTCGATCGACCACGGCTTCGCCGCTGCGGCTCGGCGGCGGCGTCGCCGGCCAGCTCGAGGACGGCGGCCGCTACCGCCTCGGGCGCGATCAGCTTGCCCGAGGGATTGAAGGCGGCCATGGCGGCGACGGCCTCGTCGAACGGCTTGCCGGTCTTCTCCGTGATGCGGCGCGCGCCGTTCCAGACGAGGTCGGTCGCGACATAGCCCGGACAGACGGCGTTGACGGTGACGCCGCGGCCCGCGGTCTCGGCGGCGGCGGCGCGGGTCAGCCCGAGCAGCGCATGCTTGGACGCGGCATACGCCGCGATGTAGGGGGCCCCGCCCAGGGCGGCCATCGAGGCGATGTTGACGATGCGTCCCCAGCGCCGCTCGAGCATCGCGGGCAGGACGGCCCGGGTGAGGAGGAAGGGCCCGGTGGCGTTCACGGCGAGGTGACGCGCCCAGAGCGCGAGATCGGTGCCGACCAGCGCGGCCGACTCGGCGATGCCCGCATTGTTGACGAGGACGTCGACGTCGCCGAGCGCGGCCACGATGCGCTCGACGCCGGCGGCGATCGAGTCCGGCTCCGCGACGTCCATCTCCTGGACGACGGGCGTGGGCAGGCCCAGCCGCGGCCACCTCGGCCGCCACGCTGTCGAGCTGATGCCGCGTGCGGCCGGCCAGTGCGAGCCGCGCTCCCGACCGCGCGAACGCGAGCGCGACGGCGCGGCCGATGCCGCGTCCGCCGCCGGTGATCAGGGCCGTCTTGCCCGAGAGCGCCATCGGGCGTCAGCGCTCCGGTGGCCCGGGGAGCGGGTGATGGACGCGGCGAGAGTCGAACGGAGCGTCCGTGACGGTGTCCGTCATGGCATTGAACGTCTCATTCGCAGGCGATTATACTACCCGGGCTCCATGACCAGATCGTTCGCCAAAGTCTCCCTCGCCGATGCGGTCGGCCGTCTCCACCCGGGCATGCGTGTGCTGATGCAGCCGGGGTGCGGAGATCCGAGCGCGCTCGTGGCCGAGATCATGCGTCAGGCGGACCGGCTGGCGCCGCTCACCCTCATGGGTGGGCTTCGCCTCGACGATTACCCGTTCGCCGGCGCCGCCTATGCCGGCAAGCTTCGCTTCGCGACCTGGCACATGTCGCCGCGGCTCTTCGACGCCGCGGCGCGGGGCGACGTGGACTTCGTGCCCGCGCGCTACTTCGACAGCGTGAGCCTGTTCGCCGCCGGGGGACCGTGGGCGCCGGACGCCGTCCTCGTCCACACGGCGCCGCCCGATGCCGCGGGATTTCTGTCCGTCGGCGTGTCGGCGTACGCGCTGCCCGCGGCGCGGCGGGCGCCGCTCGTCATCGCGCAGGTGAACCACCGCATGCCCCGCACGATGGGCCAGGCGTTCCTCCACCGCTCCCAGATCGACTGCTGGGTCGAGCTGGACGAGCCGCTGCTCGCCTACCCGCCGACGCCCATCGGGGACGTCGAGCGGCGCATCGCGCGGCACGTGGCCGCGCTGATCCCCGACGGGGCGACGATCCAGGCGGGCATCGGGGCCATCCCGCAGGCCATCATGGAGGCGCTGGGGGACCGGCGCGACCTCGGCGTGCACTCGCTCCTCGTGGAGCACATGCTGCCGCTGGTCGAGCAGGGCGTGATCACCAATGCGAAGAAGCGCGTGCACCCCGGGCGGATGGACATCGGCGAGATCATGGGCACGCCCCGCCTCTTCGACTGGGCGCACGGCAACCGCGCGATCAACATGGAGCCGTCGGACACGCTCCACGACCCGCAGGTGGTGGCGGCGCTCGGCGCCTTCGTGTCGGTGAACTCGGCGCTCGAGGTGGATCTGCTCGGCCAGGTGAACGCCGAGAGCGTGGACGGTCGGCAGATGGCCGGGATCGGCGGGCAGTTCGACTTCGTGCTCGGGGCGAGCCGGGCACCGGGCGGCCGGTCGATCATCGCGCTGCCGTCGACCGGCAAGGGCGGGTCGCTCTCGCGCATCGTGCGGCGCCTGCCCGCGGGCGCGCGCGTGACGACGCCGCGCTACCTCATGGACTGTGTCGTGACGGAGCACGGCGTGGCGGAGCTCGCGGGAAAAAGCGACGCCGGGCGGGCGCGAGACGCTGATCCGCATCGCCCACCCGGCGTACCGGGATGCGCTGGAGCGCGATGAAGCTAGGTCTTGAGCCGGTCGATCTCGGCGAAGATTTCGTCATCCTCCGGGAAGCGGTACGTCGTCTGATTGTCGTACACGCGCTGCCCGTCGATGTCGACGGTGAAGATGCCACCGACGCCTTCGTTCAGGTCAGCGACGATGCCGTACTTGTCCTTGATGGCGGCCTGCAAACTGGAGGCCTGAGGAAGATAGTTTCACTCGGCGCAGTAGGTGATCCGGATGTTCATCCGATCCTCCTTTGTGTTCGGCTCCCGCGTATGATACGGAGTGCTCCGGTACCTGTCAAATGCGCCTGCTGATCGACACCGACCCCGGCATCGACGACGCCCTCGCCCTCGTCATGGCCCTGACCTCGCCCGAGGCCGAGGTGATGGCCATCTCCACCGTGGCCGGCAATGTCTCCGTGGACCAGGCCACCACCAATGCCCTGCGCATCCTCGCGGCGGTCGACCCGGCGTCGCATCCACGCGTGGCGCGGGGGGCCGAGGGGCCACTCAAGCGGGCCCTCGTGACCGCGGGCCACATCCACGGCGACGACGGGCTCGGAAACCTCGACCGGTACGTCGAGCCCGATGGCCGGCCGCGGTATCCCACACCCGCTCCTGTCATTGAGATGCGCGACGGGGCCGATTTGATTCTCGAGCTGGCAGATCGGCTCCGCGAAGAGCTGGTCGTGGTCGCCCTCGGGCCGCTCACCAATCTGGCGCTGGCCCTCCAGCGCGGCCGGCGAGTGCTGTCCCGGGTCGGGCGCATCGTGGTGATGGGCGGGGCGGTGGCGGTGCCCGGCAACGTCACGCCCGGGGCCGAGTTCAACTTCTACGTCGACCCGGAGGCGGCGGCGGCGGTCTTCAAGGCCGGATTGCCCATCGACCTGGTGCCCCTCGACGTGACCAACCAGGTGGTGCTGCCGCAGGCGGAGCTGGCTCGCCGGCTGGCCGCCTGTTCGTCATCGCTCGGCCGCTTCGTGGCGGACTTTTCCCTGCACGGCTTCGCCGTCGGGCGGCGGAAGAGCGGCATGATCCTCCACGATCCGCTCGCGATGGGCGTGGCCCTCGATCCCTCCCTGGTGGGCTTCGAGGACTTGCACGTGGAGATCGAGTGCGAGGGGCGCGCGACCCGCGGTCTCTCGCTGGGCGACCGCCGCGAGCTCCCTGCGCATCGCAAGCGCCGGCCGAACTGCCGCGTCGCCACCACGGTGGACGGCCCCCGCTTCCTCAAGCTCTTCCTGGACCGCCTGTGCCCCGAGTCGCGGTGATCGGCTCTGCCAATGTGGACTTCACCGTGGCCCTGTCGCGGCTGCCTCGCCCGGGCGAGACGGTGTCGGGGGGCACGCTGCTGGTCAATCACGGAGGCAAGGGGGCCAACCAGGCCGTGGCCGCCCGCCGCCTGGGGGCCGAGGTTCGCATGATCGGCTGCATCGGTACAGACAGCTCGGGAGCTCAGATCCACGCGCGCCTCGCCGAGCAGGGCATCGGCGTGGAGGGGTTGATGTCGGTGAGCGAGGCCGCGACGGGCACCGCGCTCATCGCCGTCGACGCCGAAGGGCGGAACCAGATCGGCGTGGCTCCCGGCGCCAACCATCGGCTCACGGTGGAGATGGCGCAGGCGCACGAGGCCGTCATCGCCTGGGCCGAGGTGCTGCTCTGCCAGCTCGAGGTCCCCCTTGTCGTCGTGCGCTGGGCGCTCGAGACGGCGCGGCGGCACGAGGTGCCGACCATCCTGAACCCGGCGCCCGCGCAGCCCCTCGGCGACGAGATTCTCGCCCTCGCCGGCTATCTCACCCCGAACGAGGGCGAGGCGGGCGCCCTGTCCGGCCGCCCCGTCGACGATCTCGACTCGGCGCGCGAGGCGGCCGAGCGCCTGGCCGCGCGGGGCGCCGGCCGCGTCCTCGTCACCCTCGGCGGCCGTGGCATCCTCGCCCTCGACGGCGGCACCGCGCTCCATTTCCCGGCCTTTCCCATCACGCCCGTCGATACCACCGCCGCGGGCGACGCATTCAACGGCGCGCTCGCCGTCGGCCTCGCCGCGGGCGGCGATCTCGAGCAAGCCGTCCCGCTCGCCAGCGCCGCCGCGGCGCTCGCCTGCACGAAGCGCGGCGCGCAAGACTCGCTGCCGTATCGCGCCGACGTGGAGGCATACCTGCAGTCGCTCCGCCGCTAGGCGTGCCGGCAAGGCGGCGGGCGGGGGGTGCGGGCGGGCCCTCCCTCTGGGACACGCTGACCCGCAACCGGCTCGGCCACTGCGCCAGACGGGCCACGAGACCGCAGCTGCGAGTGGCTTCGGCAACGCGCAGAAGATACGGTCCCGAGAGGGAGGGCCCGCCCACACCCGTGGCCCGCCCGCCGCCGCACCGAGTACGACTCACTGCGAACAGCACTGCAAGAGCGACGCGCCAGTCCGGGCGCTGAGCGGCGAAGCTGCGAGTGCCGGCCCGTTCGAGTGCCGGCAGTCAGCGTGTGGGACTGACCGCCGTTCGAGCGCCGGCTTCGCCGGCGCGATGCCGCTCGAGGGCCCCCTTCCGAGTGTCCTAGCGCGGGAGGCGGGCGCGGAGCGTGTCGACGTGGGCGATGGCTTCGAGGACTCGCTTGCGTGAGAGGAGGCCCATCGTGACCGCGCGGTTGATCGCGAGGACCACGCGCTCGGCGCCGTAGACCTCGGCCTTGGGCGTATTGCCCGAGATCAAGAGCACGTCCACGCCGGCATTGAGGGCCTTCGCGGCGGCTTCCTCGAGGCCGTAGTGCTTGACGATGGCGCCCATCAGCAGGTCGTCGGAGACGATCACGCCCTTGTAGCCGAAGCGGTTGCGCAGGATGCGGTTGACGGTGTAGCGCGACAGCGTCGCCGGGTCCCAGGGGTCGAGGCCCTTGTTGAAGACGTGCGCGGTCATCACGCTGTCGGCGAGGCCTTCCTTGATGAGCAGGCGATAGGGCAGGAGCTCCGCGTCGAGGTCGGCGGTCTCCGTCACGTCGGTGAAGCCGGCGTGGGAGTCGCGCTGGCTCGATCCATGGCCGGGGAAGTGCTTGAGCGAGGTCAGGATGCCCTCGGCGTGCATGCCCTTGATGAAGGCTCGCGCGTGGGCGACGACCTGATGGGGGTCGGATGAGAACGTGCGCCCGAGCGCGACGACGGCGGGGTTGAGCGGGTTCACGGCGACGTCGACCACGGGGGCGAGATTCCAGTTGATGCCCGCCTCGCGCAGCGTGATCGCCACGCGCCGGGCCTCGGCCTCCGTCGCCGCCACGTCGCCGGACTGTCCCATCTCGCTCGCCGACAGCGACGGCGGATAGCCCAGGCGCGTGGACAGCCGCATCACCTGGCCGCCCTCGGCGTCCGCCGCGATGAAGAGCGGCCGGCGCGCGCATTGCCGGGCGAGCGCCTGGAGATCCGCGGTGAGCTTCGCCACCTGCTCGGGGCTCACGAGATTGCGCGGCTCGCCCGAAGCCACGTCGCGCTCGAAGAGGATCACGCCGCCGACCTTGACGTGGCAGACCAGCCGGCGGATCTCGTCATTGCCCTCGACCGCGGTGCCGCGGAAGCCCACGAGCAGGAGCTCGGCGACGGGCAGGCTCAACGGCGGACGCCTCGGCGCGGCGAGCGCGGCACACGCGCCCACGAGGGCGCCGATCGTGGCGACGGCGATGACAGCGTACAGGCGCGCGCGCATCAGCGCCGCGCGCCGCGCGCCGCGTCGACGAGCCGGCGGACCCGCGCCGCATCGACGGGGTTGGCGAGGACGCCGTCGCGCTTCACACTGGTGCCCACGATCAGGCCGTCGGCGACGGACAAGAGCTCGGCCGCATTGTCCGCGGTGGCGCCGCTGCCCACGAGAAGCGGCATCCCGGGCGCGGCGCCGCGCACCTTCTTCAAGTCCGCCATCGCCGTGGGCTCCCCCGTGGCGACCCCGGTGACGACGAGCCCGTCGGCGAGGCCGCGCGCGACGGCGTCGCGGGTCTCCAGCTCGATCGGCACGGGCGCCAGCGGCACCGCGTGCTTGGCCTGCACGTCGGCGAGGATCTTGATGTCGAGGCCGAGCAGCCGGCGGTAGCGAAGCGACTCGTACGAGGTCGACTGCAGCAATCCCTGGTCCGCGACCACCGCGCCCACGTGGACGTTGACCCGGATGAACGCGGCGCCGGTGGCGGAGGCGACGGCGAGCGCCGACAGCGCGTCACTCTTCAGGACATTGACGCCGATGGGCAGGGGAACCGCCGCGCGGACCGCGTGCACGGCGACCGCCATCGCGGCGACGGTGGCGGCGTCCACACGGACGGGTGCGAAGGGCATGTCGCCGTGGTTCTCGACGAGGAGCGCGTCGGCGCCGCCCTCGGCGAGGGCGCGGGCGTCGTCGAGCGCGGCCTGGATCACGGCGTCCATGCTGCCCGCCCAGCGCGGGCTGCCGGGCAGCGCGCGCAGATGGATCATGCCGATGACCGCTGTGCCGACGCCGAGGATGGAATCGAGGCTCATGCGCGCGCGGCGCTCGCAAGCGCGGCCGCGCCGGCGGCGCGACGGCCCGCAAGCACGACAAACACATGGCGCGAGGATAACACGCGGGCGTATCATGGCCGCCGTCATGCCGAGCCCAGAGCGGCCGATGCTGACGCGGCTTCTCCAGCGGCTGCCGGGATTCCGGACGCCGGCCAAGCGGGCCCTGGTGCTCGCGGGTGGCGGCGTCGTGGGCGCCATGTACGAGGTAGGCGCGCTCGCCGCGCTCGAAGAGGCCCTCCCCGATTTCCGCGCCAACCAGTTCGACCTGTACGTGGGCTCGAGCGCGGGCGCGGTGGTGGCCACGCTGATGGCCAACCAGGTGCGACCGCTCGACCTCTACGCGATCCTCGACGAGGAGCGCGACGATCCGCTGAACTTCCACCGCGGCTCGGTCTACCACAAGGGCTCGTTCGGGATCGCGGCGCGGAACTTCGGCCGGCTCGTCTGGGCGGTGGGCAAGAAAGCGATCACCAAGTACCAGCTCGAGTGGCCGGACATCCTGGCGCGCAGCGGCGACGACATGCCGGCCGGGTTCTTCTCGCTCGCGCCGTTCGAGGCGTATGTCCGCGAGGCGCTCGCCGCCAAGGGCCTCTCCAATAGCTTTCGCGATTGCCCGCGGCCGCTGCTCGTGCCCGCGATCGACCTGGATCGGGCCGAGCGCGTGGTGTTCGGCACCGGGGCCTTCGTCGACCTGCCGATCTCGCAGGCCATTGCCGCGTCCGCGGCCATCCCGGGCTTCTTCGAGCCGTACCGGATCGGCGGGCATGACTACATCGACGGCGACGTCGGCCACACGGGCCATGCCGATCTGGCCGTCGACCGGGGCTGCTCCGTCCTCGTCGTGCTCAACCCGGCGGTGCCGCTGCGCGTGGGCGGCTCGGACGAGTCCGAGGTGCGGCATCGCGGGATGTACGCCGTCATGGAGCAGGCGGGCCACATCACGAGCATCAAGCTGCTCGATCTGGGCTTGCAGGAGCTGCGGCTTCGCCATCCGGAGATCGAGGTCCACTTGATCCAGCCGGACCCCGTGCCTTCGCCGCTGCGCGGCTCGTCCATGGGCTTCGAGGCGAGCCGCGCAGCCCTGCGCTTCGGCTACACCTCGGTGAAGGATTATCTCCGCGGCGAGGCCGCCGCGCCCCTCCGCCGCCGCTTCGGCATCCGCGCCGCCTAGAGCCTCGGAGGGGGCTCTGCCCCCTTCGATGCCTCCCCCCGAACGCGGAGCGCCGGAGAAACCCAGCTAGAGCGATGAGAAGGGTCCAGCTGCGAGGCGGCGCCCGAAGGCAGCCGGCGAGGCGTACTTTCTGTACGTTGAGCCGGCTGTCGAGGGCGCCAACGCCGCAGATGGGCCCTTTCATCGCTCTAGCGGCGGCTCACGTCCTCGATGGTGTAGCCGGCGTCGGTGAGGTGGCGCTTGATGGCGTCGATCTGATCGCGGCCCGAGGTCTCGAGCGTGAGCTCGACCTGGCTCTCGCCGACGCGGGCGGGGGAGAACGCGCGGTCGTGGTGGATCTGGAGGACATTGGCGCGCGCCTCGGCGACCACGGCGGTGAGGCGCGCGAGCGCGCCCGGGCGATCGCGGAGGAGCACGGAAAAGCGCGCGAGGCGGCCGTCTTTGACGAGGCCGCGCTCGATGATCTGGGCGACGACGTTGACGTCGATATTGCCGCCGGAGAGCAGCAGCACGACGGTCTTCCCCGACAGGGCGACGCGCCCGTTCACGAGCGCGGCGAGGGCGACGGCGCCCGCCCCCTCGACGACGGTCTTCTCGATCTCGAGGAGGAGGAGGATGGCATTGGCGATCTCCTCCTCGCCCACGCTCACCACCTCGTCCACGTAGCGGCGCGCGAGATCGAACGTGTGCTCGCCCACGCGCCGGACCGCGATGCCGTCGGCGATGGTGCTGGCCGCGGGGACGACGACGCGCTGACCGGCGGCGAGGGCGGCCTGCATGGCCGGAGTCTCCTCGGCCTGGACGCCGATGACCCGCGCGCCCGGGATGATCGCCTTCAGCGCGAGCCCGATGCCGCCGATCAGCCCGCCGCCGCCGACCGGCACCAGCACGGCGTCGAGGTCGGGCACCTGCTCGGCCAGCTCGAGGCCGATCGTGCCCTGGCCGGCGATGACACGCGGGTCGTCGAAGGGATGGACGAAGACGAGCCCGCGCTCGGCCTCGATCTCCACCGCGCGGGCATAGGCCTCGTCGTAGTTCTCTCCGTGCAGCACGACCTCGGCGCCGTGCCGCCGCGCCCACGCGATCTTGCGCAGCGGCGCCCAGGCCGGCATGGCGATGACCGCGGCGATGCCGAGGCGGGCCGCGTGAAAGGCCACGGCGAGGCCGTGGTTGCCCGCGCTCGCCGTCACGACGCCGCGGCGTCGCTCGGCGGGGTCGAGCTGGAGCAGGGTATTGGCGGCGCCGCGCTCCTTGAACGAGCCCGTCATCTGGAGGTTCTCGAGCTTGACGAAGACGCGCGCGCCGGTCATGGCCGACAGCGTCTCCGAATGCGCGCAGGGCGTGACGTGGATGATGCCGTCGAGCCGGGCGCGCGCCGCCCGGACGTCGTCGAGGGTCACGGAAGGGGTGGCGCTCAGAAGGGGAGGACGGCCCGATCGTGGCCGGCGGAGCGGAGGCCCACGGGCATGAACGGGGTGGAGTGCGCCCACGCCACGCGCCCCTGCGAGTCGATCAGGATGAGTCCGCCGTGGCCGCGCCCTTCCTCGAGGAGAACGCTGATGGCGAGCTGTGCGGCCTGCTCGGGATCCTCGACGGTCCGGAGGATTTCGAGCGTGCGGCGCGCGAGGACCACGCGGATGGTCGCCTCGCCGTCCCCCGTGCACGACACGCCGCCCAGCTTGCTCTCCGCGTAGGTGCCGCAGCCGATCAGCGGCGAGTCGCCGACGCGCCCCGGGAGCTGGCCCGCCCGGCCCCCGGTGGACGTACCCGCGACGATGGTGCCGAAGCGGTCGATGGCGACGGCGCCGACGGTGCCCGGCTGGAGCGCCTCGAGCCGCTGTCGCTGCCGCGCGGTGACGAGCTCGCGGGGATCGCAGAGCGGGACGCCGAGGGCGCGCGCCTGGTCGATCGCCCCCGCGCCGACGAAGAAGGAGTGGCGCCCGTCGTCGAGGATGCGCCGGGCGAGGGTGATCGGGTTCCGGACTTCAGAGACACAAGCCACAGCCCCGTTGCCGAGCGTGTCGCCCTCCATGATGGACGCGTCCATCTCGACGGTGCCCGCGGTCGTGAGGACGGAGCCGCGCCCGGCATTGAAGCGCGGGTGATCCTCGAGCACGCGCACCGCCGCCTCCACCGCGTCGAGCGCGCGGCCACCGCGGCCGAGGACCTGCCAGCCGGCTTCGACGGCGCCCGCGACGCCTTCGCGGAGCTCTTCGGGCTCCTCGGTCGGGTCCGCCCCCGCGCCGCCGTGGACGATGAGTGCGGGCACGCGGCTTGTCATCCCCTCCACCTCGCACTTACCATGACGCCGTGATTGTCGACCAGGTCGGCGCGGCGAGCAATGCGAAGCCAAAACTGCAGGCGCTCGGGCGGCGCATCGTCCAGTGCCGACTCTGCCCACGCCTCGTGCGCCACCGCGAGGCGGCTGCCGCGGATCCGCCCCGGCGCTATCGCGGGGAACCCTACTGGGCGCGGCCGCTGCCCGGCTTCGGCGATCCGCAGGCGCGCATCCTCCTGATCGGCCTGGCGCCCGCCGCGCACGGGGGCAACCGGACGGGCCGGATGTTCACCGGCGACCGGAGCGGCGACTGGCTCTTCCGCGCGCTCCACGACGCGGGCTTCGCCAATCAACCGTCGTCCGTCGGCGCGGGCGATGGCCTGGTACTGCGCGATGTCTACATCACCGCGACGCTCCGCTGCGCACCGCCCGCGAACAAGCCGACGCCGGTCGAGATGACCCGCTGTCAGCCCTTCCTGCTGGAGGAGCTGCGGTTGCTGCGGCAGGTCCGGGTGGCCGTCGCGCTCGGCAAGATCGGCTGGGACGCCTATCTGCGCGCCCGACGGGCGATGGGGTCGGGCGTCCCGCGCCCGCTACCCCGCTTCGGCCACGAGGCGACGGCCGAGATGCCCGACGGCATCACGCTCCTCGGCAGCTTCCACCCCAGCCAGCAGAACACGTTCACGGGCAAGCTGACGCGCCCGATGCTGCAGTCCGTGTTCGACCGCGCCCGGCGGATCCTCGGCCCGTAGGAGCAGCCTGCCGGAGAAACCCGGCTAGAGCGATGAGAAGGGTCCAGCTGCGAGGCGGCGCGCGATGGCAGGCAACGCGAGGCGTACTCGCGTAGGGGGAGTGCGGGGCCATGTCTGGGCCCCGCAGACGAAAGTTCGTCGGCCCGATTGTCTCGCGGGTTACGTGGCACGGCGGTCGAGGGCGCCGTGTCACCCTCCGCAGAGCGTGGGTCCAGCTCGTGATCAGTCGCGTCTACGCTCAGGCGAAGGCCGGCATCACGCGCTTGGCGAGCAGATCGATCTGCTTCGGATCGTCCGACACGGGGCCGAGGACGAGATACTCGAGCCCGGCGCCGACGAGGTCGGCGATGCGCGCATTGATCCGGTCGATGCTGCCCGCCATGTAGCATTCCTGAAGGTGTTCCCAGGTCCGGTGAGTGCCCATGGCCCGGATGAATGGCGCGCGGCACTCCTCGAGCGCCTTGTCCTGATTGGCCGTCTCGACGAGATGGGTGAAGTTGCAGTGCCCGAAGGTGAGGGTCTTCGGATCCCGCCCCATGGCCCGCGCATGCGCCTGGAGCTGTCCCCAGTCGCGCTTGACCCACTCCTGGGTTCCCGAGCAACGGGACAGCCAGTGACCCGCTTTCACGATGCGGTCCATGACCGTCTTGGCGATCACCGGCACGTCGTGCTCGTCGGGATCTGGGACGCGCGAGCCGCCCGACACCCAGATCTCCGGCATCCGGGGCGGCCGGGGATCGATCGTGACGTCGGTGAACTGGTAGTAACGGCCCTGGTAGCTGGCATTCGGCTGCGTGAGGAGGAGCGTCACCGCCTCGATGATCTCGTCGGTCCGCCGCCCGCGCTCCTGGATGCGCGAGCCGGTGACCTCGTACTCCCGCGCGTACCAGCCGGGGCCCACGCCGAAGACGTAGCGGTTGTTCGACAGGTGGCAGAGCGTCGAGATCTCCTTGGCGAGCACCACCGGGTGGCGGACGGGCAGCACGAGGATGCCGGTGGCGATCTTGACCTTGGAGGTGAGGGCCGCGGCATAGGCGAGGACATTGAGCGGCTCGAGCCAGGCATTGCCATAGAGCCCGGGCGCCGACAGCAGGTGGTCGATCACCCAGACGTCGATCCCGTGCTCCTCGCACTTCTCGATGGCCTCGTGGATGCGCCGCATGTTCTCGGGGCCGGTACCGCCGTCGGCCCATGCGTAGGTCGCGATCCACGCGCCGAACTTGAGCTTCGCCATGCCGATCCTCCTCAGGAGGGATAAGTCAGCAGGATGCCAAAGTCAGATGCAACGTAGTCCCTGCTCGCTCGCGCTCGCCAGGATCTACGCTCGCCTCGCTCGGCTGCAGCGTGCGGCCGAGCGCCTCGCGATGGGCCTCGCATCCTGAGGGCTGTGCGGAACAAGGTGAAGACGCCATCCCCGGGCACCGGGTTGCCGCCCTGGGCTGCCCATAGGATAATCGGCGGATGCGCCCGCCCCAGCTTGCCGCCGCCCTCCTGACTATCGCCTCCGTGGCGGCGGCGCCCGCGCAGACCCTGGCCGCCAGCCCGGACGTGGTCGAGGCCACCCTGGACAATGGCCTGAGGGTGCTCGTGCTGGAGGACCACCGGAGCCCGATCGTCTCCGTCCAGGTCTGGTACCGCGTCGGGTCGCGCAATGAGCTGCCCGGCGCGACCGGGCTGGCCCACTTCCTCGAGCACATGATGTTCAAGGGCACGCCGGCCCACGGCAAGGGGGAGTTCTCCCGTCTCGTCGAGCAGAACGGCGGCCAGGACAATGCGTTCACGAGCCAGGACGTGACCTCGTACTACGTCGATATCGCCGCCGACAAGGTGGACCTGGCGCTGGCGCTCGAGGCGGACCGCATGCGAAACCTCCTCCTCGATCCCAAGGAGATCGATTCCGAGCGGCAGGTCGTCATGGAGGAGCGGCGCACGCGCACCGAGGACGATCCGGACGGGCTCGTGTCGGAGGAGATGATGTCGCTGGCGTTCAAGGCGCACCCGTACCGGTGGCCCGTCATCGGGTGGATGGAGGACATCCGGCGCATCGCTCCGGCGGAGCTGCGCGCGTTCTACGACACGTACTACCGACCCAATAACGCCATCCTGGTCGTGGTGGGGGACGTCGCGGCGCCGGAGATCCTGGGGCGCGTCCGCCGTCTCTTCGGAGGCATCGCCCGGGGGCCGGAGCCGCCGCCGGTGGCCGCCATCGAGCCACCCCAGATCGACGAGCGACGGCTGGTCGTGAAGAAGCCGAGCGCCCAGGTCCCGATCGTGAACATCTCCTGGCACGTGCCGAATTTCCGCTCCGCGGACGCGCCGGCGCTCAACTTGCTGTCGACCATCCTGTCCGAGGGACGGGCGTCGCGCCTCTACCGGAAGCTGACCTATGAGCGCCGCCTCGCGCTCGGAGCGGGCGGGGACTACTCGTACTTCTCCCTCAATCCGAATCTGTTCTGGCTCTACGCGACACCGCTGCCCGGCCAGACCCCCGAGGTGCTCGAGCAAGCGCTCCTCGCCGAGATCGAGCTGGTGAAGGCGGAGGCGATCCCCGCGGAGGAGATCCAGCGCGCGAAGAACCAGGTCGAGGCGAGCTTCGTCTGGCGGCAGGATTCCGTGCACTCGCGAGGGTCGGCCCTGGCTCGCTTCGAGCTGCTCGGCTCGTGGCGGCTGTCGGAGACCTACCTGCCGCTGGTCCGGGCCATCACCGCCGGTGATCTGCAACGGGTGGCGCGCGCCTATTTCCCCACCGACAGGAAGAACGCGGCCATCCTGTTGCCCGCTGCGCCCGCGGCGCCGGCCGGGAAGTGACGACTCCCATGCGGCGCATGCTCGCGGTGGTGCCGTTGCTCCTGGTCGGGACGCTGCCCTCCGCCGGCGTCGCGGTGCCGCTCGCTCATCGGGAGGTCTTGCCGAGCGGCGCGCGTCTCCTCGTCGCGCCGCGCCCCGCCATTCCCATCGTGGTCGTGCGCGTCTACGTGCGCGCGGGTTCGGTCTTCGACCCGCCCGATGCGGCGGGCCTCGCCAACCTCACCGCCGAGCTCTTGACTCGAGGCACGGCGGCGCGCACCGGCCCCGAGCTCGATCGCGCGATCGAGTTCGTGGGCGGGACCCTGGAGTCCGACGCCGGGCGCGACGGGAGCACCCTGACCCTCGCCGTCTTGAAGAAGGACCTCGATCTGGGCCTCGATCTCCTCGCCGAGGCGCTGCTGCGGCCGACCTTCCCCGAGGAGGAGCTGCGGCGCAAGGTCTCGGACATCCAGGCCGCGATAGAGCGCTCCGAGGAGAATCCGGAGGCCGTCGGAGGGCGCGCGCTCGCCAAGTTGCTCTACCCGGGACACCCGTATGCGCACCCGGTGACGGGGACGGCGGAGTCGGTCGGCAAGCTCACGCGCGAGCAGGTCGTGGGCTTTCACCGCGCCCGCTATCGGCCGGATGCGACGGTCATCGCCGTGGTGGGCGACGTCGGCGTGGACGAGATCCGTCAGGCGCTGTCGCGCCGTCTCTCGGGATGGACGGCTCCGGCGAGCCTGGACGCGCTCATCCCGATGGCGCCGCCATCGCCGCCCGTCGTCGCCGAGACGATCAGCCGCGAGCTGACGCAGGCGACCGTCTACCTCGGCCGCCCCGCAATCCGCCAGGACCATCCCGACTACTTCCCGCTGCTGGTGGCCAACTACATTCTGGGTGGCGGCTCGGCGTCACGGCTGTACACGCGCGTTCGCGAGGACGCGGGCCTCGCGTATGCCGTGGGCAGCGCGTTGTCCCCGGGGCGGTACGGCGCGGCGTGCACGATCTCGCTCCAGACGCGCGTCGACGGCGTGGCGGAGGCCCTGCGGCTCGTGAAGGGCGAGATGGCGGCGATGGGCCGGGCTCCGGTCGAGGAGCGCGACCTCGGGCTCGCCAAGTCGTATCTGATCGGCAGCTTCCCGCTGCGGCTCGACACATCCGCCAAGGTCGCGGAGACGCTGACCGCCATCGAGGAGTACGACCTCGGCCTCGACTATCCGGATCGCTTCAAGCAAGCGGTCGCCGGGGTGACACGGGCCGACGTCGAGCGGGTGGCCGCCCGCTACCTGGACCCGGCGACGTTCTCGTCCGTCATCGTCGGGAAGTGACGCCCGCTACCACCAGTATGGTCCGGGCCCCCAGCCCCGGTATCGCCAGCCATACGGGTAGGGCCACGGATAGTAGTAGGGCCAGGGAGCGGGTAGGCGGGGACGATGACCTCGCGCGGCCAGAGCTTGATGGCGTCCGCCGCGACGACGGGATAGCGATACGGCAGCTCCGCGATCTTCCGCTCTTCCTCGCCCGTCACCGTGGCGATCACCGTCATGCGGCGTCCCGCGGCGTAGACCGCGGGATCGAGGAATTGCGGGGTCGTGACGATGAGGCGGCCGTCGGATACATCGCCAGGCCGCGGACGATCCTCACCGTCGAGCGGCTTCGAGAGCAGCTCCACTTCCGTCTGATTGGGCATGGGCCGCGTGGCGAGGATGTCGCCGCCGAGCAACACGCGCCGGCCGAGATTGGCGGCCGGATCCTGGCGGAGGGCCGTCACGGTGACGCTGCGGTCGACCGAGCGCAGCGCATCCTCGGGGAACGCCGAGGCGCATCCGGCGAGCAGCAGGACGAAGGCGACGAGCCGCACGCGCTGCACAGATCGAGCCTAGCTCGGCCGCCGGGACCCTGCAACTCGCTGTGCTACAATGCGCGCGTGCGTCGGGGGAGCCGCGGCTGCGCGTATCTTCTCTTCGTCGTGGCGGGACTGGCGCTGACGATGGCGCGGCCGCTCGACGCCGCGTCGTTTTCGCTGACTCCAACCGAGCGGGACGAGGCGGTCCAGATGGGCCGCCGCAGCACCGTCGCCGCTGACTTTGGCTCCGAGTGGCGAGTCGCCGGCGAAGCGCCCGGGCAGTCGCTGGTGGTGATGACCCCGTTTCATCGGCTGGCCCTCGCCGCGAGGAACTCCGCGTTCAAGAGCGAGGATCTGCGGCCGCGGGACATCGAATCGCTCGTCAAGGACGAGGAAGGGCGGCTGGTGGTATGGGCGACCGTCCGCGGCGCCAAGCCAGACTTCGCGCGCTTCTATGTGCCCCTGCTGTACCGCGGCGAGCAAGAGATCAAACCGAGCTTCGCCCAGAACGAGCGCACGGCGCTCCGGGAGGAAGACGGCACCTACACGGCGCGGTGCATGTACGTCTTTCCCGCCGCGGGCCTCGACGCCAAGGGGCGGCTCACGGTGGTGATGAAAAATTCGGAGGGCGGACAGGTCGCGCGGTTCAACGTAGATCTCTCGGCCATGCGCTAGCGGCCGGAAAGGGACTCGATCATGGTCACTCGGGAGCGGTTCGAGCAGGGCATGACCTTCCAGCAGTACCTCGATCAGATGGGCACCAACAAGGAGACGTTCGCGAAGTTTCTGGCCGAGATCAAGATCCGACCCGAGGACAAGGAGGCGCTCGCCAAGCTGGGCAAGAAGCTCAAGCTGATGGTGATCACCGAGGACTGGTGCGGCGACGCGCTCTACAATGTGCCCGTCCTCGCCAAGCTGGTCGAGGGCAACCCGAACATCGAGACGCGCGTATTCCTGCGCGACAAGAACGCGGACCTGATGGACCAGTACCTGAACCAGGGCATGTTCCGCTCCATCCCGGTCTTCGCCTTCTTCGACGAGAACATGAACGAGGTGGCGCGGCTGCTCGAGCGGCCCTCGCAAGATCACGGACCAGCTCGAGAAGAAGATGCTCGAGGTGCGACGGAGCATGCGCGCGGAGAACCTGGAGCAGTGGCGCCAGGACGTGGTCGGCGAAGTGCGCAGCCTGCTGAAGGCCTGAGGCCGAGCCCATGAAAGCGATCCGCGTTCACACGCCCGGTGGCCCCGAAGCCCTCAAGTACGAGGACGTGCCCGCGCCGGCGCCGGGGGCCGGCCAGGCCGCCGTCAAGGTGGAAGCGAGCGGGGTCAACTACATCGACGTGTACTTCCGCACCGGCGCCTACAAGGCGGCCCTGCCGCTCACCATCGGCCTCGAAGGGGCGGGGACGGTGACCGCCCTCGGCCCGGGAGTGACCGACGTGAAGGTAGGGGACCGCGTGGCGTGGACCGGCGTGCCCGGCGCCTACGCGCAGATGAGCGTGGCGCCCGCCGATCGGCTCGTGAAGCTGCCCGATGGCCTCACGTTCAAGGATGGCGCGGCCGCCATGCTCCAGGGCATGACGGCGCACTACCTCATCACGTCCACGTATCCGCTCAAGAAGGGCGACGTCTGCCTGATCCAGGCGGCGGCGGGGGGCATGGGCCTTCTGCTGTGCCAGATGGCGAAGATGCGGGGCGCCACCGTGATCGGCACCGTGTCCACCGAGGAGAAGGCCGCGCTCGCCAAGGATGCTGGCGCCGACCACGTCATCCTCTACACCAAGCAGGACTTCGAGCCGGAGGTCAAGCGCATCACCGACGGCGCCGGCGTGCACGTGGTCTATGACGGCGTCGGCCAGACCACGTTCGACAAGGGGATCAACTGTCTGCGCCCGCGCGGGCTCATGGCGCTGTTCGGAGCGGCGAGCGGGCCGGTGCCGCCCCTCGATCTGCAGATCCTGAACGCCCGGGGCTCCCTGTTCGTGACGCGGCCGAGCCTCAACCACCACATCGCCGCGCGCAGCGAGCTGCTCGAGCGGGCGGGAGACGTGCTCGGATGGGTCCGCGACGGCAAGGTGAAGCTGCGGGTGGAGCACCAGTTCCCGCTCGCCGAGGCCGCCGAGGCGCACCGCGCCCTCGAAGGGCGCAAGACCACGGGAAAGATCCTGCTGATCCCCGCCTGACCGGTTCGGAGGGGGCCGGATTCGATTGATCCGGCCCCCTCCGACGCTCACCGCCGGGGCCAATCCATGCGGAAGTGGCTGCTCATCGGGGTGGGCCTGCTCGCCGGGCTCGCGGTGGCCGCGATCGTCGCGCTGCCCTGGCTCCTCGATACCCCCGCCGTGCAAGCCCAAGTCGCTCAGGCGGTCAGTCATGCCCTGGGCAGACCGGTGCGCTTCGCCTCGCTCTCGGTCTCGGCACTGCCGGTTCCGACCGTCCGGCTCAGGGATCTGCGGGTGGCCGAGGACCCGGCGTTCGGCGCGGATCCCTTCGTGACGGTCGGTGAAGGGCGCATTCGCGTGCGCCTCTGGCCGCTCCTCTCCGGACGCGTCGAGCTCGCCGACCTGACGTTGATGGGGCCGAGGATCGCGCTGGTCAAGGATGCCGCAGGACGCTTGAACATCGCGAGCCTGGGGGTGCCTGCGCACTCGCCGCCGGGCCTTACCCGGAGCGGGGGCAGCCGGTCCTCCTCGGCCACCTCCGCGGGTGCCGTGCTCCTGTCGAGCCTGCGCATCGTCGACGGCTCGGTGCAGTACCAGACGCTCGGCGAGCCACGCCCGATGCTCTCGCTGCGGCAGATCAATGTCACCGTGACCCAGAGCGCGCCGGCGGAGCCGCTGCGGCTCTCCGGAGAGGCCATCGCCGAGCCGGGGAGTGTCCGGCTCCGCACCACGGACGCGCGGATCAGTCCGGCCGGGTCCCGCCTCCTCGGCGACACGGCGCTTCGGGCGACCGTCACCATGGAGGCCGTGGACATCGCGCCGATCGGTGCCGCCTTCGTGTCATCGCCCGCGGTGAGCGGGCCCATGACGGGCCGGATGGACGTGACGGGCACGCCGGCGCGCCTGTCGGCCACGGGAGAGATCAGCCTCGATCGCGTGACGCTTTCGGCAGAGCGTCCGGGTTGCGGGCGCGAGCCCCGGCGCCTTGCGATCGAGGCGGTCCGCATGCCGCTCATCGCGAGCCCGATCCGCCTCGACAGCGCCCCCGTCGAAGCCAAGGTCGCGCGAGGCACCGTGTCGTTTCGGGCCTCAATGGCGCGGGCCGGAGTCCCGACCGCGTCACTCACGGAGATCAGCGTCAAGGGCATCGATCTCGGCCTGGTCCTCGTCGACTATCTGTGCCAGCCCTATGCCGTCACCGGCCTGCTCGATCTCTCGGGCGAGGCAATCTTGCGGTTGCCCGACGTTCGCCCGCCCGAGACGATGCGAGGGGTCGATGGCTCCGGGCGGATCAAGATCGGTCCCGGCAAGGTGGTCGGTCGGGAGGTCGTCGCGCTCGTGCGTGACGTGGTCGGGCTCGGCAGCGCCGTGTCCGCGGCGGTCAATCCAGGCCGTTCGGCGGCGCGCTCGCCGCTCGACTTCGACTCGATCACCGCCACGTATACGGTGACGAGCGGCGTGGCCCGCACCGAGGATCTCGTGTACACGGCGCGGGACGTGCGCGTGAGGGCCGCGGGGACTTACGGGCTCGGTGACCGGCGCGTCGCGATGGAAGTGACGCTGACGGAAGGGGCGAACCAGATCAAGGGGCTGATCACGGGCGCGCCGGGCTCGCTGCGCGTCGTGCCGACGGGGGTGCGGGTGCGCGACCGCGACGTCAAGAAATTCCTCGATCGGCTCTTCCGCTGAGGCGCGCGCCGCCCACCTTGCCCGACTCCACCAGTCCCACGAAGAACGCGTAGAGCTGGTCGTATTCGTCATAGCGCACCTGGCCGAAGCGGGCGATGGTGTCCGCGCGGAGGCCGCGGTACATGCGCAGCCGCTCGTGCAGGATGCCGATCCACTGCGAGGAGAGATCCTCGGCGTCGATGCCGGTGAAGCCCGCCCGACCAAGGATCTGCCGATAGCCCTCGATGGTCTGGAGCGTGACCGCGGCCATCCATTCGTCGAGGCGGCGCCGCTCCCCGTCTCCGAGCCGCCCCGTGGCCACCCAGTCGGTGAATGCGATGCGCCCACCCGGCCGCAGCACGCGCGCGCACTCGGCGAGGACCGCGGGCTTGTCGGGGATATGGAGCAGCCCCTCCTGACTCACCACCGCCGTGAACGCATGAGTGCGGAAGGGCAGGCGCTGCGCATCCCCATTGACCATCCGCACCCGCCGGTCGAGCGCGACGAGCCGAGAGAGCCGCCGCCCCGCCGCACACCGCGCCCGAGTCAGATCGACACCGATCACCCGCGCCCCGTACCGGTGAGCGAGAAAGCGCGCCGGGCCTCCGAGCCCCGCGCAGACGTCGAGCACGAGGCTCTCCCTGCCGACGTCCGCTCGCCGCGCCAAGGCGTCGACCGCGCCGACGCCCCCATAGTGATCCTGGTCCCACTCGTAGAGATCCTCGGGCGAGAGCGCGCCGGCGACCTTTCCCCGCCGCCGCAATGCCTCGAGCACCTGCCCCTCATTGATCGGATGCCGCTCGTAGAACTCGACCACCTGGACACCGATGCGCGCCATTGGCGCAGTTTACCAACGCGGCGCTGGCGAGCCAGATCTGGCCTTGTCGCCGCCCTGCCGGATGTGGTACAAGAAGGCGGTTTTATTCGCCTCACCGGAAGGAGAGCACGAAGAGCCATGGCGGACACCGCAGCGAATTCCCAGGTGAATCTGATCAAGGCCGGGCTCGAGGATGCCGTCGTCTCCACCTCGGAGATTTGCTTCATCGACGGCCAGAAGGGCCGGCTGCTCTATCGCGGCTTCGACGTCGATGACCTCGCCGCCCAGTCCACGTTCGAGGAAACGGTCTACCTCCTCTGGTACGGGCACCTGCCGACGAGGAAGGAGCTCGACGCGCACATCAAGGCGCTCTCCGCCACGGCAAACCGGAAGCTGCCGCCCAAGCTCATCGCGATGCTGCGCCTGTTCCCGAAGAAGACGACGCCGATGGAGATCCTTCGCACCGGCGTGTCCGCGCTCTCCGCGTTCGATCCGGACGCCGACGACAACTCGCGCGAGGCCACGCTGCGCAAGTCGATCCGCCTCACCGCGCAGATGCCCACGCTGGTGGCGGCCTGGGAGCGCATCCGCCGGGGCAAGCCGCTCATGACGCCGAATCCCAAGCTGAACCTCGCGGGCAATTTCCTCTATATGATGAGCGGCAAGCCGCCGACGCCGCTCGCCGCGAAGACCTTCGACGTGGCCCTCATCCTCCATGCCGACCACGAGTTCAACGCCTCCACCTTCGCCGCCCGCGTGACGGCGGCGACGCTGTCCGACGTGCACTCGGGGGTGGTCTCGGGCATCGGCGCGCTCAAGGGCCCGCTGCACGGCGGGGCCAACGAGCAGGTCATGCTGATGGTGGAGAAGATCAAGGATCCTGCCAAGGCGGGCGCGTGGATCAAGAAGGCCATCGCCGACAAGGCGCGCCTCATGGGCTTCGGTCATCGCGTGTACCGGGTGGAGGATCCGCGCGCCAAGCACCTGAGGCGGCTGGCCACCGAGCTCGGGCAGCAGATCAACAACCTGTCCTACGTCGAGATCCTCAATACCGTTGCGGCCGCGGTCACGGCCGAGAAGCACATCTATCCCAACGTGGATCTCTACTCGGGCGCGGCCTATGCCGCCATGGGCATCTCCACCGACCAGTTCACGCCGATCTTCGCGATGAGCCGCGTGGCGGGGTGGGCGGCCCACGTGCTGGAGCAGCACGGCAATAACCGCCTCATCCGCCCGCGCTCGGACTATATCGGGGCCACCGAGGCGCGGTACGTCCCCCTCGCCGATCGCTAGCGCGTCGCCGCGCTCGCGCCCGGCCGGGGAGGAGCGGGCGCGCGTGGCGACGAGCGTGGTGCTGGTCGTGTGGAATCAGCTCGATCTCACGCGCGCCTGCCTCGAGAGCCTCCGCGCGCGCCACCGGTTGCCGAGCGACGTGCGCAGCCGGTGGCGCCGCGTGTACGAGCGATGCATCCCCCGAACCGGAGCGAGACGACGTTCATGATCCCATTCGTGAAGGGCCACGGCCTCGGCAACGACTACATCGTGATCAGCGAGGCGGACCTCCCGGGGCCGATCGGCACGCGCCAGATCGAGCGGATCTGCGACCGCAACTGGGGCGCGGGCTCTGACGGGATCCTGCTCCTCGTGCCGGGGTGGGACGGGGCGGATTTCGGGCTGCGCATCCTGAACCCGGACGGCAGCGAGGCGGAGAAGTCGGGCAATGGCCTGCGCATCTTCGCGAAGTACCTCTGGGATCACGGGCACGCGAAGCGCGAGGTCTTCACGGTGTCGACCAAGGGCGGGCGCGTCGAGTGCCGCTGTCACGTCGTGGACGGCCGCATGAACCTCGTCACCGTCGAGATGGGTCGCTGCACGTTCGTGGCGCCGGAGATCCCCATGACCGGCCCCACCGGCGAGGCGGTCCGCGTCCCGCTCGACGTGGACGGCGAGCGGCTCACCGTCACCGCGGTCTCGGTGGGCAATCCGCACTGCGTCATCTTCACCGAGCGCCTCGACGAGGCCCTCGTCCGCCGCGTGGGCCCGCGCGTGGAGCACCATCCCGCCTTCCCGAACCGCATCAACGTGCAGTGGGCGCGCGTGGCCTCGCGCTCTGAGGTCGACATCCTGATCTGGGAGCGCGGCGCCGGCTATACCCTGGCCTCGGGCTCGTCGTCGAGCGCGGTGGCGTGCGCCGCGGTCAAGAACGGGCTCTGCGACCACGGGCTCGTGACCGTGCGCATGCCGGGCGGCACCCTGAGCATCGAGGTACGCCCGGACTGGTCGATCCGCCTGCAGGGCCCGGTCGAGGAAGTGTATACGGGGACCTTCTCGCGTGACCTGATGGACGCGCTCACCGCGCTCGTGCAGTAACTTCTCACCACGAAGGGAGACGTCGCGATGGAATTCGAATATTCGAAACGGACGAAGGAGTACATGGAGCAGCTCACCGACTTCATGAACAAGCACGTCTATCCGAACGAGAAGACGTTCCAGGAGCAGCTCGCGAGCCAGTCGCCGCGCTGGCAGATCCCCGCCATCATGGAGGAGCTCAAGGCCAAGGCGAAGGAGCGCGCGCTCTGGAACCTCTTCCTGCCCGAGAGCCGGCGCGGAGCCGGCCTGTCCAATCTCGACTATGCGCCCCTCTGCGAGGTCATGGGCCGCTCGCCCATCGCGCCCGAGGTCTTCAACTGCTCGGCGCCGGATACCGGCAACATGGAAGTGCTCGAGCGGTACGGCAACGACGAGCACAAGAAGCGCTGGCTCGAGCCCCTGCTCGAGGGCAAGATCCGCTCGGCCTTCGCCATGACCGAACCGAAGGTCGCGTCCTCGGACGCCACCAATATCGAGTCGAGCATCACGCGCGACGGCGACGAGTACGTGATCAATGGGCACAAGTGGTGGACGTCCGGCATCGGCGATCCCCGCTGCAAGGTGCTCATCTTCATGGGCAAGACGGACGCCAAGAACCCGGACCGCTACAAGCAGCAGTCGATGATCCTGGTGCCGCGCGAGTCGCCCGGCATCAAGGTGATCCGCATGCTGAACGTGTTCGGGTACGACGACGCGCCCCACGGCCACGGCGAGGTGCTGTTCGAGAACGTGCGGGTGCCCGCCTCCAACCTGTTGCTGGGCGAGGGGCGCGGCTTCGAGATCGCCCAGGGGCGCCTCGGGCCCGGCCGCATCCACCACTGCATGCGCCAGATCGGCGTGGCCGAGCGCGCGCTCGAGTACATGTGCAAGCGCGCGGTCAAGCGCGTGGCCTTCGGCAAGCCGCTCGCCGAGAACGACATCACGATCGAGCGCATCGCCCAGTCACGCATCGAGATCGATCAGGCGCGGCTGCTCGTGCTGAACGCCGCGTACATGATGGACACCGTCGGAAACAAGGCGGCCAGGCAGGCCATCGCCGAGATCAAGGTGGCGGTGCCCAATATGACGCTGCAGGTCGTCGACCGCGCGATGCAGCTCCACGGCGGCGGCGGCGTCAGCCAGGAGTTCCCGCTCGCCTCCTGGTGGGCGCACTCGCGCACGCTGCGCTTTGCGGACGGCCCGGACGAGGTGCACCGCCGGCAGATCGGCCGGCTCGAGCTGCGCAAGCATCTGTAGGCCCAGACGCGGAACCCGAGCCGATCCAGGTGAAGCGCGCAGGCGGCGCCGATGCCGGTGGAGGCGCCCGTAATGAGGACGGCGCCGCGAGACCGATCGGCGGTCACCGCCCGATCCTCGCCTTCAGGCGCGATCGCCGGGTGCAGGTGATGACAGCCGCGTGACGGAGTCCGAGAGCCCGCGTGCCACCGTCCCGCCGATGACGGCCGCGACGATCGTCAGCGCGAATGCCGCCAGCGTGTCGGCGAGCCCGGGGACGAGGGGGGCGAAGGCCGGCCGCGCGCTCAACACGACACCGACCGCGACGAAGAGCGTCGCCGCATAGCCCACCGTGGCCAGCCGCGGGCGCCGGCGCGGATCGAGCGCGGCCATCACGACGGCGGGCAGGAGGGCGAAGATGTGGAGGACGCCGCCCGTCCGGCCGGGTGTCGTGCCGTTCTTGATCGCGATGGCGTGCGCCAGCGCGATGGGCGACTCGGAGTCCTTGGCGATCTCTTCGTCGATCACGGACACGGGCTCGAGCCAGGCGAAGCCGAGCTGCGCGATCTTGCCGCCCACGATCCCCATCGGGATGATCACGAGGAGCACGAGCACCGGTGCCCAGCGCGTGCGCGCGACGCGCGCCGTCGTGACGAGGGCGGATGGAATGATCAGCGCGGAGAGGATGGCCAGCGTGTAGAAGAAGATCCCGCCGCGACGGTAGGCCACGAGGTTCGACGGATCCACGACGAGATGGAGCGTGCCGTATAGCATGGCCCCGAAGAGGATCGCGGCGAGCAGCCTGCCGCCCCGCTCTGCCGCGTAGACCTCTGTTGCGATGAGCAGGCAGCCCACCGTATTCACCGCCGCGCCGAAGATGCCGAGCAGGTGCGGGGGACTCCAGATCGTCACGTCGAGCCCGAAGAGGCGATGCCAGAGATCGTCGATGGGGGCGGCGAGCACCGTCAGCGCGATGCCCCAGGCCGCGAGGTGAAAGCCCCGCGTGCCCGTCAAGCCGAGGAGTCGGATCGTGACGCCGTCGGCGCTGGTCCTGCCGCGGCGGGCGAGGAGGCTTTCCCAGGCGACGACCCCCCAGCTCAGGAGCACGGAGAGCCCGACGCCCGCATACGTCATCAGGTGGGGCGCGATCCAGAACGAGTCGCGCCCGATCAGGACATGCCATTGGATGTCCCACTGAACGCCCCAGCCGCCGACGAGCTTGGAGACGAGCAGCCCCCACAGCGCCGCGCGGCGCAGGCCGGCGGATGATGACAGCGCGGGGACCGCAGTGTCGAAGGGCAGCGGAACGGCGCGGATCGCCATCACGACGGCTACTTGGTGGGCTTCGAGTCTCCGGCTTGCTTGGGGCTGGTCTGCGGCCTTGGGCTCTGGTGTCTTGGATTCGGTGGCCTTGGAGTCTCCCCCTTTCGAGGGTGGCTCGATGCCGAGGACCTTGATCTCGAAGACGAGCGTCTTGCCCGCGAGCGGATGGTTGAGGTCGACGACGACCGTCTTGTCCTTGATCTCCTTCACCATGACAGGTCGCTCCTCACCGGTGGCGGTGCGCGCCATGAGATGGGCGCCGACGACGAGCGACTCGGGCGGCAGCACCTCCTTCGGCACCTCGGTCTGGGCCGACGGATCGATCGGGCCGAAAGCCTCGTCAGGCTTGAGCACGACCTTTTTCTCCTGGCCCGCGCGCAAGCCCACGAGCTGGTTCTCGAGCGCGGCCATGAGCTGCCGGTCGCCCTGCGTATACGTGAGCGGCGGCTGCCCCTTGTTGCTGTCGATGACCTTCCCGGCATCGTCGGACAGGGTGTACTCGAGCTGAACCATCGAGCCGTTCTCGATAGCAGGGGCTGCGGCGGGTGCGGGCGGCGCTTGGGCCGGCGAAGCTTGTGCGGGGGCCGGCGCAGCCGGCGGTGGTGCCGACGGCGTCTGGGCTGCGGCCGTCATCGGAACCGACAGCGCGAGGACGACGAGGACAGCCAATACGCGAACCATAGCGCCTCCGGGTTGAGCGATGGATTGGTGTACGACGGTCGAGTGTAGCACCCAGCTTGCGGCGGTCCAAACGCTCCTTGTTCATGGCCATCCTCGCTGGTAGCGTATGCCGGTGAAACACGAGCCGCGGGAACCGGAGGATCGCATGGACGAGCCTATTCTGTACAGCGATGGCATTCAGATCGGAGTCTCTCCGTTTACCGTGACGCTCGGCTTCACGGTGGCGCCCCAAGCGCAGCCCGGCACCCAGGTAGCGGCGCCCGTGGCGACCATCCGGATGAGCCTCGAGCACGCCAAGGTGATGGCCATCATCCTCCGCAAGCAGCTCAAGCAGTTCGAGGAGCAGCTCGGCGCTGAGATTGCCCTGCCTCTTCAGGTCTATCAGCAGCTCGGAGTGAGCCCGAAGGAAGACTGGTGAGGGCTGGCGTGAGCCGGCGCCGCCGTGCGTCGCGCGTGCGGCTGTCCACCGCCGCGCTGATTCTCCTCGCGGGGTGCACGTCCGGGCCGATGTCGGATCCGAGCTTTCCCGTCGTGCCGGGGGTGCAGGCCATCGATCTCACCTGGCAGCCCCGGGCGGGAATGCGTCTCGTCTACCTCGTGACGACCGACGTCGAGGCCTCTGGAGCACTGACGCGTCCCATGGCAGACAAGGACAAGAAGCAGCACGTCTCGCTGACCCGCACCATCGAGGTCACGGACGTGGGACCGGAGCATTTCGATGTCCGGTTCGCGCAGGACGGGTCGGCGATTCCCGCGACGCTGCGGCTCTCGCGCGCCTGGGTGCCGGAGGCCGTCCGGCCCGACAATCCCGCCCTCGACAGCTTCGACCAGCATCGGCTCGACTCGACGCTGCGGCGGCTCGCCCAGCCCTTCACGCAGTCGGCGCAGTTTTTCGGCCGCTGGACGGTCGGTGAGACCCGGCCCTTCGACATCGGCTTCACCGGGATGCCGGACACGAGTGGGAGCGGGCAGGGAACGATGACCCTCCGCGGCGTGGTCTCGATCGGGGGCCGGCGGGCCGCGGCGTTCGACTGGACGGGCAGTACGGAGTTCCTGTTCACCGGCGATCCCGGCCGAGGAGTGCCCGGCCGCATGGTGCTGAGCGGCCGGGAGTGGCGCGATCTTGCCACGGGCGCCTCCCTGCGCCTGACGGCGAAGGCCGACGCCGAGTTCACGCGGCAGGGGCAGGCGACGCGCGTGGAGTTTCAGACGGCGGAGGTGCTGGACCTCGCCGCAAGCCGCCTTTGAACCCGACCGTGGGAGCCCGCGGGGTGGACCAAGGTCCATATCGCCCGGGAGCGGGGTCGAGTCTAGAGTTGCTTCATGGACAACCCCCCGTTGCCCCTACCAGAAACCCGGGACCGCAGGTGCCCGTACTGCGGCAACCGCGCCGTCGTAGGACTGGGTCACGTCACGGCCGGCGCCACGGGGATCCGGTGTGACTACCGCTGCCCTAGTTGCTCCACGGAGTTCGTCCTCCTCTTCTCGATGCGGCTGATGATCGAGACCGACTGGAGCGCGCCAGGGAGCCCCTGAAGGCCGGGCGCAGGCCGGCCCGTATCCACCCCTTACCCACCCTGCACCGGGCAAACGCACCCGAGCTGGGGACACATCGACCTCGACGCCGGGCCCCCGACCTTCGGCGCTCGGGAGCGGCCCAGATCGACGCCTGCGAGCCCTTGAGCGCGGGTGAAGAACGGCGGAAGCGCGGAGCGCGCTCAGTTGATCGTCGTGCTCGCAATCAAGAACGCGGTCCCGCACACCTCGCACCGGAGCTCCACCTTGAGCATCCCGGCGCCAGCGGTGATGCGGCCCCCGGGCGCGATCCGCTCGCTCTTGCAGTAGGGGCAACGACGCTCGTGGATCTCCGATAGCGCGGACTTGGGCGATGGCACGGCGTCGTGGTTGGAATGGTTCATCATGGTGGGCCTCCCGGGAAATTCAGGCTTCGACAAACGCCAGATTCACCGGGGTCTCGACGCCAGCGGCGCCAACCCGAAAGGCCAGGTGCAGGCAGGAGGATTGTGCGGCTGTCAACTCCGAAGCGCCTAGTGGACCTAGGTCCACCATATGACTTGAAAGCGGCGGCCCCCGGTGCCGCGAGCCCGGCGAGGGTGAAGAGGGCGGCGCCGCGTCACCGAGATGCTAGCCGGTTACGCGCTTTGGTCACTCCCGGTCTCGCGGGTCACGTCGCGCGTCGGTTGGCCGGGCGCGCATGGCGCGGCGTGGTGACGATGACCGTCGGCAAGGGCGTCGAACAGGGTGGGCCAGGCGCGGTGATACCCGCACGAGAGGCAGACGACCTGATAGAGCATGCCGGCAGCTCTCCTCTGCTCGACACCTACGGGAGCATCTTGCGTGCCCGCGCTAACCCAGTGATATTGCGAGCGGGTTGTGGGAGTGGCGTGTACCACCGCTGGTGCAGTGCATCACGGCTGATGCAGAGACCGAAGGTCGTGGGGGTCGACTGTAGCAACGCCTTGGTCGCCCGTGTCGGCTACCATCCCCTCCGCCGACAGCCACAATGAATGGCGCACAGGTCATTGTCAGCAGTAACGCGACAGGAAGTGGCTTCGCAGTGTTTGTGGGCCGCCCAGCGTCCTCTTTACGGCAAACGCTATGCCACGAAGCCAACGTTATGTCACGGGGAACCCCTCCGTCTATTGGACGAAAATCCGGGGGAGTGCTTCCGGTGTGCCTGCCTTGCGACCGCATCGCCCATGGCCTTCGCCGCGTTCGACGTCCTGGAGCTCGGCGGCCGAGCGCTTGTTGGCGAGCCCTGGACCGCCCGGCGGAAGCGGCTTGAGGATCTGCTCGCGACGCCCCCACCCGGCGTCTGCCTCGTGCCGGTGACCGAGGATGCGCCGGCCCTCTGGGACACGTGGGTCGGGCATGGGCGGCGATGGCATCGTGCTTGAAGGAGCGGACCTCGGTCTATCGGCCAGGCGTGCGCTCGCCGGCGTGGCTCAAGCTGAAACCGAAGCTCACGCTCGAGGTAGTCGTGACGGGCGGCTCAGCGGCGCGCGTCCGGTGGGGCGATTGGGGCGAAGCCGTGATGCTCGAGTTCCGCTACGTGCATCCGCGGACCGGCGCCGACGTGGAGATCCGTCAGGCCGTGCGGCGTGCCGCGGGATCGGCCGTTCGATCTCAGGATCGGCGACCGCGTGCCGCTTGTGTGCTGGGGCGTGATGCCGAGCGGCATGCTCCGGCATCCGGTGCTACCTCGCTGGTAAGGCAGCGCTACTCCTCCGCCGGCCCGCCGCGACCTCCAGCTGCCCGGTCCAGTTCAGCCTGGCGGGCAAGTCCGCGCTCAAGCTGAAGCACCAGGTCGTTTCTCGACGCCCCCGGCGGCAGCGCGTCGGCATCCGCCTGATCGAGCAAGACCCGGGCGGCTATCCGGCGGCTGACCGAGTCCACCTCGCCACGCTCCGCCTCGGTCTGCGGCGATCCAGTCTTCGACCCGGGCATCCCCGCCAGCTCACCTTGTCGCTCGTCGCTAGAGTCGGTCTCCGAGAGGAACAGAACTAGAACTGGCTGGATCTCTCCGCCAGGCGTTCTCTCTTCCACGACCACATGGTTGAACCCGGCGGCGAGCTGTTTCAGGGCTTCGTCGAAGGACGAGACCCGAAAAATGAAACGACACGTCGTCCTGAAGCGGGCCTGTGCCGCTGAACGCGACGCCCGTGCGGCGGGCGACCGCATCGAGAACATCACGGAGCGGGACCTGCTCCGCCTGCACGCTCAGGCGTCCCCCGGCCCACTCGATCGCTGGTGCGAGCCTGCGCCCAACCGGCGGAAAGGGTTCAGTAGCGCAACAGCTGCCTGACATAACGACGCCGGCGAGCGCGAGCACCCGACGCGTTGCCCAGAGACTGCCGAATATCATTAGAGAGATGCCTTCCGGAGAGAGGCCGACCAGCGTCAGCGAGCATACCTGACGCTGGCCACGGCCCATCCGCCTCAATTGGTGTTCAGCAGTTTCCCGCCCTGTGCGCGCACACGACATTCAGTACGCCAGTATTGCTGCTATTCACGTAGCGGCTGTCAAGAATGGAGGCGCCCTGATACAGCGGATCAAGGGCGATTGGTCCATACGAGGTCACCGCAATGAGTCGGAGCAGGCCCGACTCCAGTGCCGGCGGCGGGAGGCTCACCGGCGCCGTATTCCCCCCAGTTCATCAGCCACCCGCCGCCGCTCGACCCGCCGCGCATGTCGGAGCCGATGATCGCGGTGTTATTGCTGCCAAGCCGCGCCTCGGCGTCCACGCGGTGCATCTTGTTGCAGCTATCGATATTGCATGGGTATCCGTTGGACGTGAGGTGCTGTCCCCCATACAGGGCTGGAATCTGGTACCCAGCGTAGCCGGTGAAGTCCCCAACCTTGTTGCCGCGTGGCATTGTCAAGAAGCTCGATGGATGCGACGTCCTGAGCGTTGGGCACCCCACCACCACCGAGATGCCAGGCATTACTTACAACCACGTACGCGGCGTTCCATGACCCGAACGGCCCCACGCCATTCCGCAGTGCCGGCACGAAGACCCAGTTCTTGAAAAAGTGACCGTTTCCGTCGCTCACACAGTGGCCCGCCGTCGTGATGATCCGCGGCCGCTGCACCGTGGCCGAGCACACATAGTTGCCTTTTGTTCTGTGTGGTTCCAGCAGGAACCTTGAAGAACAGCTGACCGTTAATGGCGGTCGGATACTTCGCCTCTGCTCCGAGCGCCGCCACGGCATCTTGCGTCACCCGCGAACTGGTGAAGCGATAGCCCGGGGTGGCGCCGAACATATTCAGGCATGACACTCGGTGGCTCCGCACCCAGCGTCTTAAGGACACGAGGGGCGAACAATACGTTGTTGTAGTCAGGTAGGGCGCTCAGCAGACGGTCCGCGGCCCGGCCCGTATAGCGCCGAAGCCGGCGGCGCGCCCAGCTGAGCGTGCTCGCCGAGACGTTGACGCTGACCCTCGGCAGAGGCATGGGCTTCGCGTTGGCGAGGTTCGTAGACGTCCAATGCGCCTGCGGTTGACAGAACAGCAGCACGCCCAACCTCGAGCGTCGTGACCTGCGCGTCGGCCGGAGGCGGCACCGCGATGGTCAGAGAAGCGACGGTCAGCGCCGCCAGTATAGAAATCGTCGTGCGTGTCGAGTACGGTGACATGCAGTTCTCCTTAGCTTTCAAGGCGGTAACTCCGGCGGGTGGTTCTTGCCGGATGTGGTGATTGCGGTGGCTGGCCGGCTCTTGAGACTCAGGGCCTCTTCTGGGCCATACAGCCTTTGGAGGGCCGGGTCGTTGCGAGCGCGGGGTTCATGGAGCGGTCCTTTCCGCGCCGAGGCGCCAGACAGTTGGGAAGGCCAGCATAGCCGATCGCCCGGCGTGGGCAATTGGACCTTGGTCGCGTGTACGAAGGGAGGGGGCGCCGGCCAGCGATTCAGAGACACAGCGCATCAAAGGCCCGCGCCATCCGGCGCTGCGGGGGCTGCTACGAGCTATTCAGCCAGCCGAGGGAGGGCGGCCGAAACTTGGGCCCCCAAGTTTCCAGGAGTCAGGCTGCGAGAGATGCCGGCCTCTCACGATCAGAAACGAGATGCTCTCCGCGTGGCTGGGCCGTCTTGCGGGCGTAGAGGGCCGGAGATCATCGGAGGGCTCAACACTTAACCGGCAACGTGAGGATGAATTCGTCGGCCGGATATGCTTTCGAGGGATTGAAACATCCGTCCGTGACCGCGAGTGGATCTTCGGTGCTGCCGTCCCGCATCCGGATCTCCCAATGAATGTGCGGCGTCGGGCCAGCGTTTCCCGTTGCCCCGAGCCGACCAATCACTTCCCCGCGCTTTACGGGGTCGAGCAATCCCACGGTGACGGCCGACAGATGACAGTAGCGAATGGTGCGTCCAAATTTCCAATGGCGGGTCACGACCCCGAGGCCGCAGCGCTCGTCTCCGGCGGCCGTGCCGACTGCAATCACACTGCCGTCAATAACGGCGAGGATCGGATCGCCAACTTGGCCAGCGATGTCTACGCCTTCGTGATAGGGCACACCCGGATACGGGTGGCCGAGATAGCTGACCGTCGTGCCGTATGAAAGAAGTATTGGCACGGGATACGAGGAACGGCAGGCCGTTACCACGGAGACGCCGATCAGAATCACAGTCAAGGACGACCTCGTCGCCAGCGCGGCCATCACGCCTCCCTGCCGCGCGCGTCCACGGCCGCCCTTATCCGCGTGCGCTCCCGCGCCAGCGCGGCCTGAATGTCGTAGGTCAGCGCTATCAGCGGCGACACCTCGCGCTGCACGTCCACGCTATCGAGGTCGAATACCTTGGTGGCCTCCTCGAGCCCGTGGAGTGCCAGGAGGAGGACACGCAGGCCCCCCATCGGGCCGTTCCATCAGCATGGACTCCAGGGGCTTGGTGACCGTCGGCGCGGCTGACTTGGCCGGGACGAGGATCGGTCCTTGATCATCTTGCCGATACGAGCCGGCTTGCCTCCTGGCGCCGGATCTGAGAAAGCGCGCCGCCCGCGAGCAGCAACGCCAGCGCGACGAAGGCCACGTCGGAGAGGGTGGGGATCCCCTGCACGGGCACCGGGGCATCGAAGGCGATGGCGTCGAGCCCAACCGCACTGTCTCCGAGCACGGTTACCTCGCCTGTGGCGATGTTGATGGTAATGAGGCTTGCCGGCTCAGGCCCGCCGCGCAGGGCCACGCCGAAGAGGACGCCCGTGGCGTCGAAGGCGAGGGCCGCCACGCTTGCGCCCTGGGTCCCGGTGAGGGTCGCCACCGTGGTCGGCACCCCGGTGGTCCGATCGATGGTGTGCAGCGTGCCGTCATCGCCCGACCCCGCCAAAAAGATCACGTTGGCGGCATTGGCGGCGAGCCCCGAGCCGAACGTGCTCAGTCCGGAGTCACCGACGAGGGTAGCCTGGCCGGTCGTGACATCGATCGTGTGAAGATCGTCAGCGGAACCCTCGAGCCAACCATATAGCGTGCCGTCGCTCGTGAATGTGAGGTCGGCCATAGTCTGACCAGGGATTCCGAAAGGGCCGACCACCGCTCCCTGACCCGTCGTCTTGTCGATCGTGATCAGATTCCTCCTTGCGCTTAGACTCAGGTTCGCCGTCGATCCGTACAACACCCCGGTCGTGGGATGAACGGCGAGGCCCGTCACGCCGAATCCGATGGGGCCGATCGTGGAAGCGATCGCCCCTGTGGTCGGACTCAAGGTGTAGAGGGTGGACGATTTGCCAGACCCGCCGTCGGCACCGAACAGGATCTGAGGAGATTGGGCGCTTGCAGGTGGGACAGTGAGCGTCCAGACGGTCAAGGCCAGGATCGTCATCAATCGTACCATCGCGTGCCTCGCCTCCCGTGAAGTGTCAGTGAGCTGTGTGCTAAGGACACTGAGAGCCGCCCCCGGGAGAATAGCGCGGCCCGGGAAGCTCCGCCTGAGCGTCGGCGGCGAGCGCCTTCGCGACGGCTTCAACCTGCCACCACGTTCGCGCGATGCTCGGCACGAGCAGAAACCGCCGCCGTTCGCTCGTGCGCAGGATCTCCCTCGCCCGGGCGACCTGGTCAGGCGTGGGGCCGTCCTCATCCTCGGGCTCGGCCCACCATGTGGCGGCGAGCAGGCCGACGCGAACGAGCACGCTCATGTGGGGCCGACTCGGCAAAGAGCGAGCCCTGAGCGGCGCTGAGCCCCACGGCACGACAATTCGGGAAGCGACTGCAGGCCTTGGGGGAGGCCGCCGGGCGGAGCCAGGCCAAGGGCGAGCGCCGGCCAGCTCGCGGGCACAACCACGGGCACATCGGCTAGGTCCCAGGTTCGGGGTTGACGGCGGCGCTGTAAGCCTGTAGATTTCCTGACACGGACGATTAGCTCAGTTGGCAGAGCACCGGCCTCACATGCCGGGGGTCACTGGTTCAAGTCCAGTATCGTCCACCATTTCCAACGCGGGGTTGCAACACACCCCGCGTTCGTCATTTCAGGCCGGTGCCGTAATAGTGCCATCCGAGGTTCCTGGCTCATGCGCCGTGGGCGGAGGCCACGAGCTACGCATTTGGCATGGAATCATAGTGTGGGGTGCTAGCATCCTGAGCATGGCGACGATTCGCGCTGCTTCGCCTGGGTTGAAGGTCACGCAACGGCTCAAGCGTTACGCCATCTATGCCGGCATCTTCCGCGCCCGCCGTGACCTGCGCGACGGCCTCGGCCACCTGCGCGCGATCAAGGCGGAGCGGCTCGACGGCCGCCGCACCGTCGTCATGGCCGCGTGGCGGATGAACCAAGACGATCCCTATCCAGGCGAATGGGCGATGACGTTCGAGCCGCGCTACTTCGGCGACGACCCCGTTGTGCAAGAGCCTGGGCTCGGCTGGGTGGCGTCGGGCGACTTCGAGCGCCTCGAGTACCTCGGCATGTACGGCTGCCCCGGGCCCGCTACCGCTTCCGATCCTCACGCCCGCTGACCGCCCGCACGCCCTCCTCGAACCGCGGCGCGTTCCTTGATCTAATCGATGAGGCGCGCGTTGTGGCTCGGCGCCCTCTTCCTAACCCGTCTAAGCCGTCTAACCGGACACCTGTGCACGCATAGGGGTGTCACTCCTGCACGGCGCCGATTACCACCGAGGTCGAGGACGGAGAGCGCGAAGGGCCCCGCCGATCTGGCGATCAGCGTGCCCCGCGGGTCGCGCGGAGCTGCGGGTTGGGGCGAATGGAATGGCCGCGGGTCCCTCCTTTGGCGTGAGAGGCGGGGAGGGCCAAGAGGGGCCAGCGCCCGCATCCTATGACGCACCGTGACTCCCCGACCTTCGACGGCTTCGCAGCTCGCGCGGCACGTACCTACGGCCGGTGCCGTAATGGTGCCGTACGGCGGTCCAATCCAGGGACTCTCGGTCTCTCTCAGTAGCAGGTAGCGCGCGGGCTAAGTCCGCGTCCCGTCTTGCTCTGTATCGCTTGGGGGTGCTTGGGCGCATACCCCCTGGAGCGTCTCACATGCCGGGGGTCACTGGTTCAAGTCCAGTATCGTCCACCATTCTTCGCCCAAATAAACCGGAGAGCTGCACGGCTCTCCGGTTTCTCATTTCTGCGTGGATGGCACCTGGTGACGGCCCCTGCGCCCGAGCAGGGTCATGTAGACGGCTTGCCCGACGATATGGCTGTCCTCACGCTCGGCAGGCCCAGATACGGACATGCCCAGCAAGCGTGCAAATACCCCACCCGTGTCCCGCGTCTGACACAGCAGGAGGTCGAGAGCGATGAAATCGATGACCAGGCTCGTAATCGGGCTTTTGCTGGCTAGTGTGGCTGTAGCAGGCTCGGCGTGCGCCATTGTTCCCTTGTATGGCCCAGGTGTGTACGCCCCGGGACCCGTCATCGTAGCGCCCGGATATGGCTATGGATGGGGTGGGCGTCACCGGCGTTGGGGATGGTAGCCGTGCGATACGACCGATACGGGCGGAAGCGACGGCCAGCACGGCCGATCTCGGGTCGGAGGCAAGTAGGAGCCGCTACGGAGCGGTCCAGACGCCGGTCGCTGCCCGGGCGGACAAGAGAAGCGCCGGCCGCTCCGGCCTATACCTTGCCTGCGCGCGAGCCGTCTGCCATGATGAGGTCATGAGATCCGTGACGGCGAGGGGGATCCTGGCCGCGACCGCGATCGCGCTGGCCCTTGCAGCGCCCGCGTCGGCACAGGCTCCGGTCGAGATCAAGTCGTCGACGCCCGGGCAGCCCAAGCAGTTCGAGATCATCACGCCGGGCGGCCCGGCGACCCGGGAGAAGTCTCGGGTGCCTGACGCCGACTTCTATCGCGAGGACCAGCGCGTTCCCTATGATCCGGCTCTGATCGAGCCGTTCGTCGGCACCACGAAGAACGGCTCGAAGTATGGCGCGTCGCTCTGGACGTCGCCCCAGACGCCGGTGGGCAGCCTGGCCTCGCAGGGATACGGACAGGGCGGCGCGTTCGGCTTCGGCTTCACGTTCATCTGGGACTCGGGGCCGGCGCCCACCGCCCGTCCGGCGGCCGCGCCCACCCCGGCGCGCTGAGCGCCGGGTAGCGGTCTCGTCCGCATGCCGGTCTTCAAAGGCAACCTGCACGCCCACACGACGTTCTCCGACGGCCGCCGTCCCATCGATGAGGTGATCGCGCGGTACCGTGAGCTCGACTACGACTTCCTCGCCATCACGGACCACGAAGACCGGATCTTCGACGACTACTGGTTCAATATTCCCGCGGGCGACGATCGGATGCTCGTCTTGCCCGGCGTGGAGCTGAACTACGAGCCGCTGTCGCAACACGTGGGGAAGGTGACGGGCGATCGCGAGACGCTGTACATCCTGAACCACCCCGCGCGCTACGCGCTCACGGTCGACGAGACGCTGTACCGGATCCGCGTGATCCGCGAGGCGGGGCTGCCCATCGAGGCGATCGAGATCACCGACACGGGCGTCTACCGGCCGGAGTACGACGTCGAGGCGCTTGCGCTTCCCAAGATCGCGACGGATGACTCCCACCGGGACCCCGACTTCGGGCGGGCGTGGATCGAGGTCGAGGCAGCGACCAAGACCGCCGATGCCATCCTGCGCGCCGTCAAGGCCGGCGACTTCCGTCTCGGCTTCGCGACGACGAAGCGGCCCCGCGACGACCGCCGCTTCCTCTGGTACGGGTTCAGGCGTTGACGCCGATGCTTCTCAATAGCATCGGGGTGAGGGCGGGAACGACGCGGGTGAGCAGATCCGGCTCGCCGTCGTGGAGCCACTGGATCACCACCTCGTTGACGGCGCCGAGCCAGGCCAGGGTCGCCACGCGCGTATCGAGCGGCGGGATCGCCTCCTCCGACACGGCCTGATCGAGGTAGCCCTGGATGAGGGCGGCGAAGCGCCCGTGCACCTCCGCGCGCTTGCCCTGGTAGGCTGGCCCCAGGCTCACCGATTCCAAGAGCAGGATGCGCGCGAGCTCGCGATGGTGCGCGAAGGTCAAGAGGCCGGCGCGAAGCGCCGCTTCCACCTTGCCGAGCGCCCCATGCGCATCGGCGATGGCTTCGGCGATCGACTCCGCGAGGCGCGCCGAGAACTCGTCCACGAGGGCGAGGAAGAGCGCCTCCTTGTTGGGGAAGTGGTGGTAGACGGCGCCCTTGGACGTGCGCGAGGCGTGCACGATGTCGTCGACCAGCGCCCTGTGATACCCTTTCTCCGCGAAAACCTGGAGCGCCGCCTGAAGAATGCGGTCGCGCGTCGCCACCTTGCTCACGAGGAGAATCCATGCCGCGGATCCGCATCGGCCATAGCCCGGACCCTGACGACGCCTTCATGTTCTACGCCCTCACCACGGGGAAGGTGAAGGCGGGCGACATCGAAGTCGAGCACGTCCTCGAGGACATCGAATCCCTCAATCGCCGCGCGCGCACCGCGGAGCTCGAGGTCACGGCGGTCTCCGCGGCGACCTACACGATGATCCACGACCGGTATCGCATGATGGATCCCGGCGCGTCGATGGGCAAAGGCTATGGCCCCATCCTGGTCGGCCGCGAGCCCGTGGACCGGAAGGACATCGCCGACAAGGTCATCGCCATCCCGGGCAGCCACACCACGGCGGCGCTGCTGCTGCGCATGTACGTCGGTGATCCACCCATCATCGAGGTCGCCTTCGACAAGATCCCGCAAGCCGTGCTCGAGGGCCAGGCCGACCTCGGCCTGCTGATCCACGAGGGGCAGATCACGCATCAGAGCATGGGCCTCCACAAGGTGCTCGACATGGGCAAGGAGTGGGAGCGCGAGACGGGGCTTCCGCTCCCGCTCGGCATCAACGTGATGCGCCGCGACCTCGGGGAGGACGTGCACCGCCGGCTCTCGCAGGCGCTGCGCGATTCCATCGACTACGCGTACGCCAATGTCGACGAGGCCATCGAGTACGCCATGCGCTATGGCCGCGGCATCGACAAGGAGACGTGCCGCCGCTTCGTGCTCATGTACGTGAACGACTACACGATGCGGCTGGGGGACGATGGGCGCGCGGCGCTCGAGCGGCTCTTCCGGATGGCGCACGCCAAGGGCCTGATCCCCGACATCCCCCCCGTCGACCCGATCTAGGCAGCGAGGCGGCTGAAAAACCTCGGGTTTCCTTTTCAACTCGTCCGGTCAGTAGGTCTTGATGATGTCGTACTCGGTGGTGCGCTGGGCGGGGGTGTAGCCCGCATCGCGGATCAGCGTGATGATCTCGTCGACCGTGGTCTTGTTGACGAAGTCGGCGGCGGCGTGGACGTTCTCCTCGAAGAGGGTCCCGCCGAAGTCGTCCGCCCCCCACGACAGCGCCACCTGGCCGGCCCGTTTCCCCTCCGAGAACCATGACGCCTGCACGTGGGGGAAGTTGTCCAGATAGAGGCGCGAGACGGCGAGCATCCGCAAGTAGGCGTTCGGGCCCTTGTACTGCTTGATCCACTTCTCGAGCAGCGTGTTGCCGGGCTTGAACGACCACGGCACGAAGGCGGTGAACCCGCCGTGCTCGTCTTGCAATCCGCGGATGGCGTCGAGGTGATCGAGGACGTCGTCCGGACCCTCGACGTGCCCGTACATCATCGTCGCCGTGGACTTGAATCCCTGGCGATGCGCCTCGCGGTGGACGTCGAGCCAGGCCGCGGGCCCGCCCTTCTTGGGCTCGATGCGCCGGCGTACCTTTTCCGACAGCACCTCGGCGCCGCCGCCGGGCAAGGTGCTCTGGCCGGCGTCCTTGAGGAGTGCCAGGATCTCGGGCATCGTCTTGCCGGAGACCTCCGCGATCGTGCAGATCTCGGACGCGGTGAAGTAGTGCGGGGTGACGCCGGGGAAGCGGCGCACCGTTTCGCGGACCAGCGACAGGTAGTAGTCGAGGGGGAGGGCGGGATTGTGGCCGCCCTGCAGGAGCACCGTCGTCGCGCCCTGGCGCGCCGCTGCATCGACCTTCGCCATGACTTCCTCGACGGTGAGCGTCCAGGCCTCCTTGTCGCCCGGCTTGCGATAGAACGCGCAGAACTGGCAGTCGGTGATGCAGACATTGGTGTAGTTCGGGTTCGAGTCGATGACGAAGGTGACGCGCTTGTCCGGGATGCGCTGAAAGCGCGCCTCCTGCGCCACGCTGCCCAGGTCGAGCAGGGGCGCCTCGGTGAGGAGCCAGCGGCCCTCCGCGCGGTCGAGCCGCTTGCCCGCCAGGGTTCGCTCGCGGATCTGCCTCAGCATCGCTCGCGCTCCGTGATGAACGCGCGGAGCCGGATGAACTCCGCGATGGCCTTGTCCTCGCTCGCCCCCAGGCGATAGTTGAAGCCCCTCAGGTAGGCCTGCACCTCGGCCTCGCCCCAGCCGGTGTCGCGGCGCGCGCGGGCGATGTCGGGCAGCGCCGCCATCCCCTCGTCGAGGGCGCGGTCGAGCTGCGCGCGCAGGGCCAGTCGCTCGGGCGCGGGAACCCGCGTGCTCACGCCCCATCGCGCGAAGACGAAGGGCAGGCCCGTCCACTCCGTCCACTCGGTGCCGAGGTCGGTGATGCTCGCGTAGGAGGAGCCCGAGGTGAGCGCCCGGATGGCCGCGTCACCGATCAAGAGCACGGCATCCGACGGATCGTCGACGCCGACCCAGGCGCGCGGCGTCACCTCGTACTTGAGGGCGAGCAGCACGCGCAGGAGCTGGACCGACGTCGACGTCTCCGGCGTGATGCCGATGACGGCGCCGCCGAGCTCGCGGAGCGGCCGGTGGGAGAAGAGGAAGACGCTCTGGGCGGCATGGTCGGTGGCGATGCCGAAGGGCAAGGGCTCGAGGTGGTCTTCGAGGCGGAGCTGATCGACGAGCGACAGCGGGCCGGCGTCGAGCTCGCCCGCCGCCACCGCCTCGCCGAGCCGCCGCGGGTTCAGCGCGACGAGCTCGACGCCGCCGAGCCGGGCGAAGAACGGCTCGCAGTTCAGATACGGGATGCGGCCGATCCTCAGCATGGCGTCTAGCTCCAGACGCGGACGACGTTGTAGAGCGCGTCGCGCTCCACGGCGGTCTTGCCCGCGTCCGTGATCATCCGGAGGATCTGCCCCTGCGCGAGGCCCGCCGGGCTTTCCGCGAGGGCCGCATGGGCGATCTTCTCGTCCTCGAGGGTGCCGTTGACGTCGGAGGCGCCGAAATGAAGGGCGAGCGACGCGGTCGCCTCGCCCAGCATCACCCAGTAGGCCTCGATGTGCGGGAAGTTGTCGAGGAGGAGCCGCGAGACGGCGATCGTTCTCAGATCGTCCGTCGGCGGCGTCTGGCGCGGCACGAGCTTGGTCGTCCCCACCTGATACGACAGCGGGATGAAGGTGATGAATCCACCTGATGCGTCCTGCTGCTGCCGCAGCCGGAGCAGGTGATCGACGCGCTCCTCGAGCGTCTCGACGTGGCCGTACAGCATCGTCGCATTGGTCTTGAGGCCGAGGGAATGCGCGATGCCGTGGATCTCGCACCAGCGGTCGGCGTCGGCCTTGCCGGTGTAGTGCAGGAGCTTCTGCAGGCGCCTGGAGAAGATCTCGGCGCCGCCGCCGGGCATCGAGTGCAGGCCCGCCGCCTTGAGCCGCGTCAGCGCCTCGCGCGGCTCGATCTTCCAGCGCCGCCACAGGTAGTCGATCTCCGCCGCCGTGAACGCCTTGATCTGGGTCTCCGGCCGCGCGGCGTGGATGGAGCCGATCAGCCGCTCGTAATACTCGAAGGGCCAGTCCGGATGGTGGCCGCCCACGATGTGCGCCTCGCGCGTGCCCGGCTTGATCATCGCGAGCACGTCCTCGATCGAGTTCTCGAAGGCGCCGGCCTCGCCCTTCTTCTTGGCGAAGTCGCAGAAGCTGCACGAGAGCACGCAGACATTGGTCGGGTTCACGTAGCGGTTCATCACGAAGAAGACCTGGTCGCCGTGGCGGCGCGACTTGGCGGAGTCGGCGAGACTTCCCACACCGTGAAGATCCTCGGTCTCGAAGAGCAGGAGGCCCTCGTCGCGGTCGAGCCGCTCGCCGGCCTGCACCTTGTCCCAGAGCGGCTCGAGGCGTTGATCGCGGAACAGCGGCGGAGCGCTCACGGCAACCGACATGGCGGCCTCCTAGATGAAAATGGACCGACTGGTCGGTCTGATTCTAAGTAGCTGGATTGCTGGAAGTCAAGCCGCAACTCCGATCGGCTATCCGGCGCTGCGGAATTGGCACCCCTGTCTCTTCACGCATGCTATCCTACCGCCTCGTGGACGCTCAGCCCGGCCTCACGTTCGAGGACCTTCGCGTCGGGGAGGAGTACGATTCGCCCGGCCGAACGGTGACCGAAGCGGACATCGTGATCTTCGCCGGGCTCTCCGGCGATTACAATGTCCTGCACACCGACGCCGAGTACATGAAGTCCTCGTTCTTCGGGGAGCGCATCGCCCACGGGTTGCTCGTGCTCTCCATCCAGCAGGGTCTGCTCGAGCGCGGCCGGCCCGCGCGCGCTCGGGAGATGCTCGTCGGCATCAAGTGGAAGTTCAAGGGCCCGGTCAAGATCGGCGATACGCTGCACGTTCGCGCCCGGATCACGGCCCTGCGCGACAGCGATGCGCCCGAGTGGGGGACGGTCCTCGTCGAGCGGGAAGTCGTCAACCAGCTCGGTGAGGTCGTCCAGTCCGGCGAGACCGAGCATCTGGTGGGGCACCGGTCCGGCTGACATCATGTGACGACGGCGATGGCGACCCCCAACCAGTTCTATTTCGAGGACGTGGAGATCGGCAAGGTGCTGGAGACGCCGGCCATGACCGTGACCGACGCCCACGTGGCACTCTACGGCGGGCTGGTTGGCGTCGCCGCCGGTCCGGGCGGGGTCCAGGACTTTCTCCCCCTGTGCCTGTCGTCGGGCCTGGGTTGGCGCGTTCCCCAGCCGCCCGTGGTGGTCTTGGCGTTCATGGGGTTCGACTGGAAGTTCCTGCAGCCGGCGCGCGTGGGCGACACCATCCGGAGCGCGTCCAAGACCGTGGCCAAGCGGCTTCTCAAGGAGAGCGGCGTCATCATCGAGGAGCGAACGATCTTGAACCAGCGCGACGAAATCTTGCAATCCGGCAAGCTCACCTTGCTCGTGGCACGACGGCCGGCCCCGTGAGCGCGGCGGGGCCGCGCGTCCTGATCCTCACCGCGTCCTACGGCTCCGGGCACAACCGGGTGGCCGCGACGCTGGCGGCTCGGTTCCGCCGCGACGGGGCGCTGCCGCGCGTGGTGGATCACTTCTACGACCTCGTCCACCCCGAGTTCGACCGGCTGACGCGCAGCCTCTACTATGCCGTTCTGCGTCGGGTGTCGGTGCTCTGGGGCGGGGCCTACTGGCTGGGTGACCAGTTGAGCGTGTCCTCGCCGCTCCTGATCGGGCTCAACCGGCTGGGCACGCGCAAGCTCGCCAGGCTGCTTCGGGCGGAGCCGCCCGACCACGTGGTATCGGTGCACCCGACGCCGGTGGCCTCGCTGTCGGAGCTGAGGCGCCGAGGGCTCCGCATCCCATCCCATACGACGGTCTTCACCGACTTCGTCGCGCATACGCAGTGGATCCATCCGCACGTGGACCGCTACTGTGTGCCCGCCGAGGAGATCGCGCGCGATCTGACCGCGCGCGGGGTGGCGCGCGAGCGGGTCACCGTCACGGGCATTCCCGTCGGGGAGGAGTTCGTTCAGCCCTCGGAGCGGGCGCAGGCGCGGCTCGGCCTCGGGCTCTCGCCACGGCTGCCCGTCCTGCTCTTCATGGACGGCTCGGGCGGCGGCTTCGGCCGGCTCGAGGAGGCCACGCGCACCGTGCTCGCCATGGAGGAGCCGCTCCAGGCGCTGGTCGTCACGGGACGCGAGGAAGCGCTCGAGGCGCGGCTCAGGCAGCTTGCGGCGGGGCGCGAGTCACGGATCAAGATCTTCGGCTACGTGGACAATGTGCGCCAGCTGATGGCCGCGGCGGACTTCCTCGTGACGAAGGCCGGCGGGCTCACGCTCGGCGAGGCGCTCGCCGCCGAGCTGCCCGTCATCTGCTTCGGCTCGCTGCCCGGGCAGGAGGCGCGCAATGAGCGGTTCGCCGCGATGGCGGGGGTCGCGCTCGTGGCCAGCTCGGGCGCCCAGCTCCAGCGCGTGATCGGCGCCGCCCTGCGCGATCCCGTGCTGTTGCGGAATATCCGCGAGCGCATCCGGGGCTACCGCCGCCCGCAGGCGGCCGCGGAGATCGTCGAGATGGTCCTGACCGGGCGGGGGCTCGCGCGGGAACGCGCCTCGTGACCGGCGCCGCGTGGCTTCTCGCCGCGCCGGCCGTGTGGGGGACGTACACGTGGGGCGCGCATCTCCTGGCGCTGCGCAGCGTCTGGCGCGGGCGGCGCACCGAGCGCGCGGCCGCGCTGACCTTCGACGACGGCCCCGATGCCGTGCACACGCCGGAGATCCTCGACGTGCTCGCGCGAGAGCGGGTGAAAGCCGCGTTCTTCCTCATCGGGGAGCGGGCGGAGGCGGCGCCCGACATCGCGAGGCGAATCGCCGCCGAGGGGCATGACCTCGGCAACCACACGTGGAGTCACCGCAGCCTGTGGCTCTGCGGTCCGGCCGAGACGCGCTGGCAGATCGGGCGCGGCCACCACGCCATCGCCGCCGCGAGCGGAAGCGCCCCGCGCTTCTTCCGCCCGCCCTGGGGCCTGACCAACCTCGCCGCGTTCGGCGCGGTCCGACGCCTCGGCACCCCGTGCGTCTTCTGGACGGTGCAGCCCGAAGGGCGCCGCCCGGTGGCCCCCGAGGCTCAGGTTCGCCGCGTCACGGCGCGCGTCTCGCCCGGCGCCATCGTCGACCTGCATGACGCCGACGGCGTGCCCGGCGCGGGGGCGCGCCTCGCCCAGGCTCTGCCCGATCTCATCGACGCGCTTCGCCAGCGGGGCTTCGCACTGGCCCCGCTCCGCGACCTGCTGTAAGATTTCCCCCACTCAATTCCCCGAAGGAGAGCCAAAGATGGCTGTGGATCCTCGCTCGAAGAGCCGCGTCCTGCTGGAAGGTACCGATCGTTCCGCCGCCCGCGCCATGATGAAGGCGGTCGGATTCTCCGACGAGGACCTGAAGCGGCCGCAGATCGGCGTCGCCCATAGCTGGATCGGGACGATGCCCTGCAACTGGAACCACAGAAAGCTGGCGGAGAAGGTGATGCAGGGGGTGCGGGCGGCGGGCGGCACTCCCATCGAGGTCAATACGATCTCGATCACCGACGGCATCACGATGGGCACCGAGGGCATGAAGGGCTCGCTCATCAGCCGCGAGGTCATCGCCGACTCCGTCGAGCTCGTCGCGAGAAGCCACATGTTCGACGGCCTCGTCACCATCTCCGGGTGCGACAAGACCATCCCCGCGATGGCCATGGTGCTCGGACGCGTCAATGTTCCCGGGCTGATGCTGTACTGCGGGTCCATCATGTTCGGACGCTGCGTGGGTACCACCGGTCCGTTCGCCAACCGCAACCTGACCATCCAGGACGTCTTCGAGGCGATCGGCGCCTACAATGCCGGGAAGATCTCCCTCGAGCAGTTCAGGGACGTCGAGGACCACGCCTGTCCGGGAGCCGGCGCCTGCGGCGGACAGTTCACCGCCAATACCATGGCCACCGCCTACGAGATGCTCGGCATCTCGCCGATGGGATGGAACGACGTCCCCGCCGTCGATCCCCGCAAGGAAGAGATCGCCTTCGAGTGCGGCAAGCTGGTGATGGGGCTGGTCAAGAAGGGCATCACGCCGCGCTCGATCGTGACCCGCAAGAGCTTCGAGAACGCCATCGCCGGCGTGATGGCGACGGGCGGATCGACGAACGCCGTGCTGCACCTGCCGGCGACGGCGAGGGATTTCGGCGTCAAGCTCTCGATCGAGGACTTCGATCGCATCTCGAAGAAGACCCCGGTGGTGGCGGACCTCAAGCCATGGGGCACCTAACCGCGCCCGAGATGTACGAGGCCGGCGGCATGGCGGTGGTGGGCAAGCGGCTCGTTCAGGCGGGGCTCATTCACGTCGAGGAGCAAACGGTGACGGGCCGGACGATCGGCGCCGAGATCAAGCGCGGGGCGGAGCCGCGCGGCCAAACGGTCATCAAGCCGCTGGCCGCGGCGATCAAGTCGACGGGGGGAATCGCCATCCTGCGCGGCAATCTGGCGCCCGGCGGCTGCGTGATCAAGCTATCGGGCCAGAGCCGGTACGCGCACCGCGGGCCCGCGCGCGTCTTCGAGCGCGAGGAGGACGCGTTCAAGGCAGTAAAGGACGGCAAGATCGTGCCCAATGACGTGATCGTGATCCGCTACGAGGGGCCCAAGGGCGGCCCGGGGATGCGCGAGATGCTGCACGTCACCGGAGCGCTCCAGGGCGCGGGCCTCGGGGATACCGTGGCGCTGATGACCGACGGGCGCTTCTCCGGGGCCACCCACGGCTTCATGATCGCCCACATCGTGCCCGAGGCGGCGGACGGCGGCCCGATCGCCGCGCTCAGGCCCGGCGACATGATCAATATCGACGTGAAGGGGCGGCGGCTCGACATGGAGGTCCCGGCCACCGAGATCAAGAAGCGCCTCGCCTCGTGGAAGGCGCCGAAGCCGCGCTATACCACCGGCGTGTTCGCCAAGTACACAACGCTGGTCTCGAATGCGTCGGAAGGGGCCGTGACGAGCTAGAAACCCTCGGGAAGGGGGCTCCGCCCCTTCCAATTCCGATGCCTCCCCATCCGAACAGCGGATTCGCGCCCTGGCGGAGCCGCGGCGCTCGAACACACCCTCTCCCGGCATTCCACGGGCCCGGGTAGAGTGGCCTGCACAGGGTCCTGGAGGGACCTGCAGCCGGGCGCGGCGCGCCTGGCTTCTGCCGTCTTCCGGTCGCGATCGGTTGCCAACCGGTCCTTGTCGCGGCGGAACTCCTCGTTCAGGCGCTCGACTTCCTCGTAGGTGGTGGCCTTGCGCAGCGCGGCCTGGTGGAGGATCTCGCGCTCGGCCACCCGCGCCTCGTAGACCTGGCGGGCCTCGGCGATCGCGGCCTTCTGCGTGTCGGTGAGCGGGTGCTCGTCGACCCCCGCCTCTTTGTCCTTCAGGCGGAGGCGCTCCATCGCCAGCTCGAATGAGCTCTTCGGTCCGTCGGTAGCCATCGGCGCGTAGTGTAGCAGAAGGTCCGGCCGGGTGCGGCTTGGCTGACCAGGCGATGTTAAGATGACGGCATGAAACCGTCCCAGCACGCTGCCCTTCTTCGCCAGGCATTCGAGCGGCGAGTCCTCGTCTTCGACGGGGCGATGGGGACGATGATCCAGTCGAGGAACCTCTCCGCCGGGGATTTCGGGGGGCCGCAGTACGAGGGCTGCAATGAATACTTGAACCTCGTGCGCCCGGACGTCATCCGCGACATTCACGACGGCTACCTCGACGCGGGCGCGGACCTCATCTCGACCAATTCCTTCGGTTGTGCCCCGTATGTGCTCGGTGAATATGGCCTCGAAGACCGCGCTCACGACATCACGCTCGCCGCCGCCCGCCTGGCCCGCGCCGCGGCCGATGGGCGGTCGACCGCCGCGCGGCGGCGCTTTGCCATCGGCGCCATGGGACCCGGCACCCGGACGATCAGCGTCACCGCCAACGTCACGTTCGATGAGGTCCGCGAGGGCTACTACGTCCAGGCCCGCGCCCTGATCGAGGGCGGAGTGGACGCGCTCCTGCTCGAGACCTGCCAGGACACGCTCAACGTGAAGGCGGCGGCCATCGGCCTTCGCCGGGCCATGGATGAGGCCGGCGTCGAGCTGCCGCTGATGGTGAGCGGCACCATCGA
>CAWIZN010000003.1:0-29177 GCA_963840495.1 uncultured Candidatus Rokubacteria bacterium
CGCCGTGGCGGTACGCCGCGGCGCTGCTACTGGCCGGACGCGCGCGGCATGACAACCGGCTAGCGACCCAGTGGCCGCCCCGGCCAGGGCCTAGTGAAATGCAAGCCGCGGCAACGGTGCCGCAGCGAGCAGGTGGAGCTGTTGCGGAGTTTTCATCGCCGTTGACACGGTGCGGCCACATAGCTAACATAGCCATGTGAAGAGCGCCAAGATTGCAGATCTGAAGAACAATCTCTCTCGATACCTCGAGCACGTGAAGGCGGGAGGGTCCGTGATGGTGCTCGAGCGGGACCGGCCCGTCGCGCAGATCGTACCGCTGTCCCAGGGTCGCGCGGGCGGGGGGAGGGTGTCGATGCGCGCCTGGCTCGGCTCGAGCGCCGGGGAATCATTCGCCGGGGGACCGGCGGGCTTCCCGATTGGCTCGGACAGCGCCGTCCACCGCGGCTCCATGGCAGTGTGCTCAAGGATCTCCTCGCCGAGCGCGGGCGTGGATGGTGAGGTTCTGGGACACGTCCGCCCTCGTGCCTCTCCTCGCGCCGAGCCCGCGACGGCTCGCGCGGAGCGCTGGCTCCGAGAGGATGCCGCCGTGGTCGTATGGACCCTGACGCGGGTGGAGCTGCTCTCCGCTCTCGCCCGCCGCGGGCGACAAGAACCCGGTGCGGCCCGGCGGTTGCAGGGCGCGCGACGAGAGCTCCTCGCCGCGTGGGATCGCTGGTCTGAAGTCACCGCGGTCGAGGTCGTCCGGCGCCACGCCGAGCGGCTCGTCGCGAGTCACCCACTGAGGGCTGCCGATGCGCTGCAGCTCGGCGCGGCTCTCGCGGCGGCGGAGGACGATCCGGGTGCGCTCGACTTCGTGACGCTCGATCGGCAGCAGGCGCTGGCCGCGGAACACGAGGGCTTCCGCGTTCTCGGCCCCTAGTACAGTCGGAGGGGGCCTCGACCGCCCCCTCCGGAGCCTCCCCCAGGTAACACCGCGCTTCGCGTGCGGCAGCCAAGCCCCAGAACAACCAGGACAACGAGACGACGCCGATCAAGAAGTAGGTCCGAAGGCCAGCGCGGCAGCGGCTGGCAACGCCGAGGGGGCCGCGACGCGCGCGGCCCCTCGGCGTCCCCGCCTCGCGTCAAGTCGGCAAGACCTCGTCGGTCCAGACTCTGAAGCTGGAAAGGACCGCGGGCCCGAACGTCGTGCTGATGGCGACGTCTGCCGCATCGCGGCCGCGCGCGATCAATACGCGACCGATACGCGGCTGGTTGTTGCGGGGGTCGAATGTGTACCAACTGCCGCCGATATAGGCTTCGAACCAGCCCGCGAAATCCATGGGCGCATCCACCGGGGGCACGCCGATATCCCCCAGATACCCGGTGCAATACCGTGCCGGGATATTGAGGCAACGACACAACGTGATGGCCAAGTGGGCGAAGTCTCGACACACGCCTTGTCGCTCGTTGAAGGCTTCCCACGCCGTCTTGGTGGGCCGCGCATACTCGTAGCCGAATGTGATGCGCTGATGCACGAAATCGCAGACGGCCTGGACCCGCTGCCACCCGAGCCCCGTCTTGCCGAACAGATCCCAGGCGATCGTGGACAGATGATCCGTGTCACAGTACCGGCTGCCGAGCAGGTACACGAGGGTTTCCTCAGGAAGAGATTCGACCGCGTGTTGCTCGGCGTGACGCGGCACGGGCTCGGGTTCGCCGCGATCGTTGATGAGCGCGTCCGTCGTCAACCGAAAGCGGCCAGGCGGTGCGACGATACGGCTGCACCAGTTGCCAAAGCCGTCACGATACATCTTCACCGGCACCGGCGGATCGGTGACCAAGTAGTCGGGTCGCACCAAATCCGATGCGCGCGTGTAGTGCACGTTCAACGTCAAGATCATCGGCGTGAACTGCTGGCACTCATAGATCAACTCGTAACCCAGTCGTATCTGCACGTCTTCCCCTCCGCTCTCTTGCCCGTGGGCCGCGCCCATGCGGCGTATGTTCGCCGTCGATGCCCTCGCCTGTCCCGCTGCGGCCGCCGGCTGCGGGTCATCGCACCGTCCAGGATTCCCTTGCCGTGCAGGCCATCCTCGCCCACCGGGCCGGCTCGGGCGGGCTGAGCGCAAGGACCCGGCGCCCGCGGGCCCCCGCCGCGATCACGTAGCCTCTCGGATACCGCGCCGGCGCCTTCCCGGCCCCGCGACGCTGCGGAATCACTCGGGACCCGAAGGGGAGATCCCGCGGCCATGCCGCCTTCACTTCCACCGCGCACCGTCCCAGGTATTCAGGTTCGCGCTCGCGGAACTGTCAGGCGAGTGTTCGCCGTGGCAGGAGACAGAGGCAGCCGACGGAAGGTCCGGCCTATGCGCCACGGCCACGTGCCAGTACCGTACCGCACGTGGCCACTCCACACCAGCGGGCCAGCACGGCCTGGAGGCGTAGCTCGCCCGAGCCAGCGCTCGAATCGGCCGCCGCCCTGAGACAACCCACCGCTGCGCCACGTCTTCATGTAAGTTAGGGGCGCGACAGAGCAGGAGAGGAGGCAGCCCGGCTGCACGAGCCTTCACATTGTGACGAGGTCCTCCTAGGCCAAGGCTCGAGGCTGAATGAGGCAAAGGGGGATATCGATGGACACGCTCCGGCTCGTGCATCGCGCAATGACGTTCTTGCTCTTGACGGGCGCACTCGTGCTTGGCGCGAGCGAGCCCGCGGCGGGCCAGCTCGCCCAGACACCCTGGCCCATGTTCCAGCATGACGAGCGGCACACCGGACGGAGCACCCTGCTCGGCCCGCTCTTCACTTCCGGAGCGCCCGCGCCCGCCGACGTGAAAGTCTGGCAGAGCTTCGGCATGATCGCGAGCTCTCCGACCATCGCGTCGGATGGCACGATCTACATCGGCGTCGACGTGCCGAGGCCCCCCACGTCCGCTCAGGGGTATCTCTGCGCCCTCAAGCCGGACATGACGCTGAAGTGGGAGAACGACACGCGGAATTGTGTTCTGTTGCGCGCCTCCGCATCGCAGTCGGCGGCCGCCATCGGCATCGACGGCACCATCTACCTCGGTGATCGCGACAACTCGCTGACGGCCTTCGATCCGAGTGGTGTCAAGAAGTGGTCTGTACAACCACGGGTTCGAGGGCGACATCTACACCTCGCCCACCATCGGCCAGAACGGCACCATCTACTTTGCCTTCTCGCAGAACCTCTACGGCGCCGGAGTCTTCACCGCGCTCAACCCTGACGCGCCGCCGGCCGGGTCGCTCAAGTGGAAGTACGTGATCGGCAGCTACATGGACGCCTCCTCGCCGGCGATCGACCAGAACGGCTTCCTCTACATGGGCGACGTCAAGGGCATGCTGCACAAGTTCAAGGACAACGTCACCTTCACGACCCGGCTCTGGAAGGTCCAGATCGGCACCAAGATCACCGCGTCCCCGGTGATCGGGTCCGACGGCACCGTCTACGTCGGTTCGACGAATGGCCTCTCGGCGGTGCAAACGACGCCCGCTGGCACGGCCGCCACGATCCTGTGGAACTTTCCGGCAGGGATCGTGGATCAGACGCCCGCGCTGGGGCCCGACGGCACGGTCTACTTCGGCGTGAAGTCGGGGCAGTCCAGGGCCATCTACGCCGTCGCCCGCGACGGAACCCTGCGGTGGCAATATGGCCCGGTCCCCGCCGCTTCGCCCTACGGAGGGTTCCCCACCGTCGGCGCGGACGGGATCGTGTATGTCGGGTTCGGCACCAGCGTCTACGCATTCTCGCCGGATGGTGTGTTGCTATGGACCTACGACACCGGCAGCGTCGTGTCCTCGTTCCCCGTCATCGGAGGAACGGCGAGCAAGGAAGCCGGCGGCGATGCCGTGATCTACGTCGCTTCCAGCGATTGGAAGCTCCACGCCATCTCGAGCACGCGGCAGCACGGGACCCAATCCAACGATCCGCCCACGGCGAGCGCCGGGCCTGACCAGACAGCCATCGTCGGTCACGTCGTGGAGTTCAACGCGTCCGCGAGCGACCAGGACCTCGACGTCCTGTCGTTCGCCTGGGACTTCGGCGACGGGAAGTCGGCCTTCGGGCCGACGGCCCACCACGCATACGTCACGCCCGGAACGTATACCGCGACCTTGACCGTCAGTGACGGATTCTCTGCCACGACGGATGCGCTCACCGTGACGGTGGCTCCGTCGGGCGGCATCCTCTCGTTCAGCGACACCTTCGACCGCCCGGATTCGCCCTCCCCGGGCAACGGCTGGCAGGAGGCGCAAGGCGACCTCGGCATCAAGGGCAACGAGCTGCGAAACGCCGCCCTGAAGGACAACCACATCGCGATCCAGCCCGCGCTCAGCGGCCTCACGCACGCGGCGGCGGCGTCGTTCGCATCGGTCGACAACAACACCGTGCCCCATCTCGGCGTCATGCTGCGCTTCCAGGATCCGAACAACTATTACCTGCTGTATCGGCAGATGGGCGGAACGAGTCAGCTCCGCATCTCGCGGATCAGGAACGGGATCGAGACCATCCTGGTCAGCGCCGGCACACCCCAGCCTGCGCTCAACACGTTCTTCCGTCTCGCCGCGGACGCGACGGGCAACAAGCTGACACTCAAGCTCTGTGCCGCGACCGACACCTCGACGGGAATCACGTGCAGCAAGGTCGCGCAAACGCTGACCGCCACGGATTCCGTGCTGGCCGGCGGCAGTGTCGGGGTCCTGCTCGGCACGGGAACGGGCTCGACGCAGCAGTATCGCGTGGACAAGTTCGCGGCGCAGGTGCAGTAGCCGCGCGTCACGTCTGCCCCTCCCCGCCCGGCGCCCTCGCCGCTTGCGCCATCGTCGAGGGTGGCGAATGTAGCACGAGGGCCGCCGGTCGGGTCGGGCGATACGGTGATCCGTCCCGTCAGGCCGCGGCCATGGCCGGGACCTCGCCGAAAAAGCCCGTGATGCGAGAGAGTCGGCCGTCGGAGCGAGCCCGCCGACGTCGATGCCGGCCGCGGCGACGGCGCCATCCGGTCCCCTAAGCTCCCACGCGAAGCGAACCTGGTCGTGGTGCACGTCGACGCCGCTGGTCCGATAGAAGCGGTGGCCGGGGAAGCGAGCCTGCACCGCCGCCACCATCTCCCCGAGGGCCGCATGCCCCTCGGCCTCGAGCATCGGGTCGACGTAGCGGCCGTCGGCCGTCCAGGCCCGGGCGATCTGCTCGGCCCGCCGCGCCGCGTCCGTCTCGTTCCACATCGCCAGGTACGTGTCCACCGTCGTCACGACATCGCTCATGTCAGCTCTCCTTGGGTGCTGCTGTGTGCTCCGTGTGCATCCATCCTCGGAGAGCTGCGCGCGGCCCATCAATTACGCCCCGGGTAATGCGCTATACTCCGACCTACTTTTGTGAGGCGCCTCGCTCTGATCCGAGAGCCCCGCCTCGGTTGGGGGGCGCTCGCGTGACACAGAGAATCGGCGTCGACATCGGCGGCACCTTCACGGACCTGGTCGTGCTCGACGAGGCCACGGGCGCCGTCTCCACCAGCAAGGCGCTCAGCACGCCGCGCGATCTGCTCGACGGCGTGCTCCGCTGCGTCGACCAGGCGGGCGCGCAGCTCGCGGACTGCCGCCTCGTCATCCACGGCACGACCATCGGCATCAATGCGCTCCTCGAGCGAACAGGGGCCAGGACGGGCCTCGTCACGACCGAGGGCTTCCGCGACGTCCTCGAGATCGGACGCGGCAATTTCCTCAAGATGTACGACGTGCTCTACCGGCGTCCGGCACCGCTCGTGCCGCGAGGGCGATGCCTCGAGGTGCCGGAGCGCCTCGGCGCGCGCGGCGAGATCCTCGTGCCCCTCGACGAGGACGCCGTCAGGAACGCCGCGCGCCAGCTCGCCGCCGAGGGCGTCGAGTCCGTGGCGGTGGTCTTCCTCTTCTCGTATCGCGACCCGGCCCACGAGCAGCGCGCCGCCGAGATCGTCGCCCGCGAGCTGCCCGGCGCCCTCGTCTCGGCGTCGCATCGGATCACGCAGGAGTGGCGGGAGTACGAGCGGACGAGCACCACCGTCGTCAACGCCTATATCCGGCCCGTCATGGACCGCTACCTCGGCGCGTTCGGCCGGGCGCTCGGCGGACGCGGCTTCCGCGGCCAGGTGCTCGTCACGCAGTCCAATGGCGGCGCGTTCTCGCTCGAGGCGGCCCGGTCGAAGCCCGTGCACACGATGGAGTCGGGGCCGGCGGCGGGCGCCACGGGCTGCGCGAGCCTCGCGCGAATCCTCGGCGCGGACCGGCTCATCGCGTTCGACATGGGCGGCACGACGGCGAAGTGCGCCATCGTCGACCGCGGCCTCGTCCAGACCACGGACGAGTACCACGTGGACGGCCACCCGGTGCGCATCCCGGTGATCGACATCAAGGAGGTGAGCGCCGGCGGCGGGACCATCGCCTGGATCGACACGGGGGGCGCGCTCACCCTCGGTCCGCGGAGCGCGGGCGCCGATCCCGGCCCCGTGTGCTACGCGCGCGGCGGCACCGAGCCCACGGTGACCGACGCCAACGTCGTGCTCGGCCGCATCGACGCCGTCCGCTTCCTCGGGGGCACGATGCCGCTCGAGGCCGCGGCCGCCGCCCGCGCCATCGACGAGCAGCTCGGCGTGCCGCTCGGCCTCGGGCGCGACGCGGCCGCCGCCGGCGTCATCCGGCTCGCCGACGTCAAGATGGCGCTCGCCGTCCGCAGCATCACGACCGAGCGCGGCCTCGACCCGCGCGACTACGCGCTGGTGGCGTATGGCGGCGGCGGACCGCTTCACGCCGTCGCCATGGCGCGCGAGCTGGGCATTCCGCGCGTCGTCGTGCCGCCGTCGCCGTCGACGTTCTCGGCGTGGGGGATGCTCGCCACCGATCTGCGCCACGACCTGGTGCGCACGGTGCTCGAGCCGCTGGTGGCAACCGACGCCGCGTGGGCCGGGGCCCGATACCTCGAGATGCAGCGCGAGATCGAGGGGATCCTGCCTCCCGTCGGCGCGCCCGTGATGCACCGAGCCGCCGACCTGCGCTACCTCGGCCAGGAGCACACCGTGACGGTCACCGTCGGCGATCTCGCGGACTGGCCCGCGCTCCGCGGCCGCTTCGACGAGGCGCACCGGCGCGCGTACGGCTATGCCGCGGCCGACGTCCCCGTGCAGCTCCTCAACCTTCGCCTTGCCGTGACGTTCCCGCTCGAGCACCCGCGCCTGCCCACGCTGCCGTCCGCCGCGGGCGGCGCCGCGCCCTTCGAGACGCGGAAGATCTACTCGATGCTCGCCCAGGAAGCCGTGGAGCACCGCGTGTTCCAGCGGGACATGGCTGCGCGCGGGCCATCGGATCGACGGCCCGGCGGCGGTGGAAGAGGACGGGACGACCACCATCATCGACGCGGGAGATGCGCTGACCGTCGAGCCGCACGGCTGCCTCGTCATCGAGGTGGCGCGCGCGGCATGACGGCGCGAGCGGCAAGAAAAGGAAGACACCATGGTGCTCTCACCCCGGCAGCTCGAGGAGTTCGACCGCGACGGCTACCTCTTCTTCCCCAGCCTGTTCACCGCCGAGGAGATCGGGGTCCTGCTCGACGAGGTCCCGCGTCTCTACGCCCAGGACCGGCCGGAGAACGTGCGCGAAAAGGGCAGCGACGCGGTGCGGACCAACTTCGCCGCGCACATGTACAGCGATCCGTTCGCGAAGCTCGGCCGGCACCCGCGCATGGTCGAGCCCGCGATGCAGATCCTGGGCGAGCCCGTGTACATGCACCAGTTCAAGATCAACGGCAAGATGGCCTTCGACGGCGACGTCTGGCAGTGGCACCAGGACTACGGCACCTGGAAGAACGACGACCTCATGCCGGAGGCGCGCGCGATGAACGTGGCGATCTTCCTCGACGAGGTCAACGAGTTCAACGGCCCGCTGATGTTCATCCCGGGCAGCCACAAGCTCGGCGTGATCGAGGCCGCCCACGACGTGACGACGACCAGCTATCCGCTGTGGACGATCGGCCCCGACACCATCCGGAAGCTCGTCGAGCGCGGCGGCCTCGTCGCCCCCAAGGGCCCGCGGGGGTCGATGATCCTCTTCCACTCCTGCCTCGTCCACGCCTCCACGTCCAACCTGTCGCCGTGGAACCGCGTCAGCGTCTACCTGAGCCTCTGCGCGGTGTCGAACCATATCCGCCGCTTCAAGCGGCCCGAATACATCGCCCACCGGGACTTCACCGCGATCGAGTGCCTGCCCGACGACTGCCTGCTGAAGGACTACGACGTCGCGGTGCCGTGGAAGGCGCGGCACGCCCGCCTCCGCCCTACAGTCGGGGCCGGCGGCCTGACGAGCGCGGGGGCCGCTCGCCCAGATTTCCCTCGTCACTCCGGCGCTCCCCGAACGGAGCGTCGAGCGCGCGCGTGGCGACGATGCGCGACGGCCGTGCCGACGCACGACGTCAGTGCGTCAACGCGCTCGAACGGGGCGGAGCCGCAGAGTCCGGACGGCAACCGCCGCAAGCCCCAGGGCGAGCAGCAGGAACGACCAGGTGCCGAGCGTGGGTATCGCCGCCACCGACGAGATGACGGCGCTGCCGGTGATCGCGCCGTTCACGGTGTCGGTGGCGGTGATCGTCTGGCTCCACGGTGTCCTGAAGATCGCGCTGAACGTCGCCGTGCCGTTGGTGAGCGTGGCATCCGGCGGTAGCGTCGCCTGCGAATCGCTGCTCGTGAAGTGCACGGTGCCGCCATAACCGGTGGCCACGTTGTCGAACTGATCGCGGGCCGTGACCGTGAAGGAAAAGGCGATGCCGACGCTCGCCGGGGCGGGCGCGGCGAGCATGAAGTGCGTGGCCGCCGCCGGGCCGACCGCGATCGCGTTGCTCGTGCCGGTGATCGACGAGCTGACGGTATCCATCCCCGTAATGGGGCCACATCGTTCGGGAGACATTGCGGACCTACTCGGTCGCAGAGTGACCTCTCTCGAGCCGACGCGCAGCCAGTTGATCGCAAAGGGCATGATCTGGAGCCCCAGTCACGGCGACACGGCATTCACGGTGCCGCTGTTCGATGAGTTCATGCGTCGAATCATGCCGGGTGATGGATGGAAGTTGTGACCCGGACAAGTTCTATCAGTCTGCGCCGTCGCAGTGCCGTGGACGGCCGCCACGCCCGCCTCGGCGCTCGTCCCCCTTCTCCGCCTGCGCGCGCGTCAGCCGACGGGGACGGGGGCGATCTCGCGGAGGCGCGGCAGGACTTCCTTCGAGAAGAGCCGGATGCCCTTCTCCGCCTCCGCATGCGTCAGGAAGCCGGACCGGCCGACCATGATGAGATGGTCGAAGCCGCCGACTTCCCTGTAGAAGCTCATGATCTGCTCGTAGACCGTGTCGGGGCTGCCCGCGAACAGGATGCCGCGCTCCATCGCCTGCTCCGCGGTGATGCCGATGAGCGTGCCGACGTTCCGCGTCGCCGACGCCACCGGTTGCTCCGCCATCGCCCGCGCCGCGCCATTGCCCCCCGATCCGCCGCCCGCCGCGGCCGCCGCCGGCGCCGTGCGATACACCTGCGGCGCGAAGGCCGGCGGCACCGCGCCGGGCAGGAACTTCGAGTACTGCGGCGCCGACTTCAAGCTCGTGTTGAGGAACCACAGGAGCTGGCTGCCGATGCGGACGCCCTCCTCGTGCGTGTCGCCGACGTAGACGAGCGCGGCATACCCGAAGTGGTCGGTCGTGACCGCGGGCAGGCCCGGCCTCCGCGCGCGCCCGGCGATACGCCGCCCACGCGCGCTTCGTCCCGTCGGCCCCGCGCAGCACCAGCACGTTGACCATGCCGCGCCGGCCGACCTCGCTCGCGGTGTCCGGGTCCCCCGTCGCCGCCCACATCCGCGGATGCGGCGCCTGCCACGGGCGGGGCCAGATGTTCACGTGCCGGTGGGTGAAGTGCTTGCCCTCCCAGCTAAAGGGCCCGTCCTGGTGCGTGAGCGCCTTCGTGATGAGATCGATGGCCTCCCAGTAGCGCTCGATATTGGTCACGGGGTTGGCGTTGTTGGACGCCATCTCGCTGCCCCCGGACTTGACGAAGCCGATCTCGAGCCGGCCCCGGGAGATGACGTCCGCCGTCGCGTACTCCTCCGCGATCCGCACCGGATCCGGCCGCAGCGAGATCAGCGTGCCGAGGCTCAGGATGCGCGCCTTCCGCGTCTGCCGGGCGAGGATGCCGAGGATGAGCGGATTGGCGCCGAACAGGGAATTGATGCCCGCGTGGTGCTCGATGGCGACGACGTTCAGCCCCAGGTCATCGCACAGCAGGAACTCGTCGAGCGTCTCCTCGAACAGGTCGGCGGCGATCCGGGGGTCGCAGTAGCGGTTCGGCAGGCTGGCGCGCACGGAGTCCGTGCCGTCGAGCACGTCCTGCGGCACGAAGGGATAGGTATTCTCGTTGTGAAACCACGCGTCCACGGCTCTCTCCCTTCCCGCGGCTATCGACTGGCGAACGCCGCGACGCGCTGCACGAAGGCGTCGGGCTGCTCGATCTCCGGGTGGTGCCCCGCCCGCTCGATCAGCTCGAAGCGCGACCCCGGAATCGCCCGGCTGTACGCCTGTCCATACGAGGGTGACACGATCCTATCGCTCTCGCCCCAGAGCACGAGGGTCGGCACCGCGATGCGGCGGAGCCAGTACCTGAGCTGGGGGTTGTACATGTACGGGTGCCAGCCGTAGAGACAGAGCGTCTCCCAGTTCCTGGCGCGGACGACGATCTGATCGTCCGACATCGCGTCGAAGTTCGGCGCCCACGCCGCGGGATCGTGCCAGCTCCGCCGCTGCACCTCCTGGGGCGAGGTATTGAACAGGTCCAGGATGTCGGGCGTCTCGCGGCCGCTGACCTTGATGCCGAGCGCGTCCACGAGGACGAGCCGGTCGAGGCGATGGCCGCATTTCACCGCGACCTCCGCGGCGAGCCAGCCCCCGAACGACAGCCCGACGAGCGTCACCTTGTCATGCGGCAGCGCCTCGAGCACGTCGAGATAGAGGTGGACGAGGTCGTAGACCGTGTCGAAGCCGCCCGGCCGCGCCGAATGGCCGAAGCCGGGGTGCGAGGGCGCGATGATCTCCGCGTGCCGGCCGAGCCCATCCAGAAACGGCGCCCGCGGATCGACGTTCTGGAAGCCGTGGAGCAGCAGCATCGGCCGGCCGGAGCCCCGGCGCAGCACCTCGAGCTCGACGCCGCCGACCGACAGGACCTCGGCCACAGACGATCCCGGGGGGCTGGTCATGGCCGCACGCGCTTGGACAGGTTCGGCATCGGCCCACTTTACCCCATTCCCGGAGCGGCGTGGTGGACCCAAGTCCAAGAGTGGCAAGCTCCCGGCGTTTCGGCGACCTGATCGCGCATGAGGCGGCGACGGAGCGGGTGCCCCTGCGCGGTGTGCGAATCGCCCGTGAGACGCAACGACCTGGAGTTCGAGATTCATCCCCAGGGGCGCCTGCACCTGCGCCGGACCAACAAATCGTGATATACGTGATTGATTTTACGAATCAGGAGGATGTGCATGGGAAACGCTCCGGTCGATGCCGTCACCGTCGAGGTGGTCCGCGCCGCGCTCAATGCCGCGGCCGAGCGCATGCGGATCACGATGATCAAGACCGCGTACAACCACATCATCAGCGAGAGCCTCGACTTCGGCTGCGCGATCTTCGACCCCGACGTGCAGATGATCTCGCAGGGCATCGGCCTCCCCGTCTTCCAGGGCCACCTCGGGTTCCCGGTCCAGGCGGCCATCGCCGACCGCGGGATCGCGGCCTTCCGCGAGGGCGACGTCTTCATTCACAATGACCCCTATACCGGCAACGGCAACCACCTGAACGACGTCGCCATGTTCGCCCCCGTCTACTGGGAGGGGCAGATCACCGGCTTCGTGTCGGTGAAGGCCCACTGGAGCGACATCGGCGGTCCGGTGCCGAGCTCGATGCAGGTGGGCTCCACCGACTTCCGCCAGGAGGGCCTGCGCTTCCGGTCCGTCCGCCTCTTCGACCGCGGCGAGCTGAACGAAGAGGTCATGCGGGTCATCGCCGGCAATATCCGCACCGAGAGCGGCACGCTGAAGGACGTGCAGGCCATGATCGCCGTGTGCCGCGTGGGGATCGCCTATTTCCAGGAGATCCTCGGCAAGTACGGGCGCGACACCGTGCTGGACGCGACGCGCGTCTACATGGAGCAGTCCGAGCGCCGCACCCGCGCGGAGCTGGCGCGCATCCCCTCCGGGGTGTACCGGGCGGTGGGCCACTTCGACAATGACGGCATCACCCTCGATCGGCCCGTCCGGGTCGAAATGGCCATCGCGATCGACGACGGCGGCATGCACGTGGACTTCACCGGCTCCGCCCCCCAGGTGACCGGCCCGTTCAACTGCGGCGACGCCATCACGGTCAGCGCGTGCCGGCTCCTCATCAAGTGCCTGACCACGCCGCTCGACCCGGTGGACGAGGGCTGCTTCCGGCCGCTGACGGTGACCATCCCGCCCCGGTCGGTGCTGTGCCGCGGAGGAGCCGGCGCCGACCGCGCGCTACTACGTGCCGATCAATCTCCTCATCGACCTCGGCCTGCGCGCGCTCGCGCCGGCGATCCCGGAGCGCATCCCCGCGGCCTCGTACGGCGACCAGATGCCGACCATCGCCTTCGGCACGCATCCCGGGACGGGCAAGCTCTTCATCCAGGGGGATCTCAATGCCGGCGGCACGGGCGGGCGGCCCACGTTCGACGGCGAGTCGGCCATGATCATCTTCGGCGGATCGACGGCCCGCAATAACCCGGTGGAGGTCGTGGAGTCGCGCATCGGCTCCATGCGCATCCTGCGCTACGGGCTGCGCCAGGACTCGGGCGGCGCCGGGCGCCTGCGCGGGCGGCCTCGGCATCGAGCGCGTGTACGAGCTCCTCGCTCCCGCCTTCATCACGTTCAGCCTCGAGCGCAAGGCGACCCCGCCGTGGGGCCTCTGGGGCGGCACGGACGGCGCCGTCAACGGCGTCGAGATCACGGCCCCCGACGGCGCGGTGCGCCACGTCCGCAAAGCCACGCAGCACGCCATCGCCCAGGGCGAGATCGTGCGGATCATGACGGGCGGCGGCGGCGGCTACGGCCCCGCGTCGGAGCGGGACCGCGCCGCCGTGGCCCGCGACGTCGCCGAGGGCTACGTGTCGGCCGAAGCCGCGCGGCGCGACTACGGCGTCGATCTCCCCGCCGCGCGCTGACTCCCACACGGAGGACACCCATGACGGAGAGCAAGAAGCGATCCGCCGCCGACGCCGGGATCACGGTCGAGCCGAACCCGAACCGGGTGATCGTCCGGCTGGGCGCCGACATCATCGCCGACTCGACCCGCGCCCTCGTCATGCGGGCGCCGGGCACGCCACCCGCGCAGTACATCCCGCGCGAGGACGTCGACATGACGCGCCTGACCCGGACGTCGCTCGTCACGCACTGTCCGTACAAGGGCGACGCGGCCTACTGGAGCATCCGGAGCGGCGAGCGCGTGGTCGACAATGCGGTGTGGAGCTACGAGACGCCCTACGACGAAGTGGCCGAGATCCGCGAGCACCTGGCCTTCTACCCGGAGCGGGTCACGTCGATCGAGGAGCAGCCCGGCTAGTGTCCTGAGTCAGGAATGTGCCGACAATGCGCCGGGCGGGGCCAGGGGGCCCTCCCCGCGGGACACGCTGCGTCGCGACCCGTTGCGGCACTCAATGGGGCCACGAGATCGATTGGTTGTCGCTTCGGCGCTCCGCAGAAGCCACGGTCCCGCGGGGAGGGCCCCCTGGCCCCACCCGGCGCCGTGAGTCCGACGATCTCTGACTCAGGACACTAGCGGGAACTACCGATCGGCGCGCGCGCTGAGCGCGAGGCTGACGGCCGCGCCCAGGCCGTCGGCCACGCGACAGTCGCGCGGGCCCCATAGCTGGCCGGGATCGAAGAGGACCGCGCCCATCCCGACCTCGCGCGCGCCGAGCACGTCGACGAAGTACGAGTCGCCGACGTAGACCGCCTCCGCCGGAGCCGCGCCGGCCTCTTGCAATCCCAGATGGAACACGCGGGGGTCGGGCTTGGCGATGCCGACCACGGTCGAATCGATGATGAAGTCGAGATGCGCGGCGAGCCCGGCCTGCTCGAGGGCGAAGCGAACGGAGCCGTTCGAGTTCGAGATCACACCCGTCGCGAGACCGGCCGCGCGAACGCGCTGCAGGGCGTCGACCGCTTCGGCGTCTGCCCGGTGACAGAGCCCGACGGGCAGGTTGAAGGCCCGCCGCCACTCGGCCACGGCGCGCTGCTCGCCGGTGTCGGTGATCCCCAGCGCCTCCAGCAGATAGCGCACGTAGCGCCCGCCGCCGGTCCGGGCGCGAGTGGGCTGTGCGGCCTGCTCGTGATCGAGGCGGATCCGCGCGCGGCGCTCGGCCGCGGTTACCGCCTCCTGGGTGACGGCGTGTCCGCGCGCCGCGAGCGCGGACGTCACGGCCGCATAGTCCATTTCCAGAAGCGTATGGCCTGCGTCGAAGAGCACGGCGCGCACCGGCATGCGCCGAGCTTGGCGTGCCGGTCGCGCGCTGTCAACCGCGAGGCTTCGGATCGGCTCAGTCAGCGCACAGCGGAGGCGCCACCACGCCGCCGCGCACCTGCTTGAGGCAGGTGCCGAGCAGGAGCATGCGGCCGTAGCACTTCCCCTCCGACGGTGCTGCGCGACGGGTGCGGCGTCGGGCGCGACGCACGCGGAGGCGCAGTCCTTCGAGTCCGTGCAGGCCTTGCCGGCGTCCGGCGCCGGCAGGTCGCAGAGCTCCCGCTGCCGAAGGCCAAAGCGGCCCCACTTGCCGCCGGCGGCCTCGCACTCCGCGCGCGTGCCCTGCGCTCCGGCCGTCGAGCACGCCGCCGCGAAGAGGAACAGGATGAAGCCGGCCACCGCGGCGCGCATGAGGCGCGATCGACAGATGGCCAATGCGCCCCCCGGCGTGGCCGGCCCGTGGGCGGATCGTGCTGGGTATCTCCCGGTCATCCTGTGGCGGCTCTCGGACATGGCGGTCTTCCTCCGATCAGATCGTAGCGCTCGCATGCGCGCCCCGCCCCTTTTTACATGACGGACCCAGATTTGACAGGGCCCACCGACGGAGCGCTATTGTGCGGACAGCCGGCCCCAATCGGACAGCCGCCCCAATCCGGAGAGCTCGATGAACTTGAACACCATCACCGAGGTGAAGCGCCCGTCCGCCGCGGAGGACATCACGCGGTGGCGTGATGGGTATGCGTGGCTCGCCGGGGGCACGTGGCTCTTCTCCGAGCCCCAGATCGCCACCGATACGCTCATCGATCTCGAATCGCTGCGCTGGCCCGCGCTGCACGCGTCCCGGGACGGGCTCGACATCGCCGCCACGTGCCGCATCGTCGAGCTGGACCGGTTCGCCGCGCCGCCCGAGTGGGCCGCGGCGCCGCTCTTCCGCGCCTGCTGCCGCTCGTTCCTCGCCTCGTTCAAGATCTGGAACGCGGCGACGGTCGGCGGCAATATCTGCATGGCCTTGCCCGCCGGCCCGATGATCTCGCTCACCGTCGCCCTCGAGGGCACCTATACGCTGTGGCCGCGCGGCGCCGCGGCGCGGACCGTGCCCGCCGCCGACTTCGTGACCGGCGACCATGCGAGCGTGCTGCGGCCGGGGGAATTGCTGCGAAGCATCCGGCTCCCCGCCTCGGCGCTCGCGAAGCGCTTCGCCTTCCGCCGCGCCACGCTCACGCATCTCGGGCGATCGGCCGTCCTGCTCATCGGGACCGCGACTCCGAAGGCCACCGATCTCCTCATCACCGTCACGGCGGCGACCGTCCGGCCGGTGCAGCTCCGCTTCGAGCGCGCCCCGTCCGCCGGCGAGCTGCGCCACCGGCTCGACGCCGAGATCTCCGACGGGGACTATCTCGACGACGTGCACGGCTCGCCGGCGTACCGCCGCCATCTCACGCACTACTATGCCGAGCAGATTCGCGCCGAGCTGGCGGGAGCGGCCCGATGAACGTCACGGTCAACGGCAAGCTGTTCTCCGCCGAGCCCCAGCCCGGCCAGTGCCTGCGCACGTTCGTGCGCGAGCTCGGCTTCTTCGGCGTCAAGAAGGGATGCGACGCGGGCGACTGCGGCGCGTGCACGGTCTGGCTCGACGGCACGCCCATGCATAGCTGCCTGGTCCCCGCCTTCCGGGCGGCCGACCGCGCGGTCACGACCATCGAAGGGCTCGAGCAGGACGGCGTGCTGCACCCCATGCAGCAGGCGTTCCTCGACGCCCAGGCGTTTCAGTGCGGCTTCTGCACGGCCGGCATGATCATGACGGCGGCCGGCCTCGACGACGAGGCGCGGGCCGATCTGCCGCGCGTGCTGAAGGGCAACCTGTGCCGGTGCACCGGATACCACGCGATCGACGACGCCATCCACGGCGTCGTGTCCGCCGAGGCCGACGTCGCCGGCCGCGCCTGCGGCGCGAGCCTGCCCAATCCGTTCGGACCGGCGATCGTCACGGGCCGCGCTCGCTACACGCTCGACGTCGCCATGGACGGCATGCTCCACCTCAAGGTCCTGCGATCGCCGCATGCGCACGCCCGCATCCTCCGGATCGGCCGCGACAAGGCCCGCGCCGTGCCCGGCGTCGTCCGAGTCTTCACCTGGGAGGACGTCCCGCGCCGGCTCTACAGCACGGCGACGCACGAGGATCACCTCGTCGACCCGGACGACACGTACATCCTCGACAACGTCGTCCGCTTCGTCGGTCAGCGCGTGGCCGCGGTCGTCGCCGAGACCGAGGGCGCCGCGGAGGCCGCGTGTCGCCTGCTCGAGGTCGAGTACGAGATCCTGCCCGCCGTCTTCGACCCGGAGGCGGCCATGGAGCCGGGGGCGCCGGTCCTCCACGACAAGGGCGGCGAGGCCGACAAGAACGTCTACGTCGACATCCACGGCGAGGTCGGCAGCGTCGAGGACGGCTTCCGCGAGGCCGACGCCGTCCACGAGATGACCTACGAGACGTCTCGCGTCCAGCACGTGCATCTGGAGACCCACGGCACCGTGGCCTGGAAAGGCGAGGACGGCCGGCTTCACGTCCGCACGAGCTCGCAGGCGCCCTTCATCGCCAAGCAAAAGCTCTGCTACCTCTTCGGGCTCTTCCCGCGCAACGTGCACGTCTTCACCGAGCGGGTCGGCGGCGGCTTCGGCGGCAAGCAGGAGATGCTCTCCGAGGACCTGTGCGTCCTCGCCGCGCTCAAGACGGGCCGGCCGGTGATGTGGGAACTCACGCGGGAGGAGCAGTTCATCGGCGCGACGACGCGCCACCAGATGACGACGCACGTGAAGCTCGGGGCCAGGCACGACGGGACGCTGACCGCGCTCCAGGTCCGCGTGGTGTCCAATACCGGCGCCTATGGCGGCCACGCCGGGGAAACGCTCGCGGCGGCCCTCGCGAATCCGCTCACCGTCTACAAGTGCGCCAACAAGAAAGCCGACGGGTATGCGGTGTACACGAACATGGTCCCGGGCGGCGGCTTCCGCGGATACGGCGCCGCGCAGACGACCTTCGCCATCGAATCCGCGATGGACGATCTGGCGACGCTCCTGAAGCTCGGGCCCTTCGAGATCCGGCGCAAGAACATGATCCGGCCGGGCGATCGGATGGAATCGGTCTGGAAGGATCCCTCGGACGCGACGTTCGGCAGCTATGGGCTCGATCAGTGCCTCGACCTCGTCGAGGCGGCGCTGGGCAGCGGCCGCGGATCCGCGAAGCCGCAGGGAGACGACTGGGTCGAGGGGACCGGCATCGCGCTGGCGATGCTCGATTGCGGTCCGCCCACGGAGCACCGCTCGGGGGCCGAGATGGAGCTGCTCCCGGACGGGAGCTACCACCTCGCCGTGGGCTCCACCGAGATGGGCAATGGCTCGGTGACCTCCCATCGCCAGATCGCCGCGTCCGTCCTCGGCGCGCAGGCCGGCCGCATCGCCATCGTCAATGCCGACACGGATCTGACGCCGTACGATACCGGCACCTTCGCGAGCACGGGGACCGTGGTCGCCGGGCAGGCGGTGGCTCTGACCGCCGCCGCCCTGCGCGACGATGTCCTGGAATACGCGAGCCGCCACACCGGGGCGCCGCTCTCCGCCTGCCGGCTCGAAGCGGACGGCGTCGTGTGCGGCGACACGCGGATCGCCCTCGCCGATCTCCACGCGGCGGGCACGCGCGACGGCCATCGCTTCGACGCCAAGCGCAAGGCCTATCTGTCCCCGCGGACGGTCGCCTTCAACGTGCACGGAGTCCGCGTGGCGGTCCACCGCGTGACCGGTCAGATCGAGACCCTGCAGAGCGTGCACGCCGCGGACATCGGCCGGCTCATCAACCCGATGCAGTGCCGGGGACAGATCGACGGCGCGGTCGCCATGGGATTCGGCTGGGCGCTCTACGAGAAGATGGTCCACCACCAGGGCGCCATGGTGAACCCCGCCCTGCGGAACTACCGGATTCCCGCCTTCGCCGACGTCCCCCGCAGCGAGGTGTGCTTCGCGGACACGCACGACACCATCGGCCCGCTCGGCGCCAAGTCCCAGGGCGAGTGCGCGATCAATCCCGTCGCCCCCGCGATCGCCAATGCCGTCGCCAACGCGACCGGCGTGCGCTTCGCGAGCCTGCCGCTATCGCCCGAGCGCATCTTCGCCAGGCTCGGCGCGGCGCGGCAGCACCGGCGGGCGGTGAACGGAAGGGACTACGGAGCCTGTCGGAGAAACCCGGCTAGAGCGATGAGAAGGGTCCAGCTGCGAGGCGGCGCCCGAAGGCAGCCGGCGAGGCGTACTCAGGATGGGCGAGCCGCAGCCGGAGGCGAGGCGAGCGGATACGGAAGTCCCGGCGAGCGTGAGCGAGCTACGTTGAGCCGGCTGTCGAGGGCGCCAACGAAGCAGATGGGCCCTTATCATCGCTCTAGCCGATGGCGAGGAAGGCCATCAGGACCACGGCATAGCCGACGAGCACCGCGCCGATCCCGAGCACCTCGGCCCGCGTCCGGCGCGCGGGCGCGGGAGTCAGCCAGAAGCCGAACGCGCGAGTGACGAGGGGCATGAGCAGCCAGGTGAGCGCGGCGACGCTCACCGCGTTCCCGACGAAGATCCCCAGCGCCATGGGGAGGCCCGCGAGCCGCGGCGAGAGCAGGTACGTGATCAGCATGACGGTCGGGTAGAGTGCCAGGAGCACGACCATCGCCTGCTTCCACTCCGGCGGGAATGCCGGCGCGCCGGGCGTCGATGCGCCCGAGGCGAACCATCCCGGAAAGCCCCCGCTGATCGTCTCGACGCTCGCCTCGTCCCACAGCCGCGCCGCCTGGTCGACGAGGCGCTGCCTCACGTCCGACCCCCTCCAGCCCTCGAGATGCTCCGTCGAGTCGAAGCGCACGACGACGACCCACTCCTCCTGCACGCCGGCCACCGGCGCGAACACCTCGTTGCCGAGGAAGCCGGGGAAGCGGGCGGCCGCCGCATTGATCGAGTCCTCCCAGGCCTGAAACTCCGGCTCGCGCCCCGGCTTCACGCGCGTCGTGACGACCATGCCGGCCGGTCGCGCCGCGGGACGTGCGCCGGCCACCGTGTGCTGTCGGGCCTCGCCGGCGAAGAGGGGCGCGCCCCGCTCGAGGAGGGCGCGGCGCACGTCCGAGCGCAGCCAGGCGTCGAGATGCTCGAACGTGTCGAACTGGAACACGACGACGAAATCGTCCTGGAAGCCGGGCACCGGCGGCACCACCTCGGTCCTCTCGAATCCGGCAAACGCCCGGCACCGCTCGCCGATCTCCGCCTGCCACGCGAGATAGTCACCCTCCCGTTCCGGGCGCACGCGCTGGGCGATGACGACCGTCGCCGACTCGGGGGCGACGGGCGCGGCGGGGCTGTCCATCGGCCGGCTCACGAGTGACCGGCGAACTGCTGGGCGAAGCGATTGTGGGCGTCGATGACCGGCCTCATGTTCACGGTGACCACCTGCCCGTTCTCCGACGACGAGACAGGCCGGCATTCGACAGCTCGCGACGCCCGTCGTCCATCGTCACCAGGACCGAAGCGTTCTTGGCCAGGAGCGTCGGCATGGTCAGAGTCTATACGCACCGGTCGCGGCGGAGCGAATCCGCGGCGGCCAATCCGCGCGCCGGCTGACTCGGCGCGCGCGACGGGCGCAAGACGGCGATAATGCGGAAATGGACGGACGACATGCGGCCGCGGCGGAGCCGGGAGCCGGTGGCGGCGGCGGCGACGCCGACCGACGCCAGAACACGACCGTGGCGCTCGGCGCCAGTCTGCTGGGCGCCATCGTCACGTTTCTCTACTTTCGCTACGTCGACGTCGGCACCAGCGCTCCCCGGCCCGGGCCCGGGGAGCTCCTCTTCTCCGGCGTGGCGTTTGCGGTGCTGGGCGCGATCGGCCTCTTCCTCAGCAACCGGTGGCTCCGGCCCCTGCTCCGCCACCGCGATGGATCCCGCCTCGCCGATCGACGAGCGCGTCCGCCAGCGCGCCCTGCTCCTGCCCTATGCCATCGCGCTGGTGACCTTCATCGGATGGGCGATGGCCGGCATCGTCTGGGGCATCCTCTGGCCGCTCATGGCCGGGACCTTCACGGTGGAAAAGGCGCTTCGCTCGCTCTTCGGCACCTCGGTGATCGCCGGCGTGCTCGCCACCGCCTTCGTCTTCCTGGCCATCGAGCATCAGTGGCGGCGGGCGCTGCCCCGCTTACTTCCCGGCCGGCGACCTGAGCAGCGTGGCCGGCGTGCCCCGCCTCGGCGTGCGCGCGCGGCTTCTCGGCGTCTTCCTGCTCGTGGGCGCGCTCCCCGTCTCGCTCCTCGGGCTCATCGCCTACACCCGGATCTCGGCCATGCGCGGGGCCAGCCCCGACGAGGCGGCGCGCCTCATCCATGACCTCGTGTTCCTCGTGCTGTTCGTGGCGGTGGTGGGCCTCGCGATGTCGGTGGTGCTGTCTCTCCACGTCGCGCGCAGCGTGGCGGAGCCGCTGCGCGAGGTCGAGCGGGCCATGGACGGCGTCGCGGGCGGCGACCTCGACCAGCGCGCGCTGGTGGTCAGCACCGACGAGATCGGGGCGGTGGCCGAGGGCTTCAACCGCATGGTCCAGGGCCTCCGGGAGCGCGAGCAGATCAAGGAGACCTTCGGCCGCTACGTCTCGCGCGAGATCCGCGACGAGATCCTCGCCGGGCGCGTGGCCCTCGGCGGCCAGACGCTGGACGTCACCATCCTCTTCTCCGACCTGCGCGACTTCACCCCGTGGGTGGAGGCGACCCCGGCGGCCGACGTCGTGCAGGCCCTGAACTCGTACTTCTCGGAGATGGAGGCCGCCATCCGGAGCCACCACGGCCTGGTCTTACAATTCATCGGCGACGAGATCGAGGCCGTGTTCGGCGCGCCGGTGCCCACGAGCGACCACCCGACCATGGCCGTGCGCGCCGCCCTCGAGATGCGCCGGCGCCTGGCCGCGTGGAACGACCGCCGCCGCGCCGCCGGGCAGCCCATCTTCCGCCACGGGATCGGCATCCACAGCGGCATCGTCCTCGCCGGCAATATCGGCAGCCCGGAGCGGCTCTCGTACTCGCTGGTGGGCGACCCCGTGAACCTCGCCTCGCGCATCCAGAGCCTCAACAAGGACTTCGGCTCCGACATCCTCGTGAGCGGGACGACGCGCAAGCGCCTCGCCGCCGACGTGGATCTGGTGGCCTTGCCCGCGGCGCGCGTGAAGGGCAAGTCCACCGAGGTCGAGGTCTGGCGCCTGCGCTGACCTCAGTTCGCTCTTGCGGCTCCTGATGCTAGCAGTTTATGCTAGCACTCATGGCCACGATCATCATCCGAAACCTCGATGACCAGGTCGCCGAGCGTCTCAAGATCCAGGCGCGGCTCAAGGGAGTGTCGCTCGAGCAGGAAGCCCGACGGATTCTGGCCGACGGCAGCGCTCTCACCCGGCGGGAGATCGGCGCCCGCGCGGCGGCCATCCGTGCTCGTCAGCGGCCGAACCGCTCACGCGCCGTCGATCTCGTCCGGCAAGACCGGACTCGTTGAGGTATCGCCGGTCCGCCCGCACTGCGACCGCCGTTCGCGAGCGGCGCTCTGTCGACACGCCGGTGGTCGTCGACGCGTCCATCGCCGTGCAGTGGTTCTCGAATGAGCCGCGTTCGAATTTGGCCGCCCGACTGATCGAGGAGCAGACGCCACTGCTTGCGCCCGACTTGATGCCGGTCGAGGTCGTCAACGCCTGGTGGAAGAAGGTTCGGGTCGGCGACATGGAGCCAGCCCACCTGGACGAGGCGCTCGTGAATCTCCTTGGCCTCGGCATTGAGCTTGCGCCAGCCACGTTGCTCCTCGCTCCCGCGGCACGCATTGCGGTCGAGATCGACCACCCCGTTTACGATTGCCTCTACCTCGCCCTGGCGAAGAGCCGGCGTGCCCGGCTTGCCACGGACGACCGGGACCTACGGCGCGCCGCCAGTCGGCTCGAGATCGCGCTGTGGGAGGCCCGACGAACCCGCTAGTCCTCCGAGCGGTCGCCGGCGATCGGGACGCCCTCGAAGCGAGGTCGAGGTCTGGCGCCTGCGCTGAGGCCCTACTGAGCGGAACGCGCGGCCCGGACGTGGTCCGACGCCGCGCGGGTTGCGGGGCGGGCGGGATGCCCCTATACTCCGAGCGTCAATTTGCGGGCGGCCGGCTCCTGCTGCCGCCCGCCCGTGCCCGGCGACGAGCAGCGACGCGAGACCCGGGAGTGACATCGACATGAGCCGACCGCTGACCTCCCGTGCGCCGCGCGCGAGGCCCGCGCCGGCGGAGAGGCGCACGTGGCACCGACCCGGGTGATCCGCTGTGGCACGCTGTTCGACGCGACGGGAGCGGCGCCGCTGCGCGATGCCGCGGTCGTCGTGACCGACGGGCGCATCGCGGCCGTCGGGCCCGCGGCGACCACGCCGTCGCCGGCCGGCGCGGAGGCGGTCGACTGGAGCGACCGCTTCGTGATGCCCGGGCTCATCGACTGCCACAGCCACGCCTCCATCGTGCCGGGCCTCGGCGACCAGCTCGGCCAGCTCTGCCGCGGCCCCGTCCCCCAGGCGCTCGCCGCCACGGCGAACCTGAGGCGCGACCTCGCCGCGGGCACGACCACCATGCGGATCATGGGCGAGGAGCACTTCCTCGACCTCGAGCTGCGGGAGGCCGTCGCGGCGGGGATCGTCCCCGGGCCGCGCCTCTTGGTGGCGGGGCGAGGCCTCGCCGCGAACAATGGCCACGGGCGGGCGCTCGCCGGCTACGACGGCGTGGACGAGGTCCGCCGCGGCGCGCGCGAGAACCTGCGGCGCGGCGCCGACCACGTCAAGATCTTCGTCACGGGCGGCGTCAGCTCGCCGGGGCGCATGTCCACGTCCAGCGCCTACTCGCGCGACGAGATCCGCGCCGCCGTCGAGGAGGCCGACCGCGCGGGCACCTACACCGCCGCGCACGCGCACGGGGGCCCGGGCCTCCGCCTCGCCGTGGAGGAGGGCGTGGGCACGATCGAGCACGGCTCGCTCGCCGACGACGAGGACATCGCGCTGATGGTCGAGCGGCGCACCTGGCTCATCTGCACCTTCGGGATCTTCCTGCACCCGACGGGCATCGAGCAGGGCGACGGCCGGCGCCCCGCCATCATGGAGAAGATGCGCTGGGCGCGACAGCTCGTCGACGAGCGCTTCCCGCGCCACCTCGCCTCCGGCGTGCGCTTCGCGTGCGGGACGGACAGCATGCACGGCCTCATGCCGTTCGAGCTGGCCACCCTCGTGCGCCTCGGCGTCCCGGCGCGGGACGCGCTGCTCGCGGGCACGCGCTGGGGCGCCGAGGCCTGTCGCATCGATGACCAGGTGGGGACCATCGAGGCCGGCAAGCGCGCCGACCTGATCGCGATCGACGGCGATCCGCTGCGGGACATCGGGGCGATGGAGCGCGTGCGCCTCGTCATGAAGGACGGCACCATTCACGACGGACTCTCGGGCCAAGACGGACTCTCAGGGAGGAACGGGCGATGAGCGACGGCAGCGGCTTCGACAACGGGATCACGCGGCGGCAGTGGCTGGGCCGGACGGCGGGCGTGGCGGCGGCCGCGGGCATGGGCAGCCTCCTCGGCGGCCTCCCCATCGGCGCCGCGCGCGCGCAGGGCCAGCCCAAGCGCGGCGGCACGCTGCGCGTCGCCACCGTCGACAAGCCGGTGAACATGGACCCGGGCTACGCCCAGCTCTACTCGTCGCTCCAGATCTACCAGAACGTCTTCAACAAGCTGGTCTACGTGGACGAGACGGGCCAGTTCATCCCCGGCCTCGCGAAGTCGTGGAAGCAGGAGAACGACAAGACCTGGCTCTTCGATCTGGTCGACAATGCGGTGTTCCACAACGGCGAGCCATTCACCGCGAAGGACGTCACCTTCACCTTCACCCGCATCCTCGACGCCAAGAACAAGCTGCCCATGCGCGTCTTCTTCACGCCGGTCGAGGGGGTGGAGGCGGTCGGATCGCACCAGGTGCGCTTTCACCTGAACAAGCCCTGGGGGCCGATGCTCGCCACGCTCGCCCAGGCCACCGAGGTGGTGAACGAAAAGGCGCTGCAGGCCAAGGACCCGAAGCTCTTCCCCATCGGCACCGGCCCCTACAAGTTCGTCGAGTGGGTGAAGGACGACCACGTCACCCTCGAGCGCTGGGACAAGTACTTCCGCCCGAGCCAGCCGTACATCGACCGGATCATCTTCAACGCGCCCGCCGACGACACCGTGCGCCTCACCGGGCTGCAGACGGGGAAGTTCAACTGGATCCAGACGGTGCCGCCGCAGCGCATCCCCGAGCTGGAGCGCGCGCGGGACATGAAGTCCTCGCCGGGCCGGCCGTACTTTCCGTTCTTCTTCATGCTGAACGCGAGCCGGCCGCCCCTCGGCGACAAGCGCATCCGCCAGGCCATCTCGTGGGCGCTCGACCGCTCGGAGATCGTGAAGCTCGTCTACTACAGCAGCCACGTCGTGACCGCGGAGCCCACCCCCGAGCCGAGCCCGTGGGCCACCGGCGTCAACGCCCACAAGGGCGGGCCCGACCTCGCCCGCGCCCGACAGCTCCTGAGCGACGCCGGGGTCGGCAGCGGCCTCACCCTGACCTATCTGGTCAAGTCGCAGGTGCCCGTGCTGGTGAAGACCGGGGAGATCCTGCGCGAGCAGCTCAAGAAGGTCGGCATCACGCTCGACGTGCGGCCGCTCGAGTCCGGGCAATACTTCGAGGAGCTCGTCGGCAAGAAGTTCGACGTGGCCGCGGCGTGGTGGAGCGTCACCGTCGACCCGGACCTCTTCTACTACCCGCTCCAGCACTCCGCCTCGCCCTGGAACTTCTGCGGCTTCAAGTCGGAAGAGGGCGACCGGCGCCTCGACGCCTTCCGCACGACCACGAATCCGGCGGCCCGGAAGAAGATGTACCCCGACCTGGTCCGCTGGCTCCAGGAGGAAGGCTCGCTCCTCATCTTCAGCAACGAGATCCAGCGGTACTGGATGAAGCCGAACGTGCAGGGCTCGGTGCCGCTGTCGTCCCTCGAGCTGCGCTTCGAGGACACCTGGATCAGCTAGAGCGATGATAAGGGCCCATCTGCTTCGTTGGCGCCCTCGACCGCCGCTCGCGCTGTGCGAGCCGAAGCCGGAGGCGAGGCGAGCGAATCCGGAGACCTGGCGACGCAGCAGCACAGAGAGTACGCCTCGCGTGCGGCCTTCGGGCGCCGCCTCGCAGCTGGACCCTTCTCATCGCTCTAGCTGGCTTTCTCCGACAGGCTCCTAGTCCCGCTCGCGCGCCTCGCGCTGATGTCGGCCTGGGTCTACGCGGCGCGCCGGTTGATGCTGGCCGTGCCGCTCTTGCTCGGGATGAGCGTGCTCGTCTTCGGGCTCATGCGGCTCGTCCCCGGCGACCCCGCGGTCACCGTCCTCGGCTACAAGGCCACCCCCGAGGCGGTCCGCGCGCTGCGGGAGGCCTTCCATCTCGACGAGCCGCTGCCGCGCCAGTACCTCGCCTGGCTCGGCGGGGTCGCGCGCGGCGACTTCGGCCTCGACTTTCGCCAGAACGAGCCGATCGGCCGGATGATCCTCGATCGCCTGCCCGTCACGCTCGAGCTGACGCTGCTCGCCGCGCTCGCCGCCGCGCTGATCGGCGTGCCGCTCGGGCTGCTCGGCGGCGGCGGCCGGCGGGGCGGCGCCGCCGATCGCGCATCGCTCGCCGTCGGGCTCCTCGGCGTCTCGCTGCCCGACTTCTGGCTCGGCATCATGCTGATCCTGCTCGTCTCGCTCGGGACCGGCCTCCTGCCCTCGAGCGGCTTCGTGCCCTTCACCGAGAGCCCCGTCGAGAACCTCCTGCACCTGATCCTGCCCGCCATCACGCTGGCGGCGAGCCGCGCCGCCGTGCTCGGGCGGCTGACCCGCGCCGCCGTGCTCGACACCGTGCGCCGCGGCTTCGTGCAGTACGCGCGCGCCAAGGGCCTCGCCGAGCGCGCCGTGCTGTTCCGCCACGTGCTGCCCAATGCCGCCATCCCCATCGTCACCGTGCTGGGGCTGCAGACCGGCTACATGCTGGGCGGCGCCATCGTCGTCGAGACGATCTTCACGCTGCCCGGCGTCGGCCGGATGACGCTCGACGCCGTCCTCGAGCGCAACTACCCGGTGGTGCAGGGCACGCTGCTCGTCATCGGCGCGATGTTCATGCTCGTCAACCTCCTGACCGACATCCTGTACGGCGTCATCGACCCGCGCGTGAGGAAGCCGTGACGCGCGGGGCCCTGCGGCGGCGGTGGGCCGGCCCTCAGGGCGTCGCCCTGGCCGGATTGTGTCTCGTCGGCGCCCTCGTCCTCGCGGCGCTCTGCGCCCCCGCGATCCTGCCCGGCAGTCCCACGGCGATCGCCAAGGACCACGCCCTGCGCGGACCGACCGTGGCCGAGCCCTTCGGCATGGACGACCTCGGTCGCAGCGTGCTGAGCCGCGTCGTCCACGCCTACCGCGTCTCGCTCGGGGTGGCCGTCGGCTCGGTGGCGCTGGCGCTGCTGATCGGCGGACCGCTCGGCCTCATCGCGGGCTATGCCGAGGGCGTGCCCGACCAGCTCATCATGCGGCCCCTCGACGTGCTCATGGCCTTCCCCGCGATCCTGCTCGCCATCGCGCTGATGAGCGTCTTCGGCACCGGCGCCGCGCTCGTGTCGATCGCGCTCGCCGTCGTCTACACGCCCGTCGTCGCGCGCGTGGTGCGCGCCGCCGTCATCGCCGCGAAGGTCGAGGTGTACGTCGACGGCGCCCGCGCCCTCGGCGCCACGGTCCCGCGGCTGGTGCTCGGCCATATCCTGCCCAATGCCGCCACGCCCATCCTGGTCCAGGCCTCCGTCCTGATGGCCATCGCCATCCTCGTGGAGGCCTCGCTGTCGTTCCTCGGCGTGGGCGTGCGCCCGCCGACGCCGTCCCTCGGCCTGATGCTCGCCGACGGGCGCAGCTTCATGCTGCAGGCGCCCTGGATGGTCGTCTTCCCCGGCCTCGCGATCATGCTCGCCGTGCTGGGCTTCAACATGATGGCCGACGGCCTCCGCGACTGGCTCGACCCCGACCGCGCGTGACGGCGAATAGCGTAGGTCGTGGCTCATAACGCTCCATGATTCCACTGCGATGCGCCCTGTAAGCACAGGTTTTGCTTGTACGGACGTGCATGGAGTGAGACGCTCGCCGACACAGTGAGCCGGTGACATTTTCCTGGAACAACCGGTCGCTAGAAGCAAGACGGGAGGGTCTCATGATTCGATTTCTTGCATCGACCGCCGTCATCGCGATTTGCATGGTTTTGGGCAGCACTGCGCTGGCGATGGCGCAAATACCTCCGCACGCACCAGGGACCATCTGCTCCACACCGACCTTCTGGTGCTGGGCGCGACCGCCCGGACCAGCAGGCGCCACTTGCTTCTGCCCAACGCCCCAAGGATCCGTGCAAGGTGTGCTGAGGTAAACATGTACGGCTGGGAATGGTCTTCGCGTGCGCGCAGATGCACGCGAGATGGCCATTCGGATCGGAGGCGATAGATGGAAAACGGCGCAGTGACCAGCCTGCTCGAAGACGCATATCTGGTACTCCAGTACGCGGTGCGTGCCGGAAGGCTTCCTGATGCCACCTTGCCCAATGCGATCAAGGAGGTGGAAGCGAGCATCGGTGATGGAGGACTTGCGGGCCTGGTCCCCCTCAGCAATGCAATGAACGGTGCCGTGACCGCCATTGCGCCAATAACGCTCGTCGACCTCAGGGCAGGTCGAAGTCCATTCGACAAGGATCATCGCGGATCTTCGAGGAAGCTGCAGTATTCCCTCTGTGGGCTCACCGTCATTCTCGCGGCCTTCATCGCCTTCTATTCGTTTTCCGTGCAACGGAAGGAAGGCGCATTGCGGGAGTATCAGGAGCTTCGGGCCGCGAACATTCCAGAGAAGGTCGACGCCCTGTACCGGCTGGTGCAGCAAGAAGAGGTGCGGACAAAGAAAGACCCTCGATATGAGCAGTATCAGCGCAGCCTCAACGAGATTCTGGGTCTGGACGCGCGCGATCAAGCTGCCCTCCAATTGCTCGCCGAACAATCGCTGGCTACCGGGTGGCCGTTTCGCGATGAAGTTCGTGCGGCCATGACTTGGATTGCGCGCGCGCTGCCTGGGACCTCGGAAGCGCCAGGTGCAGGATCAGACCTTTCAGCCCAACCGAGTCGCTATGAGAATATGTGCGACCAGGCCCACGACGCGTTGGCGCAGTCGAGCGCGGATCAGACTGGATCTTCGGCCTGGCGGCAGGCCGTGTTGCGCGAGCAAATCAACCAGTCCTGCTTCAAAGAGATGATGGGGATCAAACACGGAGTGGCCATCGAATCGGCCGCGCTTTTCTATACCGCTCACATTCGCGACAATGTCGTGCTGCTGAGCGTGTGGATCCTTCCGTTTCTCTCGGGATTGCTCGGCGCCACGGTGTTTCTGCTCCGAGATTCGCTCAATCCGCTCACGGCAAATTTTGGCTTGGCTCGCGTGGTCGTGCGACTTGCGCTCGGGGGTGTCGCTGGAATCATCATCGGCTGGTTCTGGGTACCCACTGGCACATTCGGCCCACAGATCGGCAAGGGTTCATCAGTTCCGATGGCATTGGCC
>CAWIZN010000004.1:0-23888 GCA_963840495.1 uncultured Candidatus Rokubacteria bacterium
CGGGCCGATCGTCATCATCGTCGACGAAGCGGCGCCGTGCATCTGGGTCTGGGTCGGAAGCCGCTACCGCCTCATCTGCACGTTCGGCTGGATCTGCGGCTGACCCGATCAGCCGAGTGCGGCGGCGCGCGAACGCTTCGCGGCCGGAGCGCCCAATGGAGTGGTCGCGCGAGTCGCTCAGGTCGCTGCCGGGCGGACCGGCTCGCGGACCTCGCGCACGCGGAGGGGTGCGACGACGGGCAGGTGATCGGACGCGACCCGCGCGAGCCGGCTCCGGTGCGCGCGGAGCCCTGCCCCTTCCAGATCCGAGTCCCAGTAGATGCGGTCGAGCGCGAAGATCGGGAAGGTCGAGGGAAAGGTGCGGCACACCCGGGACCGGAGCGAGGGGAACTCACGGCGCAGCCCTCGGGTGACGGGTCCGCGATGCCACTCGTTGAAGTCGCCGACGAGCACGCGCGGGCCCTGGACGTCGGTCACGGCCAGCAGCGCCGCCAGCAAGGTGAGCTGCTCGCGCCGCTCCTTGAACCGCCGGCCGAAGTGACAGTTGAAGACGTGGACGATCGCCCCGTCGGCCGCCAGGTCGACGCGGAGACATCCCCGGCGCTCGTAGCGGCCGTGACTCAAGTCGTGCGTGGTGGAGGCGATCACGGGCAGCCGGGTCAGGATGGCATTGCCGAAGGACCCGCTGCCGCTCGGTCGCGTCGCCCCCATGATCACGGTCATGGACAGCTTCGACGCCAGATACGCCGGTTGATCGGCGTCGGCGGCGCCCTCGGTGCGAATCACCTCCTGCAGCCCGATGACGTCCGGCTGGATCTCGGCGATCACGCCCGCAAGGCGATCGAGGTCGCGGCGCCGGTCGATCCCGACACCGCCGTGGATGTTATAGCTCGCGACCGTGATCAGCGTCGGGCTCCTGGTAGGCGATGAACAGGTCGTAGAGCTGGATCGGGTGGGTGATCGCGGGGACGGTCACGCGGGAGGGCGCCACGATGAACGTGTGGAGCTCGTCGGGCGACGGGCCGGCGTGCGCGCCGACTTCCGGGATGTACGACACGTTGCCCTCGGGCGCGCCCGTCCCGTAGATGACGAGGTCGCCGGCGCTCGGCATGGCGATCAGGGTGGCGAGATCGCGCAGCACCAGGTCCCGGTCCTCGCGCCCGTCGAACGGCCCCGGCTGCGCGCCGCCGAGCTCGTAGCGCGTGCCGCGCCAGAAGTAGACGGGGCCCTTCTCGGATCGCGCGAGGACGAATCCCACACCGCGGCTCGCCGAGATGCGGGACGCCAAGCCGGGGAATCGCTTGTCGATCTCTTCGATGGGCAGCGGCTCGGCCGTATCCACGACGTAGAGGAAGGCATTCGGTCCCGCCGAGATCACCCGAACACCGCCGCGCTCGTGCGCTTCCCGCTCGTCGTCGCTCGTCGCGGACTCCCGGTCGATCCGGTTCATGACGCGCCGGCCCAGCCCCTTCCGCCCGATGTGGTAGGCCATGAAGCCATGGGCGAACCCGGCGTGCCTGTCCTTCGGAGCCGGATGTCGCTCGAGGTGGCGCGGGGTCCAGGAGCTCGTCGAAGAGCAGGCGCTCGAACGGCTTGCCGGCCGTCAGCTCGGCGAACGGCTTCGACTGCGCCTGGCCGTGATCGGACAGGACGTAGAGGTCGTACTGGTGCTCGGGGACGCGCCGCAGGATCCGACCGATCTGACGGATCGATCGGTCCACGAACTCGAGCGCGCGGAAGGCCGCGCGGTCCTGGGGTCCGAACGCATGGGCGGCGACGTCGTAGTCGAGGTAGTTCACGTAGATGACGGGAACACCGTCGTACAGATCGCGCGCGACCTCCGCCGTGAAGAACTGGCGCACCCACACCGAGACGCCGACCTTGATCTTCGTCCATTGCCAGCGTCTGCCCGCGCCGTGCGGATGCGCCAGGCAACGCACCAGGAACGTCAGCAGCACACCTATGGTCTGGCAAACGCCCTTCAGCGCGACCCAGCCGAGCACGACGAATCCGGACAGCACGCGGACGACACCCGGGCCGCTCGGCCGTGTCAGCTTGGCGAAGCTGAAGAGGTCGTTCTCGGCGCCGCCGGTGAACACGCATCCGTAGACGCTGCCGCCGCGAAGGATGCCGACGCGGCCCTCGACGTGCGCCGCCTCGACGCCGGCCGCATGCCCGGCACGAGGGAAGTGGATGTCCGCGCGGCGGCGCTTGTCGTGGTAGTGGAACCCCGGGATATCGGGTTGCACCCCGTACATCGCGGCCATCTGAAACGCCGGCGTCGAGGTCGGCATGCCGACGCTCATCGGATGAAGGCGGTGTCGACCCTTGGCGAGCATCTTCGCGACGAAGGGCATGTGTTCTTCCGCGAGCGCGCGATCGAACACGGTACGAGAGAGGCCGTCGATCTGCACGACGACCAGCCGCCGCCGGACTCGCTCCGGGCGGCCGCCGCGACGGAGTCGGCGGATCAGGCGATCGAAGGCGCCCTGTACGAGCAGAAACAGGTGGTCCAGAGATCGGCTCCTAGTTCGGCGCGCCCAGTCGCTGCATCTCGCAATCGCCTCGCGCATCGATGCGCCCGACAGGATCGAGCGTAAGAGAAGCCGCCCGCGCATTCAAGAAATCCGCGCGGAACGGCCCCCCACATTGGGCAGGCCGTCCGGGCAGCGAACCGCTAGAATACCGTGTGACCTGCACGGGCTGCGGTTCCGAGGCGTCACCCGGCTTCGCGTTCTGCCCGCGCTGCGGACGGCGGCTCCCGCGCCCCTGTCCCGCGTGCGGGTTCTCGTGCGAGCCCGACTTCGCGTTCTGTCCCCGGTGCGGGGGCGCCTGTGGAGCGGCGCGCCGCCGGGGCGGCGCCGGCTCCGGTCGAGTCGAAGACGATCCCGGCGGCCGCGAAGGTGGACGGCGCGGGCCGGGAGGCCGACCGCCGGCAGGTGACCGTCCTCTTCGCCGATCTCTCCGGGTTCACCGCCCTCGCCGAGCAGCTCGACCCCGAGGAGGTTCGCGCGTTCCAGAACGCGCTCTTCGAGGCGCTCGCCCAGGCCATCGCTCGCTATGAGGGCTTCGTGGAGAAGTTCGTGGGCGATGCCGTGATGGCGATCTTCGGAGCCCCGGTCGCTCACGAGGACGACCCGGAGCGGGCCCTCGACACCGCGCTGGACATGCTCGAGCCGGCAGCGCGGCCCTCAGCCGTCGGTGGGCAGGGCGGCTCGGCCAGCCCGTGACACTGCACGTCGGGATCCACACGGGCCCGGTCGTGGCCGGGAACCTCGGCGCCGCCGCCGGCGCCGCCTATGCGGTCACGGGCGACACCGTGAACACGACGGCCCGGCTCCTGACGGCGGCGGCCCCGGAACGATTCTGGTGTCCGAAGCCACCCAAGCGCTCACGCGGCACCGCTTTGCGTTCGAGGCGGCCGGCGAGCTGGCGCTCCGGGGCAAGTCCGAGCCGGTCGTCGTCCATCGCCTTGTCGGTGTGCTCGCCGAGCCCGGATCGGCCCGCGGCCTCAAGGGGCTCGGGCTCGTGGCGCCGCTCGTCGGACGGACCGACGAGCTCGATCAACTGGTGGCCGCGTTCGACCGGATGCAGCGGGGCCGGGCCCAGGTGGTGAGCCTGGTCGGCGAGGCCGGGGCGGGCAAGTCGCGGCTCATCGCGGAGTTTCTGGCTCGACTCGAGGCCGCCGGCACGGCTCGCCGGCACGGCGGTCCGCCGGGCGGCCTGCTCGTCCCTGGGCGAGCCGACCTACGGCGTCTTCGGGGCGCTCTTCCGGGAAGCCTATCAAGTGGACCCGGCGGACACGCTGGATGTCGCCAGGCAGAAGCTGGCGGCGGGCCTCCGGGCGCTCGGCGCCCGCGACGAGGAGGCGAAAGCCATCGCGCCGGTGCTGAGCTACGTGCTCGGGCTGGAGGGAGAGGCGCAGCCCCGGGACGTCGAGCCCGAGCAGCTCCAGCGCCAGATCGTGCTGGCGGCGCGCACGCTGGTCGAGCGGCGCCTGCAGCAGGAGCCCCTGCTGATCCTCGTCGAGGATCTCCACTGGGCCGACGCGGCGTCCGTGGACCTGTTGCGGCACGTCGTGGATCAACTGGCGGACCGGCCGCTGATGCTTCTCCTCTCGCACCGGCCCGACGCGCGATCACCGATCGTGGCCCGTGCGGCGCAATCGGTCATCCGGCTCGCCCCGCTCTCCCCGAACGATACAGCGCGCCCTCGTGGCCGGCCTGTTCGGCTCCTCGGTCGGGGACACCCTCGCCCAGCTCCAGGACTTCGTCGCCACACGGGCCGGGGGCAACCCTTTCTTCGTCGAGGAGATCGTCCGGAGCCTGGTGGGCAAGGGCGTGCTCGTCCGCCAGGGCGATCACTGGGTCGTGCACGGCGGCGTGCGAGGCGGTGGACATCCCGCCCACGCTTCACGGGCTGCTTCTCTCCCGCGTCGACCGGCTGCCCGCCGATGCCCGGCGCCTGCTCCAGGAGGCGGCCGTGCTCGGGGCGGCGTTCGACGAGGCGCTCCTCCGAGGCGTCGCGATCGAGCCCGGCACGTGCGAGACGGCGATCGATCGGCTCGTCGAGGCCGATCTCATCCAGATGGTCGGGCACGGGCGCGAGGGAGGCCGGTATCGGTTCACGCACGCGCTCGTGCACGAGGTGGTCTACCAGAACCTCCTGCTGTCCCGCCGGACCGAGCTCCACGAGCGGGTGGGGCGGGCGCTCGAGCGCGCCGCCGGCCCGCAGCCGGAGCGACTGGCAGACCTCGAAGCCCTCGGGCACCACTGGAGCCACAGCTCGGACAAGCCCAAGGGCGCCCGCTATCTGCTGGCCGCCGGCGACTGGGCGCGCGCGGTCTATGCGAACGACGATGCGATCCGCCACTACGAGCGCGCGCTCCGCACCCTCGGCGAGTGCCGGGCCTGCGACGCCGAGGTGCGGGTCGCGCGCGAGCGGCTCGCCGATCTCCTCGGGTTCACCGGCCGGCGGCCCGAGGCCCTCGCGCACTACGAAGGCGTGCGGGAGGAGATCGAGGCGGCCGGGGATCGCGTGGGGGCCGCTCGCCTGCGCCGGAAGATCGGCGGACTCTACTGGGAAGCGGGCGATCGCGAGCGCGCCGGAGGCTGCTTCGCGTCGGGCCTCGAGCTGCTCGGCGACGACGGCGACCCGGTCGAGCGTGCGCACCTCTTTCAGGAGATGGGTCGGCTCGCGTTTCGGGCCGGCGACAATGCCGCCGCCATCGCATGGGCCGAGCGGGCCCTCGCGGAAGTGGCGCCCGAGGCGGAAGGCGCCATCGAACCCGACCGCGCGCGCGAGGCCGCCGCCATGCGTGCGCAGGCCTACAACACGCTCGGCGTCGCGCTCGCGCGAACGGGCCGACTGGCCGAGGCGGTGGACCAGATCGAGCACAGCGTCGGGCTGGCCGAGGCGCGCGATCTGCCGCAGGCGGCCTGCCGCGGGTACACGAACCTCGGCGTCCTCTACAGCTCGCTCGACCCGCGCCGCGCCATCGAGACCTGCCTCCGCGGGCTCGAGACCGCGAAGAAGGTGGGCGATCTCGGGTTCCAGTCGCGGCTCTACGCGAATCTCGCGGTGGCCTACTGCGCGCTGACCGATCGGTGCGAGGCGGAAGGCATCGAGGCGGCGAACACGGCCATCGACCTCGACCGCCGGCTGGAGCTGCTCGATCACCTGGCGGTGCCGCTGATCGTCCTCGGGCAGATTCACCAGTGTCACGGCGATCGTGCCCTCGCCTTCGCCTCGTACGAGGAGGCGCTCGGCCTGGCCGAGCGGGTCGGGGAGCCCCAGCTGCTGTTCCCCTGCTACGATGGCCTGGCGACGCTGTATCTCGATGCCGGGAACCGCGCCCTGGCCGAGGGCTACCTGGCGAAGGCGCAGGAGGTCTGCGAGCGGGCCGGCCTCGAGCCCGACGCGCTGATGGTGCTACCCTTCCTGTGCTGAGACCCCCACGAAGGAGGCGACATGACGATTGCTGAATCGCGCCCGCCGGTCGCGCCGGGCGAGCCGGCGCCCGACTTCACCCTCGCGGCGGTGGACCGCAAGGAGACCGTGTCGCTCGCGGACTATCGGGGCCGCAGCCCTGTGTTCCTCGCCCTGTTCATCGGTCTGTGGTGCCCCTTCTGTCGGCGGGCGATCGCGCAGATGGGGGCGACCGAGGGCAAGCTCAAGGCGCTCGGCGTGGAGACGCTCGGGGTCGTGGCCACCCCGCCGGAAAACGCGCAGCTCTACTTCAAGTTCCGCCCGACCCGCCTGCGCCTGGCCGCCGACCCGGAGCTGGTCACGCACCGCGCGTACGGCTTGCCGAAGCCTGCCCCGACCCCGGAGCTGATGCAGGAGATGGGGTCGGTACGGATCAATCCCACCGGCGAGCTGCCCGAGCCCCTGCCCATCCCGGAGGCGGCCACGGCCATCGGGCGATTGGACGGCTACGCGGGGACGGAGACCGACCAGGCAGACATGCAGCAGCAGTGGCCCCAGCTCAAGGGCCAGTTCCTGATCGATCGGGACGGCATCGTCCGCTGGGCCAACGTCGAGTGCGCGGCCGAGGGCCTCGCCGGGATCGGGAAGTTCCCCTCCGAGGAGGAGATCCTCACCGCCGCGCGGGCCCTGCCGCGCCGCTGACGGGAAAGAGGCTGGCGTCGTCAACCAAGAAAGGTCGAGATGCCCATGTACCATGACGGATCGCGACGGCTCCAGGAGCGCTTCGACACGCGCCGGCTCGCGGATCGGATGGTCGAGAAGATCGTCCACGGCGTCTTCACCGACGCCGACCGGGCCTTCATCGAGACCCGGCCCATGTTCTTCCTCGCCACCGCCGACGCGGAGGGCCGCCCGGACTGCTCGTACAAGGGCGGGCGGCCCGGCTTCGTCCGCGTGGTGGATCCGGAGACGCTGGCGTTTCCCAGCTACGACGGCAACGGCATGTTCAAGAGCCTCGGCAATCTCCTCGTCAACCCGCAGGTCGGCATGCTCTTCATCGACTTCGAGAGTCCGAAGCGCCTCCGGGTGAACGGGCGGGCCACGGTGCACGAGGACGATCCACTCCTCGCCGAGCTCGCCGGAGCCCAGCTCGTCGTGCGCGTGCGCGCCGAGGCGATCTTTCCGAATTGCCCGCGCTATATCCACACGATGACGACGGTCGAGACGTCGGTGTATGCCCCGTGCGAGGGCCATACGCCGCCCGTGCCCGAGTGGAAACAGCGGCCGATGTTCCGCGAGGTGCTGCCGTCCTATGACCCGGCATCCGAAGGAGACGGACATGCGTGATCCGAAGTCGCTCATCACCACGGAGCAGCTCGCCGCCGCACTCGGGCAGCCGGATCTCCGGATCTACGACTGCACGATACAACGATCTCTTCGTGCTGCACCAGCTCGGCTACGACGACCTGACGCTCTACGACGAATCCATGGGGAAGCGGGCGAAGGACCTCGCGCTGCCGATCGAGACCGACTGACCCGCCGTCGCGAACCTCCGCGCGAGGGCCCTCGACAGCCGCAAGCGAGGCGTCAGCTCAGCTTAGAGCGCAGCGTTGAGCGAGCCGAGGCGTCCAACGAAGCAGATGGGCCCTTCTCATCGCGCTAGCCGCCGGCGATCTGGGGGAGGACGAAGACCTCGCTGTCGGGGGCGATGGGCTCGTGGAGCGTGTCCTGGTAGATCTGGCCGTCGATGGCCACGGCCACGCCCTCCGCGAGATGGGGGGCCAGGGCCGGGTGGCGCTCGGCCAGCAGCTCGAACAGGTGCTTCACGGAGGTCGCCGCGAGGTCGAAATTCGCGGCGCCGCCCGTGAGCTGCACGAGGTTGCCGACCAGCACCACCCGGGCCATGGGCGGAGGGCTCAGTGCTTGGGCGGGCCTCCGTTGGTGCCCTTGCCGCGCTTGCCGTTGGTCGAGGGCTTGTTGAGCCCCTTGGCCTGGAGCGCCTTGAGCACCTTCGGGGGGGACATCGGCAGCTCGGTGAAGCGGATGCCGGTGGCCTGCTCGATGGCATTGGCGATGGCCGCCATGGGCGGCACGATGGGCGTCTCGCCGATCCCGCGCACGCCGTAGGGATGGCGCGGGTTGGGCACCTCCACGATGATCGCGTCGATCATGGGGAGGTCGGACGCGACGGGCATCCGGTAGTCGAGGAAGCCCGCGTTCTGCAGCTTGCCGTCGGCGCCGTAGATGTACTCCTCGTTGAGCGCCCAGCCGACGCCCTGCGCGGCGCCGCCCTGGAACTGGCCCTCCACGTAGCTCGGGTGCACGGCCTTGCCCGCGTCCTGGGCCACGGTGTAGCGGAGGATGGTCGACGCGCCCGGTCTCGGGGTCGACCTCGACGTCGACCAGGTGGGTGCCGAAGCTCGGTCCCGCGCCCTGGGCATTGATCCGCCCGACGCCGCCGATGGGGCCGCCGGTCTTGCCGGCGATCTTGGCGAAGTCCGCCACCGACATGGGCGTGGCCTTGCCGTTGGCGTCGCCGCCGACGGGCGTTGACGAGGCCGTGCTCGAACGTCACCTGCTCGACGGGCAGCTCCCAGAGCTTGGCGGCGCGCCGGCACAGCTCGCTCTTGATCTGCTTGGCCGCCTCCACCACGGCCATGGTGCCGGAGAAGGTGGAGCGGCTGCCGCCGGTGAGGAAGTTGAAGCCGACCGAGCCCGTGTCGCCGATGATCGGGCGCACCTTGTCGTAGGGGACGCCCAGCTCGTCGGCGGCGACCATGGCGAGCGAGGCGCGCAGGCCGCCGATATCCGGCGTGCCCGCCATCAGGGACACCGTGCCGTCCTCGTTCACCGTGAGGGAGACGCACGTCTCGCCGCCGATATTGAACCAGAAGCCCGAGGCGACGCCCCGGCCCTGCCACTCGTCGAGCGGCGTGGTGTAGTGATTCGTCTTCTCGACGGCATGGAGCGTGTCGACGAGGCCGATGGGGCCGAACTTCGGGCCATAGGCCGCCTTCGTGCCTTCCCGCGCCGCGTTCTGCAGGCGCAGCTCCACCGGATCGATCTCGAGCTTCTTCGCGATCTCGTCCACCACGCTCTCGACGGCGAACTCGGAGATCGGCGCGCCGGGCGCCCGGTAGGCGGCGACCTTCGGCCGGTTCGAGACCACGTCGTAGCCGATGACCTTGACGTGCTCGATGTCGTACGGCGCGTACGCGCACATCACGCCGGGCTGCACGGGGGAGCCGGGGAAGGCGCCCGCCTGGTACTTCAGCTCGGCGAAGCCCGCGACGAACTTGCCGTCCTTCGTCGCGCCCATCTTGACCTTGATGTTGGCGCCCGACGTGGGGCCGGAGGACTTGAACACGTCCTCGCGCGACATGACCATCTTCACCGGACGCTTGGCCTTCTTCGACAGCGCCACCGCGAGCGGCTCGAGGTAGACCACCGTCTTGCCGCCGAAGCCGCCGCCGATCTCGGAGGCGGTCACGCGGACCTTGCCGATGTCCATGCCGAGGAGGCGGGCGCAGTGGGCGCGCACGATGAAGTGGCCCTGCGTCGAGCACCACACCTCGGCCGAGCCGTCCTCGGACACGCTGGCGAGCGTGGCATGCGGCTCGATGTAGCCCTGGTGCACGGGGGCGGTATTGAACTCGCGCTCGACGATGATGTCCGCCTTGGCGAAGCCGGCCTCGATGTCGCCCAGGACGATCTCGATCCGCTTGGCGACGTTCGAGGGCTTGTCCGGCTTGGGCTCGACGCCGACGGTGAACAGGTCGTCGTGAAGCAGCGGCGCGCCGGGCTGCATGGCCTCCACCACGTCGATGACGTGCGGGAGGATCTCGTACTTCACCTCGATGAGCTTGAGCGCGCGCTTGGCGATGGCGGTGCTGGTCGCGGCCACCGCGGCCACGGGATGGCCCTCGTACAGCACCTTCTCGCGGGCGAGGACGTTCCGGACCATGTCCTTGTAGTTGATCATCATCTCGCCGGCCGGGATGAACTCGCTCGGCTGGTCGCCGAAGTCCTCGCGGGTGACGACGGCCTTCACGCCGGGGAGCTGCTCGGCCTTGGACGTGTCGATGGAAAGGATGCGCGCGTGGGCGTGCGGGCTCCGCAGCACGCGGCCGACGAGCTGACCGGCCATGTGGAGGTCGGCGCCGAAGCGGGCGCGGCCCGTGACCTTGTCATGGCCGTCCGGCCGGATGGTGCGCGTGCCGACGATCGCCGGCGAGAGATCGGGGGGAGTCGTGAGGGTGGGAGCCATGGGGTCAGCCTCTCATTTCCGCGGCAGTGTCCATCACCGCTTTCACGATCTTGTCGTACCCGGTGCACCGGCAGAGATTGCCCGCGAGCCAGTAGCGGACCTCGGTCTCGGTCGGCTCGAGATTGCGCTCGAGCAGCGCCTTCGAGGCGACGAGGACGCCCGGCGTGCAGATCCCGCATTGCAGCGCGGCATGCTCGAGGAACTTCTGCTGGAGCGGATGGAGGGTCTCGCCGCTCGCCATGCCCTCGATCGTCTCGATCGAGTGGCCCCGCCGCCTCGCAGCCGAGCACGAGGCAGGAGCAGACGAGCCGGCCGTCCAGCATGACGCTGCAGGCGCCGCAGTCGCCCGAGGAGCACCCTTCCTTGCTGCCCGTGAGTGAGAGCCCGTCGCGGAGCACGTCGAGCAGCGTGTCCTCCGTCTCGCAGAGGAACTCGACCTCGTCTCCGTTCACCGTTGCCGTGACGTGATGCTTGGCCATCGGTTCAGTTCTCCTTCGCCCGCTCGATTGCGATCAGGGCCGCGCGGCGCGTGAGCACGCCGGCGACCTGGGTCCGGAATTCCACGGTGCCGCGCTTGTCGTCGATGGGCTGGCACGCCGCCCGCGCCGCCGCCTCGAGCCGATCCTGCGCCGGCCGGTCGAGGCTGCTTCCGACGATGGCCTGCGCCGCCGCGGGCACCAGCAGCACCTTCGCGGCCACCGCGCCCAGCGAGACGCGCGCCGCGGTGATGACGCCCTTGCCGTCGAGGGTCAGGTTGACGCCCGAGCCCACCACGGCGATGTCCATCTCCGTGCGCGGGATGAAGCGCAGGTAGGCGTCGCCCGAGCCCTTGGGGCGGGGGGGCAGGAAGAAGGACACGAGGAACTCGCCCTTGGTGAGCGAGAGCTTCCTCGGCCCGAGCATCACGTCCTCGACCGGGATGTCGCGCCGGCCCTTCGGCCCGGCCACCGTGGCGACCGCGCCCGCCGCGATGAGCGCGGGCACGCTGTCCGCCGCCGGCGAGCCATTGCACAGGTTGCCGCCCATGGTCGCCCGGCCCTGGATCTGCGTCGACCCGATGAGGTTCGCGGCCTCGACCACCCCGGGCCAGGCTTTCCGGAGCGCGGCGTTCTCCTTGAGCTCCGCCCCCGTCACCGCGGCGCCGACGCGCCAGCCGCCCTTTTCTTGGGCAACCGCCCGGGTCTCGGGGATCTTCTTGATGTCGACGATCAGCTCGGGGTCCAGGACGTCGGCGCGCATCTGGACGAGCAGATCGGTGCCCCCGGCGAGCACGCGGGCATCGCCCCGGGCTCCCGCCAGCAAGGCGACCGCCGTGTCGAGTGATTCGGGTGCTTCGTATCGCATGGTGGTGGTGTCACTCCTCTGTGCTCGGGTGGATTGCCGTTCTCGGGCCTACCGCAGCAAGGATGGTCGACGCCCCCGCCGCTGTCAACCCCGGGCGACCGTGCCCCGCGGCATGATATCGTACCGCGGCATTCTTATCCAACGACGGAGGTGGACGATGGCGCAGCGCTCTGGACGATCCCTGACGATCGTGGCTCTCACGGCCGTCCTCATGGTTCTCGGCCCCGGCGGGCGCGCGGGGGCCCAGGACAAGCCCCGGGCGGGCGGCGAGCTCATCTTCGTGGTGGCCGCGGAACCGCCGGGCTTCGACGGGCACCGGGAGGAGACGTTCGCGATGCTCCACCCGATCGGGCCGCACTACAGCACGCTCATGCGGGTCGATCCGACGGACAAGACCGGGACGAAGTTCATCGGGGACCTCGCCGAGTCCTGGACGGTCTCGCCCGACAAGCGCACCTACACGTTCAAGCTGCGCCAGGGCGTGAAGTTCCACGACGGCGCCGTGATGACCTCGAAAGACGTGAAGGCGTCCTACGACAAGATCGTCTTCCCGCCGGCCGGCATCGCCTCGAGCCGGAAGGAGCAGTACAAGGCCGTCGAGGCGGTCGAGGCGCCGACGCCCGACACCGTCGTGTTCCGGTTGAAGTATCCGGAAGCCTCGTTGAGCCACTTCCTGAACTGCCAGCTCGACGGAGTCTGGCTCAGCGAGTAGCCTGGGCATCTCCGACCCGGTAAGAATCACTCGGGTCGAGCCGAAACCCCCCGCGGCGGGCCCATCGGATCGGCGGGAGTGGCCGATGAGCCACTCCCGCCTCGAGGCACGCGCATTGCAGTCCGACAGCCGTGATGCCCCGGACAAAGCGTCCGACCGCTCGCGCGACCGGTCATCGGCGCGGCACGTTGTTGACGGCGGAGATTCGCCCCTTCATCGCCCTCGCGACGGGCGCGCTCGTCGTGGCGTGTCTCTACTGGGGTCAGGGCGTCCTGATCCCGGTCGCGCTCGCCGGACTGCTCGCATTCCTGCTGAGCCCGGTGGTCAACGCGATAGACCGATGGGGGGCCGGGCGCGCGACGTCCGTCCTCGTCGTCGTTCTCCTCGCCTTTTGCCTCGCGGGCGGCGTCGGATGGGTGCTCTTTCGCCAGCTCGTGTCCCTCGCCGACGAGCTCCCCAGTACAGCGCCCATATCCGGCAGCGCGTGGCGGATCTGCGCGGTCTGAGCAAGGGCGGCTCCGTCGAGAAGGTCCAGCGCACCCTGACCGAGGTCGTGGGCGAGATGGAGAAGGCCGAGCCCAAAGGCGCGGCCGCCAAGCCCATCCCGGTCGTCGTCGAGCCGCCTTCGACGCTCCTGGCCCGTCTGCCGCGGCTGCTCGACGTGCTCGCCGCCACCGGCGTGGTGACGGTGCTCGTGATCTTCATGCTGTTCGAGCGGCAGGACTTGCGCGATCGGCTGATCCGGCTGGTGGGCTATCGCCGCGTCACCGTGACGACGAGGGCGCTCGACGAGGCGACGGCTCGCATCACCCGGTATCTGCTGATGCAGTCCGTCATCAATGGGAGCTTCGGGCTCGCGCTGGGCATCGCGCTCTTCCTGCTGGGGATTCCGTATGCGGCGCTCTGGGGGTGCCTGGCCGCCGCCCTCCGTTTCATTCCGTACGTCGGGGCGGCGATCGCCGTGCTACTGCCCACCGCGCTGGCCCTCGCCGTGTTCCCCGGCTGGAGTCGAGCGCTGCTCATCATCGCCGTCTTCCTGGCGCTCGAGCTCACGGCCTACATGGTCGTGGAGCCGTGGCTCTACGGCCAGAGCGCCGGCGTGTCGCCGGTCGCGCTCCTCGTGGCGGTCATCTTCTGGACCTGGCTCTGGGGGTCGGTCGGCCTCTTGCTCGCCACGCCGCTGACCGTCTGTCTCATCGTCCTCAGCAAGCATCTGCCGTCGATGGGCTTTCTCGTGCTCCTCATGGGCGACGACCCGGTCCTGGAGCCGAAGGCGCGCTACTACCAGCGGCTCCTCGCGCGGGATCAGGACGAGGCGGCCGACATCGTCGAGGAGTACGTCAAGGCCAATGATCCCGAGTCCGTGTATGACGAGGTCTTGCTTCCCGCGCTCTACTACGCCAAGCAGGACTGTGAGCGGGAGAAGATCAGCGAGGCGGACGCCGAGTTCGTGGCCCACGCGACGCGAGAGATCGTCGAGGAGCTGGACCAGGACCGTCCGAGCACGGCGACCCGGGACGCGACAGCGACGGAGGGCAGCCTCGTCCCGCGGCGCCTCCTGTTCCTGTGTCCGGCCCGCGACGAGATCGACGGCGTGGCCCTCGCGATCGCCGGCCGGCTCATCGACGCGGCCCGCTGGCAGGTCGAGATCCTGGGGCCGTCCATGTTGACGTCGGAGGTGGCCCAGCTCGTGGAAGAGCGCCGCCCGGCGCTGGTCTGCATCGGGTCGGTGGCGCCGGGCGGGGTGAGCCACACGCGGCACCTGTGCAAGCGCCTGCGCGCGCGGTGTCCCGACCTCAACCTGGTGGTGGGGCGCTTTGGCCTTCACGACGAGTCCGCCGACGAGCAGCAGCAGCTCGTGGAGGCAGGCGCCGACCACATCGCGACGACCATGCGCGAGCTGGCGCGGCACGTCGCGGAGCTGAGCTTGCTGGCCGAGACGACTGCCGGCTCAGAGGGAGGGGAAGCGCAGGAGATGCGCGTCCCAGCCGCGCGTCACTCGCTCCTCGACCCCCGGCCGGTCTAGGCGCAGTCCGAACACCTGAGCGAGCCGTCGCACGAGGGCCTGGCCGGTCTCCACACGGCGGCCGGCCCGCGCGGCGGCGAGCACGTCGTCGGCCAAGGATTCGAGCCTGCCGAGCGCCGACGGTGTGTTCAAGTCGTCGTTCATCGCCGCGGTGAAGTCGGCCTCGGCGCCGGCCACGTCCTGCGGCTTGCCGTCGCCCCCGGATACCGTGGCCGCGGCGCGCAGCTTCTCCGCGAGCTGTGCAGCGTGAGCGAGCTCGTCGGGATCGTGGCTCCATCCGAGGCGATAGTGATGCCCTCCGAGGTAGAGGCGGAGCGCGTCCGGCGACCAGTGCTTCAGCAGGTCGCCCACCATGACCAGGTTGCCCAGTGACTTGCTCATCTTGGCGCCTTCGTGCTCGACCATGGCCGTGTGCAGCCAGGCGCGGACGAATGGCGAGCGGCCCGTGAGGGCTTCCGCCTGGGCGATCTCGCACTCGTGATGCGGGAAGACCAGGTCGCCGCCGCCGCCGTGAAAGTCGAGCGTGGGCCCCAGAAAGCGCGTGCTCATCACCGAGCACTCGATGTGCCAGCCGGGACGGCCCGGACCCCACGGGCTGTCCCAGGTCGGCTCGCCCGGTGCCTGCGCCTGCCACAGCACGAAGTCGAGGGGATCGCGCTTGTGCGGATCGTCGGGCCGGTTGCCGCGCTCATTGGCGACATCCAGCATCTCGGACCGGGGCAGATGACTGAGGCGGCCGAAGGCGGGCCAGGCATCGACGTGGTAGTAGACGCTGCCGCCGGACACGTAGGCGAGGCCGCGCTCGATCAGCGCGCGGACGGCGGTGACGATGTCGGGGATGACGTCGGTGGCGCGCGGGTACTCGTCCGGCGGGCGGACGTTCAGGACCTGCATGTCGCGGATGAAGTGCGAGGTCCAGCGATTGCCGAGGGCGCGCCAGTCCTCGCCGACCTCGGCCGCCTTGCGCAGGATGTCGTCGTCGATGTCGGTGACGTTCTGGACGTAGCGCACGGCCAACCCCTGGCCCTCGAGGTGCCGCACGAGCACGTCGGCGACCGTGTAGGTGAAGGCGTGGCCGAGGTGCGTGGTGTCGTAGGGGGTGATGCCGCACACGTAGAAGGTGATAACCGGACCGGTGGGCTCGAGCGGCTCGACCGCGCCCGACAGCGTGTTGTAGACGTTCACGCCGTCATCCTAGCAGGCCGCGATCGTTGACGTGCGGCTTGGAGGAGCGCTGGGACTACGGCGCGATGGGAACCGGTGGCAAACTCACCGCCCTTGAGGCGCCCGCGGCCTAACCGGTTGACTCACCAGGATGAGTTAAATAGACTCATCTACATGAGTAAGCGGCTCCAAGTACTGCTCGACGAGGCCGAGTGGCGGGAGATCCAGCGTGTCGCCCGAGCGAACCGAATGACGGTGGCCGAATGGGTGCGCGGGACACTCCGCGCGGCGCGGCGGCAGGAGCCGGCCGGCGATGCGAGCCGAAAGCTCGAAGTCGTGCGTACCGCTGCGCGGCACGCCTTCCCGACGGCCGACGTCGCACAGATGCTGGCTGAGATCGAGCGCGGCTATCTCGGCGGGTCAAGTCGTGATCTTCCTTGATTCGAACGTCCCGATGTACCTGGTCGGTGGCCCGCACCCGAGGAAGTCTGACACGCAACGGATGCTCGAGGAATTCGTTGGCACTCGCCAACGGCTCGTCACGGATGCGGAGGTCCTGCAGGAAATCCTCCATCGTTACGTGGCGATCGATCGCCGCGATGCGATCCAGCCAGCCTTCGATGCCCTAATAGGGTTGGTCGATGATGTCTTTGCCGTTGACCTCGGGGCAGTTGATCGAGCAAAAAACATCATCTTGGGTCATCGGCATTTGTCGGCGCGCGACGCCATTCATCTGGCCGTCATGCAGCAGCATGATGTCCGCGAATCATGACCTTCGATGCCGGATTTGACGGGTTCCCGGGCATCGAACGGCTTCACTGAGCGCTGCTGACAGCCTGCGCGCTTCGTCCGCCACCCCGCGCATCGTCACCGGTGCGCGCGGAAGCACTCGTGGGCAGCCGCGCTCAGGCGGGCCGCACCTGCCGAGTCCAGACCGGGCCCGGTGGGTGACCACTGCGCAGACCGGTTCCGCCACCGTTCGAACACTGTCCGACGCTGCCGACAATAGCGTCCAAGATGCTGAGATCGTTGATGTTCTGCGTGGCACGCATGCTGCTTTGCTCCTCCCTGTAGGGACTCCAAATCCACCAAGGAGGGGAGATCAAGCCATGAACCGGACGACGTGGTGCATGACGATCGGACTTGGCGCTTGCCTGACCGGTGTCGGGATGCTGCGGGCACGCCCACGGAGAGTGGGCGGCCTGGGGCGCCTGCCGGCCATGACGAGGCGGCCTCGACGATTCCTGATTGGCGCGATCGGCTTCGCCGCGCGGACACGGCCCTGTCGGAGGGTGATGCGCCGGGCGCCGAGCGGGCCTGGGACGAGGCCTACCGCCTGGCGTTGGCGACTTCGGACCCCTATGCCATGATCGAGGTCGGCCGGGCCTATCTCGCGATCGGCGAGGCCGTGTACGACCCTCCGATGGCTGCCGCCCGCGCGCGGCGAATCTTCCTCTCGGCGTTCTTCCTGGGGAGAGGACTCAGGAACGTCCATGCGGTGGCCGATGCCTCTGAAGCGCTCGCGGCGCTCGGAGACCAGGATCTGGCCGCTCGCGGCTTCCGCATCGCGGTCATCCTGGCACAGCGAGGCCCCGATGCGGGTGCCGTCGACCGCGTCACGGCTCAGCGGGATCGCGTGTTGGGGCCCCCGGGCGAGGAGCCGGCTGCGCTGCGTCCGACATCCGAAACCGTGCAGACGCGCTAGAGCGATGATAAGGGCCCATCTGCTTCGTTGGCGCCCTCGACAGCCGGCTCAACGTACAGAAAGTACGCCTCGCCGGCTGCCTTCGGGCGCCGCCTCGCAGCTGGACCCTTCTCATCGCTCTAGCCGGGGTTTCTCCGACAGGCTCCTACTGTCCCGAGCGTGTCGGGGAAGTCGGCGTCAGGAGCGCGTCGCTACTGATCAGCCGATCGGTACTCCTATTTCTTTCTGAATCCGTTCGCGGGCAATGACCAGCCCCACGGGTTCGGCGAACAACCGTTTGCCGTCCGCCTTCGCGGCCTGCCATTGTGGGGTGGTCGCGGCCTGCTGCAACTGAGCGAGATCGTCGAACCAGAGCTCGGAGAAGCCGTCGTGTGTCATCGGCCGGGCCGCCAGGCCGTAGGCCGCCTGCACGGCGTGGTTCTGCACGTAGCGGCGGAGTCCAGGCACCTGCGCGACCAGTCGGCCATGCTCACCGAACCAGTGCTCCTGGAACTCCTCCACCGTCAAGCCAGGTCGCCTGGCCACCATGAAGACTGCCTTGACCATCGTCGGGGCGGTCTTGCCCTCGAGTATCACGCGTTCTGTCGCGGTGACGTTGCTGCGTCGGTGATCCGTCGGCCACTCCGTCGAGCGGTCAAACAGCTGTCGATCGTCAGCGATGACCGTCTCAGCCAACGTCATCGCCTCCGGCGAGCCGTACCGGCTCGGGCGCACGTACCACTCGAAGGTGTCCGTGTGTGTCACGGGCACGATGGCGATCAGCCTGGGCGACTGTGGTGGATCAAGGACCGACTCCATGCCGTCGTACCAGAACATCGAGACACCGTCGTGGGTGGGTGCCGGGGTTCCGCCATATGCTTCCGTCAAAGTGATGTGCTGCACATAGCGTCGCAAGTCGGGCGTGTGCGAGAAGAGCGGACCGTGATGCTGGGCCCAATATGCCTGAAAGTCTTCAAGCGGCCGGTTTGAAGGGTGCCGTATGGCGCATCCAATTCTCTTGATCAAGCGCTCACCTTCCTCAGCTGTGATCGACGCGCTAGGCCGTTTCAATGATGTTCGAAAAGTAGCGGTCGGCAGATGAGACGCCATGCCGATCATTCTCCGTCGACCCACTTGAGCGGGTCGCGAGCGATCGGCTCCGCGGGCGGGGCAGCCGCTCCATCCGGCCCGAGGCTCTGCCATGCCTGGCGCTGCCACTCCCGCCGCATGGCTGCCGCGTTGGCTGGAATTCCCGCTTTGGGTCCGGAGACGTGAACCCGTGACTTGAAGCGCCAACCTTTGGGCGTCTTGACGTAGACGTCCTCGTACCAGCCCGCCCAGTAGATCTGGTTTGCCGACCCGTCGATCATCAGCAGATAGGAGATCCCTTTCGCCCCTTCGGCGGTGGGCACGATGATCTCGCCCACATTCATGTGGATCTGATTCAGCGGCCCGCGCTGATGAATTTCGCTGTAGCCACCATCCGCGGTCCTACCCGCGGCCGCCGCCAGCGCCTCGCGGCCCGGGGGCCGATCGCCAAAGGTGCCGTCCTCGGTATAGAGGTCGGCGTAGCCATACCCGTTGTCGTGATTCTCGCCGGCGTCCAGGATGAACATGTATCGATGGAGTAGCTCCTGGATCTCGAAGCGATCTTCCGCGGAGAGTCGCGCCTTGTCTCCCATTGCGCCAGCCAGGCCTCCGTCAACAGGAACAGGTCGTTAGGACGATACGTCAACCCTTCGCTGGCTGAAGTGCGTCGGGAGCGCCGGTCAGATGACCCCGCGCTGGGCCAGGTCGGCGATCTGATCCTTTGTGTAGCCGATCGACGTCAGGATCTCCTCGTTGTCCTGGCCGAGCTCCGGCGCCGGGGTCCGGATCGGAAGCCGCGTGGCGCCGTGGGACACGGGATGGCCGAGGATGGTGAGATCGCCGAGGACCGGGGAGTGCACCGGCTGCGCCATGGCGAGGTGCTTCACCTGGGGATCGGCGAACGACTCGTCGATGCGATAGATCGGCCCGCACGGCACGCCCGCGCGGTTCAGGATCTCGATCCACTCGGCGCTCGTCTTCTTGCGCGTCACCGGCATCAGGACCTCCATGATCTCGTCCCGATTGCTCGACCGCGCCCGCGAGGTGGCAAAGCGCGCGTCGGTGAGCAGGTCGGGCCGCTCGATGGCGCGGCAGAACCGCTCGTAGATGTCGTCGCCGCTCGCGGCGATATTGATGTGCCCATCCTGCGTCTCGAAGACGCCCGTGGGAATGCCCGTCGGATGGTTGTTCCCCGCCTGGGGCGGCACCTCGCCGCTCATCAGCCAGCGCGACGCCTGGAAGTCGAGCATCGAGAGCATCGCCTCGAGCAATGAGGTGTGCACCCATTTCCCCTCGCCCGTGGTCTCGCGCTCGATGATCGCGACGAGGATGCCCTGCGCGAGGAAGATCCCGGAGCACAGGTCGGCGATCGGAATGCCCACGCGCACCGGACCCTGGCCCGGAATGCCGGTGATGGACATGAGGCCGCCCATCCCCTGGGCGATCTGATCGACGCCGGGCCGGTCCCGATACGGCCCGTCCTGCCCGAAGCCGGAGATGCTGCCGTAGATCAGGCGCGGGTTGATCGGGCGCAGGCTCTCGTAGTCGATGCCGAGTCGGCGCTTCACGTCGGGGCGGTAGTTCTCCACGACGATGTCGGCGTCCTGCGCCAGCCGCTTGAAGACGGTCACCCCGTCGGGCTCCCGGAGGTTCAGCGTGATGCTCTTCTTGTTGCGGTGCAGGTTCTGGAAATCGAACCCGTGACGATTGCCGCCCATGCCGTCGCCGGCGCGCCCGCCGGGCATCTCGATCTTGATCGCCGTGGCGCCCCAGTCGACGAGCTGCCGGACGCAGGTGGGGCCGGCCCGCGCCCTGGTCAGGTCGAGCACCGTGAACCGGCCGAGGGGAAGCGTCGCGGGGCTCATGACCTGGCCTCCGACCGGCCGGCGATCCTTCCAGGGTGTCGCGTCCTCGTAGGCCCAGCCGATGCGCAGCGCCATCGCCTCCTCGCCCGCCCGGCAGACGATCTGGAGCGAGAGCGGCAGGCCACCCGGGGTAAAGCCGTCCGGCACGGCGAGGCCGCAGAGGCCGAGGTAGTTGACCGGCCGCGTGAAGTGGGCGCCGGTGCCCGACTGATCGACCTGGTCGATCGGCAATGGCGGCGTCAGCGACGTCGGCGTCAGGAGCGCGTCGACGCCGGCCAGCGCCGCGTTGAAGGCGCGGCGATGCTCCTCCATCTGCGCGAGCGCCAGCAGGTAGTCGCGCGCCGACACGCCCCGTCCGAGCTGGATCCGCGGGCGGATGTGCGGGTCGACGGGCAGGCGCTCGTCGTCCACCAGGTGCCCCACGAAGCGATAGCCCTCGGCGCCGATGATGCGGCCGGTCGCGGCGATGTAGTCGGTGAACCGATGCGGCAGCGCCGGGCGGACGATCTCGGCGCCGAGCTTCGCGAGCGTGTCGACGGCGCCGTCGTAGGCGGCCAGCACGTCCGCATCGACGCCCACCCGCTCCGCGTCCGGCATCACGGCGAGCCGGAGCCCGGCGGCGCCGCGCGTGAGCGTCGGCAGCGGATCGGCGGGCGCCCACGCGAGCGTCTGCGGGTCGCGGGGATCGGGCCCGCTCAGCACGCGGTAGATCAGGGCCGCGTCTTCCACGGAGCGCGCCATGGGCCCGGGCGTGTCCAGGGTGGTGGACAGCGGGAGGACGCCGTAGGTGCTGATCCGCCCCGCCGTCACCTTGAGCCCGACGATGCCGCACCACGCGGCGGGCAGCCGCACCGAACCGCCCGTGTCGGTGCCGATGGCGACCGGCGCCAGGCCCGCGGCGACGGCGACACCCGAGCCACTCGACGATCCGCCCGGCGTCCGATGGACCGCGAGATCCCAGGGATTCCGCGGAGTGCCCATGTGCGTATTCGTGCCCCAGCTCCCCATGGCGAACTCGACGGTGTGCGTCTTGCCGAGGACGATCATCCCCGCGGCGATGAGCCGCTCGGCGAGGGTCGCGGTGACGGGCGACACGCGCTCCGCCCACACCTTGGAGCCCCCCGTGGTGACGCGCCCCTCGAGGTCGACCAGATCCTTGAGCGCGATGGGCACGCCGTGGAGCGGTCCCACCCGGTGCCCGGCGCGGATCGCGCGATCGGCGCCCTCCGCGGCGAGCACGGCGTCGGCTTCGTACACCGCGATGAAGGCGTGCAGCGAGGGATTGCGGCGGCGAATCCGCTCGAGCAGCGCCTCGACGGCGTCCACGGGGGACAGCGTGCGCGCGCCGAAGGCGCGGGACAGCTCGGCGACGGTGGCCCACACGGGATCGATGCTGGTCATGTGCGGTCTCCTCGGTGCGGTCTCCTCGAACGGATGAGCATCACGGCCGTCGGCCAGACGGCGAACGGACGCGATTGTATCACCGCGGCCGGGAACCGCCCCGGGGTCCTCGCCCAGCGCCGTGAGTCTTGCGACGTACTCATCCTTGGCGTCCCTCTTGAGGTCCGCGTTGACGAAGTGTGCGCTTGGGTGTACATTCTGGTGCCCAAGGAGACGAGTCATGACCCAGCTCACGATCTCTGAGGCGCGCAAGGAGTTTCTCGATCTACCCGAGAAGCTCGCGCGTGAGCCCGAGCACGCAGTCATCATCACGCGCCGGGGGCAGCCTGTACTCGCCGTCCTGCCGTGGGAGTTTTACGAGAGCATCGTCGAGACGCTCGAGGTGCTCAGCGAGCTCTGAACTGATGGCGGAGCTTCGTGAGAGCGTCAAGGACATCGAGCGCGGCCGTCTACTGAGCCATGAGGAGCTTGGGTCCCGTCTCGGGCTATGAGCGGTCCGGTCTGCGCCATCAAGCCCTCGCTCAAAAGCCGTCTGAAGCAAGGCCCCATTCCGGTGCGCGCCTCGGCGAGCGAGGAAGTCGCAGCCATGAGCCTGCTCGGACACGCGCTCCTCGCCTTCTCTCACGACGTGACGCCCGGCAGCGAGCCGGACTGGACGGAATGGCATGACCGCGAGCACATCCCGGAGCGCCTGTCGATCCCCGGGTTCCTGCGCCTCCGGCGCTACGTCGCGCTCGGGGCCGGGCCGCGCTTCTTCTACTTCTACGAGACGGAGAGCCTCGACGTCCTCCAGAGCCCGGCCTATCTCGAGCGCCTGAGCAATCCGACGCCGTGGACGACGCGCTGCATGCAGTACGTCGTGAACAACAAGCGGACGGCGTGCCGGGTCGCGGCGACCCTCGGCGACGCGCTCGGCGGCGTGCTGGGCGTCATCGAAGTCGGACCCGCGCCGGGCCGCGCCGACGCGCTCCGCCAGTGGCTCGTGGGCACGGCGCTGCCCGCGGCGCTCGCCATGCCGGGCATGGTAGGCGCGCACCTCGGTGAGGCGGACGCCGCCGCCACCACGGTCAAGACCGACGAGAAGAAGCTGCTGCAGACTCCCGATGCGATGGCGCGATGGCTGGTGATGCTCGAGGGCGTGGACCGCGACATGCTCGCCCGGGCCATGCGGCAGGTCCTGAGCGACTCGGCCCTGCGCGCGGCCGGCGCCGAGGGGGAGATCGATCGCCGGGACTATCAGCTCGGCTTCGTGATGGCCCGCCGCTAGAGCGACGATAAGGGCTCGATCTGCGGAGGTACGGCGCCCTCGGCAGCCGGCTCAACGTACAGAAAGTACGCCTCGCCGGCTGCCTTCGGGCGCCGCCTCGCAGCTGGACCCTTCTCGTGTGCGCCGTGGAAGGTGCTGTGTTCTCGCCGGTGCGAGTCCGGCCTGGGGAGTTGTCGGTGCACCCCGGTAGCTACCGAGACGATGCGGAGGGTAACCGATGCGTCGAAGCTCTCGGGACAAAGGCCCACGGAAGGTGGGTCAGCGAGTCGACGGGCCGCAACGCACGTGAAGCCCGCGCAGGCCTCGAAAGAAAATCGTGAGCGCCGACCTGCCATGAGAACAGGGAAGGCCGCTGGATCGCGCCGGAGGAACCGACCGATGAAGGGGCGATCACTCACCGGGGTAGGGGGCGTGGCAGTCGACACAGAGCAGAGCGCAACACGGGAAGCCCCACGCGGCGAGGGGTCGCGGCTCTCACTTCCGCAGGGACGGGGAAGCCGGGTGGGGTGTCGGAGGGGCGCATAGTACCGCTGGGACTCGCCGGACAACAGAACCGGCGAGGAGGGACGCGCCCTGGTTCGGGGTGTGTCTCGACGGGCCAAGGGGTGGGAGATTGGCGTGAGCCTAGCAACTCCACCGACGCTCCGGCGGCTCCAAGAGGCGCTGAACACCAAGGCCAAGCAGGCCGGCGGCACAAAGTCTCCTCGCGAGGGACACGGCGCTAGCCGCGCCGTGCGGTTGTGCCACCTGCGCATGCCCGGGTGTGAGACCCGTCCGAGAGCCGGATGCGGGAAAACTGCACGTCCGGTTCGATGAGAAGGGGCGAGAAACGCGTGATGGCCCACTCGGCGAATGGACACCGGACCCGAAAGGGCGGAAACAGTGGGGCGCCGCCGGGCTAGTTCACGAACCCGCTCGTCCCCTTACTCTACCGCTCTAGCTAGCCGAGTTTCTCCGACGGGCCACGGAGTAGCCGCTGTTCGAGCGCCGGCTTCGCCGGCAATCCGATGTTCGGGGGGAGGCATCGGAACGGGGGCGGAGCCCCCCTCCGAGTTTCCTAGCGCAGCTCGATGCCGAAGTACTCCGCGACCTTCTTGTTGTACTCCGCGTCCGACGGACCCCCCCGCCCATGGCGACCCAC
>CAWIZN010000005.1:0-75408 GCA_963840495.1 uncultured Candidatus Rokubacteria bacterium
CCTCACGCTCGATGGCAGGGGGCACCTCATGCGTCGTCGTCCTGCCTGCGCGCCGCCTGGCCGGACTCGCCACGCTGTTCACGCTCCTCGCGGGCTTCGCGCGCCCGCGGCGGCCCAGCCGCGCTCCGGCGGCACGCTCACCATCGTGCAGGGGGAGGAGCCCGGCGCTGGTCTCGGGCGTCAACACCTCGACCTTCATCGGGACCGTCTCCACCAAGATCCACGAAGGGCTGCTCGACTACGACTTCGATCTCCGGCCGCGCCCGGCCTGGCCGAGTCCTGGAGCGTCGCGCCTGACGGCAAGACCTACACCTTCAGGCTGCGGCGGGGCGTCACCTGGCACGACGGCAAGCCGTTCACCTCGGCCGACGTCAAGTTCTCCCTCGAGGAGATCTGGAAGAAGCTCCACCCGCGCGGCCGGATCACCTTCAGCAAGGTGACCGCGGTCGACACGCCCGATGCCTCCACGGTCGTGGTAGGCTCTCGGAGCCCACGCCGATGCTGCTGGCCGCGCTCAGCTCCTACGAGTCGCAGGTGCTCCCGAAGCACGTCTACGAGGGCAAGGACTTCACCACCCATCCCGCGCTCAACGCGCCGATCGGCACCGGGCCGTTCGTCTTCAAGGAGTGGAAGAAGGGCGACTTCATCCGCCTGGAGAAGAACCCCAACTACTGGGACAAGGGCAAGCCGTACCTCGACGCCATCGTCGTGCGGATCATCCCCGACGCCGCCGCGCGCGCCGCCGCCATCGAGAAGGGCGAGGTGCAGCTCGGCGTCTTCAACCCGGTGCCGCTCGCCGACGTCAAGCGCCTGACCGCGCTGCCGACCGTGAAGGCGGAGACGCGCGGCTACGAGTACTTCGCGCCCATGTACATGATGGAGGTGAACCTCCGCGTCGAGCAGCTCAAGGACAAGCGCGTCCGCCAGGCGATCATGCACGCGCTCGACCGCAAGTTCATCGCGGACAACCTCTGGTTCGGCTTCGCCAAGCCGGCCACCGGCCCCATCGCCTCGTCCTCGCCCTTCTACACCACCCAGGGCGTGCCGCAGTATCCCTACGACGTGGCGCGGGCGAACGCCATCCTCGACGAGGCGGGTCTACAAGCGCGGCGCCGGCAACATGCGCTTCAAGGTGTCGCTGACCTTCCCACCGGTGCAGCCGGAGATTCCGCGCACCGCGGAGTACATCAAGCAGGCGCTGGCGCGCGTGGGCATCGACGTGGAGCTCCGGAACATCGACCTCGCCACGTTCATCCGCCAGGTCTACAACTGGGAGTTCGACCTCACGCAGAACTACCTCTACCTGCTGCCCGACCCGACGCTCGGCGTCCAGCGGCTCTACATCAGCAGCAACATCAAGAAGGGCACGCCGTTCGCCAACGCGGCCGGCTACGAGAACAAGGACGTGGACGCCGCCTTCGCGGCCGCGCAGACCGAGAACGACGTGGCCAAGCGCAAGGAGCTGTTCGCCCGGGTCCAGCGCCTGATCCAGGAAGACCTGCCCGGGCTCAACCTGTTCGAGCTGTCGTTCGTCACGCTCTACAACAGCAAGCTGATGAACCACACCATGGGCGCGGACGGTCCCTACGGGAGCTTCCGCGACACCTACCTGCAGCCGTAGCTAGAGCGATGATAAGGGCCCATCCGCTCGTCGCGCCCTCGCCCGGGCGCTCAACGTAGAGAGACTACGCCTCGCGCCCGGCCTTCGGGCGCGCCTCGCAGCTGGACCCTTCTCATCGCTCTAGCCGGTGATCTCCGACAATGCGGCTAGCAGGCCGGCCTGGAGGTGGCGGATGATGCTGGCCCGACCGGGCGTCGCGCGGTTCCTGGCGCGGCGCCTCGCCCAGGCCGTGCCCACGGTCCTGCTCATCATCGTGGTGAACTTCCTGGTCCTCCAGCTCACCCCGGGGGACATCGTCGACGTGCTGGCCGGCGAGGCGGGCGCGGCCACGCCCGAGTACGTCGCCATGCTGCGCCAGCGCTTCGGCCTCGACCGTCCGCTGGCCGCCCAGCTCGCAAGCTACGTCTGGGGCGTGGTCAACCTCGACCTCGGCTTCTCCTTCCGCCACAACACGACCGTGCTCAAGCTCATGCTGGACCGGCTCCCGGCCACCCTCATCCTGATGGGCACGAGCCTCTCGGTGGCGGTGGCGCTCGGCGTGGTCTTCGGGGTGACCGCGGCCCGCCACGTCAACCGGCCGGCCGACGGCGCCATCGCCGTCCTCGTCCTGCTCTCGTACGCCACCCCGACGTTCTGGATCGGGCTGATGTTGATCGTGCTGTTCTCGGTCAAGCTCGGCTGGCTGCCGACCGGCGGCATGATGACCATCGGGGCCGGCCTGTCCGGATTCGGTCGGGTGCTGGACGTCGCGCACCACCTGGTCCTGCCCGCGGCATCGCTCGCCCTCTTCTACGCCGCGATCTACACCCGGCTCATGCGCGCCTCCATGCTCGAGGTGGCCGGGCAGGACTACGTCCGCACCGCCCGGGCCAAGGGAATCAGCGAGGCGCAGGTCATGTACGGCCACGCGCTCCGCAACGCGCTCCTGCCGCTCGCTCACCATGGTCGGCGTGCAGGTGGGCTCGCTCCTCGGGGGCTCCGTGCTCGTCGAGAGCGTCTTCGGCTGGCCCGGCCTCGGCCGCCTCGCCTTCGAGGCGGTGCAGCAGCGCGACTACAACCTGCTGCTCGGCATCCTGCTCATGAGCTCGCTGCTGGTGATCGTGGTCAACCTCGTGATCGATCTGCTCTACGCGGTGCTGGATCCCCGCATCGAGCTCCGCTGATGGCCGCCTCCAGCCTGCGCCGCTTTGCCCGGGGCTTCTTCCGCCGCTGGACGCGCCCCTCGGTCTCGCGGTCTTCCTGCTCGTCGTGGCCATGGCGGTGAGCGCGCCGTACGTCTTCCGGGAAGATCCGTTCGCGATGGTGACGCGGCCGATGCAGTGGCCCGGCGAGAGCCGCGCGTACATCCTGGGGTCGGACATGCTCGGGCGCGACATCCTCGCCGGCATCTTTCACGGGGCGCGGGTCTCCCTCGCCATCGGCGGCACGGCCACCGCCGCCGCCCTCGGCGCGGGCGTGCTGATCGGGGCGCTGGCCGGCTACTACGGCGGGCTGATGGACGACCTCCTCATGCGCACCACCGAGGCCTTCCAGACCATCCCGCCCTTCGTGTTCGTGATCGTGGTGGTGGTCATCGCCCGGCCGTCGATCCGCTCGATCATCCTCGCCATCGCGCTCGTCTCCTGGCCCGCGGTGGCGCGGCTGGTGCGCGCCGAGTTCATGGCGCTCCGCCACCGGGAGTTCGTGCAGGGCTGCCGCGCGGTGGGCATGGGCGATCTGAGCATCATCTTCCGCCAGATCCTGCCCAACGCGCTGGCGCCCATCATCGTCACCGCGTCGATCATGGTGGCCACCGCCATCCTCACCGAGTCGGCCCTGGCGTTCCTGGGCCTCGGCGACGCCAACGTGATGAGCTGGGGCTCGATGATCGGCGCCGGGCGCGAGATGCTCCGCACCGAGTGGTACCTCACCGCCATTCCCGGGCTCGCGATTCTGGTCACGGTGCTGGCCCTCAACCTCGTCGGCGAAGGCTTGAACGACGCGCTCAACCCCCAATTGCGCGACCAATGATCGCGCGACCACAGATCGGAGGAACGCGATGAGACCAGACCGTGTGCGTCAAGAATGCGGACTGGGTGGTGGCGTGGGACGCGTCGAGCCGACGTCACGCCTATCTCGAGCACGGCGACGTGGTCTTCGCCGGCGACACGCTCACGTTCGTGGGCCGCGACTATTCGGGCCGCGCCGACGAGACGATCGACGGCCGTGGTCTCATGGTGATGCCCGGCCTGATCGACGTCCACTCCCACCCGTGCCTCGAGGCGAGCTATCGCGGGATCCGCGAGGAGCACGGCGTGCCCGAGATGTACATGTCGGGCCTCTTCGAGCGCGCGGGCGCCTACTGGCCGGACGACGAGGGCAAGCTGGCCTGCGCGGAGGCCGCCTACTGCGAGCTGCTCCGCTCCGGCGTGACGACCCTCGTGGACATCTCGGGCGAGTACCCGGGCTGGCTCGAGCTGATCGCGCGCAGCGGGCTCCGCGGCGTGCTCGCCCCCTCCTATGCCTCGTCGCGGTGGGTGGTCCGCCGCTCCCACCTGCTCGAGTACGAGTGGAACGAGGCCGCCGGCCGCCAGGCGTTCGAGGAGGCCCTGCGGCTCTGCGACGATTTGGCCAAGCATCCCAGCGGGCGCCTGTCCGGCATGATCTCGCCCGCGCAGATCGACACGTGCACCGAGGATCTGCTGCGCGACAGCATCGCGGCCGCGCGCGAGCGCGGGCTCCCCTTCACCGTGCACTGCGCGCAGGCGGCGGGCGAGTTTCACGAGATGGTGCGCCGCCACGGCATCACGCCCATCCAGTGGGCGCACCAGATCGGCCTGTCCGGGCCCGGCACCCTCCTCGGCCACGCGCTGTTCATCGACGAGCACTCGTGGCTGCACTGGTGGTCGAAGAAGGACATCGGGATCATGGCGGACACCGGCACCTCGGTGGCCCACTGCCCGACGCCGTTCGCCCGCTACGGGCACACGCTCGAGCACTTCGGCAAGTATCAGCAGGCCGGCGTGAACCTGGGGATCGGCACGGACACGGTGCCCAGAACTTGATCGAGGAGATGCGCTGGGCCACCGTGCTCGCGCGGATCGCGGCCGAGGACATCCGCTCGACCGAGATGGCCGACGTCTTCCACGCCGCTACCGCGGGCGGCGCGCGCGCCCTCCTGCGCGAGGACCTCGGCCGGCTCTCTCCCGGCGCCAAGGCGGATCTCGTCCTCGTGGATCTGAAGAACCCGTGGATGATGCCGGCGCGCGATCCCCTGCGCTCCCTCATCTTCCACGCCGCCGACCGCGCGGTGCGCGACGTCTACGTCGATGGCGAGCAGGTGGTGGCGAATGGCCGCGTGCTGACCCTGGACCAGGCCGGCGCGCTCGAGCGGTTCACCGCCGCGCAGCAGCGCATGGAGGAGAGCGTGCCCGCGCGCGACGCCCGCGGGCGCCGCTCGACGGAGATCACCCCGCTCAGCCTGCCCTCGATGCCATGAGCGACCCGCGGCAGGCTCTGCTGAACCGGATCGACGCCGACCGCGACCGGCTCGTCGGCTTTCTCCAGGCCTTCACCCGCATCGACACCGCGAACCCGCCGGGCGACACGCGCGCCGGCGCCACCTTCATCGGCGACTTCCTCGACCGCGCCGGGCTGCCCTATCGCCGCATCGCGCCGCAGGAAACGATGCCCAACCTGGTGGCCGCCACCCGCTTCGCCCGGCCAGGCCGGCACCTCGTGCTGAACGGCCACATCGACGTGTTCCCGAGCGGGGATCCCGCGCGCTGGACGCACGACCCGCTCTCCGGCGCGATCATCGACGGGCGCGTGCACGGGCTCGGCACCGTGGACATGAAGTGCGGCACCACCGCATCGATCTTCACCTACGCCTACCTGAACGGGCTCGCGGACGAGTTGCGCGGCGCGCTGACCCTCACACTCGTCTCCGACGAGGAGACCGGCGGGCGGTGGGGCAGCGGCTATTTGGTCGAGCACCACGCGGACGAGGTGCTGGGCGACTGCGTGCTCAACGGGGAGCCGAGCAGTCCTCACACCGTCCGCTTCGGCGAGAAGGCGATGTTCTGGATGAAATTCTCCATCCGCACGCCGGGTGGGCACAGCGCCTATCCGCATGTCAGCAAGAGCGCCAACCGGATCGCGGCCGCGCTCATTCGCGACCTCGAGTCGCTGGAGTCGCTCGTGCCCGCCACCCCCGAGAAGGTCGCGCGCGCGCTCGGCGGCAGCGACGTCCGCGCCGGTGCCGAGCGCGGCCTGGGCGAAGGGCCGCCGGCTATCCTCCAGAAGGTGACGCTCAACATCGGGGTCATGCGGGGCGGGGTCAAGGTCAACATGCTGCCCGCCTCGTGCGAGATCGAGGCGGACGCGCGTCTGCCCGTCGGCGTCGACCGCGACGACGTGCGGCGCGCGGTCGAGCGGATCGCCGGCCGGTACCCGGAAGTGACCTGGGAAGAGGGGGCGAGCCAGCGCGCGAACGCCACGTGGTCGGACCCCGAGCACGAGATGGTCGGCCACATCCAGGACAACGTCCAGGCGCTGCTCGGCTTCCGTCCGCCCGCGATCATCTCGCTGGGCGGCACCGATTGCCGCTTCTGGCGCGCGGCCGGCTCGCCCGCCTACGTGTACGGGTGCTCCCCATCGGGCATGGGCGCGCCCAACGAGTCGGTCGCGATCGACGAGCTCCTCCACGTGGTCAGGACGCACACGCTCTCCGCCTTCGACTACTTGCGCCGCGCGTAGCCCGGCCGCAGAGCCGGGGAAATCGCGCTTCCGCCGCGAAGCGTATACATGGTGTGCGCACCTACAGCCCGAATGTGGACCGATCCAACAGGAAGGAGCCCGCCATGAGAAACATCCGAAAGCACAGACTTCTCCATGTCCTCGTCATCGCGGTGGCAGCGCTGAGCAATGCCATCTGCGGCCCCCCGGCCTGGGCGGCAAGCCACCGGGAGGCCCCCCTGATCGCGCTGGACCCGACCGCCGACAACACCGACGTGTACGCGTTCGTCAGCTACGATGCCGCCAATCTCGCTCGTTCTCACGACGACCGCAAGGTCACGTTCATCATGAACGTGATTCCGGGACAGGACCCGAGCGACGGGCCCAACTACTTCAGCTTCGACGACACCGTCCTGTACGCCATCAACGTCGACAATGACCGGGACGGCAAGGCGGAAGACGTCGTCTACGAATTCCGTTTCAAGACGGAGAACCGCCCGGGCCCCGGGGGACTGACCTCGCCGGTGCCGTATCTCGGCAATCCGCACATTCCCGCGGGGGTTGGGCTACCGGGCATTACGGCCCTGGACGGCCCCGGCTCGGAAGGGCTGACGCGGCGCCAGACCTACACCGTGACCGAGGTGCGTGGCGGTACGCGGAACGAGCTGTTCGGCGGCCGAACCCTGGTGGCCGTTCCGTCCAACGTTGGGCCGGCCACGATGCCGAACTACGCGGCGCTGGCCGCCCAGGGCGTCTACACGGACGCCTCGACCGGGATCCGCGTGTTCGCCGGGCAGCGCGCCGAGACCTTCTATATCGACCTGGGTGCGGTGTTCGACACCTTGAACCTGCGCCGTTACCTCCCACTGCTGACGGGCCCCGGAGAGGACACCGATAGCGTCAACCCCTTCGGGGTGAATCGCTTCAGTGGCGCCAACGTCAACACCATCGCCATCGAGGTGCCGATCAAGGCGATCACGAGCGACGGCAAGCCGGCCGCCACGGCGAAGCATCCGGTCATCGGGATGTACGCCAGCGCCGCACGGCAGCGGACGAAGGAGCTCGGCAGAGACGGTGAAGTGAAGACCCGTGGACCGTGGGTCCAGGTGTCGCGAATGGCCAATCCCCTGGTGAACGAGCTGATCATCACCACCCCGTTCAAGGACCTGTGGAACTCGGCCGAGCCGGAGGAGGAGGCGAACTTCCAGGCCTTCTATCGCGACCCCGTGATCGCGACGGCGTTGGCCCTCGTCTATGGCGTGCCCATCGCCCCGATCGATGGCTCCGACCCCAGGGATCGCACCGATCTGATGAGCATCCTGCTCAAGTACCCGGGTCAGGAGCTGCGAGGCCAGAACTGCACGCGGCCCTGTGCGGAGCTGTTGCGGCTCGACCTGCGCGTGCCGCCCACGGCCCCGGAGCAGCAGAGCCGACTGGGGGCGGCGCTGAGCGCAGACGGGGCGGGCTGGCCGAACGGACGCCGCCCCAACGACGACGTGACCGACGTCGCGATCCGGGTCGTGGGCGGAGTGAACTACATCAACGCGCGTGCCGGGGACGGCGTCAATTTCCTCGCGGGCGCGCCCGGCGCCGTGGGCGTGGACATCACGGCGAACGGCATCGCCAAGACGTTTCCGTTCTTGCCCTCGCCGTACGACGGGAGGAACCGCCGTCACGTCGATTGCGGTGAGACGGGCCCCGGGGGCAATCCCTGCGGGCCTCTCGTACCGTAGCGGTCGCGGACAGCGACGAGCGGGTGGCAGAGCGGGCCGGGTCTCGACGTGACGAGGCCCGGCTCCTCGCTGCAGCAGTCCCGGCAGGCCCACCAACGCCCGAACACGACCACGCGTTCTAACCTGGCGTGTCCACGGGCGGGGATTTGGTATCAAAGGAGGTATGGCCACCGTCGTATCCGCCGTCGAGATGGGCGCCCGCCAGCGGGAGATCTCGGTCTCCGAGTTCTTCACCAAGAACCGCCACCTGCTCGGCTTCGACAATCCGCGCAAGGCGCTGCTCACCTGCGTCAAGGAAGCCGTCGACAACGCGCTCGACGCGTCCGAGGAGGCCGGGCATCCTGCCCGACGTCGTCGTCACGGTGGAGGTCGTGCCGGCCAACGGGGCGCCGCCGCCGGCCAGCCAGGCGACGCGCTTCCGCGTCACGGTCATCGACAACGGCCCCGGCATCGTCCGCCAGCAGATCCCGCCGATCTTCGCCAAGCTCCTCTACGGCTCGAAGTTCCACCGGCTGCGCATGAGCCGGGGCCAGCAGGGGATCGGCATCTCGGCGGCCGGCATGTACGCCCAGCTGACGACCGGCAAGCCGGTGCAGATCATCTCGCGCACCGGCGCGCGGGCGGCGGCCCACTACTTCGAGGTCGCAGATCGACACCAAGAAGAACGAGCCGCGGATCTTCGAGAGCAAGAAGATCGACTGGGAGCACCCGCGCGGCACGCAGGTGACGCTCGAGATCGAGGGGCGCTACCAGAAGGGGCGCGCCTCGGTGGACGAGTATCTCGAGCAGACGGCCATCGCCAACCCGCACGTGGGGCTCGTCTACCACACGCCGGAGGGCGAGACCCGGGAGTATCCGCGGACGATCCACGAGCTGCCGCCCCAGCCCCGCGAGATCAAGCCGCATCCCTACGGGATCGAGTTCGGCATGCTCCTGCGGATGCTCCACGACACCCGGAGCCACTCGCTCGCGGGCGTTCCTCGCCGGCGACTTCAGCCGGGTCTCCTCCGCCCGTCGCCCAGGAGATCTGCCAGACCGCCAGGCTCTCGCCGGACGCGCGGCCGCGGAACATCCACGGCGACGACGCCGAGGCGCTCTACAAGGCGATCCAGGCGACCAAGATCATGGCGCCGCCGTCGAACTGCATCTCGCCCATCGGCGAGAAGGCGATCCTCCACGGCCTGTACAAGCAGATCAAGGGCGAGTTCTACACGGCGGTGACCCGGCCGCCGGCGGTGTACCGCGGCAATCCGTTCATCATCGAGGCGGGGCTGGCCTACGGCAAGGGACCGGACCAGGCGGCGGCGACGCCGGACGCGCCGGCGGTCCCGCTCGCCGAGGGCGAGCAGCGGGAGGACGACGGCGAGCTGGCGCGCGTCATCCGCTACGCCAACCGCGTGCCGCTGCTCTACCAGCAGTCGGCCTGCGCGACCTTCAAGGCCGTGCTCGAGACCGCCTGGCGGAACTACGGCGTGACCCAGTCCCGGGGCGCGCTTCCGGCCGGGCCCATGGTGGTGTTCGTCCACATGGCCTCGGTCTGGGTGCCGTTCACCAGCGAGTCCAAGGAAGCGATCGCCGACTACGACGAGATCCGGAAGGAGATCAAGCTCGCCCTGCAGGAGTGCGGGCGCCGGCTCGGCGTGTTCCTGCGGCGGCGCGAGCGGGCCAAGAGCGAGTTCCGCCGGCGCAACATCTTCGAGCTGTACATCGAGGAGGTCGTCGAGGCCTGCGCCCGCCTGAAGGGCGGCAAGCTGGCCAAGGAGAAGCTCAAGACCCAGCTCCAGAAGATCGCCGCGAAGCGGACCGGCGGCGCCCGGACCGACGAGATCCTGGGCCGCGACGGCGCGGCCCGGAAGGCCTCCCCCACTCGATCATCGTCACCCCCGAAGGGCCCGAAGGGGAGGCGCCGGCGCTGCCCGGCGAGCGGAGCGAGGTCGACGCCGCGGAAGAACCGCGGCCGGAAGCGGATCAAGCCCGGCGCCGGCGCGGCGGAAGGCCAAGGCGACGCCGGCCGGGCCGCGCGTGACGCCAAGGCGACCCGGGCGACGGACGCCCGAACGCACGCGGCTCCGCGGTCCAGGAAGACCAGGCACGAGCCCGAGAAGCGCAGGAAGAGGTAGAGCGACGCATGGCGCAAGCAAAGCCGAAGACGCCCGGAGCGGTCGAGAAGAAGCTCGTCGGCGTGGCCGACACCGTGATCACGGCCGCCGACCGCGAGCAAGGATCCGACGCTGGCGATCCCGGTGCGCAGCCTCGCCAACGTCAACTTCAACGAGAAGCGCGGCATCATCGAGCTGGGCAAGCGCAAGCAGGCGCGCACGTTCTTCAACGTGGGCATGGCGAAGAAGTTCATGCAGACGGTGCTGGTGGCCGACGCCCTGGCCGAGCTGCAGCGGGCGAACCTCACGACCTCGCTGCGCGAGATCTACTACCGCACCAAGCACACGATGAAGGGCTCGCACGAGAACACGTTCGACGGCCAGAACGAGTCCGACCCGCTGATCGAGGACCTCGAGGTCGCGCTGGCCGCGCTGCGCGAGGAGCTCCACGTGCGCGCCGAGAACGCCGGCAGCGTCGTGGGGCCGCTCGTGCTCGCCGACGACGGCGACCGGGTGGACTGCGCCCGCCTGGGCAAGGGCGGCTACTCGGTGCCCTCCATCGTCGAGCCCGAGTACATCGAGATCCGGCGCTGCACGGCGGACTTCGTCCTGCTCGTCGAGAAGGGCACCCAGTGGAACCGCCTGTCGGAGGACAAGTTCTGGCGCCGGTACAACTGCGTGCTCCTGACCGGCAACGGCCAGCCGCCCCGCGGCGTCCGGCGCCTGGCGCGCCGCCTGCACGAGGAATACAAGCTTCCCGTCTACGTCCTCGTCGACAACGACCCGTGGGGCTACTACATCTACTCGGTCGTCAAGCAGGGATCGATCAACCTCGCGTTCGAGAGCGAGCGGATGGCCATTCCCAAGGCCAAGTTCATCGGCCTCTCCAGCGCCGATCCCGACCGCTACGGCCTGCCGCGCAACGTCGGCATCAAGCTCAACGACAAGGACGTCGGCCGGGCCAAGGAGCTGCTCAAGTACCGCTGGTTCCAGAAGAAGCCCTGGCAGGACGAGATCAAGCGGATGCTGGCGAGCGGGCTCAAGTACGAGCTCGACGCGCTGGCCAACAAGGACTTCCGCTACCTGACCAAGACCTACCTGCCCCGGAAGCTCAAGGAGGAGGACTGGCTGGACTAGAGCGATGATAAGGGCCCATCTGCTTCGTTGGCGCCCTCGGCTGCACGCTCAACGTAGAGGGACTACGCCTCGCGTGCAGCCTTCGGGCGCCGCCTCGCAGCTGGACCCTTCTCATCGCTCTAGGCGCGTCTCGACGGGCTCCTAGCGCTCGCGCCCTGACCGGGCGGATCCGTGGCCCAGGAGGTGTGACGCCTCGGCCGTCTACGAGACCGCCGCGATGACTCCCTCGTCGCCGCGAAGCGGGAGATCGTCCCCGATCACGCTCTTCTCGCGATCGAGCGCCGTCGACAGCAGCACCCTTGAGCCCCCGGAAGGCGGCCGGCACGATGAGGCTCTGCGGTGTGGAGCCGAGGTTCAGCGCGATCAGGCACTGATTGGCGCCGGCGTCTCTCGCATACGCCAGCACGTCGCCCGTGGCGTTCACCGGCTCGTAGCTGCCGACGGACAGCGCCGGGCGCGCGCGGCGAAGGGCGATCAGCCGGCGGTAGAGCGTGAGCATCGACGCGGGGTCGTCGCGCTGGCGGTCGACGTTGACGGCGGTGGCGTCGGGGGCGACCGGCAGCCACGGGTCGTCCGGTGGTGAACCCGGCGTGGGGACCGCGTCCCACTGCATCGGCGTGCGCTCGGGATCGCGGCCGAGGCCGAGCCCGGGCACGTTCTTCTCCCACGGATCCTGGACCGCGCCCGGCGGGATCGGCACGTCGGCCATGCCGATCTCGTCGCCGTAGTAGAGCGTGGGCGTGCCGCGCAGCGTGAGCAGCAGCATGGCGGCCACCCGCGCCTGTGCAGGGCCGATGCGGCTCGCGACGCGGGGCTTGTCGTGGTTGCCGAGCACCCAGTTGGGCCAGCCGCCGGCGGGCAGCGCGGCCTCGTACGCCGCGATGAGCTGCCCGATGCGGCGCGCCTGCCACTCGACGGAGATCAGGTGGAAGTTGAACGGCAGGTGCACCCCGGCGCCGTCGGCGCCGTAGTAGGCGACCAGCCGCTCGATGGGCAGGTACAGCTCGCCGATCAGCACGCGGTCCGGATAGCGGTCGACCAGGCCGCGCATCGCGCCGCCATCCGGAGCGTCTCCGGCCGATCGGCGGTGTAGACCGGAGAGAGCGCGTGGTAGGGGCCGAGTCCGGGATGGTAGTCGGGGTTGGCGGGGTTGTCGCGAAGCTGCGTCGTCCTTGACGAGCTGGCGGAGGGCGTCGACGCGGAAGCCGTCGACGCCGCGCTCGAGCCAGAAGCGCAGCACGTCGAGCATGGCGCGCTGCACCTCGGGGTTGCGCCAGTTGAGGTCGGGCTGCTCGCGGAGATAGGCGTGATAGTAGTACTGCCCCGTCGTCGCGTCCCACGTCCACGCGCTGCCGCCGAACACGCTGAGCCAGTTGTTGGGCGGGCCGCCGTCGGGCGCCGGATCGCGCCAGATGTACCAGTCGCGGTGGGGGTCGTCGCGCGCGGTGCGCGAGTCGAGGAACCAGGGGTGCCGGTCGGAGGTGTGGTTCGGGACGTAGTCGAGGATGACCTTGAGGCCGCGGCGGTGCGCCTCGGCGATCAGCGCGTCGAAGTCGGCGAGGGTGCCGAAGCGCGGGTCGATGGCCGTGTAGTCGGAGACGTCGTAGCCGAAGTCGGCCATCGGCGATGGGTAGATGGGCGAGATCCACAGCGCGTCGACGCCGAGCCATGCGAGGTAGTCGAGCCCGCGGGTGATGCCCCGCAGATCGCCGATGCCATCGCCGTTGGTGTCGAGAAACGAGCGCGGGTAGATCTGGTAGATGATGCCGCGCTGCCACCAGCTATGCGTGTCGGCCATCAGGTCAGCCGATCGCGGGGGGCTGATGCCGTGCTCGTGTCTGCCGCCCCAGACCTTCATGCGCCCCAGTTTACGCGCCCCGCCGAATTATCGGCGGGCGGTGATCCTGGGCAATCTCCCATCTGCCCCAGCCCGGCCACTTCGGCCAGAGCCCAAATTGACAAAAGCGGGCCGCCCAACCCAGACTCGCCGCGCTCAACCGGTCGTCGCTCATGTCGGGCCGACAGGCGAGACATGTCCCCGGGAGTCGGCGGCCATCGAAGGTGCTAGCGCACTAACCGCACAGCGCACTAACCGCCTTGACAAGGCCGAGGTCGCTGGCGCAGTCTCTGGCTCGCCGAATGAGCGGCGCGCGCCTGCGGGAGGCGCAGAAAGCGAGGATGCGATGAAGCAGCCTTGGAGACAGCCGATGCGTCACTGGGTCCTGATCGCGGCCGTCGTCGGAATGGTCGTGCTCGGAGCCGTGGGGGCGTTCGTGGCCCAGGCGGCCGATCCGATCAAGATCGGCTTCGGCATGGCCCTGACGGGCGGACTCTCCGCCAACGGCAAGCCGGCCTTGCTGGCGCTGCAGATCTGGAAGGACGACGTGAACAAGAAGGGCGGCCTGCTCGGCCGGCCGGTGGAGCTCGTCTACTACGACGACCAGACCAACCCGGCCACCGTGCCCGGGATCTACACGAAGCTGCTGGACGTCGACAAGGTGGATCTCGTCATCTCCGGGTACGGCACCAACCTGATCGCTCCGCTCATGCCCATCGCGATGGAGCGCAAGCTCACGATCATGGGGATCTTCGGGCTGGCGAACAACGAAAAGTACAAGTACCCGAACTACTTCCAGATCTCGCCGAACGGGCCGGAGCCGGAGACCAGCACCGCGCTCGGCTTCTTCGAGCTGGCGGCCCGGCAGAATCCGAAGCCGCAGACGGTGGCGATCGTGGGTGCCGACGCCGAGTACCCGCAGAACGCGCTCGTCGGCGCGCGCGACCTGATCAAGAAGTTCGGGTTCAAGACCGTCTACGACAAGACCTATCCGCCCAGCACCGTCGACTACACGCCGATCGTCCGGGCGATCAAGGCGACCAACCCCGACGTCGTGTTCGTGGCCTCGTATCCGCCGGATTCGGTCGGCATGCTGCGGGCGGCGCACGAGGTTGGGCTGCAGCCCAAGATCTTCGGCGGCGGCATGGTGGGCCTCCAGTTCACCAGCGTGATGACGAGCATGGGCCCGATGCTGAACGGCATCGTGAACTACGACTTCTGGGCGCCGGAGTCGACGATGATGTTTCCCGGCATCAAGGAGTTCTTCAAGGACTACCAGGCGCGCGCCGAGAAGGCTGGCGTCGACCCGCTGGGGTATTACCTGCCGCCCTACTCCTACGCGGTCGGCCAGGTCCTGGGCCAGGCCATCGAAGCGACCAAGGGCCTCGACCAGCAGAAGCTGGCCGACTACATCCGCGCCACCGAGTTCAACACCATCGTGGGCAAGGTGAAGTTCGGCAAGAACGGCGAGTGGGCCAAGGGGCGCACCCTCATGGTCCAGTACCAGAAGGTCCAGGGCACGGGCATCGATCAGTTCCGGGGGCCGGGCAAGAAGATCGTGCTCTATCCCGACGAGCTGAAATCCGGCAACATCATCTATCCGTACGCGGCGGCGAAGAACTAGCGCGAGCGCTTTCTGTTCTCCTGGGACCTGCTCGCCAACGCGGTGGTCGCCGGGCTGCTGCTCGGGGGCTTCTATGCCGCCGTCAGCCTCGGCGTATCGCTCATCTTCGGGCTGCTCGACATCGCCAACATCGCGCAGCCCGCCTTCGTGATCCTCGGCTCGTACGCGGCCTACGTGATGAACAGCGCCTTCGGCCTCGATCCCATCGTGAGCGGGCTCCTCTTCACGCCGGTGTTCTTCGTGCTGGGCGCCGTGGTCTACCGCGTCTACTACGAAAGCTTCGAGCGCCGCGGCGAGGAGTCGTTGCGGGGCCTCGTCTTTTTCTTCGGGCTCCTCTTCATCATGGAGGTGAGCCTCAGCCTGGCGTTCGGCGTCGACTACCGGCTGGTCCAGACGGCGTACACCAGCAAGTCGATCGACCTCGGCGGCGGCGTCGGCATCGCCTTCCGCTATCTCGTGCCCTGCGTCGTCGGCCTCGCGATGACGCTGGCGCTCTATCTGTTCCTCGGCCGGACGTTCTACGGGCGGGCCATCATGGCGGTGTCCCAGGACCGCCTGGCGCTGCGCCTGATGGGCGCCAATCCCGTCCAGATCAAGACCATCGCGTTCGGCGTCGGCATCGCGGCCGCCAGCCTGGGCGGCGCGCTGCTGATCAGCATCGCGCCGGTGATCCCGTCGACGGATCGAGACTACATCGGCCGGATGTTCGCCATCACCGTGCTGGGCGGCATGGGCAGCATCGGCGGGACGCTCGTCGCCGCCGTCATCCTCGGCGTGTCCGAGAGCCTGATGTCCACGTTCTTCGGCCCCTCCTGGTCGCTCGCGGTGTCGTTCGGCCTCCTGCTCATCGTGCTCGCCGTGCGGCCGGCGGGGCTCTTCGGGCGATAGATGCGCCGCGCGGGCGTCCCGCTGCTGGTGGGGCTGGTCGTCGTCGCGGCCGGGATCGTCCTCGCCATGGTGCGCGTGAACCCGTACATCTACTTCGCCGGGTGCGTCGTCCTCCAGTACGTCGTCATCGCGACGGCGTGGAATATCCTCGGCGGGTACGCCGGCTACGTGAACTTCGGCACGCCGGCCTTCTTCGCGATGGGCGCGTACACCGCCGTCTTCCTGATCCAATCGATGCGGGCGCCGCTGCCGGTGCTGCTCCTCGCCGGCGGGCTCGTCGCCGCGCTCCTCGGGCTCGGCATCGGCTATCTCACGCTGCGCCTCCGGGGCGTCTTCTTCTCGATCGCGACGCTGGCGCTGTCCGTCGTCCTGCAGACGGTGATCATGAACTGGGAGTACGTCGGTGGATCGAGGGGGATGAGCGTCCTCCGCCCGAGCGGCCCCCCGTTCGGCAGCTACGTGACGTTCCTCTTCACGGTGATGGTCGGGCTCGCCGTCATCGCGGTGCTGGTGGCGCGGTTCATCGAGCGATCCTGGATCGGCCGCGGGCTGGCGGCGCTGCGGGACAACGAGGAGGCGGCCGAGTGCATGGGCGTCCCCACCCTGCGCCTCAAGCTCTTCGCCACCACCATCAGCGGCTTCCTGCTCGGCGTGGCCGGCGCGCCGTTCCCCTACTACGTGACCTTCGTCGAGCCCAACTCCGCCTTCGCCCTCGACTATGCCGTGAACGCGCTGGCCATGCCGATGATCGGCGGCACCACGAGCTGGGTCGGCCCGGTGATCGGCGCCGTCCTGCTGGGGACGGCCCAGCAGCTCGCGACGGTGACGATTTCCTCCGAGATGAATCTGTTCATCGTGGGCGTCGTGCTCGTCGCCTTCGTCGTCCTGGCGCCCGAGGGGATCCTGGGCCTGGTGCGGCGCCTGCGAGGCCGCTGACGCTTGGCCCCCGCGCTGCTCGAGGTGCAGGGGCTCGTCAAGCGCTTCGGCGGCTTCACGGCGCTGAACGGCGTGACCCTGTCGGTCAAGGCCGGCGAGCGCTTCGGCCTCATCGGCCCGAACGGGTCCGGCAAGACGACGCTCATCAACTGCGTCTCCGGCGTGCTGCCCGTCAACGGCGGCGCGATCCGCTTCGACGGGCGCGAGATCACCGCGTTGCCCCCGCACCAGCGCACCCGGCTCGGCATCGTGCGGACCTTCCAGATCCCCAAGCCCTTCACCAGCATGACCGTGCTGGAGAACCTGGGCATCCCGCTGGAGTACGCGGGGGCGGGACGCGCGGGCGCCGAGGGCAGCGCCGACGCCGGGGAGATCTTGAAGACCATCGGGCTCGACGCGAAGGCGCACCTGCGGCCGGCCGGGCTCACGCAGATCGAGATGCGCAAGCTCGAGCTGGCCCGGGCCATGGCCGCGCGGCCGAAGCTGCTCATCTCCGACGAGGCCATGGCCGGGCTGTCCAGCACCGAGGTGGACGACATCCTGACCATCCTCTTCCGGCTGAACGAGCAGGGCATCACGATCATCATGATCGAGCACATCATGCGGGCGGTGATGCGCTTCTCCGAGCGCATCGTCGTCCTGGACGCCGGGGAGCGGATCGCCGAGGGAACGCCCGACGAGATCGTCAGAGATCCGGCGGTGGAGAAGGCCTACCTTGGCGAGTAGGATCGTCGTCCGCGACGTGCACGCCGGCTACGGAGCGGTGCGCGTGCTCCACGGTGTGTCGATCGAGGTGCGCGATGGCGAGACCGTCGCGCTGCTCGGCACCAACGGCAACGGCAAGAGCACGCTCCTCAAATGCATCATGGGCATGGTGACGCCCGAGGCGGGCGAGATCGTCCTGGAACTGGACGGCGCGCGCATCGACCTCACCCGGAAGTCCACCGAGGAGATCGTGGGCCTGGGCATCGCCCTGGTGCCGGAGGGGCGCCGGCTCTTCCCGAAGCTGACCGTCGAGGAAAATCTCCTGCTCGGCGCCTACCGGCGGGCCTCCCGAGGCGACATCGCGCGCAACCTCGACTTCTGCTTCGAGGCCTTCCCGGTGCTGCTCGAGCGCCGGCGGCAGCTCGCGGGCAGCATGAGCGGCGGCGAGCAGCAGATGCTGGCCGTGGCCCGCTCGCTCATGTCCTCACCCCGCATCCTCCTCGTCGACGAGCCCTCGGTGGGCCTGGCGCCGATCCTCGTGAGCCGGGTGATCGGGAAGATCAAGGAGCTCAAGGAACGGCGCCAGCTCACCGTCCTGATGGCCGAGCAGAACTTCAACCAGGCGACCAAGATCGCCGACCGCGGCTACATCATCGTCCACGGCAAGATCGAGTTCGAGGGCCGCAGCACGCAGGAGCTGCGGGAGAACGAGCTGGTGAAGAAGTACTACCTGGGGGTGTGACGGAGCGGTGGAGGCTATGGCCAGAGACAGAGTGAAGGTCTGGTACGACGCGAAGGGCGATTATCTCGAGGTCCTCTTCGACCAGCGACCAGGCTATTTTCGGGAGACGACCAACGACCAGGTCATGGAGAAGGTAGATACGGAAGGAAATGTGCTCGGCTTTTCGATACTGAAGGTGAGCGGTATCGGAGCAAAGCCCATCGAAGTCGCCCTCTAAGTGTTCACAACTCGAGGTAGGCCTTGCGCATCATGGGATCGTTGACGAGGTTCTGCGCCGTGTCGTGCAGCACGATCCGGCCGCTCTGGAGCACGTAGCCCCGCGCCGCGATCGACAGCGCCATGTTGGCGTTCTGCTCGACGAGCAGGATGCCGATGCCGTCCCGGTTGAGTTCCTGGATGATGTCGAAGATCCGGTCCACGTACAGCGGGGACAGCCCCATGGAGGGCTCGTCCATCACGAGCAGGCGCGGCCGGGCCAGGAGCGCGCGGCCCATGGCGAGCATCTGCTGCTCGCCGCCGGACAGTGCCCCGCCGGGCTGACGGCGCCGCTCACCGAGGACGGGGAACAGCGTCAAGACTCGCTCGAGGTCGATCCGGACACCGTCGGCGTCGTCGCGCGTGTAGGCGCCCATGAGGAGGTTCTCGTGAACGGTGAGGTCGGGGAAGATGCGCCGGCTTTCGAGCACCGGCGCGATGCCCGCGCGCACCACCTCGGCCGGCGTCCTGCGCTGAATCGGCCGTCCCTCCCAGAGGATCTCGCCGGCCACGGGATGCACGAGGCCGATGATGGTCTTGAGGGTGGTGGACTTGCCGGAGGCGTTGCCGCCCAGGAGGCAAACCAGCTCGCCTTGTCCCACGGTCAGCGACACGTCCCAGAGGACCTGCACCTGCCCGTAGCGCGCCGACACCGAGCGCAGCTCAAGCACGGGCACCCCTGCGGCCCATATAGGCCTGGATGACGTCTTCGTCGACGCGAATCTCCTCCGGCCGGCCCTCGGCGATCTTCTCGCCGTGGTCGAGCACGATGATCCGGTCGGAGGCGTTCATGATCACCTTCATGTCGTGCTCGATGAGGAACACCGTGATGCCCATACCTCGGATGGCCTGGATGAGCGTCACGATCCCGGCGGTCTCGTGCGGATTCATGCCCGCCGTGGGCTCGTCGAGCAACAAGAGGCGCGGCTCCGAGACCAGCGCGCGGGCGATCTCCAGCCGGCGGCGGTTGGCGTAGGAGAGGCTGTCGGCGAAGTCGTCGATCCGCGGGAGCAGGCGGTCCTCGAAGAGGCCCAGCGTGGCCAGGCCCCGGGCCCGGGCGGCCTGCTTCCTCGTCGGCGACCCAGCGGGGCCGGGCGACGGCGCCCCACAGCCCGGCTCGCTGATGGCGGTAGCGGCCGATGAGGACGTGCTCGAGCACCGTCATGCGCTTGAAGACGCGGCTCGTCTGAAAGGTGCGGGCGAGGCCGAGGGCCGCGATCTGATCCGGTGCGCGCCTCTCGAGCCGCACGCCGCCGAACACCATGCCGCCCTCGTCCGGGACCTGGAAGCCGCTCAGGCAGTTGAAGAGCGTGGTCTTGCCCGCGCCGTTGGGGCCGATGAGCCCGACGATCTCGTTCTCGCCGAGCGCGAAGCTCACGCGCTTGAGCGCGGCCACGCCGCCGAAGGTGACGCTCACTGATCGCACCTCGAGCAGGCTCATCGGGCCGGCTCCCCGTCGCCCGGCGGGGTCGCCTTGAAGTTCAGCAGGCCCCGCGGCTGGATGATGCCCGGCACACCCGCCACGCCTTCGGGACGGAAGAGGATCACGCCGATGAGGATGAGCCCGTAGACGACCCCGCGGTACTCGGCCAGGAAGCGTGAGGCCTCGGGCAGGATCACGAGGGCGATCGCGCCGATGACGGGCCCGAGAAAGCTGCCCATGCCGCCGACGATGAGCATGGTCAGGATCAGGAAGGTCTCGTCGAGGCGGAAGGAGTCGGCGCTCACGAAGCGGGCGTGGTGGGCGAAGAATGCGCCCGCCAGGCCGGCGAAGAACGTCGCGACCACGAACGACAGCACCTTGAGCCGGAACGTCGGGATGCCGGAGGCCTGGGCGGCCAGCTCATCCTCCCGAATGGACACGAAGGCGCGTCCCAGGCGCGAGGTGACGATGCGCGAGAGCACGAACAGGGTGAACACGTCCAGGGCCAGGATCAGGTAGTAGTAGCCGGTATTGCCTCGCAGCTCGAAGCCGAAGAAGAACGGCGGCGGCACGCCGGGAATGCCCATGGGCCCGCGCGTCAGGCCCATCCAGTTCAAGATCACGAGATAGGTGATCTCCTGGAATCCGATGGTCACGAGCGCGAGGAAGATGCCGGACAGCCTGAGCGTCGGGACGGCCAGCGCCGCGCCGAACACGGCGGCGACGAGCCCGGCCAGGGGCAGCGTCAGCCAGAAGCCGAGGCCGAGCCGCGTGGCCAGGATGGCCGCGGTATAGGCGCCGATACCGTAGAAGGCGGCATGTCCGAAGGAGAAGAGGCCCGTGTAGCCGTTGGTGATGTTGAGGCTCGATGCGAGGATGACGTAGATGCCGGCCAGCACCGCCGTGTTGAGGAGGTACTCGCTGCGCACCACGGCGGGCAACACCGCGGCCGCGACGAGCAGCGAGCACCACACGCGGCGGTTCTCGCGCCGGGGCACGAACTCATGAAGCGCCAAAGCTTAGGAGCCCGTCGGAGAAACCCGGCTAGAGCGATGAGAAGGGTCCAGATGCGAGGCGGCGCCCGAAGGCTGCACGCGAGGCGTACTCGCGTCGGGGGAGTGCGGGGCCATGTCTGGGCCCCGCAGACGAAAGTTCGTCGGCCCGATTGTCTCGCGCGTTACGTGGCACGGCGGTCGAGGGACGCCGTACCTGCGCAGATGGGCCCTTATCATCGCTCTAGACCGTCCGGAGCTTCTTGCCCAGGAGGCCCTGCGGGCGAAGCACGAGAACCAGCACCATGACCACGAAGGCCACCACGTCGCGGTAACCCGAGGAGATGAACTGCACCGTGAGGTTCTCGACCACGCCGAGGATGAGCCCGCCCAGGATGGCGCCGGGGATGCTGGTCAGCCCGCCGAAGATGCACGCGGCGAAGCCCTTGAGGCCGGCGGTGCCGCCCATCGCCGGATAGACGGTGTTGTAGTAAATGCCCACCATCACGCCCGCGGCGCCGCCCAGCGCCGAGGCCAGCGCGAAGGAAATATTGAAGACACGGTTGACGTTCACGCCCATGGCGTAGGCCGCCTCATGATCCTGGGCCGTGGCGCGCATGGCGCGGCCGATCTTGGTGCCCTTCAAGAGCAATTGCAGCGCCAGCACGAGCGCGCCGGCCAGCCCGAGGATCACGACCTGAAGGACGGACACCGAGACACCGCCCATCCGGATCGTCGTCTCGTACACAGACGGGACGGGCCGGTTCTCGGCGCCGAAGACGATCACAGCGAGATCCTTGAGGATGATGGACAGCCCGATCGTGATCAACAGCGGGGGCATGTGCCCGGCCGACCGAAGCGGTCGGAAGGCCATCTTCTCGATCAGGACGCCCAGGATCCAGGCGGCCGCCATGCCGAGGCCGAGAGCCACCCCCCACGGCAGGTGATACACGCTCAGGGCGAAGTAGCCCACGAAGGCGCCGATCATGTACACCTCGCCGTGGGCGAAGGTGACCAGGTTCATGGTGCCGAAGATGATCACGAACCCGATGGCCACCAGGGCATAGAGGCTGCCCTGGGTGAGACCGTTGACGACCTGCGAGAGCAGCACCCCGGCGCGCTACTTGTCGTAGAGCGTGAACTCGCCGTTCTTGATGATCAGCGGGCGGTACTCCTTGACCACGTCCCGCCGCTCCGTGAACGTGATGTTGCCCGTCACGCCCGGGAAGTCGCGCACCTTGGCCATCTCGTCGCGGATCGCCTTGCGGTCGGTGCCGACCCGGCCGATCACGAACGCCAGGAGGTTGATCGAATCGTAGGCCACCGCCGCGAACGTGTTGGGCGTGGACTTGTACTTGGCCTCGAAGCCCTTCACGAACTTCTGCACCTCCGGCCGCGGGTCCTTCGGGAAGAACGCCGCGCTGGTGTACAGGCCGTTGACGGAATCGCCTCCGATCTCCAGCAACTTGGGCGAGTAGAGGGAGCCCGGGCCCATCATGGTCACGTCGGACCAGCCGAGCTTCTCGCGCTGCTTGTTGATCAGCGCCGCCTCGTTGTAGAAAGACGGGATATAGAGCAGCTCGGGCTTCTGGCCGCGCAGCTTCGTGAGCACGCCGGTGAAGTCCTTGTCCGTCTCGAAGTACGATTCCACGGCGACCGTGTCGGCGCCCATCTCCTTGGCCGCCTTGATGAAGAGATCCTTGCTCACGATCCCCCAGTCGTTGTTGATGTAGAGCACGGCCAGCCGCTTCTTGCCCAGCTTCTGGACGGCGTAGCGCGCCATGAATGGGCCCTCGCCCGCCTGCGTGCCGACGATGCCGAAGCTCCACGGGCTGCCCGGCGCGAAGTTCGGATGGGAGGCCGTCGGGGACAACTGCACCATCCCCGCGCGGTCGTAGATCGGCTGGGCCGCCAGGCACGCCGTGCTGCTGAAGTCGCCGATCTCGGCCACGATGCGCTTGTCCGAGGTGAACTTCTGCGCCAGCGCCGCGGCCTCCTTCGGATCGGCCCTGCTGTCGCCAACCTCGATCACGATGGGACGCCCCTTGACGCCGCCTGCCGCGTTGATCCACTCGACGCCGAGATCGATGGCCTTCTGGAAGAGCTGCCCGTACTCGGCGAAGTTGCCTGTGAGCGGCGCACTGAGCGCGATATGGATGGGCTCGGCGCTCCACGCTGCTCGAGCTCCGACGAGCAACACGGGCACAACCAAGAGCACGCCGATAGCGAAGGACCTGAGGGATCGTTTCATATTGCCTCCTCGTACAACTCGGTGGACGGTGACGCGGTCCCGGGTCGCGGGTGAGGGTGACCAGGGGCCCGGCCGGGCGGCAGCCGCTCATCGCGGCGCCGCACATTGGGCAAGCTGGTTATATCACGCCGCACAGGCTCGCCGCCTGCGCCAACCGATGTGCCGAGCGTCCGGCAGCGGGTACCCGCGGGGCGTATGATCGCCTCATGACCCCGGATCCGACGACGTCCTCTATGATCGGAGGCGCCCCATGCGTTCGGGCATTCGTCTCCTGCTCGGCTTGGCGATGTCAGCCCTCGGCGTGACTCCGGCCGCGCCCGCGGACGACGCGACGGTCTACACCGCGACCTACGTCGAGGTCGTCCCGCCGTCCACGGCTCAGGGCACGGCCTTGCTCCGGCAATACCGCGAGGCGAGCCGCAAGGAGCGGGGCAACCTGCGCATCGAGGTGCTCCAGCGGACCGACCGGCCGAACCAGTTCACGGTTCTGGCGGCATGGAAGGATCCGGAAGGCCTTGAAGCCCACGCGGCCGCCGCGGCGGCCCAGGACCTGCGCGCCAAGCTCGCGCCGCTCCTCGCCAGCCCGAGCGACGAGCGCCTACACCACGGCCTCGCGGTCGGCACCGCGCCGGCAGCGAGCGCGGCAGGCGCGATCTACGTGGTGACCCACGTGGACGTCATTCCCCCGCGCAAGGAAGACGGTGTGGCGCTGCTCAGGCAATTGGCGGCGGACAGTCGCAAGGACACCGGCAACGTGCGGTTCGACGTGCTGCAACAGACCAACCGGCCGAACCACTTCACGGTCGTGGAGGCCTGGAAGGACCGCAATGCGTTCGACGCGCACGGGATGGCCGCGCACACCCGGCAATTCCGGGACCGGCTCGCGCCGATGAGCGGCGCTCTCTACGACGAGCGCCTGTACGTGGTGCTGGACTAGCTCCGATGAAGATCACGCAGGTTGCCGTCGAGGTGCTGCGAGTGCCCGTCGAGCATCCCTACCTGGCGGGCGGGCGAACGGTCGATGCGAACTGGCACGTCCTGGCGCGCGTCACGACCTCCGATGGGATCGAAGGCATCGGCTATATCGTGTACCCGCGGCCCGATCTGATGACGGCGATCGGCCACGCCGCCCGCGAGCTGGGCGAGCATCTGATCGGCATGAGCGTGCTGGAGCCGGAGGCCGCCTGGGACCGCCTGGCCCGGCGCGGCGACTGGGCGGGCCCCGGCGGCCTGCTCCACTGCGCGCTGGCGCCGCTCGACATCGCGGTGTGGGACGCCAGCGGCAAGACGCTCGGCCAGCCGCTGCACCGGCTCCTCGGCGGGTATCGCGACCGGCTCCCGACGTACGCGAGCGACGGCCTCTGGTACAGCCTGTCGCCCGCCGACCTCGCGGCCTCGGCGAAGCGCCACGTCGAGAACGGCTTCGGCGCCGTGAAGCTGCGGCTCGGCCGGGAGGCGACCCCGGAGCTGGAGGTGCGGCGCGTGCAGGCCGTGCGCGAGGCCGTCGGCCCGGACGTGCGGGTGATGGTCGACATCAATGAGAGCTGGTCGCCGACGCGCGCGCGACGCGGGGGCCGCGCGCTGCAGGACGCGGGCATCGCGTGGCTGGAAGATCCGATCCACCACCTCGACGTCGCGGGTCTCGCCGACCTCCGGCGGCAGCTCGAGGTCCCGATCGCGGCCGGCGAGCACCTCTATCACCTGGACGCCTTTCGCACGCTCCTGGAGGCGCGTGCCGTCGACGTGCTGATTCTCGACCTGGCCCGGGTGGGGGGCGTGACGCCGTGGCGGAAGATCGCGGCCCTCGCGCAGGCGCACCGCGTCGTCGTGTGCGGCCACGTGGTTCCCGAGATCCAGGTGCACCTCCTCGCGTCCATCCCGAACGGCCACCTGGTGGAGTACGTGCCCCGCTCGGCCGGCATCCTCACGTCGATGCCGCGGATCGAGGGCGGCGAGCTCGTGGCGCCGCTCGGTCCCGGCCTCGGTCTCGAGCTCGACCACGCGGCGGTGCGACGCCACCAGGTCGCGTAGCTCGTGGAGCACGGGTGCGCGTTCTGCGGCGAGGAGCACGAGGTCCTCGCGATAGCGCCGACGTGACTCGCCGACCAGCATGTCCTACTGAACGCGGAGGGGGGGCTCCGACGCGGCCTGGGGCTTCTCGATCACGATCACCGAGTGCCGGAATCGCGGCACCAGCCACGCGCAGTGTGTATCGAGCCAGTGGTCGGCTCGGTCGCACCAGCGTAGCAGCCTGGTTGTCCGCAGAGGAGCACAGGAGGCTCGACACGATCGCGGCCGGCAGGGAGAGGTAGTTGACGCCGCGAAGGCGCAGCGTCGGGAAGCGCCTCCGGAGCCACTGGAGGTCGGAGCGGTACAGCGGTCGTTCGTCAGGGGTGTGGGCAGAGCGCCCGAGCCACCACCACGCGCGAATCATCAGATTCGAGCCCAGCGGCTCGCGAAAAATCATGAGCCCACCCGGACGCAGGTTGTCCTCGTACAGCTGCGACATCACAGGGCGGTAGTCCAGGTGGTGCAGGACGGCGCTGCCGAAGATGACGTCGAACTGGCCGTCGATCCGCCGGGCGAAGTCGAGATTCGCGAACTCGAGCCGGCCGGGAATCGCATGCGGCCGGGCCATGTCGAGGAATTTTTCCGAGATGTCGCCTCCCAGCACGTAGGCGGCTCCGAATGAGGCGACCGTCCGAGACCGGGTACCCTCGGCGCATCCCAGCTCCAGGACCCGCTTGCCGGGCACCGCCCGTCGCAAGAGATCGTCGTAGAGCCGATCGCCCCGGCGAGTGTTGGGGCATTCAAAGACGTGCCGGAAGCGCATGTGCGTCTGATGGCAGCGCTCCCAAACTCGCTGCTCGTCGTAGGCCTCTCGTTCCCGCTGGGCTCGGTCCATCGGCGACATCGCTCCTCCTGGCTAGGGGAGGATAGGCGTTCGCATGGCTCGGCGCAACGGCAGCGAGACACGGGACCGCGTATGATAGGGCGATGTCGACAGCGCGGAAAGGCCGGAATCCGAAACGCCAAGAGGCTTTGCACGCGCGGGCACACTTCGGGGTAAGTCCGTGACCCGGCGGATCGGCCGAATCCTCACGCTCGGCCTGCTCATATCTGCGCTCTTTCTCCCGGCCATCGCACTGGCGGGACCAGCCCCGGCCTCTTCGCGGGAGATCGCCGCGTGCATTCGTGATTCCCGGTGTCACCGGATCTTCATCGTCGCTCACCGCGCCAGGGGGTTCGGGGGACCCGACAACAGCCGCGCCGCTGTCACTCTGGCAGTAGCAGCGGGGGTGCCCGTGGTCGAGATCGACCTGCGGGGGTCGAAGGATGGTGAGCTGTTCGTCATGCACGACGGCAAGCTGGAAAGCTCGACGACGCTGCAGGGCCGGATCGAGAGGCTCCCGTCGAACGTGGTGGCTTCGGCGCGGCTCCGGAACGGCGAGGGGGTGCCTCGCTTTCGCGACGTGTACGAGAGGTCGCGCGGCCGGTCCGTGCTCAGCGTGGACTTCAAGGTCCATCCGGAAGCGGTCGCGGAGGTGGCGGATTGGATCCACGCTCACGGCTCCTTCGACGATCTCATCTTCTTCGTGAACTCCATCGAGGAGCTGACGGCCGCCGCGAAGGCCAAGAAGCGCTATCCGGAGATGATCGTGATGGCGCGCCTCCTGGATACGCGGGTCACCGTCGAGACGGTGCGGACGATCTTCGGCCGGCTGCCGGAGATCCTCCACACGGACCGGATTGGCGCTGACGAGGTTGCGCGGCTGCACGCCCAAAACGTGAAGGTCTACATGAACGCAATCCCTCTCGGGCATTACTGGCAGCCTTTCAGGTACCTGGCGATACGCTCGTTGCTCCGAACTGGCGCGGACTTCATTCTGACAGACGATCCCGAGGGCCTGATGCGCAGGGTCTCGAGCGAACGGGTGCCCTAGCTGAGCTAGCGGCTCCGCGGTCCTCCGCTAGCGGAGCTAAGCGAGTTCAATCTGGGGCGGATTGGATCCACGCTCACGGCTCCTTCGACGATCTCATCTTCTTTGTGAAGTCCATCGAGGAGCTGACGGCCGCCGCGAAGACCAAGAAGCGCTATCCGCAGATGATCGTGATGGCGCGCCTCCTGGATACGCGGGTCACCGTCGAGACGGTGCGGACGATCTTCGGCCGGCTGCCGGAGATCCTCCACACGGACCGGATTGGCGCTGACGAGGTCGCGCGGCTGCACGCCCAGAACGTGAAGGTCTACATGAACGCAATCCCTCTGGGGCATTACTGGCAGCCTTTCAGGTACCTGGCGATGCGCTCGTTGCTCCGAACGGGCGCGGACTTCATTCTGACCGACGACCCCGAGGCCCTGATGCGCAGGGTCTCGAGCGAACGGGCGCCCTAACGGCGCCGCTTTCGGATCATTCGCTAGCTCGCCGGCGCGCCGATCTCGAAGCGGCCGGCCTTGATCTGCATGGGGGCGATCGAGACCGGGACCGGCAGGTTGCGGAGGCGGTTCGTCGGGTCGAAGTGGCGGACGACCCAGTCGACGAGCGCGTCGGGAACGGGGAGCCCGGCGACCCTCAGATCCGCGACCTTGAGGGCGAAGGGCGACGTCGGGGTCCCGGGAATCAGGCCCACCTTCGCCGAGCCCGGCAGGCCCTTGCCGCGCACGTCGGCCCACCCGTCGGTGAGCTCCACGCTGAGCAGGCTCCCCGCCGGCTGACCGGCCAGGAGCGCGTCGAGATCGGCCTGCGTGATCACGGCGCGCTCGATGCGGAGCGCGCCCGCGTCGAGCACCTCGATCGCGCCCGAGCGCATCAGCCGATGGGGATTCACGAGCAGCCGGTCGACCTCGATGCGGACGTCGCGCACCCGGAGCGGTGCGCGGTCGCGCCGCTTCAGCTCGCCGATGGTGGCGGCCTCCACCTCGACCCGCACCCGGTCGACCTCGCCGCGCAGGATCGCGTCCGGCCGATAGTCGAGCGTGATGCGCAGACCCACCGCGTCCCGCACGAAGTCGGCCATGGCGGCCTCTTGCGCCTTCTCGAGCCGCCGCGCCACCTCGGCGGGCTCCACGCCGGCGAGCGGCGGGATCCGCCGCGCCCGGATGATGGCCCGGCTGCCGTCGGGCAGCGGGCGCTCGGCGACGACCGGAAAGATCGTCGCCAGGTCCGGATCCTCCCCGGCGAGGGCCCGCATGATCCCCTCCGGCTTCGCCGCGGAGAAGCTCGGCCCCTGCGAGCCCGTCTTCAGCACCATCAGGTCGACCGCGAACGGGGGCCCGCTCCACGCGCGCATCATCTCGAACGGGAGCCCGCGCGCCATCGCCTCGTAGCGGAGGTTCGACACGGAGAGGTAGTTGAAGTTGGGTACGACCGACACGGTCGCGGGCTTGCCGCCGCTGGCCCGCGCCAGATCGTCGAGGATGCGGTCGTGCTGCCAGTCGTCGGTGACGGGCGCGTACGAGAGAAAGAGCGGCGTCCTGAAGACGTCGACCGAGAGCGGGCGCACCACCGCGAACGCGGCCATCGACACCTGCAGCGCCGCCGCGGCGACGCATCCCACCAGCGCCCACCGCGTCCAGGGCGCGCGAAAGGCCCGCAGCGCGGCGACGGCGACGAGCGCCGCCGCCGGCAGGATCGGGAGCGTGTAGCGCAGGTTCCGGTTCTGGATGAGCAGGAACATGAGGAGCGCCGGCACGATCGCCAGCCAGAGGAAGGCGCGCGCGCCGCGATCGCGCCGGAGCGCCCACAGCCCGCACGCGCACAGGACGGCGGCCAGCGCCCCGAACTGGTGCTGGAAGGTCCGCGGGTAGTAGAGCAGCCACTCCCAGGTGAAGAGCGCGGCCTGATCGGCCTCCGCGGCCTGCTTGAACGAGCGCTGGCTGACCTGCAGGGGCATGCCGACCAGCCGGGGCCCGTACCACGGCAGCGCCATCGCGGCGGTGATGAGGAGGGCCAGCCCGACCAGCCGGAGGCGGCGGCGGGCCTCGCCGCTCCGGCAGGCGGCGACGATCTCGTACAGGAGCGGCCCGAGCACGTACACCGGATACGTGGGCTTCGTCAGCAGACCGAGGCCCAGCACGAGGCCGAGCGCCACGGACCACCGCGCCCGGCGAAACCCATCGGTCTGGAGCAGCACGCAGAGCGTCGCCGCCACCATCGCGGCCAGCGGCAGGTCGAGCTGGAAGTTCAGCAGCGAGTACACGACGAAGGGCGCGGTGCCGAAGAAGAAGGCCGCGAGGAGGCCCGACCGCGCGTCCCAGAGGGCGCGGCCCGCGCCGAAGGTCGCGGCGAGGCCGACGGCGAGGAAGACCAGCATGACGGCCTGGGCCGTGAGCGGGGTGACCGGGAAGATCAGGTAGAGGGCGCCGGCGGCGCACGGGACCAGGGGCGGATAGAAGGCCGAGTCCCCGATCACCGCCGTCCAGACGCGGCCCTGCGCCAGGTTCTGGTAGCAGCGGAGGGCGCGCTCGAGGTGGTTGGCGTGGTCCCACTCGGGCGGACGCCGGTCGATGCTGACCCACGCGATGGTGACGGCGGCGAGGATGGCGAAGAGCGCGGCGAGCCAGATTCTCGGATGCCGAACGGGGCTCCATGGGGCGCCGGCGGGGCCGCCGTCAAATACCGTACCGGGCGCTGACACGGCGCTCAGTGTAGCATCGCGCGCCCCCAACGCTGCCGCGCCGGTGGACCTACACCCCCTCCCCAGCATTCACCGACTGCGCCTCTCGATCACCACCAGCATGCGAAACCCGATGAGGCGGAAGCTCCAGGCGGGGAGGCAGCGCTCGACCCCGTGGAGTGCCCGCCACAAGGCGGCGGGAATCAGCGGCCGGCGGCCGAAGCCGCCCGAGGCGGGGTAGCTGGGGCCGGCGAGGCGATCCACCGAGACAATGCAGAGGCGCGAGAACCGGGCGGCGAAGGCGGCGCGGCCGGCAGGTCGGGCGAAGAGCAAGGTGGGGATGGCCTGGTTGGAGTCGAATGGATCCTTGGCGCGATCTCCGCCGCGGCCGCCGCGGGCCTGCACGGCCAGCGGGTCGACGCGCAAGCGGACGGGCTCCTCGTGGAAGAACCGATAGATTGGGTATGACAGCGGGCTCAGGTAGGGCTCGCAGAGCACCGCACGGCCCCCGTCGGCGAGCACCCGGTCGGCTTCGGTGAAGAAGGCAGCGGGATCACCCAGATGGTGGAGGACGTCGAACAGGACGAGAGCGCCGACCGTCTGGTCGCCGAAGGGAAGGTGGTCGGCGCTGATCTCGTGGTCGTGCCAGGGGGCCCTGACGATGTCGGAGAGCTGGAGGTCCGGGATGTAGTGTCGCGCCAGGCCGGGGCCCGAGCCAAGCTCGACGAAGCAGCCGAGACGGCGGTCCGGCAGCGCGGCCGCGACCTGACCGTACCAGTCGGCGTAGAGGGCACGCAGCGCCTCGTTGCCCGACCAGGCACGCCGGTGCTCCTCGAAGCGCTCCAGCGTGCGAGCCCGCTGTTCCTCGCTCAACACGGAAGCACCGGCCGCAGGTTCGACCCCACTACCGTTCCAGACGCAGGAGAACGGTGCCGCCTCGATCCGCCAGCACCTCCGTGCGTACCGGGCCGAGCGCCTCGGGCAGCAGGGTGGCCGCATCGAAGCTGAGCATCGTGACCGCGGCCGCCGGGTTCCGTGGGCCCAGCGTCAAGCGCGCCTTCCTGGCCCACGGCCACTGGCCGGAATCGTCCCCCACGGTGAGCCCGCTCATCCGTACGGCGTGACCGCCGATGGGGAAGGCGATCTCGAAGAGCCGGCCGCCGGCGCCGCACGGCAACGTCACGACCACCCAGTCCGCACGACCTGGACGCAGGTCGGCCATTGCCGTGCGATCGCAGGCCGGCACGAGCTGGCGCGCCTCGACCCGCGCGGGCGCGCGGCCCGAGTGGAGATGCATCCGGATGTGCTCGGCCGTCACGGCATCGGGTGTCTCGAGGCGAATCCAGCGATACGGCATCACCGGTATGGAGCTGGGCCCGTTCACCTCGAGAGACATCACCGGGTTCCAGGCCACGGCGAAGCGGAGCTCGGGGCGCGCGAGCCATGACGCCTCGGCTCGGGTCCCGGCGAGAATCGGGTAGTACACGGCGCCGACGGCGAGGGCTCCGTGGGAGAGGTACACGAGCAAGGGCGTCTCGTGCAGGTACAGCGCACGATCTCCCGGCCGTGCGAGCGCGGCCATCCGGGCGGGCTGGGCGGCATCGAACTCCGACCGGTAGGACTGCATCTGCACCAGGGCCGACCGCCACGTCTGGCCACCCGAGGCGACCAGGACGACGAGCGCTACGAACGCGAGGGCCGGTGCCAGCGAGATCTGGATCCATGGGTGGGGCCGCCCAGGCATCACCGCCGTGCGGAGCCGCCCCCAGAGATAGCACACCGCCTGGGCGACGGCTCCCGTGAGCAGCACAGCGAGCAGGACCCACACGCGGCGAAACATCTCCGCCGGGTACCCGGGGGCGAGCAGGGCGAGGCTCACGGCGGTGAGCGCCACGACGATCAGCGTGGTCTTGAACAGCGCGTCGGCCTGTCCCCGGGGCGCGACGTAATAGCCGAGCGCGATCGCCGCCACCATCGGCACGGCGCTCGCGGGCGTGACCCACGCGCCGATGACCCGCGCGATATCGGCGCCGGTTGCCATCGCGAACCGGCCCCATGCGCCGAGGGTCGCCGGCAGCGGGATGAACTCGGGGGTCAGCGTGGGCCGATTCATCACGAGGGGAACGAGCAGGCTGGCGGCGATCAGCCCGCCGCCCATCAGCATCGGCCACGCCGCCGCCCGCGGCCCTCGGAGCATCGCCACCAGGGCGATCAGCGCGACGGCATAGAGTCGTCCCAACGGCAGGTGAAGCGTCAGCAGCGCCAGTGTCCCGCCCACGAGCGCCCACGTCGCATGACCCCGGCGGGCGACAAGGCGCGCCGAGACCAGCATCAGCACGCCGAGCGCGAGGTTGGACGGCACGACCTGATGCAATCCCTGTCCCGGGAATACCTGGAGCGCCAGCAGTCCGAGGGCGATGCCAGCGGGCGCCGGCCGCCAGAGCGTTCTCAGCCAGTACGCGATCGCCAGCCACAGGAACAGGCCTCCCAGGCTCGTCAGGCTCCGATATGCATTTTCCGCCGTCATCCCGAGGCGCTCGAGGACAAGAAGCAGCACGCTGTAGAGCGGGTGATAGACGAGCAGGGTGCGCTGGTGGGCGCGGTGGCTCCACCGTGCGACCTCGGGGTCGGGCGACGACGTATCGATCTGCCGGCGCAGGTCGACGAGGGCCGGGCAGGCCTGGCGGACGCACGTCTCGAGCTGCGGGGTCTTGTTGATGTACGCGTAGGCGTCGTCGAAGCCTGGGAGGGCGGCCTGCGTCCAGAGCGGCACCCCGACGAGCAGGCCCTGCAGCGCCAGACACAGGACGAGCCCGGCCAGGAAGCCGCCCTCGTCCGCGCGCGCGAGGCGGGTCACGGGTGCCCGGGCACTATGGCTTGACGAAGTGCCCGATCTCGTAGACCGGTCCGAGCCACGTCGTGATCTGGTCGAGCCGAACCTTGTGCAGCGCCCGCTCGGCGGCCTCGGCCACGTGTCGTTCCGTCGAGAAGTGGTGCTCCCGGATGGTGTAGCCCATCAGTCGAAACATGAAGACCATGAGGGGCCGCTCGATCGGCACCCCGTACACGACCTGTCCTCCCGGCCTGAGGACGCGCCGGATCTCCCGGAAGGCGACGTCCTGTTCGTCCGGCTTCAGGTGCTCGAGGATGCTGATGAGAAGCACCGTGTCGAAGAAGCCGTCGGTGTACGGCATCTCTTGCACCCTGCCGTTCCGGAGATGGGTCGGCACCCCGCTCGCCTGAAACGCTCTCGCGACCTCGCCCGCGTCCGCGGTCAGATCCAGCCCGTGGATCTCGCCGTACATTGCGCGCAGGTTGAGGAACGTCACGCCCGACCCGAAGCCGACTTCGAGCACGCGAGCCCCGCCGCGGCACTCGTCCAGACACCGCTCCACGCGCCGGCGATAGATGGCGCCCAGCACGGGCCAGTAGTAGAAGCGCAGCGGATCGTCGCGGTTGACGCCGACGTACTCCCGGTATGGCAGAAGCCTCAGCGTCGATCGGGACCGGGCGTGGGCCGGCCGCCGTCCGATGCGTCTCATCGGAACTTGAACCTGCGGGCTGCGAGGCCCACCATGCGCACGAGCAGCCAGCCGTGCCGCCAGCGCCGGATGTTCGTCTGGCCGTACACACGCTCGCGATAGCGGATGGGCAAATCGACGATCTTGAGATTGAGCGCTGCCGCCCCGAAGATCAGGTCGAAGTCTCCGAACGGATCGAAGGCGCCGAAGCGAGCGCGGTTGGCCGCGATGATATCGTAGTCGCCGCGCCAGAGCACCTTCGTGCCGCAGAGCGTGTCCTTCACGGTCTGTCCGAGCAGCCAGGAGAAGACGGCGCCGAACAGCCGGTTGGCAAGCAGGTTCAGGAAGCGCATGGCTCGTCGCTCCATGGGATAGACGAGGCGCACGCCGTTGACGAAGTCGCCGACGCCGGACACGAGGGCCGAATAGAAGCGCGGGAGATCCTCGGGTGGCACCGTGAGGTCGGCGTCGAGGATCATCAGGATCTCGCCCCGGGCCTCAGCGAAGCCGAGGCGCACCGCGTCGCCCTTCCCGACTCCCGCCTGACGCAGCAGCCGCACCAGGCGCTCGGGACAGGCCGCGATCGCCTGTTCGATCACCGCGTACGTGTCGTCGCGGGAATGTCCCTCCACGAAGATCAGCTCTGTCCCGCTCCCCATCTCGGGCGTGCGCGCTAGGACATCCGGGATATTCTGGGCCTCGTTGCGAGCGGGCACGATCACGGACACGCTCGGCAGCGGGGGCAACCGCGAGGCCGGCTTCGGGCGGGCCACCATGAAATTGGTCAGGGCCAGCTCGGTCAGCGGCCAGACGCGAACCAGATATCGATTCGCCAGGTGGGCCAGTACCGGCGTCGGGATGGGCCAGAGGATTTCCGTCCAGCGGCGGATCGTCTCCAGGCCCGCGAGGTTCAGGAGGTTGGCCGTGTCGGGGCCGGTGAGCCAGTTCTGGTACAGGATGGGGCGAGCCAGTCCGAGGCGCCGGGCGAGCCAGAGCGGAGTCTCCCAGACGCGGCTGTAGAAGTTGAGGATCACGCGCGTGCGCGCGGTGGACAGCCGGGTCACCTGTTCGAAGCAGGCCTGCACGTCCCACAGGTCGTTGATGAGATCCGAGAGGATGATGACGTCGAATTGCCCGGCGAGCGCCGGCGCCTGCGCGTCGGCGTGAACGAAGCGGAGGCTCGGGTGTCGCCGCGAGCCCAGCTTGACCATCTCCGCGGAGAAATCCACCCCCACACCGCACGACGGCCGAACGGCGGCAAGCAGGTCGCCGCTTCCGCAACCGAGCTCGAGCACGCGCAGACCCGGCGGGACGAGGAAGTGGTAGACTTCGGTCAGCCGCCGACGATAGTACCGCCCGGCCCATGTGCCCAAGGCCATGCGCCGGGCGACCGCGTCCCAGTGCGCGACTCGGGTGCTCGTGTACTCTTCGGCCGCACGGGTGTCTTCCTGTGGCATCGCGCGCGCGTGACTCTCCGGGGGTGGCATCGGTCGGACGGGTGGTCAACGAGCCTCGCGTGACGACACAACTCGCTCCGGCGCGCGATTGCCGGCCATGCTAGCCTGGGCCCGCGAGGCCGTCAAGGCCCTCCACAGGCCTTGCTGAGCATCGCGCTCGAGCCTCAGCGGCGCGGCAGCCCGTCGTAGACGGCGAGTGTTCGCGCCACCATGCGATCCACCGAGAACGCCTCGCGGGCGTGGCCGAGCGCGCGGGCGGCGAGCTCGGGTCCGTCGATCCGCGCCCGCGCGATCGCCGCCACGAGCCCGTCCTCGTCGCCCGGCTCGAACAGGACGCCGTACGCGCCGTCGCCGAGCACCTCCGGGATCGCGCCGGCCCGGCTCCCCACCACCGGCACGCCGCGCAGCATGGCCTCGACCAGGACCAGCCCGAGCCCCTCCCAGCGCGAGGGCAAGCAGAGCACGTCGAGTCCCGGCATCAGCGCCTCGGCGTGCGGACGATGTCCCACGAGCGTCACGTTCGGACAGCGCGCCGCCTGGGCCGCGAGCGCCGTGCGCAGCGGCCCGTCGCCGACGATCACGCAGCGGGCCTCCGGCAGCCGGGCCATCGCCGCGACGAGGAGATCCACGTTCTTCTGGGCCACCAGCCGCCCGACGAAGCCGACCGCGAACGCATCGGCCGCGATGCCCAGCTCGGCGCGCGCGCGCGCCCGGGCGTCGCCGATCTCCCGGGGCGGCGGTATCCCGTACGGGATCACGCTCACGCGGCCGGGCGCGAGCCCCAGCCCGTCGACCAGGTAGCGGCGGACGCGCTCGGAGATCGCCACGTGGTGGGCGGCGAGGCCGGCCACGGCGCGGACCAGATGTCGCCAGCCGGGCCGGAGATACTTGGGCTCGTCGTTGTGCACCGTGGAGACGATCGCCACGCCCGGCACCAGGCGCGCCGCCAGGCCGCCGTGGAGATCGGCGGGCAGCATGTGCGTGTGCAGGATGCCGGGCCGGCGCTCGGCGAGCCGCGCCCGGAGCCGCGCCACCGCGACCGGGTCGACTCGGCGGCGATAGGGCACGCGGTGGACGGCGATGCCCGCGGCCGTGAGCTCGGCGAGCCGGGCCTCGATCGCGGGCCCCGTCGCCTGGAGCAGGACGATCAGCTCGACGGGGACTCCCGCGGCGGCGAGGGCCGGGAGGAGCACCCAGAGATGGTTCTCCGCGCCGCTGAACGGAGAATTGGCGGGCGTCTCGTTGAGGTTGATCAGATGGGCGACGAGCCGCGCCATGCTCACGCGCCGAGCTGTTCGATCGTGCGCGCCACCGTCTCGCGGAAGTCGAAGGCCGCGCTGCGCGCCTTCGCGCCGCGGGCCAGGGCGAGGCGCAGATCCTCGTCGCGCGCCAGGCGCGCGAGGGTCTCGCGCAGCACATCCACGCGGCCGTACGGCCAGAGCAGGCCGCTCCGGCCATGCTCGATGATCTCGGGGTTGCCGCCCCGGTCGGAGGCGACGCACGCGAGCCCGGCCGCCGCGGCCTCGAGCAGCGCGTGCGACAGGCCCTCGTACTCGCTGGGCAGCACCAGCACGTCCGCCCGCGCGAGATGCCGCAGGACATCGGCGCGGGGCCTGAGCCCGTGGAATCGCACGCGGCCGTCCACGCCGAGCCGGCTCGCCAGCGCGCGGATCCGCGGAGCGGCCGGCCCATCGCCCGCCAGGTCGAGCTCGATGCCGTCCACGCCCGCGAGCGCCTCGAGCAGGAACTCGAGCCCCTTGTGGTTGACGATGCGGCCGACCCAGAGGACCTGGAGCGGCACGCCCGGCGGCCGCGGCCGCGGGGCGAGGCCGGCGAACTCGCCCAGGTGTATGCCGTTGTGTACGGTGACGGCGCGCGCCGGCTCCACGCCCCAGCCGAGGACCAGGCGCCGGAGGTAGTCGCTCGGCGTGATGACGCGCCGGGCGCGTCGTGCGGCCGTGTGCTGGCCGGCCGCCCAGCGCCGCCACGGGCGGCCCGCCGCCGGCGCGGCCTGGAACTCGTCGAGCGACAGCTCGGTCAGCCCCTCGCCGCGGGCGCGCTCCCACGCGAGGTCGCCGACCACCTTCACGGTGTAGCTCCGCCCGCCAGCCCGGCAGGCCCAGGCGGTGGCGCGCTCGAGGCCGTTGCTGAAGACCACGTCGTGTCGCCGGGCCTCGCGCCAGAGGGTCCACAAGAGGCGCGGGCGGCGGCTCGCGCCGCCCCGACGCGGCGTCCGCAGCAAGCGGAATGGCCAGGCCTCCCGGAGCGGCGCGCGCGGGTCGTCGGCGCGGCACACGACGGTCACCCGATGCCCCGCCTCGACCAGCGCCGTCCCCAGCGCGGGGATGAACGTGGCCGGGCCGCCGATGTCCGGCGGGAAGATGTCGGTGACCAGCAGCACGCCGCTCACCGCCGCATCACCGCCGTCAGGTGGGCCATCACGCGATCCGCGTAGGACCGGATGTCGTGGTGGCCCTCCACGAGGCGCCGGAGATCCTCGGGCGCGGCGGCGCCGGGATCGGCGAGGAGCGCGCGGAGCTGGGCGGCGATGGCCTCGGGGCGCTCGTCTTTGATGACGAGCCCGGGGTGGTCGGCGAGGAGCTCCCGGAACGCGGGATTGCTGCTGAGCACGGGGCAGCCCGTGGCGAGCGCCTCCAGCACCGCCTTGTCCATGCTGTTCGTCTCGCTCACGTTGAGCGCGAGGGCCGCCGTGTCGTAGAGACCGGGCAGCCGATCCATGGGCACGGGGCCGAGGAACTCGACGGGCAGGTGCCCGGCGGCCACGTCGCGCCGGAGCGCGGCCTCGTAGGCGGCGTCGTCGCCGGTCAAGGTGGGACCGACGATCCGCAGCGTGAGCCCGTCGCCGCGCAGGTGCGCCATCATCGACACCAGGAGATCGAGGCGCTTGCGCCGGGAGATGCGGCCCACCGCGAGCAGGTGGGGGCGCGCCGCCGCGGGAGGGCGCAGCGAGAACAGCTGCGTGTCCACTCCCTGGCCGATGAAGTGGGCCCGGGCCGATCGCAGGCGAAAGCCCTCCGGGCTCGAGCTGATCACGCGGTCGACGGAGCGATGGGCGAGCCGCAGGTGCCAGGTCACGGCGCCGTGGGCGTACCACAAGAGGACCGGCAGCCGGAGGAGGCGGAACACCGGCCAGAGTCGATAGGCCTGCCGATGCGCCATGTGAACGAAGACCGCGTCCACGCGCTCGCGCCGCGCGAGTCGCCAGGCGGCGCCCAGCGCAGCCGCGCGCCGCCCGATCGCGCCCGCCCGACCGGGCCGGGGCACGGTCTCCATCGCGACGTTGCCGGGCAGCGCGCAATCTCCCGCGCGCTCCGTGAGCACGGCCACTCGATCCGCGCGGCGGGCCAGCTCGCGCACCACCCCCGCCTGCCAGGCCAGCACGGGGGAGCCATCGTCCATCTCGTAGTTGACGACCAGGAGCCTCATCCCCGACCGATCCGCTCAGAACGCCGTCGGTGACGACGGACTGCACGCAGCCGGCCGCAGCGCATGCGAGCAGGGCTGCCCGCGCCAACCGCGCCGGTTGCCCGTCCAGGGACGACAGGGCTTGCACGATGGGGATGGGCAGAAAGACGAAGACCCAGACGATGTACTCCCACTTGGCGATGTCGCCATCGACCGGAGCGTAGAACCGGAGTGCGGCGGCGGCCAAGTATGCCGCCGAGGCCAAGAGCGGCAGCGCCGCGGCGGTGGTGAGCGCCAGGCTGAGCGATGCTTGCCCCGGCCGGACGACCCGTCGAGCCTGGAGCACGGCGAGGCTCCCCGTCCAGAGCAGGAGGAACCAGACGGAGGCGACGATCCCGAACCGCGCCCTCGCCACGCGCGCGCGCTCGGATCGGTGCAGACCGGGCTGATCGAAGCCCGCCCGCCAGTAGTCGCCGTACAGGTCGATGAGCAGGATCTCCGGCAGGGACCCCCGATGCCAATCGCGGAAGGGATGCTGCCACGCCGAGACCGGGTCCAGGTGCCAGAAGAAGCTGGCCGGCGCTGACTGGAACATGGGGTGTGCTCCTCGATCATGGCGGAAGGGCATCGTGCCGGCGACGAGCCACTGCGCGGCGATCAGCATGCCCGCTACCACGGCGGCGGCGGTCCAGATCTGCAACGCCGATCGGACGTGACCGACGCGGAGGGGCTCCCGGGGCCCCCACCGCCAGGAAGGCCGGCGCGGTCGCTGCCAGCGTCAGGCCGCCGATCTTCTGGGCCACCATCAGCCCGAGCGCCGCGGACACGGTCCAGAATCGCCAGCCGCGGATCGCCCATCCTGTCCGCGCGACGGCCGCGGGGGCCGAGCGCAGGAGCAGCAGAAGGGTCCACGGAGTCAGGGTGAGGAGGAGGTTCTCGGGGCGCACCATGTTGAACGTCCGGGCGACCACCGGAAACGCGCACACCAGGAGCGCATACCAGCGAGCGCCGCTCGCCCCAAACCCGAGCTCGCGTCCCAGGGCCAGGCATCCGGCCATGAACGCCAGGAACAGGGCGGTTCCGGAGACGCCCACGGCGGCTTGGAGCAGCGTTCCCTCGCTCGTGCCGAGAAGCCGGCACGCGGCGATGGCGGGCGAGGCGAGCACGCACGTCAAGATGTAGTACCAGGGCGCGTTGTACGTCGTCGGCAGGTGTCCGCCCGCGAGATCCCGCAGGTAGCCGATGTGGACCTGCATGTCGTGCTGCTGACGGATGTCGTACACGACGGCGTTCCAGATCCGCACGGCCACGGCGACGCCCAGCATTGCCGCGGCGACGGAAGGCGCGCGGCTGATGTGCGCGTGCGTGGCGCTCATTGCGCGAGGTCCTGGACCGGCACGCGGCTGGCGAGCACCAGGGGCTTCGCCGAGCGCCGTCCCGGGAGGCGCCTGACGTGGGGGAAGTGGGCGGACAGGATCGCCATGACCCGCGCCTCGTCCGCCCGCGGCGGGTGGATCTCGAGCAGCAGGTGCTGCACGCGGTCGAGCACCGCCTCGCTCGAGGCCAGCACGGCCTCCTCGGCGCCCTCCACGTCGAGCTTCACCAGGAAGATGGGGCCGGGCGCGTGCTGCGCCGCGAAGCCGCCGAGCGTCACCGCCTCCACCATCTCCACGCGCCCGCCGGGCGCCAGCTCGTCGATGCGGCTCGACGTGCTGGCGTCCATGGCGCCGAACGCCACCGGCCCCGCCGCGCGCCACACGGCCAGGCGATGCGCGCGCCAGGCGAAGGCCGGGTTGGCGCGCGCGTTGGCCTCGAGGAGCGCGAACGTGGCCGCCCCGGGCTCGAGCGAGTGGACGCGCGCGTCGGGCCGCGCCGCCAGCATCACCATCGCGAACAGGCCGATGTTGGCGCCGGCGTCGATCACCACGGGCCGATCCGGCGCCGCCGCCACCAGGCGCGCGGCCGCCGCGTACTCCTCCTCGAGCAGGACCTCCTGGATCGCGGCCTCGTCGACGGGCCGCGCCAGGAAGCGATGGCCCCGCCACGCGAAGCGGAACGGGACGCGCCGCAGCGGGGCCAGGCGGCGCGCCAGGAGAAAGGCCGGAAGGCGCACGGGCCCGAGGTCGACGACGCGCGTGAGCCGCCGCGCATAGGCGATCGACGAGCGGACGCGCTCCGGCAGGGAGCGAGTGTCTCGCGGCGGGCTCACGGGCGGCCGTCGCCGGCCCCGCGGGCGATGGCGCTGCCGGCCGAGAACCAAGGCAGGAAGCGCGGCCATCGCCGGCGGGCGAGGAGATAGGTGGCCGGGATCAGCCAGACGTAGGAGGCGAGCATGCCCATCATGCCGACCGCGGCGGTCGGGCCGATCCACCGGAAGCCCGCGAGCATCGCGAGGTACTGCACGGCCACGGCGGCGAACGCCATGGCGGTGTACCCGCCGAGCCGGCCCGCGCCCACGTAGAGCGCCCAGATCCACGGGTGGCAGCCGGCGATGAAGAAGAACGTGAGCGTCATGATCGCCATCGGCCACTCGGCGCCGGCGAAATCCGCCCCGAAGACCAGCGGGACGAGCGTCGGCAGCAGCACGGCCTCCCCGGCGACCGCCGCCGCGGTCAGCGCGGCGCAGGTGGCCGCGAGCCGCCGGGCGAGGGCGCGATACGCCGTCGCGGCGCGGCGGGTGAGCAGGTCCAGGAAGTCGGGGAAGTACACCTGGTAGAGCGCGTCCTGCACCACCGCGATGCCGCCGTCCACGAGCTGCCGCGCCAGCTTGTAGAGCCCCGTCTCGCGGTCGCCGGCGACGTAGGCGACGAGCAGCACGTCCGCGGACCGCTGCAGGAGCTTGGCGTAGCCGAGGAGGTTGCCGTAGAAGAGCATGCCGCGGCTGCGACGATACGCCGCCCACGCGCTGCCCCAGTCCGGGCGCCCGAGCGGCAACCCCGCTCGGCGCGTCCACACCCGCCAGGACACGGCCAGCGCGAGCGCCGCGACCACGCCCGCGCCCGCGAGGCCGGCCACGTAGGCGCCGGCGAGCGTGGGCATGATGGTCAGGCCGATCACGGTCACCGCCGCCTGCGTGGCCTGGGTGGCCATGCGCCAGTGCCCGATGACGTAGAACTCACGGCTGTACCGCAGCAGGGCGAACAGCGTGCCGGTCAGCGCCTGGAGCGCGAGCGTCACGGCGTCGGCCGGCAGCCACCAGCGGGACACCGGCGCTCGGGTGAACACGGGGACGAGCACGCCGCCGACCAGGAACGCGAGCAGCGCGGCCACGGCGCCCACCAGCACGGTGCCGAGCGCCGCCACCCACACGACGCCCGCGCGATGCGCCGCGGCCTCGGCCGGCGCGAGCCCGTCCACCGCGTAGAAGGCCCTCGCGGCGGTGTCGTTGAGGCGCACGTCGACGAACGTGAGGGCCGATCCGGTGATGCCGGCGATGATGCCCATGACGCCGAGCTGCTCGGGCCCGAGCACCCGCGCCTGGTAGATCCCGGCGGCGAGCGCGCACGCCGCGCCGACGCCGTTGGCCACGGCCAGGTATCGCGCGGGACCGATCCACGACGTCACGCCCGCTCCGCCGCGGTGATCAGCGTCTCGACCCACCGCTCGGCCAGCCGGCGCGGGTCGAAGTCGCGGCCGACGCGGGCGCGGGCGGCGGCGCTCATGCGGCGGCGGAGACCGGCGTCGCGCAGCAGGGACAGCGCCGCGGCGGCCAGCGCGGCCTCGTCGTCGGGCGGGCACAGGAAGCCGGTCTCGCCCGAGGCGATCACCTCGTCGAGACCGGGCAGCGCGGTCGCGACCATGGGCAGGCCGGCCTGCCCGGCTTCCACCGCCACCCGGGGCAGGCCCTCGTAGTCCGACGTCAGCAGGAACACGCTGGCGCGGGCGTACAGGGCGGGCAGGTCGCCGTGGGGCATGGCGCCGAGCCATCGCAGCCGCGACCCGAGCCCGAGCGCCTCCGACTCGGCGAGCAGCGCGTCTCGCAGCGGGCCGTCGCCCGCCCACTGAAACTCGACGTCGGGCTCCTCGTCGGCGATGCGGCGAGCCACGCGCAGCCAGCGCGAGAGGTTCTTCTGCGCGGCGAGCCGGCCCACGTAGAGCACGGTCCGGACGGGGGCGTCCGCGGAGCTCGCCGCCGGGGAAGGACGCGGGCATCATGGCCGGAACGGGGACAACGCTCACCCTCGGATTGAGCTTGCGCGCCCGGATCTCGGCCGCGAGATGACGGCTCACGACGCGCAGCTCGTCGAAGCGGTGCAGGAGCCGGAGCGCCAGCCTCCGCCGCCATCCCCAGAGTCCCGCCCCCACCTCGGCGCCCCGCGCCGACGGCGAGAACAGGTCGAAGTGGAGCTGGCCCACGACGCGCACGCCGGTCATGGCCCCGAAGGCGAGGGCGATCCACCCGTCGGTGAACACGGTCTGCGGGGCGAGCACGTCGATGCGGCGGCGGCGGTGCAGCGCGAGCAGTCGGCCGAGGAGCGCCACCGCGCGCAGCGGCCGCGGCCCGGTCACGGCAACACAGGCCAGCGCCCCGTCCTCGACCGCCGCGGCGGGCGCGCGCCGCGCGAGGACCAGCAGCGTGAGCCGGCTGCCGGGACGGCGCTCGGCGAGGAGCGCGGCGTACAGCGCCTGGCGGACACGCGTGTCGGACGGCGCCGCGCGGAGGAACACCGTGTCGTCGTAGCCGATCTGCACGACGTGCAAAGGGCCTATGGACCGAGCCTACCGCCGTGCCACCGGGCGAGCACCTCTTCCAGCAGCGCGGCATTGCGACAGACGATCACGTCCACCTGGTCGCCGTCGCGGATGAGCTCGTAGATCCACGGCGGCTGGACCGGCTGAAGCCGAGGCAGGAACTCCCACCCCACCATTCCGAGGTCCCGCAGCCGCTCCATCACCTCCTGCGCGGAGCTGCCTGCGGCGCGCAATGCCTGGGGGAACACCTCGAGGGCCAGGATCAGGTCGGGGTTCCGCTCGAGGGTGGCGCGCATCCCGCGGAGGATGTGGTGCTCGTACCCCTGGACATCCACCTTGACGAACCGGACCGCGCCATCGGGGACCGTGGCCATCGCGGCGTCCACGGTCGTGATCGGCACGTCGCCTCCGCGACCCTCCGTGCCGGAGGCCACCCGGTGGTCCCCGAGGTTGCTCCGGTTCAGGGCTAGACGGCACGTCCCGACGGAATCGCCGAGCGCAATGGCGGCGGCGGTCACGTTCGTCACGCGGTTCAGCTTGAGGTTCGCTTCGAGGAGCGCGAAGTTGCGCCGCTCCGGCTCGAAGGCGTAGACGCGTCCGGCCGGGCCGACGAGCTCGCTCATGGTGAGGCTATGGATGCCGATGCTGGCGCCGATGTCGAGGCACACCCCACCGCGCAGGCTCATGGCCGCCATCTGCTGTAGTTCGCTCCCGCGACCGCACGCTCAACGTACAGAGAGTACGCCTCGCGTGCGGTCATCGGGCGCCGCCTCGCAGCTGGGCCCTTCTCCTCGCTCTGCCGGTTTCTTCGACAGGTTGCTAGCGCCCGCCCCCGAGCACGCGCTCCACCGACTCGAGCACTTCTTCGGGGGATGTCGCCGCTGGATCGTCGAATGGGCGCCGTTGCCGGACGACCACCACGCGATCGCCGAGCGCCGCGCAGGTCTCCGGCGGATACCCGAGGTGGATCGCCACCGTCGGGGTGCCCAGCGCCCCCGCCACGTGCGTGAGCCCGGAGTCCGAGCCGACGAAGAGTCGCGCGCGCTCGATCACGGCGGCGGCGGTCAGCACGTCGAGCCTTCCCGCGTCCACGCAGAAGTCCGGCAGGGCCGCCTCGTCTGAGCCCACGGTGTCCACCACGATCGGCAGTGCCAGGCGCTCGTGCAGAATCCGGAGGAGCGCGTGGTAGTGCGCAAGGGGCCAGCTCCGGAAGGGAAGGCGATGCCGGACCATCTGCGCCACGTAGATGAACGAGTCGAGGCCGCGCTGCGCAGGTAGTCGGCGGCCGCCCGGCGATTGTCGGCGGCGAGGTAGAGGATCCCCTTGTCCGGGGGCGGACATCCGCACGCCTCCGCGTAGCGCTCGACGAAGTGCTTTCCGTCCTTCCACCAGTCACCGTCGGGCAGGTCGAGGAGGAGCACGCGCTCGTAGAACGGCGCCAGCACGCGCTCGATGAGCCGCCGCTGCGCGGCGCGGCTCGGCTTGTAGATGAACGGGGCATAGACCTGAGCGACGTGGGGATTGTTCCCGACGACCGCGAGGTAGGGATAGCCGCCCGTGCCCATGTCGATGACGTGGCGCCGGCGCAGCACCTCGAGCGAGGGGAAGAGGTAGACGAGGTCGCCGATGCTCCCGATCATGGACACGAAGATCCGGCCCTGCCGGCCTGGCGATCGCACCCGGTCCGCGAGAATCTTCAGGAGCTGCAGGTAGAACTGCCGCCGGAACACGAGCCTTCGGGACAGCGACCGAGCCGGTCGGCTCGCTCTCGACGGACCGACGCCCGCCGCGCTCGCGCCTCGGACATCAACCAGGGTCGTCACCTCCAGGGTCCTCGCAATGCGGCCACATCCGACCGCCTCCAGCCCCGAAAGGAAGGCGCGGGGCGCGTTGCCACCCCTCGCCGGAGAAGGTGGACGGTACTGGATTTGAGCCAGTGATCCCCGGGATGTGAGGCTAGTGCTTCGCCAACTGAGCTAATCGTCCGCTTGAGTGAATCTATAGAGTTACAGGAGGGCGGTCAACCCCGATCACGCGAGGGGCAGGTTGGTCAAGGGTCAGCGCGCTTTCGACCGGCCCGTCGTGGAGACGGCGGCCGGTGGCCCTCGCTCGACCGGCGTCTCGAGGGCCGCGAGGAAGGCCTTGTGCGTGATCCGGGTGAACCACCGGCCGGTCGTCGACTCGAGGAAGCTCACGTAGCGACCGAGGTCGGCGTCGCCCAGCTCGGCATAGGCGAAGAGCAACGAGAGCATGATGCCGAGCCGGAACTGCTCGTCGATCGGAGTGCGGAAGGCCGCCTGGCCATCGGCGGCGCGAGTGGGAATGACGGCCGGGCCGACGAGCGGTGCCACCGCTTTCCGCATCGCGGCCCCGGCGCCGGCCAGCACCATGGCCGAGCTCTCCGTCACGTCCGCGGCCCGCTCGAGACGGTGGATCAGGGCGAGTCGCGCGGGGGTCGGAGGCGTCGAGGGCACCAGATTGACGAATGCGGCGTGCTCCTTCCTCCGGTCCGGGGAGGCTGAACGGTGCTCGAGCGCGACGATGCGCTGCGAGAGGGGCGTGCGAAGCCAGGCGAGGAGTGGGCCGGTCAGCGAGGGATCGAGCTGCCGCACCAGCGCGCGGTGCACGTTCCGGCAGAGGGTGTCGGCGCTGAAGATTCCGGTGAGCGTATCGACGGCCGCGCGGCCCGAACCCCAGTTCCGCCGGCCGAGATTCGCCTGGATCATCGCGGACAGGAGATCGCACTGCTGCCCGAGCCCGGCGAGGCGCATCATCTCCGCCGCGGTGTCCTCCGTGCGCCGCCGCCCGGCCGCGTCGGAGGGTGCCGGCGCGTCGGGTGGCTCGACGACGCCCGGCGGTGGCGCGGGGAGAGGGCCGTCCCGGTCGGCGCCGACCTGCCGGCGATGCGCGTCGAACAGCGAGCGGTCATCGCTGAGATTGACGACGCCGTCCTCGTCGACCCAGCGGTAGACCACGGCACCGGCGGGGCCTGCGACGGTGAGCAGCCAGGCGACGGCCGGGATCGCCGCGGCCGCGCCGTATCTCATCGTCCGCCTCGGCCTTGTGACACGGGCAGGGCCACCTTGTCGAGCTCGGTGGCGCGCTCCGTCTGCCGCGACGCGCGCAGGATCGCCGCCACCTGCGCGATGAAGTCGCGGTCGTCGGGGTGGTGCCGAGCGTAGGTGGCGGTGTGCGTCGCCGCCTCGGCCCAGCGTCCGTCCCGGAGCAGCATCGCTATGAGCTGCTTTCGGGGCGACGCGGCCGACGGGGCCGCCGCCACGAGTGGCTCGAGATCGTGCTCGAAATCGAGCCGCATGCTCTCCACCCACCGCAGCCCGAAGAACCCGGGTCGGATCCGGACCCGTACGCGTTGTCCCACGTCGAGGAGCGCGGGAACCATCTGGTCGCGCTCCGGGAAGATGAGCACGCGCTTGATGCCGCCGGGCGCGTCCCACGAGCGGACGTCCGCCCACCAGAGCGGCGTCTTGGGGACGCCCCACACGTCGAGGATCTCGCTCCGATGCTCGGTGGCCGATGCGCTGATCGAAGGCCCCATTGAAGGTGAGGGCCATGGCCCACGCGCAGTACACCGCGGTGAGCGCGACGATCCCGCGGTCGACGATGGCGGGCACGCGTGCGGCAGGGCCAAGGCGGAGCATGATCCGGTCGGCGAGCCGCATGCCCAGGACGGCGAGCAGCCCCGCGATGCCGAGCGCGAAGAGACAGAAGAGCACCCAGCCGGACAGCCAGCCCAAGAGCGTGAGCCACGCCTTGAGCACGGAGATGGAGCCCATGGCGCCCGCCACGAGGCCGAGGACCGGCGCCACCACGTTGAGCATCATGAGGTTCAACACGACGAGCGGAGCGTAGCGCCCGATGACCTCGATCAGGTGGTGCGACGTCTCCGACGGCGCGGCGGTCGCGACGCGCCGCGCGAGAAGGAGCGCGTCGAGGGCGAGCAGCACCACGCCGGCCAGGATGGTGAGGGCCAAGAGCCGGCCCGCTAGCCGGTACGTCCCCGCCATGTCGGTGAACCATAGCGTGAGGACAAAGAGCAGGAAGACCGACACCACGCGGAGGCGCAAGAGCCGCCGCGCCGCCCGATCGACGACGCCGCTCATCGCGCCTCTCCTTGACGGCTGTGGAGCTCGGCCGCGCGCTGGCCATGGTGCCGGGCGCCCGCCTGGTCGCCGAGCAATCCCAAGGCCTTGCCGAGCCGCGCATGCGCTTCGGCATTGCCGCCGTCGAGGGCGACGGCGCGTTGCATCAGGGTCGCCATGCCGCGGGGGTCGCCGAGCTGGGTGAGCACGATGCGCTCGACGTCGCGCAGATAGAAGGGATCCGTGGGGGCCGCCTCGAACGCCCTCGTGATCATCTGGTACTCGACGAGCCTGTCGCCAAGGAGGCCTGCTCCGCGGGAAAGCCACCGCAAGCTTTCGGCGTGCTTGGGATCAGCCGCGATGGCCTGTCGCATCGCGCGGCGCGCCGCCTCGTACTCTCCGCGCTTGTCGTGGATGATCCCGAGCGTCAGATAGGCGTCGGCGGGGCGGTCGCCCGCGCCGATCGCCTGACGCGCGTAGTCCATCGCGATCACCCCCTGCCCGTCGTCGAAGACGCGCAGGTACCGATGCAGATGGGCGAGGAGGCAGAGCGGCTGCGCGCCCGGCGCGCGCTCCCGCAGCTCGCCGGCCAGCTCCATCACGCGGTAGAGGATCGTGTCGCGCCCGCCGACGGAACTGGACCGGAGCCCGCGGTTCAAGTCCTGGATGGCGCGCCCCGGATCTCCCGCGCGCGCCACCGCAACGGAGTGCAGATAGAGGGCGTCGACGTGATCCGGCCATCGGCGGAGCACGGCGTCGAAGGCCGTCACGGCGTCCGCGGTCTGCCCCCGATCGAGCGCGATCTCGCCGAGCGTGATGCGCGGCTCGACGGCCGTAGGCACCAGGGCCAGGGTCGCCCGCGCTCGGCGCTCCGCCTCGCCGACGTGGCCGGCCCGGAGCGCCCAGTAGCCGGCGGGATCGTTCATGTACGGGACGCGGAGCATGCCCTGTTGACCCGCGCGGTACGCGCGCGCGGCGTCTCGGTAGTGGCCGGTGACGTAGAGGGCCAGGGCGCGCGGCCCCTGGCGCGAGAGCTGGACCAGGTCCCAGCTCAGCGGGCTCAGGTACCAGTAGGCGACGAGCCAGAGCAGCATGAGCCCGACGGCGAGAACGAGCGCGGGCCGGAGCCGCTTGGCAGGAGCGGCCGCGATCGGGGCCTCGTCCATGGCCGGCCGGGAGTGCACGCCCTGTGCCACGGCAGCGCGGAGCGAAGGTGGCGTTCATTCGCGGTCTTGTCGACCGCGCCGTCAACGAGGTGACGGATCACCCCGCACGCATGTCCTGGCTGACAGCGGCCCTACGAGACTGCCGCGACGACTCCCTCGTCCCCGCGAAGCGCGAGACTGTCCCCGATCACCTTCCCCTCGCGATCGAGCGCCGTCGACAGCAACACCCGAGCGTCCCGGAAGGCGGCCGGCACGCGGAGGTTCTGCGGTGTGGAGCCGAGGTTCAGCGCTACCAGGCACTGATGCCGCTGACGCGGGGCTTGTCGTGATTGCCGAGCACCCAGTTGGGCCAGCCGCCGGCGGGCAGCGCAGCTTCGTACGCCGCGATGAGCTGCCCGATGCGGCGCGCCTGCCACTCGACGGAGATCACGAGAATGACCCTGAGGCCGAGGCGGTGCGCCTCGTCGATCATCGTGTCGGTCGGAGATGTCGTAGCCGAAGTCGGCCATCGGGGATGGGTAGATGGGAGAGATCCACAGCGCGTCGACGCCGAGCCACGCGAGGTATGCGAGCCCGCGGGCAATGCCCCGCAAATCCCCGATCCCATCGCCGTCGGTATCGAGAAACGACCGCGGGTAGATCTGGTAAATGACGCCACGCTGCCACCAGCTATGCGTGTCGGTCATCAGGTCAGCCGATCGACGTAGAACACCAGGCGGGGGCGGACCCGGCCGCGCTCGATGTCGGCCGCCAAGGACAGGTTGAACGTGACCGGACGCAGCCTCGGCGCAATCCGAAATAAGGAGGGGGCTACGGCGCGTGCCGTAACCCCCGACGATTATTTGGTGGAGCTGAGGGGGCTCGAACCCCTGACCCCAAGACTGCCAGCCTTGTGCTCTCCCAACTGAGCTACAGCCCCACCGCGTCGCTAAGGCTACCGTCCAGGGGTGAAGTTGTCAAGCATGGCCGATACTTGCCACGCACGAGCCACCCTGGCGAACGGCCTGTTCAGGCGCCGGCAGCCTGCTTGGCGGCGCTCAGCGCGGCGTCGTAGCTGGGCTCGGTCGTGATCTCCTTGACGTACTCGACGTGCTTCACCTTGCCGTCCTTGCCGACGACGAAGACGGCGCGAGCGGTGAGGCCGGCGAGCGGGCCCTCCTTCACCATCACGCCGTAGTTCTGCGAGAACGAGTGATCGCGGAAGTCGGAGAGGGTCTTCACGTTGGTGACCCCTGCCGCGCCGCACCACCGCTTCTGGGCGAAGGGCAGGTCCATGCTGATCGTCCACACTTCGACGTTGCCGCCGAGCTTGCCCGCTTCCTCGTTGAACTTCCGCGTCTCCATGTCGCAGACGGGCGTCTCGAGCGAGGGCACGGCGGAGAGGATCAGAACCTTGCCCTTGCTGGCGGAGAGCTTCACAGGCTGAAGGCCATTGTCGACCGCGGTGAAGTCGGGTGCATCCTGGCCTGCCTTGATCTCCGGTCCGCCGAGCCCGATGGGGCTGCCCTTGAACATGACTGCTCCTGCGCGCGTATCCGCCATTGGACTGTCCTCCGTGTGTGGATGGGTTGACGATGATGGCCGGCCCGGCGGCGGGCCTCGGGCCCACCATACACCCGCCCGGGGCCCCGTGCTCCGGCGAGCCTGTTCCATTCTCCGCGGGGGTTGGGCTATCCTAGGGCTCGCTGGCCGAAGTGGCGGAACTGGCAGACGCGCACGACTCAAAATCGTGTACCCGTAAGGGTGTGTGGGTTCGACTCCCACCTTCGGCACCATGCATTCTGAACCACGTGATCTTGCTCGCTCTTCTACGTCGCGCTCCCGTCAAGGGGAGTAAATTGGGAGTACGGCAGCCCGATTCTGGGCCTCCGAGCCGGCATCAGTGACTCCGGCCATGCGACCGAGCAGGGCGCTCCCGTCCCGGCGCGTCCGGTTCGGGATGTAGCGGGCGTAGACGGTGAAGAGCATTTCGGGGGTCGCGTGCCCGAGCATGGCGGCGACCCAGGACGGTGCTTCGCCAGCCGCCAGGGCGTTGCTCGCGAACGTGTGGCGCGTCTGGTAGAAAACGCCGCCGCAGGCCGGCCTTTGTCAGCGCTGGGTACCACACCTTGTCCCTGAGGAAGTTCGTGTTCAGGAGGCCGCCTTCCGGGCCTGTGAACACGTAGTCCACGCCGACGGCGGGCGCTCCCTGGCCGAGCTTGAGTCTTGTCGCTGCTTGCTGCGCCTTCTGGGTGCGCATGGCCTCGATAGCTGGCGGCAGCATGTCCACGTCGCGCACGCTGCTCGCCGTCTTGGGCGTGTCCTCGACGCCACGGTAACGGCCCGCACGGATGCGGAAGCGCTGGCTCTGCCAGTCCACGTCGCCCCACTTGAGCGCCGCCAACTCGCTCGGCCGGGCGCCGGTCCAGAACGCCAGTGCGAAGTAGGCCCGCCACCACGTCGGGCACGCCACGAGGAACGCTTCTATCTCCTGCGGGTCAAGCGGGTCAATCTCGGTGCGCGGTTCCTTCAACGTGCGGACCGCGACGGTCGGGTCCTCGCGGATCAGGCGTCGGCGCAGGGCCGTGCGGAGGATTCGCTTCAGCACCACGAGCACCAAGTTGCTCCGTCGTGGCGAAAGCCCCCCGTCCTGGAGCTGGGTCACAAGCCGTTTCACGCTCGATCCCGTGATGTCGCCACGCTGGCCGCGTCGGCGCGGAGAAGCGGCGCGGTGACAGCGCGTGGGGCCGGCGGATGCTGGCGCTGCGTGGGGGAGCGGCGATGGCGTCACACGGTCGGCACATTTTCCTGGACAACGTGGCGCAGATCGCGGCGCGAGACGTCGGGCGAAGCGGGGCAAGGGCCTCGCGGCGCCGCGGTAGGTAACGGGGGTACAGCAGAACCTCCTCGCAGCACCCCGCTAGAGATCCGCAGAGAGCGCTGCGCACCCGTCGCGGTGCGTCGATCGAGCTGGTAACAACGACTCGTTTGCCGTGCCGCTGTGCGCTGGTCCTTCCAATCGCCAGCGATCGTGGCATCTGCCGCCGCCTCTGAGCCTCGCCACGCCATGCGGGAGCCGATACACGCAGGGGGTGAAGCGCCCTCGACCGCCTCGATGCCGCCTGGTGGCTCCGTAGCGGCCGTACAGTACGACAGCGCGCCGAGGCCGTGCGCCTCGACGCCCGAAGGGGAGAGCGCCGAGTACCCCAGCCTTCTTGATGCCCGCGATCCTTCCGAAGCGCGAAGTCTCAGCGGCGGACCTCGAGCCGCGTCACTCGGGTGGCGTCCCCCTCGAAAAAACAGAAGGCCGTCGAGGGGGCCCCTCCCCCTCTTTCTTGCGCTACGCCCTCGGCAGAGAATCCGGGGTGGTTCCGATGCCGCTTCGTTATGACAACGTGCACCATCTGTATGACCGTGTTGGTCATCTCTCACAGCGGAGGTCTTGGGAAACCAAGCCCGCTGGCACAAGCCCGCCGCCGGCCGGCCCGCGATGACGGCACCCGCTCTGTGAACTATTCCCGCCGATGAGCGCCGATGACTTCGCCGGCCTCACGGCGTCTCTCCAGGAACACGGCTTCGATCCGGCCCGGCCGATCATCGTCTACGAAGGCAAATCGTGGACGGGGTCAACCGCTGGCGCGCCTGTCGCGCCCTCGGCATCACGCCGAAGACCGTCGAGTATCGCGGTGACAATGCCCTCGGCTACGTCGTCTCGGCGAACCTCGCTGGGCGTCACCTGGACGAGAGCCAGCGGGCGATGATTGCGGCGAAGATCGCCATCCTGAAGCACGGCGGTGATCGCACGAAGCAAGAGCAGAATTTGTCTCTGTGCTCGACAGCGGCAGGCTCCTCAACGTGAGCCCCGGCGCCATCAAGGCCGCCCGCGTCGTCCGCGAACCAGGCACGCCCGAACTGGTGCAGGCCGTGGAGCGCGGCCTCGTCGCGGTCTCGGCGGCCAAGACGCTCGTGCGTCCCTCGCCGAAGGAACAGGGCGCCATCGCCCTGGAGTCGGACAAGCGGCAACGCGCCATGCTCATCAAGCGGCGCAAGCGAAAAGCGGCGCAGATGCCGAAGCCCACCCCGACCCCGCCCGCCGAGGCGCTTCAGCTCACTCCCCAGCGCGCGAAGAGCGCGGAGCCCCACGGTCCCTACTCCGCGGCGGCACCTCGACGAGAGCCAGCGGGCGATGATCGCCGACAAGATCGCCGATCTCCGGGAAGGGGCAGACGAAGACTGGAGATAGCCCAATTGGTCTATCTCAGGCAGAGGCGGGGAGGCTCTTGAACGTCGGCGTCTGTCGCGCGAATCCGATCCCATTGAGTCCCAGATCCCCGGCGCCGGGGCGAAAGCGTTCGATGCGGTGTGTCAACGGTGGTCCGAAAACTTCGCGCGCACCTGGGCATGGCCCGCTCAGGGGCGAGTCCCGGCCCCGCCCCGCCCGAATCCGGCGCCGGCACGCCCTGATCGGGTCCCGCTCGGGGGCACGGCCGACGCCGTCGTGCCGGCGCGGCGAGGTGGCATTCGTGCTGATTCGGTCGGTCCGCTGATCGATTGACGGCGGCAGTCTGTTTGGCCTAGCATGTCGCTCACTCGGGCCGGCTCGCTCGATCCGCTCGGATGCCGCTGATGTGCACCGTGGCATCGGCTCCTGGGGCGGCCGGCACACCTGAGCCCACTCCAAGGAGGAGACGAATGCGCACAGTGACGATCGGACTAGTATTGCTCTGCCTGGTTGGTGTCGTCGCGCCAGCGACCGCCCAAACCGCAGATCCCCTCGGCCTGATTAGCTTCGGCGCGCTGATTCCGTACGTGGGCGCGGGTGCGCCGACGGGCGCGATGTCGCTTCTCCTCGTGTCTTCGCCGGTCGGCAGCGGCGATCTGCACATGTTCTTGTTCGACAGCACGTGTACGAGAGGTGGGCCCGCGGTCAGCCTACCGTTGACGACGAACGATGTCGCCCTGCTTCGGCTTGATAACATTGGCGATAGTGTCCCGACCAGTGGCCTCGTCGCCATCGCAGCGCCCGATGTGGCCGGCTTCTCATTGGTGCCCCTGAGCACCCCCATCCATGCGCGGGTGCAGTGGATCAACGCGGCGAAGGACTACGTGCGCGTCTTCGACCCGATCGCGATTCAGCATGCGGAGGCCACGGACACCAGCCAGGTGTGGAATCCGCTCCGGACCGCGGCGAGCTTCTTCGCGCTGCCTGAGAGCGCCACGTCCCGCTCCACCCTGGTCCTCGTCTGTCCCACGAGCAGTGTCATCGGCGGCGCCTTCCGGCCGCCCGTGGGGTTTCCTAAGCTGGTTCCGAAACCCATGGCCGCCGGGCCCACCCCGCTCCGGGTCCGCGTGTACGACGATGACGAGGTGTTCCTCCGAGATCTCGCCACGACGTGTAATTGTCTGTCGCAGATTCCGCTTCCCACCCTCAGTACGATTTACAGCGATCAGGTCAGTGCGCCGTCTGGGACATACACCGAGATCGAGGGGGGCAACCAGGCAACTGGGTTCCGCTCATTCACGGGTTACCTCGCCACGATCACGGACGGCCGGGATAGCTTCGTCCGTCTCCACAATGGCAATGCGCTGAGCTTGCGGGGGACGCTCACACCAGGGAGCCGTTGAGGCCATCCACTTCCCGAGCGGAGCCAGCCACTCGGCCCGATGGGCGCGGAGTGGCCGACGCGCGAGGCGGTGCCGGGATCGGGAGCGCGTGGTGCTCGAGGCGGGCTGCGGACCGAAGAAGTGAGGTGCCAGTTGGTTTGGGCGTTGAGAGGTTTCATTCCTGCTGCGGCGGGCACACCCGGCAACATGGAGGCGTCGATGAAGCACGTGGCTCGACTCGCGGTGGCCGTCGCGGGACTCGTTGCGATGTTGGGGAGCACGCCGAGCTCGGGGCGGACCGCCGAACCCGACAGCGAGCGACGTAGGGGGCAACACCGCCGGCGGGACGGGAGCGCTCGAAGATGTTGTCCCGTTGTTCGCGGAAGTATGAAACTGACAGGGCGCTGCTTCAGCACGGCGTTCGGAGACGGCGCGCTCGGGAGTACGACCGCTGGCGTAGGGAACACCGCCTTCGGCTTCCGCGCGCTCTCGACCAACAGCGGCGGCTCCAGCAACACCGCCAGCGGCGAATTACGCGCTCAGGCAGCAACACCACCGGCCTCAGCAACACCGCCTTCGGCGTGGTCGCGCTCAGCAGCAACACCACCGGCAGCTCCGACGCCGGTATCGGTACCGGCGCGCTCCGCCACACCAACAACACCGCCGGGAGACAGGAACACCGCCGTCGGCGCCGCTGCGCTGACCAACAGCAGTGGAAACAACAATATCGCGATCGGCGTCACGGCCGGAAGGACGCTGGTCACCGGCAATAAGAACATCTACCTCGGCAACCCTGGCAACGGTGACGAATCGAGGACGCTACGGCTCGGCCATGTTCAGATACGGACGTTCATCGCCGGCGTCAACACGACCTCGGTCACCGGAACGCCTGTGCTGATCGACGCGAACGGCCAGCTCGGCACGCAGCTCTCTCGGCCCGCTACAAACGGGACATCGAGCCCATGGCCGCCCGCAGCGAGGGTGTGTTCAAGCTGCGTCCGGTGACGTTCGCGTACACGCACGACGGCCGCGGGCATGCGGCAGTACGGGCTGGTCGCGGAGGAAGTGGCCGCGGTGTACCCAGAGCTGGTGACCCGCACCGCGACCGGCGAGGTGCAGGCGGTGCGGTACCAGGAGCTGTTCCGATGCTGGTGAACGAGTTCAGCGGCAGCAGCAGGCAATGGAGCGGCAGCAGCGCGAGCTGGCGGAGCTGCGGAGCGTCGTCGAGCAGATGCGCGGAAGTGTCGCGGGGCGATAGCGGCTGATGAGCCGCCCCGCTGGGTCGACGAGCACGGCCATCCGCGGCCGACGCGCCCCTGCCCGCGGTGCCAGCGTGTGATTCCGGTGAACCGCTGGCCGGCGAGCACGCTGCGCACACAGGGCTGGCGGGTCTACGCGCGTGGCCACGTGGGTGGAATGGTGCGGTCATCAGCAAGAGGTGGTGCTGGTGCCCGAGGGGGACGGGTGGTATTCGGAGATCCCCGTGCTGGGCGTGGCGACGTGAGCTACTTGGTCGCGCCTTCGAGGATCTCCTGGATGAGCGCTTCGAGCTTGCGCCCCTCTCGGATCGCCCGCGCGCGGACGTTCAAGGACGGCGCGCGGCAGCGCGAGGCGCAGGGTGATCGCCGCGAGTTCCGTCTGCCCCACCGGGCTCGGGTCGCGATCTGTGACCGTCTTCGCGATCGCTTCAGGTGTGGGTGCCGCGCGACGGGCAGGGGCCTTGGCGAGATGGAGCGCCGCCTGGCGTTCGTCGGGGATGGGCTCACGGCGGGTGGGCAAGAACTCACTGGGCGGCGATGACGCTCGTGCCCGTGGTGTGCGACGCCGATGCAGTGCTGCGCGCGAGGCCAGAAACGGGCCGCCGCAGGACGCGGCGAGGCCGAGAGGGTCGAGATAGCGGGACGCGGCCGGGCGCGCCACAGAGGCCGCGAGCGCCGCTCAGGCGCAGCTCCTGGTGGTGGGGTAGACTCCCGGGGATGATCTCGGCCGGCTCGCCGGCGGGCGGCGGCCGGCACACGAGCCCGCTCCAAGGAGGAGACGAGTGCGCACAGTGACGATCGGACTATTGTTGCTCTGCCTGGTTGGTGTCGTCGCGCCAGCGACCGCCCAAACCGCAGATCCCCTCGGCCTGATTAGCTTCGGCGCGCTGATTCCGTACGTGGGCGCGGGTGCGCCGACGGGCGCGATGTCGCTTCTCCTCGTGTCTTCGCCGGTCGGCAGCGGCGAGTCGCCGAGCGGAGCGACCTGCCGTCCCGGCTGTCCTGCTCGCGGGCATGATCATGGGCACAACCGGTGTCGGGAGCAAATCGGGAGTACAAGGGGGCCAAAATGAGCCACGCCGCGGCAACTCTAGCCCACAAGCTTGTGGCGTGCAACTGGCTGCACCGTCCGGCAAATCCCTACTGCGGCGTCACCCAGCGCCGAAGACCGCGATTGAATCCCACCTTCGGCACCATTCCCCGGCCCGCGACCGCGGGCGACATGTATCTGGATCGCGGCATTGACAGGCGGCCGGCCGCGGCGTCCTATTCGAGACGGGAGGTGAGTCGCATGGCGGTGGCCCTCGATCGGCGATATCGATTCACCGTGGACCAGTATCACCGCATGGCCGAGGCGGGGATCTTCGACGCCGACTGCCGGGTGGAGCTGGTCGACGGGGTGATTTTCGAGATGACACCCGTCGATCCCTGGCATGCCGGCGTCGTGAACTGGCTGACCCACCGATTCGTCACCGTGCTCGGTGACCGCGCCGTGGTGCACGTACAGAACCCCGTGGATCTCGACCCCCGGTCGGAGCCACAACCGGACATCATGCTGCTGAGCCCCCGCGAAGACTTTTACCGCACGGCGCATCCGGAGCCCGAGCACTCGTTGCTCCTCGTGGAGGTGGCCAATACGTCTCTGCGCCATGACCGCGGCCGAAAGCTGCCCGTGTATGCGAGGACAGGCGTGCCCGAGGTATGGATCGTCAACCGCCGGGCCGATGCCGTGGAGGTTTACCGCGCCCCATCCATCAAGGGTTACCAGGAGCGTGACGTCATCGGGCGGGGTGGGCACGTCGCCCCCGCGGCCTTCCCGGACTGCCGGCTCCTCGTCGACGACATCCTCGGCTGAAGGAGGGCCGTCGCGCGTGAAAGCGCGACGCTCGGCGCGCCTCGCCTGTTAGACTCTCGCCTCGTGACTCCGGATCAGCGGCGCTTCGGGATCATCGCCAGATGAGCGTCCCCGCGAGGGCGGGGACGCGCCGGCTCGGCTTCTGGCTCGTCACGGCGGCGGCGATCTGCTGGAGCACCGGCGGCCTCATCACCCGTCTCGTCGCCACCGACGCGTGGACGACCATCTTCTGGCGCTCGGTGTTCTGCGCGGCGTTTCTCGCGGCCGCGGTGGTCATCGCGCAGCGTGGCCGGCTCGCCGAAGTGATTCGCGAGACGGGATGGCCGGGCGTCTTGATGGCCGCGTGCTTCGCGGCCGCGTCCACGTGCTTCATCATGGCGCTGTCACGCACGTCGGTGGCCAATACGCTGGTCATCCAGAGCCTCTCGCCGTTCATCGCGGGACTCCTCGGATGGCTCTGCCTCGGCGAGCGCGTGCGCCGGCGCACGTGGGTCGCAATGGGCGTGGCGCTCGCCGGCACCGTCGTCATGCTCTGGGGCTCGGCGGGCGCGGGCTCGCGGATCGGCGATCTCCTGGCGCTGGCCACGGCCACCGCGTTCGCGGGGGCCACCGTCATCGTCCGCTGGCATCGCACGGTGCCCATGGTCGCCGCGGCCGCGCTGGCCTCCGCGCTCTCGGGGCTGATCTCGCTGGGCGAGGCCGCGCCGTCGTCGGCGGGCGCGCGCGACCTCGTGCTCCTCGCGCTCTTCGGCATCGGTCAGCTCGGCGTCGGGATGCTGTTGTTCACGGCGGGAGCCCGGCTGATCCCCGTGGCAGAGGCTTCACTGATCGGCGTGCTGGAGTGCGTGCTGGGCCCGGTCTGGGTCTGGCTGGCCGTGGGCGAGCGGCCGGGAGCGTTCTCGCTGCTGGGCGGCGCGATCATCCTCTCCGCGCTGGTCGCTCACACGGCGGCCGACCTCGTCCGACCGGCGCGCCCGGAAACGCCGAGGATTCGCGTAGCGACCGCCGCGCACGCGCGCGGTTTACTCCCTTCGACGGCTGCTGCTATACTCCCCGACCATGGCTCGCCGTCCCATGACCGTGCTGATGCCGTTCCACACGCCGTTCTACACGCCGCTCTCCGCCGGGGTCGCGCTCGGGCACTTCGCCGACGAGGGGCTCGACGTCACCATGATGCCCGCCGCCACGTTCGGCAAGGACACGATCCGGGCGCTGCTCGACGGCGACGTCGAGATCAGCCTCGGCGGGCTGATGCGCAGCTTCGCCCTCGTCGACCAGGGCGGGCCCATCGTCGTCCACTTCGCCGAGGCGTGCAGCCGAAGCGGATTCTTTCTCACGAGCCGGCAGCCGCTCCCCGCATTCACGTGGCAGGACCTCGTGGGCAAGACGGTGATCGGCTTCGCGGAGGCGCCGACGCCGTGGCAGTGCATGCTCACGGTGCTCAGGAAGCACGGCGTCGATCCCGCCCGCGTCCGCATCGAGCGCGAGCGACCGGGGCATGATGCGGTGGCCGCCTTCAAGGGCGGGCATGGCGACTTCCTCGAGCAGACGCAGCCTGTGACGGAGCAGCTCATCTCGGAGGGCGCGGCCCACCTGGTCGTGTCCATGGGCGAGGCCACGGGGCCGGTGCCGTTCACGTCGTACATGACGACGCCCGCGTTCTTGAAGCGCGAGCCCGACGTGATGCTGCCGGTTCACCCGCGCGGTGTATCGGACGCAGCGGTGGCTCGCGACCGCTCCTGCCGCGGAGGTCGCGATCGTCATCGGCGCCCACTTCCCCGAGATCGACCGCGCGATGCGCGAGCGGATCGTGGCGCGGTTCGCGAAGCAGGACACGTGGGCGCGCGATCCGCTCCTCCGGCGCGCGGGGTACGACTATCTCCAGCAGATCCTCCAGACTGGCGGCTTCATCACCAAGAGCCATCGCTACGAGGATCTGGTGGACACGGAGATCGCCCGGCGGGCGATGTCGGAGACCGCCGGCTGATGCGGGTCCGCGCGTGGGCGGCGCTGATCTCGCTGGCGCTGCTCGCCGGGCGTCCGACGGAAGGTCGGCGGCTCGCTCAGAACAGGGTGTAGATGAAGGGGGCCACCGCCGAGCCCTGCGTCAGGACGAGCAGGGTGCCGACCAGCGCGAGCACGAGGACGATCGGCAGGAGCCAGAACTTCTTCCGCTCCTTCATGAAGGCCCAGAGCTCGAGGACGAACTCACCCATGGATCTGTCTCCTCCGATCCGGACCGAATCAGAACTGCCGGTTCATGTGGGCGCCGGGGCGCGGCGGCTTCGGGACGCGATAGCTCTGCGCACCCGGATCATGTCGCCGGCGCATCGGATCCTCGCTGCGGAGACGCCTGATGAGCCCCATCGGCGTGATGAGTCCGTAGAAGACGACGCCCAGGAGGATTCGCGTATTGATCCATCCCAGCGCCTCGCCCACCGTCATCCAGATCCGGTAGACGGGCGCCAGGACTCGCGGCGCGAGGAGCGCCGGAACGAGCAAGAGGACGCCGACGACCAGGGCCCACGAGCGCGGGCCGGCGCCGCGGATGACGGCGGGCCAGAGCCCGATCGCGCAGAAGATGCCTCCGACCAGCAGCCCGAACTTCCGGAGCTGTGCGGCGTCGGTATTCCGTCGTCATCGGTCGACTCCCCGCGGGTCAGTCAAGCTCGTACTCGGCGCGCCAGTCCCCGTCGCCGACCAGCGGCTTCTGGTCCGCCTTCTGGAGGACGCAGTTCTCGAGGACGAGGACGTCGATCTCCGTCCGCATGAAGCACCGGTAGGCGTCGGCCGGGGTGCACACGATGGGCTCGCCGCGCACGTTGAACGAGGTGTTCACGATCGCGGCGCACCCGGTCCTGCGCCTCGAACGCCCGGATCAGCGCATGGTAGCGCGGACTCGTCGTCGCGTCGACGGTCTGGATGCGCGCCGAGTAGTCGACGTGGGTGACGGCGGGAATGTCCGAGCGCGGCACGTTCAGGAGCTCGATGCCCCACAGGTCACGCTGATCATCGGTCAGCGGGGTGCGCCGCCCCGCCAGGACCGGTGCGACGAGCAGCATGTAGGGGCTGTCGGCGTCCATCTCGAAGTAGTCGGAGAGGCGCTCCCGGAGGACGGACGGCGCGAAGGGCCGGAAGGACTCCCGGTACTTGATCTTGAGGTTCATGACCGACTGCATCCGCGGATTCCGCGCATCGCCGAGAATGCTGCGGCCTCCGAGCGCGCGGGGCCCGAACTCCATCCGGCCCTGGAACCAGCCGATGACCTTGCCCGCCGCGAGGTCGTCGGCGATCTGCCCGAAGAGGTCTTCGTCCGGCACGCGCACGTACGGGGCGTTCTGCCTGGCGAGGAAGAGCTCGATCTCCTCGTTCGAGTACGCCGGGCCCAGGAGGCCGCCGCGCATGCCGTCGCGGGCGCCGGTCGCGACGCGGGGCTGCCCGTCCAGGCGGTGCCAGGCGGACAGGGCGACGCCCACCGCCCCGCCGGCATCGCCCGCGGCGGGCTGGATCCAGAGGCTCCGGAACGGACCCTCTCTCAGGACCTTGCCATTGCCCACACAGTTGAGGGCGACGCCACCGGCGAGGCAGAGGTGCTCGGTCCCCGTCTCGCGGTGCAGGGTGCGAGCGAGGCGGAGCATCACCTCTTCGGTGACGTCCTGGATGGATCGCGCCAGGTCCATCTCCCGCTGGGTCAGCAGCGTCTCCGGCTCGCGGGGCGGGGCGCCGAAGAGCGTGTGGAACTTGCCGCTCGTCATGGTGAGCCCGGTGCAGTAGTCGAAGTACTCCATGTTGAGCCGGAAGGTGCCGTCCGGCTTCAGGTCCAGCAGATGATCGAAGATGGCGTTGACGTGCTGCGGGCGCCCATAGGGCGCCAGGCCCATCACCTTGTACTCGCCGGAGTTGACCTTGAAGCCGAGGTAGTAGGTGAAGGCCGAGTAGAGGAGGCCGATCGAGTGAGGGAAGGGGATCTCCCAGAGCGGGGTCAGCTCGCTGCCGTCGCCGAGCCAGGCCGACGTCGTGGCCCACTCACCGACTCCATCCATGCACAGCACCGCCGCGGTGGTGAACGGCGACGGATAGAACGCCGACGCGGCGTGGGATTCGTGGTGCTCGCCGAAGAGCAGCGGGGGAAGCGCCGACGCCTTGCCGCCGTCGGTCAAGGCCAGCAGCTCTTTCTGCAGGAGGCGCTTCAGGAACATCTTCTCCTTGAGCCAGACCGGCATGGCCGTCACGAAGGACCGGATGCCGCTCGGGGCGAAGGACAGGTAGGTCTCCAGCAGGCGCTCGAGCTTGACCAGGGGCTTGTCGTAGAAGGCGACGTAGCGGAGATCGCCGAGAGCGACCCGGCCTTCGCGCAGGCAGTAGCGCACCGCGTGGATCGGGAATCCCGGATCGTGCTTCTTCCGGGTGAAGCGCTCCTCCTGGGCCGCCGCGATGATCTCGCCGTCGCGCACGAGGCATGCCGCGCTGTCATGGTAGAAGGCGGAGATGCCGAGGATATTCGTCGTCACGGCCGGCTCGCCGGGGCCGCCGGGGCTGACGCCTCCGAGAGCAGCCCCCGGACGCTGTCGCGCAGGCACGCGGCGACCGCCGCATTGCCGGCGGGCGCGAAGTGATTGCGGCCGTCGGCGGGAAAGCGCTCCGCGGGGGACAGCGGGCTCAGGCACGGAGTCATGTCCGTATACGGGATGCGGCCGCCGTCGAGCATCGTCTGTGCGACGCTCCGCCAGCGGCGATCCTTGGCGAGGGCGCGGAAGTTCCGGTCCGACGGGAAGTACACCACGATGGGCAGCGAGCCCTCGGCGCGCGTCTGTCGCAGGAAGGAGCGCACGATCTCGCGGTTCAGCTCGAACATCTGCTCCTCGGCCGGCCGGCTCGCGAGCACGAGATCACGATACCTCGAGACGGCGAAGCGATGAAGGTAGGAGTGATCGAGCGGACGCCAGATCCACTCCTCCGCGCGATAGCCCGGGTCGTACTCGACGAATGGCAGCTCCCGGATCGACGGGGTGACGGCGATCGCCTCGGGCGAGGGCAGCGGGGCGTTCAGCAAACGCAGATCGCCGCGCTCCGCCGCGAAGCGCGGCTTGGCGAACGGATAGTCCCACCCCGGGAAGCTCAGGAAGAAGTACACGGCCATGGATCGCAGGAGGTCGTGGTCGATGAGCCCGAGGATCACCACCTGCGGGCGCCACGGACGGACGTCCCGGAGATAGCGCAGATACGCCTGGTCGACGCCGTACGCCTCGACGCCGAAGTTGAGCACCTGGACATCGGGACCAAGCGAGCGCTCGAGGCGACCTCCCCATGAATCTTCATAGCTGACATCGAGCCCGAAGGTGAAGGAATCGCCGACGAGGGCGACGCGCTGCCGGCTCGGGCGGGTCGCGGCGGCCTCCCCCTTGCGTGCGCTCCGGATGCCCTCGACGCTGCTCATGTACAGGCCGTCGGCGCTCCGGCGATCGGGGCCGAGCACCCAGCCGAGGAGTCCGTCCGGCGCCAGGTGCGAGCCCTCGGCTCTGAGCCGCGCGAGGACGGCCTCGTTGCGGGCCGCCACGTCGCGCCAGCTATGCGGCAGGAGGACGGTCTTCGCGAACACGAGCCCGCGGGGCGTGGGTTCCGACATCAGCCGGACGGTCGCCTCGCCGATGGCCAGGAGGAGGAGCACGGGCACGAGATTGAGGGCGATGGTGAGGCCGAAGCGGCGCGGCGCGCCGGGCCGCGCCCGGTATCTCCGCACGATGATGACGGAGGCGGCGAGCGTGGCCAGGCACGCGACGAGGAAGACGATGCCGGTCGGGAAGGCCAGGAGGGCCCGAGCGCCCGAGCCATAGGACGCGACCACCGCGAGCCACGCCGATGCCTCGAGCACGTAGAGCGCCGCGAGGAGCGTCAGATCCGGCGCGGGCAGGGGCGTCCGGGTGCGGGCACCGCTCATTTCGCCTGATCCATCTCGACGCGGTAGACGACGATCGCCGGGTGGCTGTACACCGCGCGGAGCCACCGCGGGCTGACGGCAGGGTCCAGCAGGGACTTGAGCTCCGGCATGTACTTCCGGGCCCACCGATCGTAGACGACGTAGCCCGGCGGGTCCTGCTGCAGGAGGGCCTTGAGCCCCTCGACCGAGTCCGCGCCGGGCAGGGGACGCCATTCCCGGCGACTCAGATAGGCCATCTGCGCTCTGACGGCCATCACCGTCGCCCGAGGCGATGCCTCGCGCCTCACGACCTCGGCCGCGGGCAAGAGCTCGACGGGTTGACGCGACAGCGTCTTGGCCGCCGCTTGCCAGACGGTGACGATCGAGGGGACGACGATCCACAGCACCAGCACCGCCATCGTCGCGTGCGCCGCCATCATCGAGCCGAGCGCGCGCCCGACCCAGCGGGCGATCTCGAAGACGGCGAACGCCGCGAACCCGCTGTAGCAGACGAGGATGAAGAAGAAATAGCGCCTCTCCCAGTGGGTCAGCGACATGACGAGGAGAAACGACAGCGCGGCCAGGAGGACGAGGAACACGGGCCTCCGGCGGTTGCGCGCGAGGCTCAGCCCCATGCCTATCGCCGCGAGCGGGCCCACCGGCAGGAGCGCCAGCCCTGCGCCGAGCGTCTGGAAGAACGTGTAGCCGAGATTGGACACGTATCTTCGCGCGAACCGCGCGGGGTCGTGGAGCAGGACGTCGGCAAGTGATGTGAACGGCGTGGACCGGGTGATGCCGAACGCCCGGGCCACGTCCTCGTAGTTCGTGCTGTAGAAGGGGGACCCGTGGTGGGTGTAGTTCATCCACAGCCAGGGCGCGACCGTCACCAGGAAGCTGGCGAGGTACGCGGCCCCGAGCGCGGCGCGGGACGACCACCTGCGCTCGCCCCAGAGCGCGGCCGCCAGGCCCGGCACGAGGAGGAACACGGCGTTGTACCGGATCAGGTAGGCGATGCCGCACAGCACGCCGCTCAGGATCACCGTCCGCAGCCGGTGGGGTCCTTCGCTCGTGATGGCGATCATCACGACGAGGCACAGGAGCACGAACGGGACGTCGGTCATGGCGGTGATCGCATACGTCGCGAACACCGCCGAGGTCAGGATGATCGGCACCGCCAGCAGCGCCGGGCCCGGGCCGAACAGGCGCCGAAAGAGCACGAACGCGAGCGCCCCGGTGAGTCCGCCGGCGAGCAGGGACATCCACTTGCCGGTCGTGAAGTGGTCGCCGGTGAGCGGCGAGGCCAGGACCAGCAGCGTCGGGTAGCCGGGCGGGTTATACGTATTCCGCGGGAACTCGCCCGCGGCGACCCTGTCCGCGTCGGGCGCGAACCGCACGTAGAAATCCGAGAAGGCTCCCACGACGTGCCGATGCACCGGATAGGCGAGGGCGACGACATAGAGGACGCCCATCGCGAGGGCGACCAGCAGAGCTTTGCGCGTGTTCACGGGTTGCTCGATCATCTGCCAGGTTCGCGGCCGAGGCAAGCGCCGGGCGAGGGCCGCCAGCGGAGCCGGTCGCCGGCGGCGCTGCCGGCCGCTTGAACCGCTCCGGCCGGCGGACTAGACTTCCCGCGTGATCATCACCGGGCTCTACCACACCGCGATCAAGACGAACGACCTCGCCGCCACCGTCGAGTTCTACACGAAGGTGCTGGGGCTGCGGGAGGCGCCGCGGCCCGACTTCGGGTATCCCGGGGCCTGGCTCGCGGCGCCCGCGCCGGGCGGCGACCCCATCATCCACATCTATGCCGGCGGCCCCGCGCTCGGCGCCGACGGCAAGGCGCCGGTGGGGACGGCCGCGATCGACCACCTGTCGATCAGCGCCCACGGCTTTCACGAGTTCCGCGAGCGCTTCCGCGCGGCCGGGCTCGACTGGCGCGAGTTCCTCGTCCCGGGAACCAGTCTCTGGCAGCTCTTCGTCTACGATCCGAGCGGCGTGCAGCTCGAGCTCACGTTCAATGGCGATGCCGAGGTCGGGCCGCCGCCGGACATGAGCCCGGGCCGGCGCTATGTGGCCGGCGCCTCTTTCTTCGCCCCGCGGTGACCCGGGCCGCGCCCTACGAAGCCAACACCCGAGGTGGACAGATGAGCGTCAAGGGCTCCAGCTACCGCGATGCCGGCGTGCTCGACAATACCGAGCTCGGCCTGCGCGCGCTCCTCGGGTGGGTGAATCGCACGAGCGAATTTCGCGGCCCCGGGCAGCTCGGCCGCAAGGCCGTGGAGGTCGGCTTCTACGCGAGCGTGGTCGACATCGGGCACGGACTCGGTCTGGCCCTGTGCACGGACGGCGTGGGGACGAAGGTGCTGATCGCGCAGATGCTCGAGCGCTACGACACGATCGGCATCGACTGCGTGGCCATGAACGTCAACGACGCCATCTGCGTCGGCGCCGAGCCCATGTCGTTTCTCGACTACATCGCCATCGAGTCGGCCACTCCGGCGGTGCTGGAAGCGATCGGCAAGGGACTCTACGAGGGCGCGCGGCAGGCCGGCGTGAACATCGTCGGCGGCGAGATCTCGCAGATGGGCGCCATCATCAAGGGCGAGCGGCCGGGGCAGGGCATCGACCTCGTCGGCATGTGCGCCGGCATCGTCCCGCTCGACCGGATCATCGTCGGCCGCGACGTGAAGCCGGGCGACGCCATCGTGGGCTTCGCCAGCAGCGGGATCCACAGCAATGGCTTCACGCTGGCGCGCAAGGCGTTGTTCGAGGCGGGCGGCATGAAGGCGGACGAGCCCGTGTCCGAGCTGGGGACCACCGTGGGCGAAGAGCTCTTGAAGCCCACGCGCATTTACGTAAAGCCGGTGATGGACCTGCTGCGCGCCGATGTCCCGGTGCGGGCGCTCGCCCACATCACGAGCGACGGGTTCCTGAACCTGGCGCGCATCGACGCCCAGGTCGGATTCCGCGTCGACCGGCTGCCCCGGCCCCAGCCCATCTTCGAGCTGATCCAGCGCTCCGGCGGTGTCGCCGCGGCCGAGATGTACCGCGTCTTCAACATGGGCATCGGCTTTTGCGTCATCGTCCCCGCGGACGCGTCGGTGGTCGGGCAGGTGGAGGCCGCGGCGCGCGCCCACGGCTTCGACGCCCAGGTGATCGGCCAGGTGATCGAGGACCCGGCCAAGCGCGTGTTCCTGCCCCAGCACGACCTGGTGGGCGAGGGGGACACGTTCACCACGCCCTGAGCGCGTTGCCGTCCAAAGTCCGGGCACAAGGCCAGGAGCGGTCTCCGGCTCGGGCAGCCTTCCCCGCCTGACGGCGTCCGGGCGTCCGCTAAGTTACTGAACTGTCGTTCGAATTGATGTGGCACGGCTCCTGCCCTAGGGTCGCGGGCGGTCGGACCGCCTGAGCGGTAATCGGCCCGGAGGGCAGGAGGGCGCGCCAATGACCCTACATTCAGTGATCGGGATTCTGGTGGCGGTTGCCGTACCCCTGTGGCTCGTGGTGGAGCAGGTTCTGAAGTGGAGGGTTCTGGAGCCGCACCGGTCGCCGTCCCCGGCCCGGACGGAGACGAGCCGCCCGTCGAAGGTGGTCATCCCAGACCGGCGCCGCGACATGACGGGGCCGGCGCTGCACCGCAAGGCGTCGTAGCGCCCCGCTTTTCCGCTTCTGACTAGGAGCCTGTCGGAGAAACGCCAGCTAGAGCGAGGAGAAGGGTCCAGCTGCGAGGCGGCGCCCGAAGGCAGCCGGCGAGGCGTACTTTCTGTACGTTGAGCCGGCTGTCGAGGGCGCCAACGAAGCAGATGGGCCCTTATCGTCGCTCTGGCGTCCAGTCGACCACGGTGTGGCGCTGGACGCCGAGCCCGGTGATGCCCAGCTCGACCACGTCGCCGGGCTTGAGATATCTCGGGGGCCTGCTGCCGTGGCCCACGCCCGCGGGAGTCCCCGTCGAGATCAGGTCGCCCGCCTCGAGGGCCATGAACCGGCTGACATAGGCCACGAGCTGGCGCACGTTGAACACCATGTTGGCCGTATTGCCGTCCTGCCTGCGCTCCCCATTGACGTCGGTCCAGACGGCGAGGGCCTGCGGATCGCCCACCTCGTCGGCCGTGACCAGCCAGGGACCGACGGGACCGAAGGTATCGGCGCTCTTGCCCTTCGTCGTGGTGCCCGCGCGCTCCATCTGAAAGGCGCGCTCCGACACGTCGTTGACGATCGTGTAGCCGGCGACGTGGTCGAGCGCATCGGCCTCGTCGACGTAACGCGCATCGCGGCCGATCACCGCCGCCAGCTCGACCTCGTAGTCGAGCTTGGCCCCATCGCGGGGGCGCACCGTCGGGTCATCGGGCCCGCAGATGGCGCTATTGGCCTTGATGAAGAGCGTCGGCTCTTTCGGCAGCGCCAGGCCCACCTCGGCCGCATGGTCCGTGTAGTTGAGCCCGATGCAGACCATCTTGCCGATGCCGGCGAGCGGGCAGCCGAGTCGGGGATGGCCGCTGACCGCGGGCAGCCGCGCCACGTCGAGCTTCTTCAGGCGCTTGAGCGAGGCCGGCGCGAGCACCTCCGGCGTGATGTCGTCGATCACCGAGGCCAGCGCGCGGAGCTTGCCGTCGGCGCCGATGACGCCGGGCTTCTCCGCTCCGAGTCGGCCATATCGCACGAGTCTCATGAGAGCCTCCCTGTTACGCGGGGCAGGAGCCTGCAGAAGGGCTGACGCACCGGCGAAGTATAGCAGCACCCGGCGCACCGCCCCGGCATCGGCCTGGTTGCGGCCACGGCGATGTGGTAGTGTCTCTCGCGCGAGACCAGGTCGCACGACGCCGTGGAGAGCGGCGGCGATCACATCACTCGGAGGACGACATGGCACAGCGGCCATTGCCCACGGCAGAGGAAGTCCGCTCCTATATCCGCGACCGGCGCAACTGGGGCCGCTGGGGCAAGGACGACCAGGTCGGCGCCATCAACCTGATCACGCCGGCCAAGCGCGTGGCGGCCACACGCCTCGTCAAGAGCGGTAGGAGCGTCTCGCTGAGCCGGCCGTTTCCCAAGGAGCCGGGGATCAACAATAGCCTCCCCGCGCACCACTACATGAAGACGCTGCCGCGCGGCAAGGGCGGCTTCGCCGCCGACTACTACGGCATCTTCTACCACGGCGTGGCCTCGACCCACATCGACGCGCTCTGCCACACGTGGGACGAGGAAGCGATGTGGAACGGCCGCGATCCCAAGAAGGAGATCACCTTCGACGGCGCGACGTTCGGCTCGGTCGAGCACTGGGCCGAGGGCATCATCACCCGCGGCGTGATGCTCGACGTGCCGCGGCATCGCGGCGTGCCGTCCGTCACCCAGGACGCGCCCGTGCACGGCTGGGAGCTGGACGACATCCTGACCAAGCGCGGGATCAAGCTCGAGCCCGGCGATGCCGTCTGCGTCTACTCGGGACGCGACGCGTGGCAGAGCGCCAATCCCGACCTGGCCTACGGCAAGCCCTATGGCGGCCTCGCCCAGTCGCGCCCCGGGCTTCACGTCTCCTGCCTGCCCTTCCTGCGCGACCACGACGTGAGCCTGCTCGCCTGGGACATGCTCGATCATCTGCCCATCGGCTACGACATCCCGTGGGCCGTGCACGCCTGCCTCTTCGCCTACGGCGTGGCGCTCCTCGACAATGCGCTGCTCGAGCCGCTCGCGCGCGCGTGCGTGGACGAGGGCCGCGACGAGTTCATGCTGATGATCGCCCCGCTCGTCGTCATGGGCGGCACCGGCTCGCCGGCCAACCCCCTCGCGCTGTTCTGACGCGGCGGCGAGCCGGCGCGCCCGCGCGCGAGCCGCCCTCGTCGCCTGGCCCGGGTCGAGTATCATCGGGCGGGTCTTCATCACTCTTTCCGGGAGGGCGGCATGGCGCAGGCGGACGGGCAGCGGGATGCGTGGGTGGGTCGGCCGCTGAAGCGGCGCGAGGATCATCGACTCCTCGTCGGCGCCGGGCGCTACGTCGACGACATCCACCCGGCGGGGTGCCTGCACGTGGCCCTGCTGCGCTCGCATCACGCGCATGCGCGCATCGCGCGGATCGACGTCGAGCGGGCGCGCCGCGCTCCGGGTGTCGTCGCCGTCGTCACCGGCGGCGAGGTGAGCCATCTCGGGCCCATGCCCGTGAACCGGCTCGTGGCCGACATGCGCGTGCCGCCGCATCCGATCATCGCCGACGGGCGCGTGCACGCCGCGGGGACGCCGGTGGCCGCCGTCGTGGCCGACAGCGCGTCAGCCGCGCGCGACGCGGCCGACTTGATCGCGGTCGAGTACGAGGCGCTCGCCGCCCTGCCGGAGCCCGAGGGCGCGGTGGCCGCGGGCGCGCCGGCGCTGTTCCCCGACATCGACGGCAATCGCTCGTTCACGCGCGTGCTGCGCCAGGGCGACGCGGCGAAGGGCATGTCCGCCGCCGCGCACGTCGCGAAGGTCCGCGTGGCGTCGCCCCGCATCGCCGGCGTGGCCATGGAGCCGCGCGCCGTCCTGGCCGCGTTCGACGCGTCGACCGAGGAGCTGACGCTCTGGGTGTCCTGCCAGGCGCCCTTCCGCATCCGCGCGGAGGTGGCGCGCCTGCTCGGCCTCGCCGAGTCGCGCGTGCGGGTGATCGCGCCCGACGTCGGCGGGGGCTTCGGCGTCAAGAGCGGGCCGTATCGGGAAGAGATCCTGCTCGCCTGGCTCGCGGTGAAGCTCGGCCGGCCGGTCAAGTGGATCGCGACGCGGGGGGAGGATCAGATCACCACCAACCACTCGCGCGGGTCCGCCTGCGATGCCGAGCTGGGCGTCGACGCCGACGGGCGCATCACCGGGCTCCGCGCGCGCATCACCTCGCCGCTCGGCACCGCGCTGATGAACGGCGCCGCGGGGCCGCCGTGGAATCACGCGCGGCTCTTGCCCGGCTGCTACGTGGTGCCGGCCTGCGACATCAGCGTCACCGGGGCGCTGACCACCACGACGCCCGTCGCGGCGTATCGCGGGGCGGGTCGGCCGGAGGCGACGTACGTCATCGAGCGGCTGATGGACGAGGCGGCGCGCGGCCTCGGGCTCGACCCCGCCGAGATCCGGCGGCGCAATTTCATCGCGGCCGGCGCGTTCCCGTACCGCACGGCCACCGGCCAGGTCTATGACTCGGGCGACTATCACCTGGCCCTCGACAAGGCGCTCGAGGCCGCCGACTATGCCGGCCTCCGCCGCGAGCAAGCGGAGCGCAGGACGCGCGGGGAGATCGTGGGCATCGGGCTCGCGTCCTACGTCGAGCCCTGCGCGCTCGGCTGGGAGAGCGGCAGCCTCAAGGTCGAGCGCTCGGGCCGCGTCACCGCCATCACGGGCTCGAGCGCGCACGGGCAGGGACACGAGACGACGTTCGCCCAGATCGTCGCCGATCATCTCGGCGTCACGCCCGACGAGGTCGAGGTGCTTCACGGCGACACGCGCTCCGGGCCGGAGGGCTTCGGCACCTTCGGCAGCCGCAGCGTGGCCCTCGGCGGCAGCGCGCTGGCCCGCGTGTCGGTGGAGCTGCGCGACAAGGGCCGGCGCATCGCGGCCAAGCTGCTCGAGGCCGCGCCCGCAGATATCATCGGCGTTGCCGGCGGCTTTCACGTGGCGGGATTGCCCGACCGGCGCGTGACGTGGCGCGAGGTGGCGACGGCGGCCTATGCGCCCGGCCACGGCCTGCCGCCCGGCGACATCCCCGGCCTCGACGCCACGACGTATTTCCAGCCCGAGGCCGAGGTGTGGACCTTCGGCGCCATCGTCTGCGCGGTGCGCATCGAGGCCGAGACCGGCCGCCTGGCGATCGAGCGCCTCGTCTGGGTGGACGATGCCGGCACGGTGATCAACCCGCTCCTCGCCGAGGGCCAGCTCCACGGGAGCCTCGCCCAGGGCCTGGGCCAGGTGCTGATGGAGGAGATCGTCTACGACCGGGACGGCCAGCTCCTCACCGGCACGCTCATGGACTATGCGATCCCGCGCGCCGACGAGGTGCCGCACGTCCAGATCGTGAAGACGTGCACGCCCTCGCCGCTCAACCCGCTCGGCGCCAAGGGCGTGGGGGAGGCCGGGTGCATCGGCATCCCGCCCGCCGTGGTCAATGCCGCCGTCGACGCGCTGTCGCCCTTCGGCGTGACGCAGCTCGAGATGCCCCTCACGCCGGCGCGCCTGTGGGAAGCGCTGCGGGGCCGCGCATGAGGCTGGCCGGCCGGGTCGCGCTCATCACCGGCGCCTCGCGCGGCATCGGGCGCGCCATCGCCATGGAGCTCGCGCGCGAGGGCGCCGACGTCGCGGTGAACTATCGCAAGCAGGCCGCGGCGGCGGAGGAGACTGCCGCGGAGATCCGCGCCCTCGGCCGCCGCGCGGTCATCGTCCACGCCGATATCTCCGACGCCGCGGCCTGCCTGCGCATGGCCGGCGCGGCGGAGGCGGCGCTCGGCCCGCTCGACGTCGTGGTGGCCAATGGCGGCATCGCCTCGCGACCGTCCCTCATCGCCGACCTGCCCGTCGAGGAATGGCATCGCGTGCTCGCCACCGATCTCAACGGATGCTTCTACACGATCAAGGCGGTGATCGGCGGCATGCTCGACCGCGGGCGGGGCGTCATCCTGACGATCTCGTCGATTGGCGCCGATCGTTGCGTGCCCCGGGGCGCGCCCTACTACGTTTCGAAGGCGGGGGTCAACGCGCTCACGCTGACGCTCGCCAACGAGGTCGCGGCTCGGGGCATCCGCGTGAACGCCATTGCGCCCGGGCTCGTCATGACCGACATGGGCGAGCGCATGGTCAAGTGGCGCTCGACGACGCCGGGCTCTCCCGCCGCCGCGCCGCCTGGCAGCCGCGTCAGACCGAGCGCCTCGCCGGAGTATTGGAGAAATACGCCCGCCTCGTCGGCCCCGCCAACCTCGGCGCCGTCACCCACGCCGGCGCCGTCGACTGGCCGCTCGAGTAGCGCGCCGGCGGCGATCCCGGTCGAATCACGCACACGTATCCCCTGATCGAACGGCCGCGGTCGGGCCGGCGTCCCCACCTCGCCTCCACCAGTTCGGTGTATCAATCTCTCGGCATTGTTCCGGTCGGCGCCTTGACCCCACCTGGGGGGCATGGCCCTCCAGGGAGCGGTCTACCGACCCCGCGACGCCGAGCACACCGTGCTCCACGCCGTCATTCGCGAGCATCTGGAGACGTTCCTGAACGAGGCGGCCACCACCCGGACGGACGGACCCGGGCTGCCCCGGTTCGTGGAGGAGGAGTTTCGGGCGTTCCTCCGGTGCGGCGTCCTGGCGCACGGCTTCGCGCGGCTGCGGTGTGACGGTTGCGGGCTGGACCGCCTCCTGCCGTTTTCGTGCAAAGGGCGCGGGTTCTGTCCGAGCTGCGGGGGCCGGCGGATGACCGAGCGGGCGGCCCACGCGGTGGACGCGGTGCTGCCTCCGGTGCCCGTCCGCCAGTGGGTGCTCAGCCTGCCGCATTGGTTGCGCTACGTGCTCGCCTGGGACCATGGCCTGTGTCGCGCCGTCCTCGCCGCTTATGTCCGGGCTCTGCTCGCCTTCCAGCGCCAACGAGCGCGCCGGCTCGGTGTGCGCGACGGCCAGAGTGGCACCCTGACCGTCATTCAGCGCTTTGGTGGGGCGCTCAACCTGAACATCCACTTTCACACGCTCGTGCTCGACGGTGTGTTCACCACTTCCGGTCCAGAGGGCGTGCGGTTCTATCCCGCCCCGCCGCCCACCGATGCGGAGGTCGCCCGGCTCTTGACGACCATCCGCGCCCGGATCCTCCGGCGGCTGCGGCGCCAAGGGCTGGGCCCCGACGCGGAGGGATCGCGTCCCGACCCGGTGGTGGAAGAATCCCCGGTGCTGGCGGGGCTGAGCACTGCGTCCGTGCAGGGACGCGTGGCGCTGGGGCCGCGGGCGGGCGCGCGCTCGCTGGCCCTGGGGCGCGACCCCGAGGCCGAGTGGGTCACCTCCGGCGGGCCCCGGCACGCCCATGTCGAGGGCTTCGACCTGCACGCCAACGTGGCGGTGCGCGGGGAAGATCGCGAGCGGCGCGAGCAGCTCTGCAGATACCTGTTACGACCGGCAGTCGCGCAAGATCGGCTCCGGCTCACCGAGGACGGCCGCATCGTGCTCGAGTTGAAGCGCCCTTGGCAGGACGGCACGAGCCATCTCGTCTTCGAGCCGCTGGACTTGCTTGCGCGTCTGGCCGCGCTCACGCCGCGGCCGCGCATCAACCTCATCATTTATCACGGCGTGCTCGCCCCCAACGCCCGTGTGCGGGCGGCCGTGGTGGCGTTCGGGGTCCCGGCAGCGGTCACGCCGGCGCCCAACGCGACCGACGTTTCGCGCGAGACCGGCATCCCCGGGGAGCACGGCACCGCCGAGCCTGATGCAGTCCGTCGCGGGTGGACCTGGGCCCAGTTGATGCGCCGGGCGTTCGATCTGGACGTGCAGGTCTGTCCGAACTGCGGCGGCCGCCTGCGATTGATCGCGACCATCGCGGATCCCCGAACGATCCACGCCCTCCTGCTCTCCTTGGGCGCGCGCGCGGAGGAGGACGATCGCGCCCCACCCGCGTTCGGCGCCCTCGCCTGATCCGACCCCGCGGCCCGGCCACGACCGCCCCGCTGTGTCTGCTTCCGCCCCTCGGCAGGCCCGCCGATCTCGATCTGCGGCCGGCGCCGGCCCGGACGACCCGAATACGCCCCGGACGACCCGCTTGACTGAGGATTCGACCATGCTATATCAAGCGTGGACCGGAGCAACGGGCCACCGGGCGTCGCGGCCAGGGTTTGTCCGCGCTGTCCCGCGGAGGGCAGTGTCCGAGTACAGGCTTTATGTCACCTACGGTCTGACGACCGCGGGTGGAAGGTCTTGGGGGCGTTTACCTGTTGTTCACCGAATCATCGGACGGCGGCTCGTTCCGCCGGAGGGATGACAATGAGGCCAGCGAGAGCAATGGGATTGATCGTTGCGATGCTGCTGATGGTGATGGCCGGCCTGGCCCTCTCGGCTCCGCCGGCGCAGGCGCAGGCCCTGTTCGGGACCACCTCGCGGCCTGTAGCAGTGGGCCAGCGTCTTCTACAGCATCGGTCCCACGACGGGCGCCGCGACGCCCATCGGCCCCGTAGGGTTTTCCCGGGTCAGCGGATCGCGTTTCATCCGACGACCGGGTGTTGTACGCCGTGGGCTTTGACGGCCTCACGCATGTGCTCCTGACCATTGATAAGGCGACCGGGGCCGGCACGACCGTCGGGCCGACCAACGTCGCCACAGCGGCCGGGTGCAGCACAGGTGTCGGACATCTCGTTCCGCTCCGACGGAACGCTGTACGCCTACGCTGAACCCTGCGACACAGCTAGGGGTCATCGACACCTCGACCGGCGCGTTCACGCTGCTGGGCTTCACCGGCCAGTGTGACTTAGGCAACGGGATCGCGTTCTCGCCGGGAGACGTGCTGCTTCATGCCGGGGGCGACAATGTCGGCACGCTGGATCAGACGACGGGCGTGTTGACGCCGGGCGCCGGCTTGACGTTTCCGGCCACGTGTCGCCTGTGCCGGCGGTCAATGCTTGGACTTTCAGCCGGGGTCAGGGGCCTTGTTCGCGGTGATGAACTGTGGCACGTTCAACCACCGCCTGGGCACGCTCGAACACCACGACCGGCGTGATCACGGAGATCGGCGAGTCGGTGTTCGGGCTCGACGCGATCGCCTTCCAGCCCGGGACCGCAATTGAGCCTCCCCTCACCGATTTCCGCGACGTGCGGCGGCCGAATGGCATCAACATCGGGCTCGACCTGGGTGGAACGGGTCATCAGGCCCTGAACTTCACCGGCAACGCTGGGGCCGCAGGGATACATGGATCACCGTCTACGATCCCGCCCCAAGCCCGCCGTCGGTGACCTTTGGGAGCGTGAGCCTCAGCGCCGACGTGCTGATTCACCCCTTCAACAACAAGAAGGGCGCGGGCCTGCTCGCGCTCTACAACGAAGCGCCGTCGAAGAAAGGTCTGGCGCTCACGCTGTATAGCGCTGGCAACACGGACACCCTCGTGCTGGCGACGGTCGACCAGGCCGGCAAGCTCGTGACGCTCAAGACCGTGAGCTTGGGCGCCGCCATCGCGGAGAACGTGTGGTACCGCGTCGGCATGGCTGTGGCCGTCGACGCCGGCCTCGTGAGCGTCGTCGGCACCGTGGTCAAGCACGAGATTCCGACCGATCCCGACAGCGCGCTCACCACGCAGGTTGGGCCATCGCTCACCTTCTCCGCCGCGCTCGGTGCCGGCGCCCTGGCCGGCGTCGATGCGACCGGCGAAGTCGGCATTCTGGCCGCCGCCGTGAACGCCGCGAATAGTTCCAGCGTGACCAACATTCTCATCGACCCGCAAGGCGGCGATACGGGCTGCCTCAGCGCGGCATCGTGCTGAAGGCCGAGATGAGCGGGGGGACGCAGATCGTCTTCGACTAGCTGCCGCGCCTCGTAGCGCCGAGCCCGTTCCGGCCGTCGCCGGGGCGGCTCGAACTCACGCTTGCCCCCGTGTACCCGCCCGGGCCATTGTCTGTCATGCCATGACCTGCCCTGCCTGCGGCCGAGGAGGAGCGCCAGGACCGCAAAACTGTGCTCGGCGGTACGCCCCCCTCTCACGCTGCACCGGGAATGTCGGTCAAGACGAGCCCGTCACCACTTGGCCTCCGGCTTCCCGGCGATCTCCGGCGCCCGCCTGCGCGTCGATCTCGGCGAACTTCCCGCATGATCCATTCCGCCCTTCTCCGCATTCGTGATGAGGTCCGGGGCCAGGTGATGGTGTCGGCGCGCTGCGTCGGGCGGCACAGCGTCTCGGCCGTCTGG
>CAWIZN010000006.1:0-104053 GCA_963840495.1 uncultured Candidatus Rokubacteria bacterium
TTCAACGCGGGCCAGAGCGCATCTCGGAGGCTGATCGCACAGTGGGAGCCAAGTATTTCGGCGCGTCGGTGCCGCGGCGCGAAGACCCGCGACTCCTTCGCGGAGAAGGCCGCTTCGTCGACGACATGAAGCTGCCGGGCATGCTGCACGCCGCCTTCGTCCGGAGCCCGCACGCCCACGCGCGCATCACCGCCATCCGCACCGACACGGCGGCGCGCCTGGGCGCCCGCGTCTTCACCTTCGCCGATCTCGCGCGCTTCATGAAGCCGTTGCCGCTCTTCGGCGCCGTCCCGCCAGGGCTCGCCGCGCGCGTCGACGTGACGATGAAGCAGGCGCCGCAGTTCGCGCTCTGCCGCGACGTGGCCCGCCACGTCGGCGAGATCGTGGCCATGGTGCTGGCGGAGAGCCGCGCCATCGCGGAAGACGCCGCGGAGGTGATCGAGGTCGACTATGAGCCGCTCGGCGTCGTCACCGACGTCGTGGCGGGAATGGAGGCCGGTGCGCCGCTCATCCACGCGGAGGTCCCGAGCAATATCGGCGTCCATTTCCGTGCGGGCTTCGGGGATGCCGCGCGCGCCCTCGCCGAGGCCGACGTGCGGGTGCGCGAGCGTTTTCACGTCCAGCGCTATGTCGGCATGCCGATGGAGACGCGGGGCATCGTCGCGCAGTGGGATCAGCGCGACCAGAGCCTCACCACGTGGAATGGGACTCAGGTCGTTCACTTCGTCCAGGCGGGGCTCGTGGCCGCGCTCGGGCTGCCCGCCCACAAGATCCGGGTCGTCGCGCCCGACGTGGGCGGCGGCTTCGGAACCAAGGCCAATGGCTATCCGGAAGACCTGCTGATCCCGGCGGCGGCGATGGCGACGCGGCGGCCGGTGAAGTGGACGGAGGATCGGCGCGAGCACATGATGGCGTCGGCCCATGCGCGCGACCAGGTGCACGACATCGAGATCGGCGCGCGGCGCGACGGCACGATGCTCGCCGTGCGAGACCACATCTGGGTCGACTTCGGCGCGTACAATTCGTGGGGCATCGTGCTCCCGTACAATACCGTCGCCCACCTGCTCGGTCCCCATCGCGTCCCCAACCTCGAGGTGGAGTGCCACGGGGTCGTGACGAACAAGACGCCGAATGCGCCCTACCGCGGCGCCGGGCGACCCGAGGCCGTCTTCGCGATGGACCGCATCGTGGACCTGCTGGCACGAGAGCTGCGCATGGACCCGGCGGAGCTCAGACGAAAGAACTATCTCGCCGCCGCCGACCTGCCCTACGAGATCGACCTGCCGTATCGCGACGGCAACCCGCTCGTCTACGACAGCGGCGACTTCCGTGCCGGCCTCGAGGCCGCCCTCGGCACCGTCGACTACGAGGCGTTGCGGCGGGAACAAGCCGAGCTCCGCGCACGGGGCATTCACCGCGGCATCGGTCTCTCGGGCTACGTCGAGGGCACGGCCATCGGGCCGTACGAGGGCGCGACGGTCCGGATGGACGCCTCCGGCCGCGCGGTGGTGGCGACGGGCGCGGCAAGCCAGGGGCAGGGGCAGGAGACCTCGTTCGCCCAGGTGGCGGCCGACGCGCTCGGGATTCCGATCGAGTGGGTCACGGTGATCGGCGGGGACACCGCGGCCATCCCGTTCGGCATCGGAACGTTCGCGAGCCGGAGCGCGGTGAACGCGGGCAGCTCCATTCACGTCGCATCGGGCCGCGTGCGGGACAAGCTCGTGGCCGCGGCGGCGGCGCTCCTGGAGGCGGCACCGGATGACGTCGAGATCGCCGACGGCATGGCCTCGGTGCGCGGGACGCCGGCCTCCGCGGTGCCGCTCGGCCGGGTGATCCAGGCCTCGCTGCCCACGTTCGCCCGCGCGGGAGCGGTGTCGGCCGACTTCGAGGCGACGGTCTATCATCACCAGCCGACGGTGACGTACACGAGCGCCGTCCATGTCGCGTGCGTCGAGGTGGACGCCGGCACGGGCGCGGTGCGCCTGCTGCGCTACCTGGTGGCCCACGACTGCGGCCGTCTCATCAATCCGGTGATCGTGGAGGGACAGATCCACGGCGGTGTGGCCCAGGGCATCGGCGGCGGGCTCCTCGAGGAGATGATGTACGACGAGCAAGGGCAGCTTCTGACCGGCACCTTCATGGACTATCTCGTCCCGACGGCGATGGAGGTACCGGACATCGAGACGGTGCACCTCGAGTACCCGTCGCCTCGCAATCCCCTCGGTGTCAAAGGCATCGGGGAGGGCGGCGCCATCTCGCCGCCCGCGGCGATCGCCAATGCCGTCGAGGACGCGCTGGCGCCGTTCGGCGTTCGGGTGACGCGGGCGCCCCTCGGGCCGTCGCGCGTGCTCGAGCTGATCGCCGAGGGCGCGACGCGCCTCGCGGGCCGCGGAGGCTCGGCGTGAAGCCCGCCCCCTTCGAGTACCACGCGGCCCGCAGCGCGGCGGAGGCGGTGGAGGTTCTGGCGCGTCACGGCGACGCCGCCAAGGTGCTGGCGGGCGGTCAGAGCCTCGTACCCATGCTGAACTTCCGGCTCGCGCGCCCGGGCGTGCTCGTCGACATCAACAACGCGGCGGATCTCGACTACCTGCGCGAGACGGACGGCGTCGTCGCCGTCGGAGCGCTCGTGCGCCAGCGCAAGCTCGAGCGGTGGGCAGCCGATCGGGTGCCCCTCATCGCCGAGGCGCTGCGGCTGGTTGGTCACGTGGCCATTCGCAACCGGGGCACGGCGGTGGGCAATCTCGCCCACGGCGATCCCGCCTCGGAGCTGCCCGCGCTGCTGCTCTGTCTGGACGGCGCCGTCGTCGCCCGGCGCACCGGGGGCGAGCGGCTCATCGCCGCGGCCGAGCTCTACCTGGCTCCGCTCACGACCTCCCTCGCCGCGGACGAGATCCTCGCCGAGGCGCGCTTCACGCTGCCGCCCGCCGGCGCGGGCTGGGGCTTCGCGGAAGTCGCGCGACGCCATGGGGACTTCGCCCTCGCCGGTTGCGCGGCGCTCCTGTGGCGGGACGGTGAGGGGCGTATCGCCGGCGCGCGAATTGGCTTCTTCGGTGTCGGGTCGACGCCGGTGCGGGGTAGCGCCGGCGAAGGTCTGCTGCTCGGCCTCGAGCCGACGCCGGCCCGGTTGCGGGAGGCGGCGCAGGCGGCCGCCGCGGCGCTGTCCCCCGAGGGGGATCTGCACGCGACGGCCGACTATCGACGGCGGGTCGCGGGGGTGCTGGCGGAGCGCACGCTGATCGCTGCACTCGAGCGGTGCGGGAGCCGGCCATGAAGCAGGCGGTTCGCCTCGTCGTCAACGGGCAGCCGCGCGCGGGCGCCGCGGAGGCGCGCACCTCCCTTGCCGACTTCCTCCGCGATGACCTGGACCTGACGGGCACGCATGTGGGCTGCGAGCACGGCGTCTGTGGCGCGTGCACCGTGCTGCTCGAGGGCGAGCCGGTGCGCGCCTGCCTCATGCTCGCGGTGCAGGCGGAGGGGCGGAGCGTCATGACCATAGAGGGCCTCGCGGGGCCGGGATCGGACCTGGCGGGGGCTGCTGACGGACTTCATCCAATCCAGCAGGCGTTCATGGATAAACATGGACTGCAATGTGGTTTTTGCACGCCTGGAATCGTCCTCACCGTCGAGGCCTTCCTCCGGGACACCCCGTCGCCGAGCCACGAGGAGATCCGCGAGATGCTCGCGGGCAACCTGTGCCGCTGCACCGGCTACCATTTCATCGTCGAGGCGATCGCCGAGGCGGCCAGGGTCATGAGACAAGCGCAGTGACCGAGCGGCGCTTGCCGCTCGCGAGCGCGCAGGCAAAGGAGGAGCACCCATGCGTCCTTGGATAGATTCGGGATCAGATTCGGGATCGTGATCGCGATGCTGATCGCCCTGCTGGCAGGGGCGTCCGGCGCCCAGGCGGCGGACCCGCTCGTCGTGAGTGTCTGGGGAGGGAACTGGAAGGATACCGTGGAGCGGATCGTCGCCAAGCCGTTCACGGCGAAGACCGGAATCCCCGTCGAGTTCGAGGTGGGCGGCACCATCGACCGCCTCGCCAAGGCGCGCGTGGCCAAGGGCAATCCCCTGGTGGACCTGAACTTCACGACCACCCACGTGGCCCGCCTCTACATCTCCGACGGGCTGTACGCGCCGCTCGACATGGCGAAGCTCCCCAATGCGAAGGAGGCGGCCCGCGAGGCGCTCCGCAGCGAGTACCACATCGGGAGCTGGGCCTACGTCTACACCGTGGTCTATCGCCCGGACCTCGTGAAGGAAGACATCACGCGCTGGTCGGATCTCTGGAAGCCCTCGCTCAAGGGCAAGATCGCGCTGCCCGACTTCGACCCCTCGCACATCATCACGATCGCCGCCCTGATGGAAGGCGGCAACGAGCTGACGTGGGAGAAGGGGCAGGAGCGGCTCCGGCAGCTCAAGCCGAGCATCGTCGCGTTCTACTCCACCGACGCGCAGAGCCAGGATCTGATGAAGACGGGCCAGGCGCCGGTGCAGGTGATGCTCACGGTCAACGCGTACCATCTTCAAGAACAAGGCATCGCCGTCAAGCTCGTCCAGCCCGCGGACTACCCGGGCATCGTGGGCATCGACACCATGGCGGTGATGGCGGGGACGAAGCGCGCGGACGCCGCGCATCAGTTCATCAACATGGTCCTGTCGAAGGAGATCCAGAGCCAGCTCGTCGAGAGCCTGCGGGCGGGGCCGGTCAACGTGGGCGCGGCGGTGCCCGCGAAGCTCAAGGGCCAGCCGGGGATCTTCACGACACCGGCGGAGTGGAAGGAGCGCGGCTACATCATGAACGACGAGGCCCGCGCCAAGACGCTGCCGGCGTGGCGGGAGTGGTTCACCGCGAATATCGTCAAGAAGTGAGGCTGCTGCTCGCCCCCGCCCTCGGCGTCCTCGCCATCTTCGCGGTGGCGCTGGGGGCATTGTTCCAGTACAGCGTGGTCGCGTTCATCCCGGGATCGCTGCAGACCGGCGAGCTCACGCTCGCGAACTTCCGCTCGGTGATCTCGCCGCAATACCTCGGGTACGTCTGGGACACCGTCGTGCTGAGCCTCGCCACGACCGCGCTCACGCTCGTCGCGTCCTACCCCGTGGCCTACGCGCTCGCGCGCGCCCCGTCGAGGGCGGTGCGCTCCTGGCTGCTCGTCCTCACGCTGGCGCCCTTCTTCACCGGGGCGATCGTGCGGACGTATGCGTGGATCCTGGTGCTCGGCAATACGGTCGTCACGTGGCCGGTCCCGCTGCTCTTCACGGAGCGCGGCGTCCTGATCGGCCTCGTGCACTTCTCGATGCCCACGATGATCCTGCTCCTCGCGGCGGCGATCAGCCACGTCGACCCCGCGCTCGAGCGCGCCGCGGCGAGCCTCGGTGCGACGCCGGCGCGCGTCTTCCGCCGGGTGACGCTGCCGCTGTCGATGCCGGGCATCGTGTCGGGCTCGCTCGTCGTCTTCGCCTGGACGCTCTCCGCGTTTCCCACGCCGGAGCTGCTCGGCGGGGGCAGGGTGAAGATGATCGCCAATGCCGTGAAGGACCTGGCCCTCGACTCCTTCAACTGGCCCGGCGCGGCGGCCTTCGCGGTGGTGGCGCTCGGGCTCACGCTCTTGCTCATGGGCGGGCTCGGGCGGCTGGCCGCGGGTCACGAGGCGGAATGATCGGGCGCGCCGCCGTCATCGCCCTCGTCGCGTTCATGACGCTGCCGACGGTGGTCGTGATCGTGGTGTCCGTCAATCCGACGGCGATCCTGTCCTTTCCCCCCACCGGTTTCTCGTTGCGCTGGTACGTCAATGCGCTGACGTATCCGCAGTTCCAGCGGGCGGCGGTGAACAGCCTGCTCGTCACCGCGGCGGCGAGCGTCCTCGTCCTGCCCATCGGCACGGCGGCGGCGCTCGCGCTCGAGCGCGGCCGGCTCCGCGGACGTCACGTGTGGGCCACGCTCCTGCTGTCCCCGCTCGTCGTCCCCGGGGTCGCGGCGGGCCTGGGATTCCTGATCCTCGCCGCGGGGCTCGGCCTGCTGCGGAGCCGGGCCGTGCTCATCGCCGCCCACGTGGCGCTCGTCATGCCGTTCGTCGTCCGGTCGGTGTGGGTCAGCGTGAAGAACCTGGATCCGATGCTCGAGCGCGCGGCGGCGAGCCTGGGCGCCACGCCCTGGCGGACCTTTCGCCGGGTGACGCTGCCGCTCCTCGCCCCTGGCCTGACGGCCGGCCTCCTGTTCGCGGTGATCGTCTCGGCGAACGAGTTCGTCGTCTCGCTCTTCGTGTCGAACCGGGTCACCGAGATCCTGCCCGTCGCCATGTTCTCCTACGTCGTGAACTACACGGACCCGACCATCGCGGCGATGTCGTCGCTCTTCATCGGCCTCACCTTCGCCGCCGTGTGGCTCGCCGACCGGTTCTTCGGGCTGGCCGCGGTGTTCTTGCTCGATCTCGACCGCTGATGGCGCGCGCGGTCGTCGAGCTGCGCGGCTGCACGCGTGATTTCGGCACGGTGCGGGCGGTGGATGCCCTCGACCTCACGGTGCACGAGGGCGAGCTGCTCTCGCTCCTCGGCCCGTCCGGCTGCGGGAAGACGACGACGCTCAACCTCATCGCGGGCTTCGTGGCGCCGAGCGCCGGCCGCGTGATCGTCGATGGCCAGGACGTGACGGCGCGCCCGCCCCACGAGCGGGGGCTCGGCGTGGTGTTTCAGTCCTACGCGCTCTTCCCCCACATGTCGGTGTTCGAGAACGTGGCCTTCGGCCTGCGCGAGCGCCGCGTGGCCAAGTCCGAGATCGGGCGCCGCGTGGGCGAGGCGCTGGCCCTCGTCCGCCTGCAAGGGCAGGGGGAGCGGCGGCCGCGCCAGCTCTCGGGAGGCATGCAGCAGCGCGCCGCGCTGGCGCGGGCCCTCGTGTACGCGCCGCGCGTCCTGCTGCTCGACGAGCCGCTCGCCGCCCTCGACCGGAAGCTGCGCGAGGAGATGCGGGCGGAGCTGCGCGAGATCCTGCGCGAGGTCGGCATCACGACCGTCTTCGTCACCCATGACCAGGAGGAAGCGCTGAGCCTGTCCGACCGCATCGCGGTGATGAACCAGGGGCGCATCGAGCAGCTCGGGCCGCCGCGCGCGGTCTACGAGCGCCCGGCGACGCGCTTCGTCGCCGACTTCATCGGCGGATCGAGCCGGCTCCGCGGCCGGGCGAGCGCGCCGGATCGCGTCGACCTCGGGTCGGGGGTGAGCGTGGAGGTGCGGCTCGGGCGTCCGCTCCAGGTCGGCGAGGACAGTGGAGCTCGGCATCCGGCCCGAGCGCGTGGCCGTGGCACCGCCCGGCGCGGCCGGCGGCACCGGCGCCAATCGCCTGGCGGGCCGGATCACGCGGCTCACCTACCTCGGCGCCCAGACGGAAGTGGCGGTCGAGATCGCGGGCGGCCAGTCGCTGCTCGGGCTGGTCGCCGAGCCGTCCCCGGCGCCGCTCGCGGTGGGCGGCGAGGTGGCGCTCGCCCTGTCCCCCGACGCGTTCCTGCTGCTGTGACGGTGGTCATCCCAGGGAGCACTGCATGACGATCTATGCCGAGCCTCGGCTTCTCCCGTGCGGGGACCGGGCGCTGTCCGTCGAGCTGGCCGACGAGATCGGGCGCGACGTGACGTCGCGCGTGCTCGCCCTCGACTATCTGATTCGAGCCGACGGGGTCCCGGGCATCGTCGAGACGGTGCCGAGCTACCGCGCGCTCCTCGTGTACTACGATCCGTTCGCGATCGGGTATGCCGAGCTCGCGACGCGATTGACCGCGCTGGCCGCGCGGGCGCGCGCGGACGTCCTGCCCCCGTCGCGGACCGTCGAGCTGCCGTGCTGCTACGGAGACGAGCTCGGCTTCGAGCTGGCGGACGCCGCCGCGCGGCTCGGGCTCAGCCCGGAGGAGGTCGCGACGCTCCACGCGGGGGCCGCCTACTACGTGGACTTCATCGGCTTCACGCCGGGGCTGCCCTACCTCTCGGGCCTGCCCGAGCCCCTGCACATCCCCCGCCTCGAGCAACCGCGCGTCAAGACGCCGCCGGGCAGCGTCAGCATCGGGGGCATGCAGTGCTGCATCTACTCCGTGGAGAGCCCAGGCGGGTTCTGGGTGCTAGGGCGAACGCCGGTGCCGCTCTACGATCCCTCGGCGGCGGACCCCATCCTCCTGCGCGCCGGCGACCACGTGCGCTTCCGCCGGATCGACCGAGCCGAGTTCGACGCGATCACCGCCGAGGTGGCCGCGGGAACTACCGGCCCGTCATCGAGGAAGCAGCCGCCGGCGCCTGAGGCGGCGCTCGGGACGCTGCATCCGCCGTCAGGAGACGCGATGTCGACCGGCCTGGCGTCTCCGACGTCTTGAGTGAATGGCGCCAGTCCTGCCGGGCGGGACGATTCCGAAGGGCGTCCGTGGCGCTGTGACGCGGTTCGATCATCGTCTGCCCGACGAGACACGATCCCAACGGCACCACGTGGGCACGGCTCGTCAAGGCCGTGACCGGCTAGCGACCTCGCGCGGTGGTCGGAGGTCCATCCCGCCGGCCGTCTGACGCGTCATCCCGACCGCCGTCGCGGGATGCGATGACTCGCTTCGATAGTGCGCGTCTAGCCCCACAGGCGCGCGCTCGCCAGCTCCGCCCCGCGCGCCAGCGTCCGCAGCTTGGCCCACACGACGCTCTCCGCGACCATCTCCGAGCCGGCGAAGGTGCCGAAGCCACAGTCCGTGGACGCGATGACGCGCTCCCGGTCGCCCACCGCGTCGACGGCCTGGCAGATCCGATCGGCGACGACCTGCGGATGCTCGACGTAGTTGGTCGTCGTGTCGATCACGCCGGGCAAGAGCAGCATGCCGGCGGGCGGCGGCTGGTGCTTGAGCACTGTGTACTCGTGCTGGTGCCGCGGATTGGCGAGCGGCAGGGAGAGCGCGCCGACCTTCGCGCGGTAGAGCAGCGGCAGGATCGCCTCCATCGGCACGTCGTGCGTGTGGGGGCCGTCGTAGTTCCCCCAGCAGACGTGCAGCCGGATGCGGGACGCGGGGATCCCCGCGATGGCCTGGTTGATGGCGTCCACGTGGAGCTCGACCATCTGGAGGAAGCGGTCGAGCGAGTCGTCCTGGAAGAAGCGCCCGCGCTCCATCGCGAGGTCGGGGCAGTCGAGCTGGAGCACGAAGCCGCGCTGGTGGATCAGCTCGTACTCCTTCCGGAGCTCGCGGCCGAGCGCCATGATGTACTGCTCGTGCGAGTCGTAGTGGGCGTTCAGCAGGATGGTCGCCGCGGTCCCCGGCGAGACCGCCGTCATGAAGCGCTCGGTGAACTGGCGCGGAGCGCCGTCGGCGCAGCGGGTGAACAGATCGCACTCGCGCTCCGCCTCGGCGAGGTCCGTGTAGCGCACCTCGGCCACCGCCTGAGGCGCGTTCGCGACGCGCGCGGCGTTTCGCCGCCGGAAGTCGAGCATGGCGCGATAGTCGGGGTGCTCGGCGATGTCGCGGGCCAGCGGCCGCCGGCTCTCGCCGCCGAAGCCCTCCATGCGCCGCGCGACATAGGTGGAAAACCCCGCGCGGGGCTGCTCGCCGTCATTGCCGACGTCGACGCCGGCCTCGAGCTGCTGCTCCACGACGTGCCGCACCGCCTGCTCGGCCAGGCGGTCGAGATCGCGCTGGTCGACCGGCTCGCCCCGGTCCTGGCGGACGAGCAGGTCGCGCAGCACGGGCGGACGCGGAATGCTGCCGACGTGCGTGACGAGGATGCGGCCGTCGCTGCCGTGCATGCCGTCAGCTCCCGACCCGGACGGGCGTGCCCAGCTCTCTCAGCATGGCGATGGCGGAGAGGTAGGAGAGCTTGCCGGTGCGGGGATTGTCGGAGGGAACGTTCTCGATCTCGATGCGGAGGCGGCCGAACTCCCCCTCGATGGTGATCCGGTGCTGGTTCCGCGCCTGGCCCGGCACGGCGAAGATCTTGATGCGCGTGCGCTCGGGGCCGATGCCCGCGAGCGACAGCGCGGCGACCACGTTCACGTTGGCGGGGAAGGCCTTGACCGCGTGCGCGGCCGGAGCCCTCGAAGATCAGCGTCTCGCCCGTGATCGCGTCGAGGTCGATGCGCTGCTCCTCGATCCACGGCGCGCCCGCGAGGCCGCGGGGCGGCTTGCGCGTCTCCATGGTGACCGCGGTGATCGCGCCCTCGCGCGCGCCCTTCATGCCGTCGAGCCCGGCGATGGCGCCCGAGGGCACGAGGATGCGGCAGCCATGCCGCTCGGCGAGCCGCGCCCACTCGTCGAGGACGCCCACGAGCGCCCCGACCGACAGCACCATGAGGTGCTTGCCCGCGGTGAGCACGGCGGGGCCGAAGTCGAGCAGCGCCGCCTGCGTCGCCGCCTCGACGATAAGATCCGCCTTCCGGATGAGGTCGTCCAGCGAGTAGGCGGCGAAGCCACCCGCCGTGGTCGCGGTGCGAACGGAGACGCCCGCCAGGGTCACGCCGGGAATGCCGTTGTCGATGGCCTTGGCGATGTGCTGGCCGATGACGCCCATGCCGACGATGCCTGCCTTGATCATGCGCGAGCTCCTTTGATCGGACGCGAATTGCCCGATCATAGCGATGGACGGCGGGGCGGGCAAGCCAGCGTGATAAGATCGGCCGCGAGAGGTCACCGGATGCCCCCCACGTCCCGGCTGAAGGCACCGCTCGAGCAGCTCTGCCGCGAGGCCGACTGGGCGCGGCGCATCGATCGAGACGCGATTCGCTATCCGCTCCGCTATCCCGACCCCGCCGACCGGGAGATCGTCGCGCTCCTGTCGGCGTGCCTGGCCTACGGCCGCGTCGATCTCTTCGGGCCCTGGATCGAGTGGGCGCTGGCGCGGATGGGGGAGTCGCCCCATCGCTTCATGCTGGGATTCGATCCGGCCGCGCACGCGCGCGTCTTCGACGGGTTTCACTACCGCTTCAACCGCGCGCACGATCTCGTGGCGTTCTGCCTGTCGGCCCGGCGCGTCTTGAGCGAGCACGGCTCCCTCGGCGCCTTCTTCACGCGCGGCTTCGAGCGGGCGGGCGGCCGCGTGGGCCCGGCGCTCGAGACGTTCGTGGAGGGCTTCGTCGCCGGAGACCTCTCCGGCGTGTTCCCGAGGAACCAGCTCTCCTACGGCTACCGCCACTGGTTTCCCCGACCGTCCACCGGCGGGGCCTGCAAGCGCCTGCACCTCTTCCTCCGCTGGATGGTCCGGCGTGAGCCGCCGGACTTCGGCTTGTGGACGGGCGTGCCGCCGGCCGCACTGCTCATCCCGGTCGACACGCACATCGAGAACATGGCCCGCTCGATCGGCCTCACGCGCCGGCGCACCCGCAACTGGAAGATGGCGGAGGAGATCACGGCACGGCTCCGCGCGCTCGACCCGGACGATCCCGTGAAGTACGACTTCGCGCTCTGTCACAAGCGCATGTCCGGCCAGTGCCTGAACCGGCGCGATGCCGAGGTGTGCGCGCCGTGCAGCCTCCGCCCGGTCTGCCGCCACTGGCGGGGACGGCAGGCCATGCCGGGCGCCGCGTGATCGACCTGGGCGCGATTGTCGTCGTTCTGGTCGCCGCGGTGGTGGTCCTCGCGGCGGTGGCGCTCTGGCGGGTGGCCGTTCGACTGAAGGAGCTCGAGGCGAGCCGGGGCCAGCCTGATCAGTCCGTGCTGCTCCTCCAGCGCGAGATCGAGACGGCGCGGACCGAGGCGCGCCTGGCGCAGGCCGAGACGATCGGCTCCGTGCGCCAAGAGCTGCAGCAGTTCTCCTCCCACATGACCGTGCAGATGGGCCAGGTCGGCACCGGGGTGGCGAGGGAGCTGCAGCACGTGAACCAGGCGATGGGCTCGGTGCAGGGGAGCCTGGGCAAGCTCGGGGAGGTCACCCAGCGGGTCTTCGACATCGGCAAGGACATCGCCGGGCTCGAGCAGATCCTGCGCTCGCCCAAGGTGCGCGGCGGCATCGGGGAGAGCTTCCTCGAGGGACTGCTCGGTCAGATGCTGCCGCGGGAGCACTACGATCTCCAGCACACCTTCGCCACGGGCGACCGGGTGGACGCGATCGTGCGGATCGGCGGTCGGCTGGTGCCCATCGACGCCAAGTTTCCCCTCGAGAACTTTCGGCGGCTGCTCGACGAGACCGACGAGGACAAGCGGCGCGCCTTGCGGCGGGCCTTCGGCCGCGACGTCAAGGCCCGCGTCGACGAGATCGCCAAGCGCTACATCCTGCCGGACGAGGGCACGTTCGACTTCGCCCTCATGTACATCCCGGCGGAGAACGTCTACTACGAGATCATCGTCAAGGACGACGGGGTGGAGGGCGACTCCCCCGCGACCTACGCCATGGGGCGGCACGTCATTCCCGTCTCGCCCAATAGCCTCTACGCGTACCTGCAAGTCATCGTCCTCGGCCTCCGAGGCCTGTCGATCGAGAAGGACGCGCGGGAGATCCAGTCGCGCCTGACGCGCCTCCGGGGCGACGTCGACAAGTTCCGGGACGCCTTCGACGTGGTGGGCAAGCACTTGACGAATGCCCGGAACAAGTACGACGAGGCGGCCGCCGGGCTCGATCGGGTGGAGGCGAAGCTCGAGGGGATCGAGAGCACGCGCGACCAGCCCGGACTGCCCGGGATTGGGGCCTGAAACGCCGCGCGGCGGCGTGATTCCTCGAGGCCCTGTGGTAGTATGAGGGCAACTTTTTCACGAGGGGACCACATGGCTGAAATCCAGTTCCAGGTGTACGGCATCAACCTTCTCGTCCGACTGCTTGCCGATGCTCCGGCGGACGTGCGCGTACACTGCCCGAAGGGCTCGCCGATCCGCTACGGCGAGGTGGTCGGGCGCGGGGATGGCTTCGACGAGGGCGCCAATGCGTTTCGCGAGATGCCGCCCGTGCGCGCCGTCGTGGCCTTCGAGGAGAACCCCGAAGAAGTGGAAGGGCACTACTTCTACATCACCGGAGAAGAGCACCGCGTGATCCGCCTCGACGCGGTGATCCTGTCCTTCCCGCTGGAGTAGCGTCAGCACCAGTGACCGCGCTGTCGACGCTCCTCGCCAAGATCGACGCCGACGAGGTCGTCGAGCTGACACGAGCCCTGATCCGCATCCCGAGCGTCCATCGCCCGGGTGACCCCGATGCCAACGAGTCGCGCGTCGCCGCGTTCGTCGAGGCGTGGCTTCGGCGCGAGGGCTTCGCCGTCCTCGTGCAGCCCGTGGCGCCGGGTCGCCCCAACGTCATCGGGTGGATCGGTGAGAAGACGCCGGGCCGGCATAGCCTCCTCCTCGAAGGCCATACCGACGTGGTGACGGAAGGCGATCCCGCCGACTGGACCTGGCCGCCGTTCGCGGCCGAGATGGTGGACGGCCGCATCTACGGGCGGGGCGCCGCCGACATGAAGAGCGGGCTCGCCGCCGCCATGGTCGCCGCCGCCGCTTTCATCCGCGCCGGGATCACGCCGCGGGGCAAGCTCGTGGTGGGCGCCCTCGTCGACGAGGAAGACGGCATGATCGGCGTGCGGCACCTCGTCGACTCCCCGATCGGCCGTGAGCTCGATGCCGCCATCATCTGCGAGCCCGAGGAGAACGAGCTGTGCCTCGAGCAGCGCGGCGTGGTCTGGGCGCGCTTCCGCGTGCGCGGCAAGATGGCTCATGGCGCCATGCCGGAGGCCGGGATCAACCCGATCTCCTGCCTGGGCGTCATCCTCCGCGAGGCGCCGGCGCTCGAGAGGCGCCTGCGGCGGGTCTGCGAGCGGAGCCGCCATCTGCGCCCGCCGACGGTGACGCCGACGGTCATCCAGGGACCCGCGCGCGGGGTGGGCGTGCCGCAGTCGAACGTCATCCCGGCGGTGGCCGAGCTGGTGCTGGACGTGCGCCTGACCCCGGGCATCGACGCCGACGGGATCCGCGCCGAGCTCGAGGCGGTGTGCCGCAAGGCCGAAGGCGCCTATCCGGGTGTGAAGGTGGAGTGGGAGGCCATCAACTCCTTCCGGCTCGCCACCCGGGTCGACAAGTCCGAGGCGCTGGTGCAGGCGATGATCGGCGGCGTGAAGGCGGGCGCCGGCCGGTCGCCGCGATACGGCGGGGTTCCCGGCTCGACGGACGGCACGATTCTGAGAATGGAGCTCGGAATTCCCATCGTGACCTGTGGACCCGGAAACCGGCTGATTCCCCACCAGGTCAACGAGTATGTCGATGCGGCCGAGATCGTCGAAGCAGCACGCATTTATGCCGCGTCAGCTCTGAACTACCTCGAAGCGTAGCGGGTCCCGCGCCATGGCCGAGGATCGCCCCAGGCTCCGCAACCTGGAGGCGTTCCCTGTCGAGCAGGATGGCCGGCGCCTCATGGCCCTGCGGGATCCGAGTGGCTTCACCGATCAGGTCGTGGCCCTGCCCATGCCGCTCCTCGACGTGGTGTCGCTCTTCGACGGCGAGCACTCGCTGGGGCAGATCCACGCGATCGTGAAGGAGCGCCACGGCGAGGCGCCCACCGTCGAGCAGATCGCGTCCATCGCCCGGAGCCTCGACGACAACGGATTTCTCGACAGCGCGAGGTTTGCCGAGCGGCAGCGGGCCACCGAGGAGGCGTTCCGGCAGAGTCCGGCGCGACCGGCGGTGCACGCGGGCGGCGCCTATGCGGGCGAGCCCGGAGCCCTGGCGGCCCAGATCGACGGCTTCTTCACCCATGCCGACGGCCCCGGGTCGGCCGCGCGCTCGGCGGACTCGGGGGTCGTGCGCGGGCTCCTGGCGCCGCACATCGATTTCCATCGGGGCGGGCCGACGTACGCGTGGGCGTATCGCGAGGTGATCGAGCGCTCGGACGCCGACCTCTTCGTCATCCTCGGCACCTGCCATGCGGGCATGCCCGATCCGTTCGCCGCCACCCTCAAGCCGTTCGACACGCCGCTCGGGCCGGCCCCGGTCGATCGCGACTTCTTCGACGCGCTCGAGCGGCGCTATGGGGGCGGCCTCCTCGCCTCGGAGGTGGCGCACCGCACTGAGCACTCGATCGAGTTCCAGGTGGTGATGCTCCGCCATCTCCTGGGGAAGCGGCGCCCGTTCACGATCCTGCCCGTGCTCGCCTCGTACGTGCACGAGGCCGTGTGGGCGCGGAGCGATCCCGAGGCCGACCCCCGCGTGCCCCGGTTCATCGACGGGCTCCTCGAGACCATGGCGGCGAGCGGCCGCAAGACGTGCCTGATCGCGGGCGTGGATCTCGCCCACGTCGGCCCCCGCTTCGGCGACCCGGAGGCGAATACCGACGACTCGCTCGCCGCGGTGGCGGCCGCGGATCGAAGCATGCTCGAGGCGGTCGTCGCGGGCGAGCCCACGAGCTTCTACGCGTCGGTCGCCCACGACGGCGACCGCCGGCGCATCTGCGGGCTCTCGCCCATCTACACCTTTCTGCGCGCGCTGCCCGGCGTGCGCGGCCGGCTCATCCGCTACAGCCAGTGGCCGGATCCCGAGGGGGCGGTGACGTTCTGCGCCGCGGCCTTTCCGTGACGACGCCCGCCGAGCCCGCCGCGCCGGGAGGCATCCCCGCGGGCTGGAAGCTGCCACGGCTTCGCATCACCCGCGACGGGGAGTGGCTCCACGAGGGGGAAGAGGTGACCCATCCGGGCATCCTCGCCAATCTCCGCGAGAACCTGAAGGTGGACGCCGAGGGCCACTATCTGGTGGCTGGCCCGGCGCGCGTGCCGGTGGAGCTCGAGGACGCGCCCTTCGTCGTCCTCCGCGTGGCGGCGGAAGGCGACCGGCTCGTGGCGACCCTCAACGATCTTTCGCGGGAGCCGCTCGACCCGGAGACGCTCAGCTTCGACGGCGCGGGCGTTCCCCACTGCCGGGTGAAAGGCGGGACATTCTCCGCCCGCCTGAGCCGTGCCGCGACGTATCAGCTCCTCGAGCGCATGGAGGACGAAGGGCCAGACAGCCGAGCGGTGCTGGTGGTCGGCTCCCGCCGCTATCCCATCGCGCTGCCGCCGCCGGGCGCACGCCGCCGCCTACCTCTGCTGGCGCCTGACGATCCCGCGGCCGCGCGCACGTCGATTCGCGCGGCGGCCGCGAGCGACGCGGATCAGGCTTTCTGGAAGCGGTGGACGCCGTCGCCGCCGACGAGGCGGGCGGCCTGCCCCTCGGCCTCGAGGTAGTGCAGATGCGCCAGCGCCTCGCCGATGGCGAAGCCGAGCTGATGCGTGTCGAGCTTGCGGCGGAACAGCATCGGCACCAGGTCCGATGCCGTGCAGGGCTCGGCGATCGCGTCGAGCGCCTCGGCGAGCCGCTCCTCGTGGTGATGCCGGAGATACTCGAGCCTCGGGTGCAGGCCGCGGAAGGGCAGGCCGTGCGAGGGCAGGATCAGCGTGTCTTCGGGCAGCGGGCGGAAGCGCGCGAGCGAGTCCAGATAGAGCCGGAGCGGGTTGCCCCGTGGCTGGTCCGGCCAGACGCTGACATTGGGCGTGATCTTCGGCAGCACCTGATCCCCCGAGATCAGGACATTGCCCGAAGGACTGAAGAGACAGGCGTGCTCCGGCGCGTGGCCGAGGACGGTGAAGGCGTGCCACTGTCGCGCGCCGATGGTGAGGACGTCGCCCTCGCGCACGGCGCGGAACTCCGGTGCGACCGTCGGGACGAGCTGCCGGTAGTGGTTGCCGCGCTCCCGGAGCGCCTCGACCTGCGCCTCGGGGACGCCGTGGCGGCGGTAGTGGGCGAGGCGCTTGTCCGAGTCCCCGCCGCCCGATCCCTGCCAGGCGAGCTGAGCCATCAGCCACTCGGCCTGCGGGCACCACAGCTCCACGCCGAAGCGCCGGGAGAGCCAGTCGGCATTGCCCATGTGATCCGGGTGGAAGTGGGTGACGAGGACGCGGACGATGGGGCGATCCGCGAGCTCGCCGGCGAACAGCGTTTCCCACAGCGCGCGCGTCGGCGGAAGCCCGGTCCCCGTGTCGACCGCGGTGACGCCGCGCTCGTCGTCGAGCAGCCAGAGGTTGATGTGGTTGAGCGCGAACGGCAGCGGCATCCGCAGCCACCGGATGCCGGGTGCGACCAGGATGGTCGTGCCGCCCTCGGGCGGCTCCGGCCAGGGATGCACGAGGCCGGACGGCGCGGCGCCTACCGGCAACTGAGGCTCTGTCTTCATGCGTGTCATCTTACCGGAAGGCGCGGCAGCGAGGGACCAGATAAGCCCGGCGCCCACGCGGCTCACGCGCGCTCATCGCGCTCGGACCTCCTCGAGCACCTTCAGGATCTCGTCGTGGATGACGCCGTTGGACGCGACGATGGACGGCGCCGCCAGGTCGAGCGGGCCGCCGCTCGGGCTCGTGACCCGGCCGCCCGCCTCCTCGACGAGGAGGGCCCCCGCCGCCACGTCCCAGGCGCCCAGGCTCAGCTCCCAGAAGGCCTCGAGGCGCCCTGCGGCCACGTACGCCAGATTCAGGACGGCCGAGCCGATCTCGCGGACGCTGTGCGAGCGGAGCAAGAGCGCGGCATGCTCGGCCAGGTTATTGCGGCGTGGAGCTCCGGATGTCGTACTGGTAGCCCGTGCTGAGCAGGCTCTCGCCGAGTGTCGCCGTGGCCGAGACGCGGAGGGGCGCGCCATTGAGCGTGGCGCCGCGGCCCCGCTCGGCGACGAAGCACTCGTCGCGGTGCGGGTCGTAGACCACGCCCAGCGCCACGCGCCCTCCGATCTCGAGCGCGATCGACACGCAGTAGATCGGCATCCCGTGGGCGTAGTTGGTCGTGCCGTCGAGCGGATCGACGATCCAGCGGTGCGAGCCGGCGCCCCCGACGGCGCCGCATTCCTCGGCGAGGATCGCGTGGTCGGGAAAGTGGCGCTGAATGGCCTCGACGATGAGCGCCTCCGAGCGGCGGTCCATCTCGGTGACGAGGTTGATCGGGCTGCCCTTGTAGCTGACCTCTCGAGTGCCGCCGAGGTGGGCGCGGAGGAGCGCGCCGGCGCGGGTGGCCGCGTCGACGGCCACCTCTCGGAAGGACGCGTTCATCGAGGACCGAGCGTAGCACACCGAGAGGACGGAGCGTAGCGCAGCGATCCTCTCGGCGTTACGCTCCGAGCGCCGGCTTCGCCGGCGCAACCCTGCATGGGGGAGGCTCGGAGGGGGCCGTCGAGGCCCCCTTCGACTTGACAACCACCGGAGCGCTTCCGCAAAGTGACGCAGGTCATGCCGAGCGCGTGGAAGCGGCAGCAGGTGACGATCCGGCGCATGCTCGGCCGTCGCCGGCGCATGGCCCAGCTTCGGCCGGGCACGGCGCCGGGCACGCTTCCGCCACCGGATCGGCGCGAGCCCGCGCGGATCAGCGTGATGCGCTACGACGCGTCGGAGGTCGTCGAGCGCGACGGGGTGGCGCTCGACGAGTGCGTCGCCCTTCTCGACCAGCCCGGCGTCACGTGGATCAATATCGACGGCCTCGGCGAGCCCCAGGTCATGGCCCGGCTCGGCGAGCGCCTGCACTTCCACCCGCTCGCGGTGGAGGACGTCTTCAATGTCCCGCAGCGCCCCAAGGTGGAGGCCTACGCCGACCACTACCTGATCATTCTTCAGAATGCTCCGGCTGACGCCCGACATCGACGAGGAACAGGTGAGCATCTTCTTCGGGGCCTCCTACGTCGTCACCGTGCAGGAGCGGCCGGGCGGCGACGTGTTCGAGGGCGTGCGCAGCCGCATCCGCACGGGGCGCGGCCGGCTCCGCGCCGCCGGACGCGGACTATCTCGCCTACGCGCTCATCGACTCGGTGGTGGACGGCTACTTCCCGGTCCTCGAGAGCCTGGGCGAGCGACTGGACGAGCTCGAGGCCGAGTGCATCAGGCCGGAGAGCGGCCTCCTGGTCGCGCATATCCTGGGCCTCCGCCGGGACCTGCTGACCGTGCGCCGGGCCGTCTGGCCCACGCGGGAGGCGCTGATCGCGATCCAGCGGGACGAGTCGAAGCTGGTGACGCAGGACACGCGGGCCTTCCTCCGGGACTGCTACGACCACGCCGTCGAGGCCATCGACATCATCGAGACCGACCGGGAAACCGCGTCGTCGGTGATGGAGATCTACCTCGCCACGCAGAACCAGCGGCTGAACGAGGTGATGAAGGTCCTCACCGTGATCTCCACGCTGTTCATCCCGCTCACGTTCATCGCCAGCATCTACGGCATGAATTTCGAGAGCATGCCGGAGCTCAAGTCACGGTGGGGGTATCCGGGCGCGCTCGGCCTCATGGCCCTGGTCGCCGGATCGCTCCTCTACTATTTCAAGCGCCGCCACTGGTGGTAGGCGGTCGTCCCGAGAGGAGAGCACATGCGGATCGTCGTGATGGGGTCGGGGGGAACCGGGGGCTATTTCGGGGCGAAGCTGGCGCGGGCGGGGGAGGACGTGACGTTCGTGGCCCGCGGCGCGCATCTCGCCGCGATGCGAGAGCACGGGCTTCGGGTCAAGTCGGCCATCGAGGGGGAATCGGTGGTGAAGGTGGCGGCGGTGGAGCGGCTGGACGGGCTTCCCGCCGCCGATCTCGTGCTCTTCTGCGTGAAGTCGTTCGACACCGAGAGCGCCGCGGAGGCGATCCGTCCGGTGGTCGGGCCCGGCACGGGCGTGCTCTCCATCCAGAACGGCGTCGACAACGAGGACAAGCTCGCCCGCATCCTCGGCCCGGGCCACGTGCTCGGCGGGGTCGCCCAGGTGTTCGCCACGATCGAGGCGCCCGGCGTCATCGCCCACATGCTGCTCGGCCGTATCCTCCTGGGCGAGATGGACGGCACGGAGACGGAGCGGGCGCGCGCCTTTCTGGCGGCGTGCGAACGCGCGGAGATCCCCGCCGAGATCTCGGACCGGATCGTGCGCACCCTCTGGGAGAAGTACGTGTACCTGGTGGCCCAGTCGGGGATGACCGGGCTCACGCGCTGCACGGCGGGCGTGCTCCGCGCGCTGCCCGAAACGCGCGCCATGTACCGCCGGATCATCGACGAGATGGTCGCCCTCGGCGCGGCCGAAGGCGCGGGCCTGGCCGACGACTACGCCGATCAGTGCATGACGATCCTCGACGCGATCGGCCCCAATGCCTCCTCGTCGCTTCACCACGACCTGACGCACGGCAAGCGGATCGAGCTCGAGGCCCTCCAGGGACATGCCGTGCGCCTCGGCGAGCGCCACGGCGTGAAGACTCCGACGCTCCTCGACGTGTACGCGGCGCTCCGGCCGCATCGGGACGGCGCGTCCGCGCCGGCCGCCGCCGGGGGATAGCGGGCATAGCCTATACTGGGCGAATGTCTCCCGCGCGGCGGCTCTGGGCATATCTCCTCCGATATCGGGGCCGCTACGCCGTCGGGGTCCTGTTCCTGATCGCCGCCACGGGCATCTCGCTCTGCATCCCGTGGACCATCAAGAACGCGATCGATGCCATCCGCCACGAGGGCGGCGCGTCGCTGCCGCGCTACGTGGGGATCATCCTGCTTCTCGCCGCGGCGAACGGCGCGGCGCGGATGGGCTCCCGATTCGCCATGCTCGGCGCGGGACAGTGGGTGGAGCGAGACATCCGCGACGATCTCTTCGCGCATCTGCTGACCATGCCGCCGGCCTTCTACCACGCGCACCGCGTCGGCGATCTCATGTCGCGCGCGTCCAGCGACGTCTCGGCCGTCCGCCAGCTCGCCGGCTTCGGCACCGTCATGATGTCGGGGACCACGCTCGCCTTCGTCGGCACGCTCACCGCCATGTGGCTGATCGACCCGTGGCTCACGGTGTATGCCCTGACGCCGTTTCCGCTTCTCGTCCTGATCGCCAAGCGGTTCATCCACCAGGTCGCGATGCGCTCCACCGAGGTGCAGGAGCAGCTCGGCGTGCTGTCGGCGAAGATTCAGGAGAACCTCGGCGGGATCGCTGTGGTGCGCGCCTATACCGTGGAGGCGCGCGAGATCGCCGACTTCGGCCGGCTGAACGACGAGTACCTCCGCCGTAGCCTACGCCTGGCGCGCGTGCAGGCCCTATCCGTGCCACTCATGGGGCTGGTCTCCGGCATCGGCGGGCTCATCGTGCTCTGGCTCGGAGGCAAGGCGGTCGTGGACCAGCGCATCACCCTGGGGGCCTTCGTCGCCTTCAACGCCTATCTCGCGCACCTCGCGTGGCCGACGATCGCACTCGGCTGGACGCTGTCGAGTGTGAAGCGCGGCCTCGCCTCCATGCAGCGCATCGCCGAGATCATCGAGACGCCGGCGCCCGCCGACGAGGTCGGATCGGAGGCGGCAGAGGCGCCGCTCCTGCCCGCCGGGCCGATCGAGTTCCGCGATCTGACGTTTTCGTACGGGGACCGGGGCCCCGTGCTCGAAGGCGTCAGCTTTCGCGTGCCCCAGGGCGGGCTCGTCGCCGTCGTGGGTCCGACGGGGAGCGGCAAGTCCACGCTCGGACTGCTCCTGTGCCGGCTCTTCGAGCCACCGCGGGGCACGGTGTTCGTCGGCGGGGTCGACGTGGGCCTCGTGTCCCGCCACCGGCTGCGGCGGTCGGTGGGGTATGTGCCGCAAGAGGCCTTCCTGTTTTCCCGCTCGCTCCGCGACAATGTGCTGTTCGCCGGCGCCGCCGGCCCGGAGCACCTCCGCGGGGCGGCGGCGGCGGCCGGACTCGGCGAGGAGGTCGAGGCCTTCCCCGACGGGTGGGACACGGTGGTCGGCGAGCGCGGCCTCACGCTCTCGGGCGGCCAGCGCCAGCGGGCGGCGCTGGCGCGGGCGCTCGCGGGGGCGCCACCGTACCTCGTCCTGGATGACGTGCTCGCCTCGGTGGACGCCGCCAAGGAATGGGAGATCCTGCGCTCGCTGCGGGCGGCGGTGACCGGGCGCACCACGCTGCTCATCACCCACCGGCTCCGGGCCGCGCAGGAGGCCGACGCGATCGTCGTGCTCGACGGGGGCCGGGTGGTGGAGACGGGCACGCATGCCGAGCTCGTCTCGGCGGGCGGTGTCTACGCGCGGCTGTGGCGCGTGCAACAGCTCGAGGACGAGCTCGCCAATGCATGACGACGAGGTGCTGGGCCGCGCCTACGACGCGCGGCTGATGCGGCGCATCTGGGCCACGGCGCGGCCCCACCGCGGGCTGATGGCCCTGTCGCTCGCGATCTTCCCCCTCGCCGCGGCGCTCGAGCTGCTCCAGCCCTATCTCGTCAAGCTCGCCATCGACGACTATATCCTCGCGCGCGACTGGGTCGGCCTCGGGCGCATCGCCGCGCTCTTCGCGGTCTCCCTGGCCGCGCTGTACGGGCTGCGCGTGGCGCAGGCCTACGTGACGCAGCTCACCGGCCAGCGCGTGATCCACGACCTGCGCGCGACGCTGTTCGCCCATCTGCAGTCGCTCGATGCGCGCTTCTTCGACAGGCAACCCGGTGGGCCGGCTGATGACGCGCGTGCTCAACGACGTGGAGGCGATCAACGAGCTGTTCACCAGCGGCGTGGTCTCGATCTTCGGCGACGTGCTGATGCTCACCGGGGTCGTGGTGATCATGCTCGGGATGAACTGGAAGCTCGCGCTCGTGGCGTTCGCCCTGGCGCCGGTCCTCGCCGTGCTGGGCCTGTACTTCCGCGTCCGCGCGCGCCGGAGCTACCGCGAGGTGCGCATCCGGCTCGCCCGGCTCAACGCCTATCTACAGGAGTCGCTCACCGGGATGACGGTGATCCAGCTCTTCGCGCGCGAGGCGAGCGAGCGGGAGACCTTCGGCCGGCTCAACGAGGATCTGCGGCGCGCCCAGTTCCGGTCCACCTTCTACGACGCCTCGTTCTACGCGATGGTGGAGACCATGGGCTCGGCGGCCGTCGCGCTCGTGCTCTGGTACGGCGGCGGCGAGATCCTCCGGGGCGCCTTGACCTTCGGGGGGCTCGTGGCCTTCCTCGAGTACCTGGCCCGCGCCTTCATGCCGCTGCGCGACCTCGGCAACAAGTACACCGTGATGCAGGCGGCCATGGTGTCGGCCGAGCGCATCTTCGGCCTGCTGGACACCGCGCCCGCCGTCGCCAACCCTCCGAGCACGGCCCGGTTGCCTGGCCCGGCTCCGGCCGGGACGCCGGCCATCGAGTTCAAGGACGTGTGGTTCGCCTACGACGCCGAGCAGTGGGTGCTGCGCGCCTGCTCGTTCCGCGTGGCTCAGGGCGAGCAGGTCGCGCTCGTGGGGCCGACGGGCGAGGGCAAGACGACGATCGTGCGGCTGATGACGCGGGCCTACGACGTCACGCGCGGGCAGGTGCTGGTCGAGGGCCGCGACGTGCGCGAGTGGGACCTCACCGAGCTCCGGCGGCACGTGGGGCTGGTGCCGCAGGAGACCTTCCTCTGGAGCGGCACGGTCGAGGCGAACTTGACCCTCGGCCGCGACGGGCACGTGAGCGCCGCCGAGGTCGCGCAGGCGGTGGTGGCGGCGAATGCGGGACGGCTCATCGAGACGCTGCCCGGCGGGCTCGCCGCGGATCTCCGCGAGCGCGGCGTCAACCTCTCGCAGGGTCAGCGCCAGCTCCTGGCCATCGCGCGAGCGCTCATCTATAATCCTCGCGTCCTGGCGCTCGACGAGGCGACCTCGAGCGTCGATCCGGAGGCCGAGGCGCTGATCCGCGCGGGCATGGCCCGGCTGACGGAAGGGCGGACCAGCGTGATCATCGCGCATCGGCTCTCCACCATCCAGAAGGCGGACCGGATCCTGGTGCTTCACCGCGGCGCGGTGCGGGAATCGGGGCGCCATGGCGAGCTGGTGGCGCGGGGAGGCCTCTACGCGCGGCTGTACGAGCTGCAGTTCAACGGAGGCGCGCGGTGACGGTCGGACGCGGGAAGCGAAAGCCGGCCGCCGAGCGGTTTCAGCGCGCCGTCTACCGCCTGGTGGAGGAGATTCCCCGCGGCCGGGTGGCGACGTATGGCCAGCTCGCGGCCATCCTGGGCTGGCCGCGCGCGGCGCGCGCGGTGGGCTATGCGATGCGGCACTGTCCAGCGGGACTGCCGTGGCAGCGGGTGGTCAATGCGAGCGGGGGAATCAGCCTGCGCGCCAATGTCGGCAGCATGATGACGCAGCGGCTCTTGCTCGAGCAGGAAGGCGTGCCGGTGCGCCGCGGGCGCATCCGGCTCGACCAGCACCGCTGGACGGGACCACGGAGGTCACGGCGGCTCGCGCTCCCGGCCCTCAGCCGGCTCTGATCGGGAGGCTTCGATGCGACTTGGACTGAACCTCGACACCTGGCTCTTCCCTCGGGATCGATCTCGCGATGGTCCAGGAGGCGGCACCGGCTGATCGGTGTGGTCGGCGGAGGCCATGACCGAGGTGGGCGCGGTGCGGGCGATGGCGGAGCTGGTGCTCTGAAGCCCGCCGTGGAGCGCGTGCAATCCGCCATCGCCGCGCTCGGCCTCCGCGGCGCGGTCATCGAGCTCGCGGTCGACGCGCGCACGTCGCAGCAGGCGGCCGATGCGCTCGGGGTCACGGTGGGCCAGATCGCGAAGTCGCTCGTCTTCACGGTGAACGGCCGCCCGCTGATGGTCATCGCCTCGGGGGCGAATCGCGTGGACGAGGCCAAGCTGGGGCGGCTCGCCGACGGCAAGGTGCGCCGGGCCTCTCCCGAGACGGTGAAGCAGGCCACGGGCTACACCATCGGCGGCGTGCCGCCGCTCGGTCACATCGCCCCCTTGCCCATCTACATCGACCAGGACCTCTTGCAGTACGAGATGATCTACGGAGCGGCCGGCGTGCCCGAATGCGTGTTCCCGCTGACTCCCGACGAGCTGGTGCGCGCGACGGGCGGCAGCGTCGTCGACGTGAAGGAAGCGCCCGGCCGCATGACAGGAGACCCCGCATGAACACACCCGACGATCTCGCCAAGGCCGCCGTCTTCCTCGCCTCCGACGAGGCCGCCATGATCACCGGGACGTGTGTCGAGGTCGACGGCGGCCGCTGCATCTGACCCGACGCGCATGAACGTCATTCCCCTCGCGGCGGACTCGCTCGGCGTGCGCTCGGTCGCGACGTACGTCGAGTGCGGGGACACGCGCATCGTGATCGACCCGGGGGCGTCGCTCGGCCGGAGCCGCTTCAACCTGCCGCCCGCGGATGCGGAGTGGGAGGCGCTCAAGCGCGCCAATGACCGGATCAGCGCCTATGCCACGCGGGCCACGACGATCTTCGTGAGCCACTACCACGAGGACCACTTCCGCTACGACCCGGGGATCTATCGCGGCAAGACCGTGTGGGCGAAGGATCCCAAGCGGATGCTCGGCGGGACCCAGGGAGAGCGCGCGGCCAAGCTGTGGAAGGGGCTCGACGGCGGGTGCCGGCTCGACTCGGCGGAGGGGCGACGGATGGAGACGCTCGACGCCGTGCTCTCCGCGTCCTCGCCGCTCAGCCACGGCCCCGACGGCACCGCCCTCGGCTACGTGATCGCGCTCACCGTGACGGACCGCCGCGAGGGGTTCCGCTTCGTCCACGCCTCCGACGTGCAGGGCCCGCTGTCGCCGGTGGCGACGGCGTATCTCATCCGCGAGCGGCCCAATCTCCTCTATCTGTCCGGCCCGCCCGCGTACCTCGAGCGGGAGCTGGGCTCGGCGGTGATCGACCGCGGCATCGCCAACCTGTCACGCGTCATCGACGCGACGGGATGCCGCGTCATCATGGACCATCACGCCGTCCGCGACGCCCGGTACCCGGAGCGATTTCGCGCGCTCTGGGAGAGCGGGTCCGTCGTGACGGCGGCGGGCTTCCTCGGGCTCGCCGACGCGGCGCTCGAGTCCAGTCGCCTCGATCTCTGGGCGCGGCGGCGAAAGCCTCCGGGCCGCGTGGCGAACGCCCCCTCGGAGCGCCCGGGGCGCGGCGAGAAGCGCGGCGGGCGATCGGGGGCGTCGAACGCGCCTCGGCGACTCCGGCGGGCGGCGGACGGCACGGGGGAATGAGGGCGACCGCGGCGCCGAAGCGCCCGCGGCCGCGGCATGGCTGACTATGTCCTCGAGCGGCGCTTCTGGCTGCCGCGCCCGCGGACGGAGGTCTTCCAGTTCTTCGCCGAGCCGAGGAATCTGGCGCTCGTCCAGCCCCCGGGGGCGCACCTGCGATGGCTCGCCGCGCCGCCCGCGGGGCTCGCGGCGGGCACCGTGCTCGACTTCCGCGTTCGCGTGCTCGGATGGCCCATGCGCTGGCGCGTGATGGTCCGCGAGTTCGATCCGCCGTATCGCTTCGTGGACGTGCAGCTCTGGGGGCCCTTCGCGCGCTGGGAGCACCGGCACCGCTTCGTCGCGGGCCCGCCTGACGAGGGCGGGCCCGGCATCGCCGGGACGTGGGTGAAGGACCGCCTGACCTATCGGCTCCCGCTCGGCCGGCTCGGCAATCTCGCCCATGCGCTCGCCGCCGGCCGGCAGATCACCGGGCTCTTCGACCACCGCGACCGCCGACTCGCTAGAGCTGCTGTCCTAGCAGGCTGGGGCCGCTGGAAAGCGCCAGCGGTGAACGAGCTCGCAGCGCGGCTGCAAGAAGGTCCAGACTGCGAGCGCGGCGCCCGACGGCAGCCGGCGAGGCGTACTCTCTGTACGTTGAGCCGGCTGCCGGAGGGCGCCGTACCTGCCGCAGATGGGCCTTCCTTCAGCCGCCTGCTAGGCCGCGGCGGGTAGCGCGACGCCGAGCGCGGCGAGCCGCGGCCGCACGCGCTCGGTGAGCAGGTTGATGCGCGCGAGGTTGTTCACCATGGCGGTGTGCATGTCGCGCCGGAAGTACTTGCGGTACGCCGCGTAGTCGTTGCGGGACGCGGCGTCGCGGCGATAGGTGCGCACCTCCTGGATCTGGGCCGGTGAGAAGCCCAGGTCCTGATAGGCCTCGAGCGGGAAGAAGCCCGTGAGCACCTTCTCCACGGCGAGGCACGTGAAGTCCTCCATCTCCCTGCGCTCGCCCTCGGTCGCCTCGCGGACGATCTTGGGCAAGGCGAGCATGCCGAAGCCCATATGCCGTGATTCGTCCAGCAGGATGCGCCGGCAGACTTCGCCGAGGACAGGATCGACGGCGGCCTCGGCCATCATCTTGAACATCGACACCGCGAAGGTCTCCGCCACGAGCTGGAGCGCGATGGTCTTGATGTACCAGCGCGGGTCCGTGAGGATGGTGTCGAAGAGGAAGCGCTCGTTCTCCGGCATGGGATAGTGCAGGCCGCCGAGCCGGGTCTGGATATAGCGCTCGAGGACCTCGTTGTGCCGCGCCTCGTCCATGACCTGGGTCGCCTGGAAGAACTTCTCGTCGGTGCCCGGCACGATGTCCACGAGCTGACTGCACGCGAGCATCGCGCCCTGCTCGCCGTACACGAGGACGGACAGGCGCCACGCGGTGATGCGCCGGTTGAGCTCGACGCGGTCGCGCTCGCCCAGCTTCTCCCACAGGGGAGAACCGTGGATGTCGATCAGCTCGTCGGCGAGCACGCGGCCGTCGTCGGGCTCGGGCGTGGCCCACGCGATGTCGCGGGTGGCGTTCCACTGATCGCGCTTGGCTTTTTCGTAGAGGCTCCGCATGTCCTCGGCCTGCACGGAGTAGTCGAACTCGAACACGGTGTCGATCGATCCACTGATCACGCGTCGGTCCATGACGGTCCTCCTCGAAGGGAAACCCGGAAGGTCGGTTTCTGAACTGTCCAGTTTTTACCACGGCGGCGCGCGGGCGGTCAAGTAGACTGGGGCGCGTGGGGCCCAAGCAAAAGGCGGTGCGCGATCAGATCCTCCGCACGGCGGCGGACCTCTTCCGGGAGCGCGGGTACCGCGCGTCCACCCTCGACGACATCGCGGCGCGGCTCGGGATGTCGAAGGCCTCGCTCTACACGTATTTCCGGGGCAAGGAGGAGATGCTCGCCACCATCTCCCGCGAGACCATCGAGGGCTTCACGCGCGAGCTCGGGCTCGTGCTGCGCTCCGACCTGAGCCCCGAGGACAAGCTCCGGCGCATCGTGCGCGAGCACGTGCGGTTCGTCATCGCCAACCGGTCCTTTCTCACCGTCTTCTTCAGCGAGGAGGCGAATCTGCCCGCGCGCTTCGTGCGGGCCATCGCGGGGCAGAAGGACCGCTACGACAAGGGTGTCGAATCGGTGATCGCCGACGGCATCCGGCGCGGGGTGTTCCGCGACGTGCCGCCCCGGCTGGTCGTGTTCGGCCTGCTCGGGATGCTCAACTGGCTCTACAAGTGGTACGACCCGCGGGGCGCACTGGGGCGCCGAGGAGATCTCCTCGGCGTTCCTCGCCGTGGTCGAGGGCGGCCTCGTGCGGCGGCCCCCGCGCGGACCCGCGGTGAGCCGCCGCATCGCCCGCCTCCAGCGCGAGCTCCGCGACCTCTCGCGCGCCCTCGACGGCTGATCCCGCGCGGTTCAGCCGCCCGGCCGGCTCCGGATCGAGTCGAGCAGCTCCCGGGCCTCGACGGAATCCTTCAGCGTCCAGTCGGCGAGATTGTGGGGCGCCTTCTCGGCGAGGACGGCCTCGAGCTCCTTTCTGGCTTCGGCAACCCGGCCCTTCTTGACCAGGGTCTTGGCGAGGCCCACGCGCATGCTCGTGAACGTCGGATCGAGCTCGAGCCCGGTGCGGAACAGCTTCTCCGCCCGGTCGAGGTCGCCGCCCAGCATGCCGGGCACCTCGGAGTAGAAGTGGCCGGCGAGGGAATAGGCCGGCGGGAACTTGGGGTCGAGCGCCAGCACCGTGTCGATCTCCTCTCTCATGAGCGGGAGCAGGGACAGGGAGCGCATCATGCCCTTGGTCTGGCCCCAGCGCCCGGTATCGATGGCGTACCAGAGATGCGCGGTCACGCTGCGCGGCGCCAGCTCCACCGCGCGCTTGGCGGCCTGGCGGCCTTGCTCGTAGGCGGCGAGCTTGTCGTCGGTCGTCTTCGCCCGGACGTCCCCCCAGATGAAGCACACCTCGGCGAGGGCGACCAGGTTGTCGACAGAGGGATCGGCCGTGACCGCCTGCGTGAGCTCCGCGCGCATCCGGTCGATGCTCGGAGGGTCCTCGTGATAGCGCGTGGCCCAGGCCCGGACCTGGGCGGCCGGCGGCGACTGCGCCCCGGCCACGGCGGCGGAGACGACGAGGAGGAATGCGGCGAGGGCGACGCGCATGGCTACCGATCGTAGGGACCGGGTCCCCGGCTGTCAACGCACCGGTCCCTGCTTGATGTTCCCGGGGCGGGCCGGTTATGGTAGGGGCGCGATGAGGAGCGTGGCCGGCATTGCCGTTGTCCTGTGGCTCGGGGTCATGGGGTTCTTCGCATTCGTCGTGGCGCCGGCCGCGTTCACGGCCCTCGACCGCGAGGCCGCCGGCCGCTTCGTCGGGGCCGTCTTCCCCCGGTACTACCTGGTCGGGGCGGTGCTCGGGACCTGTGCGCTGGTGGCCCTCATCGCCCAGCGCCTGCGCGACGACGGCCGGCATGGCGATTGGCTCGGCGGCGCGCTCGTCCTCGCGATGCTGGCGCTCACCCTGTACGCCTGGCTCGCGGTGCTGCCGGCGGCGCAAGCGGCGAAGCAGGCCATGCGCCACGACTCCTCCGGGGCCGGCGAGGTCGAAGCGCTGAGCTTTTCGCGGCTTCACCGGCTGTCGACCATCCTGAACGGCGCGGTGATGCTGGCGGGCATGGCCTTCGTGGTCCTCGACGTGGCGCGCCGGCCGTGACGCGCTTTCAGCCCCTCGGCCTCGACCACGTCGTCCTCCGCGTGCGGGACCAGGAGGTCTCGCGGCGCTTCTATACCGAGATCCTCGGCTGCACGCTCGACCACATGAACGAGCGCATCTCGCTGATGCAGCTCCGGTTCGGAGCCCAGCTCATCGACCTCTTGCCCGCGGGCGCCGAGGCGCAGACGGGAGGTGGCGGGCTCGACCACGTCTGTCTGTCCATCCAGTGCGCCGATCTCGGAGCGCTCCGCGAGGAGCTGCTGGCGCTGGGCGTGGCCGTCGAGGGTGAGGTCGTGGAGCGGCGCGGGGCGTACGGCACGGGGCCGTCGCTGTACCTGCGGGATCCCGACGGCTATCTGATCGAGCTCAAGCCCCGCGGAGCGTGAGCGCGACGAGCGCGCGGGAGAGCTCGGCCGGGCTCACCGCGCCGCCCTGCATCGCCGACTTGCAGCAGGCAGCCTTCGGCGGCACTCACGATGGCCGCCGCCACGGCACCGGCGTCGAGACCGGAGCGAAACAGGCCGCGCACCGCCCCTTCCGCCAGGATGTCCTGGAGCAAGAGCCGGAGCTGCTCGCGCTGCCAGGCGAGCCTCAGGCGGTACTGCTTGTCCCGCTGAGCGCGGACCCATCCCTCGAGCAGCAGCGCCGAGAAGCCGGGGTCACCGCCCGCATACGCATCGAAGAGAATCTCGAGGGCCCGCTCGAGCCTGACCGCGGGAGATCCCGCATCTCTCGCCGCGCGCGCCACGGCCTCCACGATGGGCTCGATCCGCTCATCCAATACCTCCAGCGCCGCCCCCGGCGACTCCGGGACGCGGCGCGGGCACCTCCGGCATGCGCCCCGGTCTGCTGCGCCTCCTGTTTGCCTTGCTCATGCTCACCACCGGATGATACGCGCGCGCCGACCGCCCGGCCGGGCGACGAGGAGAGTGGAGCCGGCGAGACCGCGATCGAGCCCGGACCCGCCGGCGCAAGACGTCTGCCGGAGAAGCTCGGAGGGCGCTCGACGGTCACCGCTCGCGCTCTATCGCTAGTTCCCCTGGAGGTTCTGGAACTGGAACGACTCGATTTGCACGCGATACCGCCGCTCGCTGCCGGACGCCAGACAAGCGGATCTCGAACGGGGCGCTCCCGCGTGAGGGCACCGTGCCGGCGACGAAGGAGCGGCCGCGGCTCACCACGTGGCCACTCTCGTCCAGGCCCTCCGCGAGGATCGCCACCCGCTCCGCCGTCGAATTGGTGGCGTTGCGCACTTCGCCGAAGATGAGGACGCGCGAGCCTCCGGCCTTCTCGGCGGTGTGCGACACGCTCAGGCCCGAGGAGGACTGGGGCGTGAAGGTCTGGGCTTCGAGCAGGGCGGCCGCCCCGGTCAGCAGGAGCCCGAGCGTGAGGGCGAGGGGCCGGTTCACTCGTACCTCAAGGCTTCGATGGGGTTGAGCCCGGCCGCCTTCCGGGCGGGATAGAAGCCGAAGAAGATCCCGACGGCGGCCGCGAAGCCGAAGGCGATCAGGACGGACTGCGAGCTGACCAGCACGCGCCACTCCGCGAAGTAGGCCATGGCCCAGGATCCGACGAGGCCGAGCAGGATCCCGATGGCGCCCCCGATCAGCGAGAGCGTCACGGCCTCCACGAGAAACTGCGTCAGGATATCCCGCCCGCGGGCCCCGACGGCCATGCGCAAGCCCGATCTCCCGTGTCCGCTCCGTCACCGAGACGAGCATGATGTTCATGATGCCGATGCCGCCCACGAGAAGCGAGACGGACGCGATGGCGGCCAGGAGCAAGGTCAGCACCTGCGAGGCCGCCTCCTGCGACTGCAGGACCTCCGAGAGGTTGCGGATCCAGAAGTCGTCGTCCTGGTACGCCTGGAGGCGGTGACGCTGGCGCAAGAGCTGCCGGATCTCGTTCTCGGCCTCCCCCATCATGGCGGCGTCCCGGACGCGGACGGAGATGGATCCCACCGACCTGGCCTTGGCCTGGCTGCCCCCGATCACCTTGTTCTTCGCCGTGGACATCGGGATCAGGATGGCGTCGTCCTGGTCCTGTCCCCAGGTGTTCTGGCCTTTCCTGTCGAGGACGCCGACGACGGTGAACGGCACCTTCTTGATGCGGATGACCTGGCCCAGCGGGTCGGCGTCGCCGAAGAGGTTCTGGCTCACGGTTTGCCCCAGCAGGGCGACCTTGGCGGCACCGTCCACGTCCTCCTGGGTGAGGAGGCGGCCTTCGATCACCCCCCACTCGCGCGCGGTGAAATACTCCGGCGTGATCCCTTGCAGCGTGGTGCCCCAGTTGAGATTGCCGTAGACGACCTGCCCGCCCCCGCGGACCGACGGAGCCGCCGCCTCGACGAGCGGGATCTCGCGTTGAATGGCCCAGGCGTCATCGTCGGTGATGGTGAGCTGGCTGCCGGAGCCGATCCGAACGCCGCCCTGGGTGACGCTTCCCGAGAGGATGATGATCATGTTCGAGCCGAGGCTGGCGATCTGCTCGGCCACCCGCGCCTGGGCGCCGGCCCCCACCGACACCATGGTGATCACCGCGCCGACGCCGATCACGATGCCCAGCATCGTGAGCGCGCTCCGCAGCATGTTGACCCGGAGCGCCCGGATCGCGATGCGCGCTCCCGAGAGGACGTTCATGCCGCGTCCTCCACGCCGGGCACGCCCGCCGCGGCCCGCGCGCCGAGTTCCCGGAGAGGATGTTCACGCCGCGTCCTCCTCTCCGGGCACGCCCGCCGCGGTGGGCCCGGGCGCCCAGTTCCCGGAGGGTGTTCACGCCGCGTCCTCCTCTTCCTCGGGGGGCAAGGTCGCGAGGATCTGGCGCGCATCGGAGGGCTCGGCCACCGCCTCGTCCTTGATCAGCCGGCCATCGCGGAAGGTCAGGTTCCGCCCGGCATAGCGGGCGACGTCGGGCTCGTGCGTGACGAGCACGATGGTGATGCCGGTGCGGTTCAGGTCCTGGAAGAGCGCCATGATCTCGACGCTCGTCCGGCTGTCGAGCGCGCCGGTCGGCTCGTCGGCCAGGATCAAGACCGGGTTGTTGATGAGGGCCCGCGCGATGGCCACGCGCTGTTGCTGGCCGCCCGAGAGCTGCGCCGGGTGATGGTCGCCCCGGTCGGCCAGTCCCACCGCCTCGAGCTTGGCCCGGGAGCGCGGCGCCCGCTCCTTGGCCGGGACCCCGCTGTAGAGCAGCGGCAGCGCGATGTTCTCGAGGGCCGACGTCCGCGGGAGGAGGTTGAACGTCTGGAAGACGAATCCGATCTTCTCGTTTCGGATCCGGGCGAGGGCGTCCGTCCCCAGGTTCGAGACATTGGCCCCGTCGAGGACATAGCGCCCGGCGCTCGGCGTGTCGAGGCAGCCGAGGAGGTTCATGAAGGTGGACTTGCCCGAGCCCGAGGGACCCATGACGGCGACGAACTCGCCGGACGAGATGAGGACGGAGACGCCGCGCAGGGCGTGGACCTTGCGCGTCCCGAGGGTGTAGTCCTTGACGATGCCCTCCGCCTCGATGAGCGCCGGCGCCATCACTAGAGCCTGGGGCCGGGCGGGGCCGTCGCCGGGCGCGGGCTCGTCGTCGCGCCCACGATGACCTCCTGCTTGTCCTTGAGCGGCCCTTCCACGACCTCGGTATTGGTGCCGTCCGAGATGCCGAGGCGGATCTGGACCGCCTCGGGCTTGCCGTCGGCGCCGAGGATGAAGACCCGCCCGGGGAGGCCGGGCCCGCCCCCGCGGCCCGACCCGGGCGCACCGCGGCCGCCGCCAGGCCGCCGCCCCCGGGCCCACCGCCTCCAGGGCCACCGCCCGACCGCTGTGTCCGATCGACCTCGACCCCCGGGGGCCGGAAGCGGAGCGCGGCATTGGGCACGCGGAGCGCGTCTTCCTTCCGCTCGGTGACGATCCGGACATTGGCGGTCATGCCGGGCAAGAGCTTCTGATCCGTGTTCTGGGCGGACACCACCACGTCGTACGTCACCACGTTCTGAACGACCTGGGGCGCCTTGCGGATCTGGACGATCTCGCCGGTGAAGAGCTGGCCGGGGAATGAGTCGACGGTGAACGAGGCGCGCAGGCCGACCTTCACGCGGCTGACGTCGGCCTCGTCGACATTGGTGTCGACCTGCATCTTGGTCAGGTCCTGCGCGATGGTGAACAGCGTGGGGGCCTGCAGGCTGGCCGCCACGGTTTGCCCCACGTCGACCGTGCGCGAGACGACGACGCCGTCGACGGGAGCGCGGATGATCGTGTGCTCGAGGTCGAGCTGGGTCTGCCGCAATCCGGCCTCGTTCTGGCCGACCTGGGCGATGGCCGACAGGAGCTGGGCCTCGGTGACCTTGAGGGCCGCCTCGGCCGAGCGCACGCCTGCCGCCTGGGCTTGCTCCTGCGCCTTGTTCGCGTCGTGCTGGGCCATCGAGGAGTCGTAGACCGCCTGCGCGGCATCCTCGTCGGCCTGGGCGATGAAGCCCTTGATGCGCAGGTCGCGCTTCCTCCCCAGGTCGCGCTGGGTATCGACGACCGACACCTGACCCTTGGCGGTCTGGGCACGGGCGACGGCCTGGGCCGCGCGCGCATTGCCGAGATCGGCCCGGGCGCGCTCCACGGAGGCCTGCTGGTTGAGCACCGCCGCCTTCGCGGCATCGACCTGCGCTTTGGCCTGGTTGACCTTGGCCTCGAAGATCTCCGGGTCGATGCGGGCGATGACCTGGCCCTTCTTGACCTGGGAGTTGAAGTCGGCGTAGAGCTCCTTGACCTGGCCGGAGACCTGGGAGCCGACCAGGACCGTGATCACCGCGTTCAGCGTGCCGGTGGCGGAGACCGCCGCGGTGACGGGGCCGCGTGTGACGGGGGTGGTGCGGAACGGGGGCTTGCTGCCCACGCCCTGCGCGTAGAAGTAGCCGCCGGTGAGGCCGCCGGCCAGGAGGAGCACGAGGACGATCCAGAGGATTCGGCGCTTCATCGTTGTGAGACGGGTGGTCCCCCGAAGGTATTCCTTACCGCCGGCCCAGATTGCGCTCGAGCTGGGCGATGGAGAGGCGGTAGTCGGTGAGCGCCACGGCCTGCGTGGACTGGGCCTGGGTGAGGGCGAGCTGGGCGTCGGTCAGCTCGATGATGGTGCCGACGCCGGCGTCGAAGCGTCCCTGACTGAGACGGAAGTTTTCCTGGGCCGACTCCACCGCCTTCTGGGCCGCCCCGATCTGCTCCTCCGCCGAGATCAGGTTGACGTAGGCCTGCTCGACCTGCTGCCAGATCGTCAGCTCGGTGTCCCGGACATTGGCCTTGGTCGAGTCGAGCAGCGCCTTGGCTTCCTTGTACCGCGCCACTTTGTTGCCCCCGTCGAAGATCGACCAGTTCAGCTGGACGCCGTAGCTGAAGATCTCGGCGAACTCCGAACGCGTGCCGCCGTAGGTGCCGCTGGCCACGATGTCGGGGAAGAAGTTTCGGAAGGTCTGTCGCGCGGTGGCCTCCGCCGCGTCGACCTGGTACTTGGCCTGGCGGTACTCCGCGCGGCGGCGGAGGGCCTCGGCGACGAGCGAGTCCCGGTCCAACGTGGAACGGCTCGTAGGCCAGGATGTCCACCACCCGGGTCGGGGCATTGATGGCGATGCCCATCCCCGTATTGAGCGCGATGCGCGAGAGGCTCACCAAGTTCTGCGCCCGGATGAGGCTGACCCGGGCATTGGCCACGTCCACCTCGGCCCGGGTCACGTCGAACCGCGGCCGCGTGCCCACCTCGAAGAAGCCCTTGGCGCTGCGCAGGTTCAGGTCGGCGCGATCCAGGGCCTGGGCATTGACGACGACCAGGCGGCTCGAGAGCAGCAGGTTGTAGTACGACTGCTTCACGGCCAGCGCGATGAGGTCCTTTTGAAGCTCCACGCTCTCGCGCGCGAACTCGCTATTGGCCTTGGCCGCGTCGGTGGCCGCCCAGTTCTTCCCGAAGTCGAAGAGAAGCAGGGAGCCGGTGACGGTCGCGGTGGTCGACGTCGACACGCTGACGGTCGCCGTCTGTCCCCCCTGCCCGGTGATCTGCACGGAGTTCTTGTTCTGGAAGCCGTTCCACTGGCCGCTGAGCTGGGGCAGAAGCGGTGACAGGGCCTGGGCCACGCGCTGCTGCGCGGCCACGGTAGGCGCTCACGCGGTTCTGGATGGTCGGCTGATTGGCGAGCGCGATGGCCACGGCTTGCTCGATGCCGAGCTCCTGGCCGGCGACCTCGGGAGGCGTGATGAACTTGAGCACGAGGGGGGCGGGGAGCGGGTCGCGTGGGGCCATCGGGTCGCCGGCCGTCGGCTGCGCCGCGCCGGGGTCGGCCAGCGCCGCCAGCAGGAGCGCGATCACGGCGAGCAGTCGAAGGGGGGCGATGACGGTCATGCCGCGTCTCCTTGTGCGACGAGCTCCCCCTCGGGACTCTCGATGCGGCGGGGGAACCGCTCCTCGAGCATCACATAAAGCGTCGGAATGAGGACCAGTGTCAGCACGGTGGAGACCGCCAGGCCGCCGATCACCGCGCGGGCGAGCGGCGCATTCGCCTCGCTGCCCACGTCGATGCCGAGCGCCATGGGAAAGAGGCCGACGAGCGTGGTGAGGCTCGTCATGACGATGGGGCGCAGGCGGGTCCGCCCCGCCCGGACGACGGCCTCGCGCAGGCCGAGCCCGTGGCGGCGCAGCTCGTTGATGTACTCGACGAGCAGGACGCCGTTCGACACCACGATGCCCACCATCATGATGATCCCCATAAAAGACGTGACGCTGAGCGTTGTATTCGTGAGGAACAGCGCCCAGATGACGCCGATCATGCCGAGGGGCACCGAGAACATGATGATGAAGGGGTCCAGGAGCGACTTGAACTGGGAGGCCATCACCATGTAGACGAGCAAGAGCGCGAGGATGGTCGTGAACTTGAGGCTGCCGAAGGCCTCCCGCTGCTGCTGGGTCTGCCCGCCGAGCTGGAGCGAGAAGCCGGGCGGCAAGGGCAGGGCCTTGAACTGCTCCTCGAGATCGAGGCTGAGCGAGCCCAGATCGCGGCCGGCGGGGTTGGCCGCGATCTTGACGACGCGCTGCTGGTACTTGCGCTCGACCATGACGGGACCGGTGCCCTGGCTGATCTGCGCCACGTTGCCGAGGATGATGGGGCGTCCGCCCTCGCCGACGACGAAGAGGCGGCTCAGGTCCTCGGGCGCCGACCGGAAGGGCTCGTCGAGCTGGACGACCATGTTGTACTGGTTGCCCGTCCGGGGGTCGGTGAAGACGGCCGGGTTCACGCTCACGTTGCTGTTCAGGGAGAAGAGCGCGGCCTGGGCGATGTCCCGCTGGGAGAGCCCGGCCGCCGCCGCCTTCTCCCGGTCCACCACGATGTCGAACTGCGGGTAGTTCTCCTCCCGGCTGACGAAGACGTCCGCGACGCCCGGCGTCTCCTGAAGCGTGCGCGCGACCTGACGCGCCACCGCCTGGGCGTCCTTCAGGTCGTAGCCGAGCTGCTCCACCTCGATGGGGGCCGCCGCGCCGAAGTTGAGGATCCGGCTCACGATGCCGCCGAACTGGACCTGGTACGTCGTGCCCGGGAACTGGCCGCCGAACTTCGGCCGGATCGCCGCGACGATGTCGCGGTCATTGCGCTTCCGCTTGTCGGGATCGGCCAGGTACACCTGGAGCTGGGCCGCGTGGGGCCCGGTGTTCTGGGAGAAGACGCCCGACCGGCCCGACGGCACGCCCACCGTCGACACGATCGACGTGAACTCGCCCGGCGCGAGCGCAGTCCGGATGATGCCTTCCATGCGGGCGACGATCCGCTCGGTCTCCTCCACCCGCGTGCCCACCGGAGCCCGGACCCGGATGATGAACTGGCTCTCGTCCGACGGCGGGAAGAACTCGGTTCCGATGAGCGGCAGGATCGCCACCGCGGTCGCGGCGAGCGCGAGGATGCCGCCGATCAGCGTCTTGGGGTGCCCGAGCGCCCAGCCGAGGGCGCGCTGGTACGCCTCGTCGAGCCGCCCGAGCATGCGGCCGCTCCAGTCGAGCGCCCGGGTGTACAGGTTGCGCCGCGCCGCCGGAGCTTCCCGCTCGAGCCAGCGCAGGCAGAGCAGGGGCGTGACCGTCCGGGAGACGAGAAAGGAGGCGAAGAGCGAGCACGAGATGGTGAAGGTCAGCGGGATGAAGAGGAGCTTGGCCTGGCCCTCCAGGAAGACCGTCGGCATGAAGACCACGATGGTGGTGATCGTGGACACGAAGATGGGCATGGCCACTTCGCGGGCGGCGTCGATCACCGCGAGGCGCCGCGGCTTGTCCGGCATGTTGAGGTGCCGGTTGATGTTCTCGAGCTCCACGATGGAGTCGTCGACGAGGCGGCCGACGGCGAGGGCGAGCCCGCCCAGCGTGAAGATATTGAGCGTCTGCCCGAGCATGTACATGGCCACGAGCGTGAGGAGCAGCGAGAGCGGGATGGCGATCGAGATGATGACGGTGGAGACGAACGAGCGCAGGAAGAGGAGGATGACGAGGAAGGCCAGGATCGAGCCGATCGACGGCCTCGTGCCAGAGGCTCTGGATGGACTGGCGGATATAGGTCGACTGGTCGAAGGTGAGGTTGACGTTCACGCCCGGCGGCAGGCCGAGCAGGTTGGGCAGCGTGCGCTTGACGGCGTCCACGACCTCCACGGTATTGGCGCCCGGCTGCTTGTTGACGCGGAGGTACACGGCCTTCTCGCCGTTGACGCGGACGATCGGACTGCTGGGTCTCCGCGGAATCCTCGACGCGGCCGATGTCGCGCACGCGAATGGGCGTGCCGTTGAATCGGCGGACCACGATGTTCTCCATGGGATCGACGATGGAGAACTGGTTATTGGTGAAGACGTTGTAGTCGAGGCGTGCCGAGCTTGACGTCGCCGGAAGGCAGGAGGAAGTTCGAGTCGTTGACCGCGCGCGCGACCTCGGTGACGGAGATGCCCTTCGAGTACAGGAGATCGCGGTTCAGGTTGACGGTGATCTGGCGGATCTTTCCGCCGTCGACGTTCGCCGAGGCGACACCGGACAGGCGCTCGATCTGGGGCTCGACGGTATTGTAGGCGAGGTCGTAGAGCTGCTTTTCGTCGAGGCCGCCGCCCGACAGCGTCACCAGGCAGACCGGGATATTCGACAGATCGAACTTGAGGATGAACGGCTGCTGGACGCCGGCCGGCAGCGAGTTCATGATCTGCTGGATGCGCTGGACGACCTCGGTGAGCCCGGCATCCAGGTCCGATCCCCAGGTGAAGAAGACCTCCACCACCGAGATGCCCTGGCGCGAGCGCGACTCCACGTGGCGCACGTTCGAGACGGCGGAGACCGCCTTCTCGATGGGGTAGGTGACGGTCCGCTCGATGTCCTGCACGTTGGCGCCCTTGTAGACGGTGCCGATGCGGATCGAGGGGAAGTTGATATTGGGGAAGAGGTCGATCGGCATCCGGGCCAGCGACGTGGCGCCGAGCACGACGATCGCGAGGGACGCCATCAGGATGGCGATCCCGTTCCTGAGGGCCATGAGGGTGAGCCACATGGACGGCTACCGGCTCTCCGCGGCGGCGGTGCGGACCTTTTGCTTCGGCTTGACGAGGTCCTTGCCCTGCAGGATGACCTGGTCTTTGTCGCCGAGGCCCGCGAGGATCTCGACGCCGCGCGCGTCGCTCAGCCCGATCTCGATCGGCGCCATCTCGACGACGCCGTTCCTGACGACCATGACCGAGGGCTTGGCGTCCCCCAGGCGGAGCGCCTCGGCGGGAAGGGTGAGCGCGCCCGGCCGCGTCTCGACGAGCACCTCGACCCGGGCGAACATGCCGGGCTTGAGCCGCCGGCCGGGATTCGGCGTCTCGACCTCCACGCCCATCGTGCGGGAGCGCGGGTCGAGGTTGTGCACGACCCGGGCGACCGAGCCGGTGAACGTCTCCCGCTGATACGGGTCGACGCTGAGGCGCACCGGCGCGCCCACCCGCACCCGCGCGATGTCCCGCTCCGGGCACCTCGATCTGCACCTTCACCGTCGCGATATCGTGCAGCGTGAGGATGCCCACGGAGGACGTATTGGTTCCCGCCGACTGCGCGCTCACCGCCGCCCCCGGGTCCAGGTTGCGCTGGGCGACGAAGCCGGCGAACGGCGCGACGCAGCTTGGTATTGGCGAGATTCGTCCGCGCGAGCATGAGCGCCGCCCGATTGGTCTCGAGCTGGGCCTGGGAGAGCCGGACCTGGCTCTCGGCGGTGACGATCTGGACGTCGGCGACGCCGGAGCTGGGCCTCCGCGGACTGGACGTTGGCCTGCGACGACTCCGAGTTGGTCCGGGCGTTCTCCCAGTCCGTCGCGGATACGAGGCCCCGCTCGAAGAGGGTCTTCATGCGCACGGCCTGACGGGCATCGTTGTCGGCGACGGCGCGGGCCTTGGCGAGGTTGGCGCGCTGGTTCTCGAGGTTGGCTCGATTGCCTTCGAGCGTGGACCGGGCCATCTCGAGCCCCGCCTGGCTCGAGCCGACGATGGCCTGGGCTTGATCGCTCGGAGGCCTGCAGCTCGAGATCGTCGATCTCGACCAGGACCTGCCCGGCCTCCACGAAGTCGCCGCGATCGGCGTGGATCCGGCGAATATAGCCGGAGACCTTCGAGAAGATCGCCGCCTGCTTGGCGGGGACGATGTCGGCCGTGAAGGCGAGCTTGATCTCCATGGTGCGGCGCTCCGGCGTGACGACGCCGACCAGAACGTCCGGCGCGGGCGCGTCACCGCGCGCGCCTGCTGGTCCTTGAGCCGGTACACGACGAGGACACCGACGGCGACGAGCAGGCCGAGCAGGACCAGGCCGACGCGGTATCGCCTCAGCAAGTGCATGGCAGCTCCGTGCGCCCGAACGGGCCCGAGCCGGAAGTGAGAGGACGGCGTGCCGGCCGAGCCCGGGAGGGGCCCACCGGGTCGAGTGCCCCATCGAGTGCCGGCAAGGCCGGGGGACCGTCCACGCGCAGGTCTGTCAACTCCGCATCATTGTATGGACGCGCGGAGCGGAGTCAAGGTTGCCCCGAGATTATCGCGGGAGCCCCAGATGCGGTGTGCTACGCTCTGCCCCACACGGCCGAGAGTAGCCGAGGAGACGTCGCTCATGCCCTCCCAGTCCCAGACGCACCCGCCCAAGGTCGGCCGCTGGTCCGAGCCCGCCTTGCGGGTCCTGCGCGAGCGCTATCTCGCCCGCGAAGGCGATGACGTCTCCGAGACGCCCGAGGAGATGTGCTGGCGGGTGGCCCGCGCCATCGCGGCCGCCGAGGAGCGGTTCGGCCGCAGCCCGGCGGCGGTCGACGAGGTGGCCGCCGCGTTCTACGACATGATGGTGGAGGGGTACTTCCTGCCCAACTCGCCGACGCTCATGAACGCGGGCAAGGGCAATCACCTCCAGTACTCCGCCTGCTACGTGCTGCCCGTGGGCGACTCCATGCAGGAGATCTTCGACTCGGTCAAGTCCGCGGCGGTCATCCACCAGTCGGGTGGAGGCACCGGGATGGCGTTCTCACGGCTGCGGCCGAAGAACGACCTCGTGCGGTCGACCGGCGGGCGCGCGTCGGGTCCCGTGTCGTTCCTCCGCGTGTTCAACGCGGCCACGGAGGCGGTCAAGCAAGGGGGCTCTCGACGCGGCGCCAACATGGGGATTCTCCGGGTGGACCACCCGGACATCCTCGAGTTCATCGAGTGCAAGCTCGACGGCGGCATCACGAACTTCAACATCTCGGTCGCCGTCACCGACGCGTTCATGGACGCCCTCGCGGCGGGCGGGGAGTACGACCTCGTCAACCCGCGCACGGGGCTCGCGACGGGGCGGCTGTCGGCGCGCGAGGTGTTCGACCGCATCGTGCGCGCGGCGTGGCGCACCGGCGATCCCGGCATGATCTTCATCGACCGCATCAACCGGAGCCCGGCCAATCCCACGCCCGAGGTCGCGCAGATCGAGGCGACAAACCCATGTGTCACCGGCGACACGCTGGTCTACACGGCCGAGGGACTCATCCGCGCGGACGTGCTCGCACGCCGGCGGGAGGCCGTCGAGATCACGCTCGATTCGCGATTCGGCGTGGGCGACAGCGCGATCGTCTCCGACGTCTTCGAGACGGGCATGAAGGCCGTGTATCGGCTGCTGACGGAGGAGGGCTACGAGCTCCGACTGACCGCGGACCATCAGGTCATGACCGCTCGTGGCTGGCAGCGCGCCGATCAGCTCGATCCCGGTGAGCGCCTCCACCTCGTGAATCGCAAGGGCGGCTTCGGCACCGAGGGAACGCTCGCGGAAGGGCGCGTGCTCGGCTGGCTGGTCGGCGATGGCCACCTCAAGAGCGACGGGTGCGCCGTCCTGAGCTTCTTCGGCGACGAGAAGCGGGAGCTGGCCCCGCTCTTCGCCGAGCACGTCAACGACGTGATCGGTTCGCGGCCCGGAGACCGATATCACCTGGCGGCCATGGACGTCTCGGGTCGTGACGAGGCCCGAGTGCAGTCGACACGACTGGGGCGCCTCGTCGGCGAGAAGTACGGCCTGAGCCCGGCCAGCAAGCTGGTGGGGGTTCCGCGGCAGGTCCTCTCGGGCTCGGAGGATATGCAGCGCGGGTTTCTGGGCGCGCTCTTCACCGCCGACGGACATGTGAGCGGGAGCCCCGTCAAGGGCGTGTCGGTCCGGCTCACCTCGATTTCCGTTTCGCTGCTCAAGGACGTCCAGCGAATGCTCCTCAACTTCGGCATTGCGTCCCGGCTCTACGCCGAGCGTCACCCGGCGCGCACGGCCGATCTTCCCGACGGGAAGGGAGGTGCGCGGGCGTACCAGTCGCAGGCCGATCACGACCTCGTCGTCGCTCGCGACAACGTCGGCCGGTTCGCGCGTGAGGTCGGGTTCTTGACCCGCCGGAAGCAGGACCGTCTCCGGCAGCTCAGCGCGGACTACACCCGGGGTCCGTACCGCGAGACGTTCGCGTGCCGGTTCAAGGCGCTCGAGCCCGCAGGTGTCGAGCCGGTCTTCGACCTCAAGGAGCCGCTGACGCACAGCTTCGTGGCCAACGGCTTCGTCGTGCACAACTGTGGTGAGCAAAGCCTCCCTCCGTGGGACGCGTGCAATCTTGGGCTCGATCAACGTCGCGCGCTTCGCGAAAGCGCTCGACGGTGACGGGGCGGGCATCGACTGGGACGATCTCGAGCGGGTGGTGCGGCTGGCCGTGCGCTTCCTCGACGACGTGATCGAGGTCAACCCGTATCCGCTGCCGCAGATCGACGCGACCGTGAAGGCCAACCGGCGCATCGGGCTCGGCGTCATGGGCTGGGCCGATCTGCTGTTCACCCTCGGGATCCCGTACGATAGCGAGGCCGCGCTCGAGCTCGCCGACCGGCTGATGGCCTTCGTCAGACGGATCGGGCATGACCAGTCGGCGCGCCTCGCCGAGGAGCGCGGCCCCTTCCCGAGCTTCCGCCGGTCGATCTACCGGCACGGCCGGCCCCTGCGCAATTGCACCGTCACCACCATCGCGCCCACCGGCACCATCTCGATGATCGCGGGCTGCTCGTCGGGGATCGAGCCCGTCTTCGCGCTGGCGTTCGAGCATCGGGTCAAGGGGGGCGAGGGCGAGCGCGTGCTCACCTTCGTGAGCGACACCTTCGAGCGGCTCGCCAAGTCCCGCGGGTTCTACTCCGAAGCCCTCATGGCCGAGGTGGCGCGCCATGGGTCCATCCAGCACGTCGCCGGCGTGGATGCGGGCGCGAAAGCCGTGTTCAAGACGGCCCACGACATCGACTGGCCGTGGCACGTGCGCCACCAGGCCGTCTTCCAGAAGCACACGGACAATGGCGTGTCGAAGACGGTGAACTTGCCCCATGACGCCGCGCCCGACGACGTGGCGGGCGCCTATCTGCTGGCGTGGCAGGAGGGCTGCCTGGGCATCACGGTCTTCCGCGACGGGTGCAAGGGCAGCCAGGTCCTCAACGTGGGGGTGCGGGCCGACGGCGCTCCGGCCGACGCCGGTCGCCGCGGCCGAGCGCGTGGTCAAGCCGCGGCCGCACAGCCTGGCCGGCGCCACGTACCGGATGGAGACGCCGATCGGGACGGCCTTCGTCACCGTGAACGACACGCCCGGCGGCGAGCCCTTCGAGGTGTTCGTCCAGGTCGGCAAGGCGGGCTCGGACACCATGGCGGTCGCCGAGGCGCTGGGGCGGCTCGTCTCGCTCGTCTTGCGGCTCCCGTCTCCGCTCTCCGCGGGCCGCCGCCTCGAGGAGGTCATCAGCCAGCTCTCGCGGATCGGCGGCGGCCAGCCGACCGGCTTCGGGTCCGCGAAGGTGCTCTCGCTGCCGGACGCGCTCGCGCGGGTGCTCGGGGAGCACATCGGGCAGGAGGGGACGCTGGCCGGGACGCGGGCGGGCGCGCCGCCCGCGCCCCGGACGATCGGCGATCTGTGCAAGGAGTGCGGCCAGGCCACGCTGATCTACGAGGAAGGGTGCAAGAAGTGCGTGTCGTGCGGCTATAACGAGTGCTGACGGCCAGTGCTGACGGCAGTCGACGGGAGGACCGGACATGTTCTCGGGCGGGGATTATTCGGAAGTGGGTCGATGGCTGTGGAACTTCGTGGAGGCCCATGCCAAGCGGGAGAACCTCCGCGTGGAGGCCCTCGTGGACGCGGCGGGCGCGCGCGAGGGCAAGAGCTATGGCGTGCGGCTGCGCCTCGCCGAGCGGCTGCTCCCGCCCGCGGATCAGGCGCCGCGTCGAGATGACGTATGCCGACGTGGCGGCGGGCAAGGGCCAGCTCGCCTGGTGCGATGCGCTCGCGGTGAACGTGCGCACGCTCGCGGGCGGATTCGGCGCGCCGCGCCCCGCCACGAGCCACACCGCCTGATCGGTGAGCGCGGTCACCGCTCGGCGCTGGGCGGCGCCCGGTGACTGGAATGCGTTCTTCGGCCTCGCGCTCGACAACCTGACCCAGCTCGTCATCCTGTCGAGCCTCCTGATCGGGGTCTTCGGCTTCCCCGCCGATCTCGTCCTGCGCGTCATGATTCCGGGTACGGCCGCCGGCGTGCTCGTCGGAGATCTCGCCTATACGTGGCTCGCGCTGCGGTTGATGCGGACGACGGGCCGGACGGACGTGACCGCGATGCCCTTCGGCATCGACACGCCGTCGCTCTTCGGCATGGTGTTCGGCGTGCTCGGCCCGGCGATGCTGCTCACGCGCGATCCGATCCTGGCCTGGAAGATCGGGATGGGCGTCACGGTGGGCATGGGGGCCACGAAGCTCGTCCTCGCCTTCGCCGGTGACTGGGTGCGCCGGATCGTCCCGCGCGCCGCGCTGCTCGGGTCGATCGCGGGCGTCGCGATCTTGCTCATCGCATTCTTGCCCTCGCTGAAGGTCTTCGCCGACCCGCTCGTCGGTCTGGTCTCCCTCGTCCTCGTCCTGGCGACGCTGGTCGGTGGCCTTCGGCTGCCGTGGGGGCTCCCGGGCGCCTTCGCCGCGGTGCTCGCGGGCAGCGCCATCTTCTGGGGCCGATGGCTGCTGGGTGATGGCTATGCCCATCCGCCGGCCGAGCTCGCGCTGGCATTGGCGCCCCCGTGGCCGACGCTCGCCTGGGTGTCCGCCCTCGACCAGATCCTCGGGTATCTGCCGCTCGCCTTGCCGTTCGCCGTCGCCACCGTGGTGGGCGGCATCGACAATACCGAGTCGGCGCGCGCGGCGGGAGACGCGTACCGCACGCGGGACATCCTGCTGACCGAAGCCGCTGGCGACCATCGTCGCGGGGACCTGCGGCGGTGTCGTCCAGAACACACCGTATATCGGTCACCCCGCCTACAAGGCCATGGGCGCGCGGGCGGGCTATACGCTCGCCACCGGCCTCGTCATCGGCGCCGGCGCCGCGATCGGCGTGGTCTCGCTGCTCGTGAGCCTCTTGCCGGAGGCCGCCGTCGCGCCGATCCTGATCTTCATCGGGCTCGAGATCACCGCGCAGGCGTTCGTGGCCTCGCCGCCGCGCCATGCGCCGGCCGTCGCCTTCTCCTTCATCCCGGCGGTCGCGGCGCTGGTGCTGATTCAGATCAATGGGCTGCTCGCCGCCCTGGGCAAGAGCGCCGCGGATCTCACCGGTGACGGACAGGCCACCTATGCCACCCTCCTCGTCGTGGGCAATGGCTTCGTGCTGACCGCGCTCGCGTGGGGCTCGGCGCTCGTCGCGATCATCGACCGCCGGCCCGGCGTGGCGGCGGCGGTCCTCGGCGCTGCGGGGCTCGCGACCCTCTGCGGCCTGATCCACTCGCCGCTGCCGACCGGGGCGGTCTTCTGGCCCTGGTCCGATTCCCACGGCCGCACCGCTCCAGCTCGCGGCCGGCTACGGCGCGGCCGGCGCCCTGCTCCTGCTGCTCGCGCGGGGCGCGCACGAGCGGGGAAAGCGCTTGACCCCGGCGCGAACGCGGTGGTAGAACCGTCTTGTGAATGTTGTCACGATGACGTGACGCCGCCGCACGCCCATCCTCGGATCGCGCGGCGTCGTTCAGGAGGAGCCTCATGTCGGCATCATTCGTCTCCCGCATCGCCATCGCCGCCCTCGTGGTGTCGGCGCTCGGGTTCGGCGGCAGTGCCTTCGCCCAGGGCCCCTGGGTGGCTCCCGATGCGGAGAAGGTGAAAAAGAACCCGCTGCCGAACGACAAGAAGTTCAGTCGAGCAGGGGGGCAAGCTGGCCCAGGTCAACTGCGTGACCTGTCACGGCGCGAAGGGCAAGGGGGACGGCGCGGCGGCCGTCGCGCTCAACCCGAAGCCGGCGGACTGGACCTCGAAGCGCGTGCAGGACGAAAGCGACGGCGAGCTCTTCTGGAAGATCTCCAATGGCCGCGGCGCCATGCCCCCATGGAAGCATCTCCCCGAGCAGGACCGCTGGGCCCTGATCCGCTATATCCGCTCGCTGAAGTAGGGGCGGCCGGGTTGGTCGGGAGGCGCGGCCCGACCGAGCGTGTGAGCGTGCGTCGTCGGGCATGAGCGGCGAGGCGTTCGAGGGCGATCCCGATCTGCAGCCGCTCGACGCGGCGCTCGGCGACGCTCGGCCGAGCCATCGAGGCGCTGCGGGATCTCCTGCGCCAGCTTCTAGCTCCAGAGGACGGGGCGCGTGGGATACGAGGGCGTCTCGGAAGGGTGAGGGGGATGAGGGCGGAGTCGGTCCGTGGGGTCGCTGCTGCAGTCGATCGTGCGCCGCTGGCTCGAGGTCTTGATGCCGCTGTACGCGGTGGGGCTCCTCGTCGTGTGGTTCCGGGCGGAGTACACGCCCGCGGTCCTGACCGACAGCATGACCGGGTCGCCGCTGCCCGGCATCGCGTGGGCCGTGGTGGGCGCGCTCGGCGGCATCCTGGCCCTGTGGGCACTTGATCATCGCGTTCTTCCTGCTGTACTCGCCCTTCTATCTGATCGGGAAGCTCCCGCTCCTCATGGGCAGGGGCGGATGGGTGGACTGGCGAGAGGTGCGCTTCTACCTGGCCTGCTTCGGCTTCTTGTGCCTGCTCGCCGCCCTGACCTACGTGGAGCCCCCCGCGGGACTCACGGTCTTCGCCGTCGCCGCGGGCTGCGGGCCCGTATTCTGGCGGGTGCTCGTCTAGAGCTCGAAGGGGGCCTCGACGGCCCCTCCGAGCCTCCCCAGAACGGGTTGCGCCGGCAAAGCCGGCGCTCGACGGCGACTACTCCGACACGCTTCCTAGCCTGACCGGGCCCAGTGCCGCGGCGGCGTAGCGGTTGACAGGGAGAGGGGCGGTGGCTATCCTTGTCGAGGGATATGAATGAAATCGCGGTTCTCGTGCTCAACTTCACCTACGAGCCGCTGCACTTCACGAACGCCAAGCGCGCCATCACCCTGCTGCTGAGCGGCAAAGCGGACGTCGTCGAGACCTCGCCGCGGGTGATCCGGTCCCCCTCCCGGACCTTCCACCTTCCCGCGGTGATCCGCCTCGCCGCCTATATCAGAAAGCCGCTGCTCGAGCGCGTCGCGTTCAACAAGAAGAACATCCTCCGCCGCGACGGCTACACGTGCCAGTACTGCCGCCGCCGGGGCGAGAAGCTGACGGTCGACCACGTGATGCCGCGGTCCCGGGGCGGGCAGACCACCTGGGTCAACGTCGTCGCGGCCTGCCTCAAGTGCAATCTGCAGAAGGGCAACCGCACGCTCGATGAGGCGCGGCTCCGGCTCATCCGCGAGCCGGTGCACCCCCAGTTCCTGTTCTCCATGCACCTCTTGAGGCATCCGCACGCCACGTCGTTCCTCGACTCGTGGCGCAAGTACCTGGTGGCGGTTCCCACCGCGCTCTGAGCGGGTTGTTCAAGCTCGCCTCGGAGTTCGCCCCCTCGGGGGATCAGCCTCGCGCCATCGACCGGCTCGCGGGGATGCTCGCCGACGGCCAGCCGCACTCGGTGCTCCTCGGGATCACGGGGAGCGGAAAGACGTTCACCCTGGCCAACGTCATCGCCCGGCTCCAGCGGCCCGCCCTCGTCATCTCGCCGAACAAGACGCTGGCCGCCCAGCTCTACAGCGAGTTCAAGTCGTTCTTCCCGGAGAACGCCGCCGAGTACTTCGTCTCGTACTACGACTACTACCAGCCGGAGGCCTACATCCCGCAGTCGGACACGTATATCGAGAAGGACTCGCTCGTCAACGACGAGATCGACCGGATGCGTCACTCCACGACGGCCTCGCTCTTCGAGCGGCGGGACGTGGTCGTGGTGGCCTCGGTGTCGTGCATCTACGGCATCGGGGAGGCCGAGACCTATCACGGGATGCACGTGCCGATCGAGGTCGGCCAGGAGATGGACCGGGACGCGCTCATCCGGTCGCTCGTGGCCGTGCAGTACGAGCGCAACGACTACGATTTCCGCCGCGGGACGTTCCGGGTTCGGGGCGACGTCGTCGAGGTCTTCCCCGTCGCCGCGGAGGCGGAGGCGCTTCGGGTGGAGTTCTGGGGCGACAGCGTGGAGCGGCTCATGACCCTCGACCCGCTCAAGGGCACCACCACCGGCGTGGTCACGGAGGCGCGGATCTACCCCGCCAGCCACTACGTGACGCCGGCGGCGCAGCTCGAGCAGGCGCTCACGGGCATCTCCGACGAGCTGCGGGAGCGGCTCGGCTTCTTCCGGTCGCGCGGGCGGCTCCTCGAGGCCCAGCGGCTCGAGCAGCGGACGCTGTTCGACATGGAGATGCTGCGGGAGATCGGCTACTGCCACGGGGTCGAGAACTACTCACGCCATCTGTCCGGGCGGAAGCCGGGGCAGAATCCGGCCACGCTGATGGACTACCTCCCGAAGGACGCCATCGTCATCATCGACGAGTCGCACGTCACCGTTCCGCAGATCCGCGGGATGTACGCGGGCGACCGGTCGCGGAAGGAGACGCTCGTCGAGTACGGATTCCGCCTGCCGTCGGCCTTCGACAACCGGCCGCTCACGTTCGAGGAGTTCGCGGTGCTCGTGCGCCAGGCCCTCTACGTCTCGGCCACGCCGGGACCCTACGAGCTGGCCCTGGCCGGCGGGCAGCGGTCGGGGCCGGGCCAGCCGTGGGAAGGTGGGGCGGTCGCCGAGCAGATCATCCGGCCCACCGGGCTCATGGATCCGAAGATCACCGTGCGGCCCGCGGGCGCCCAGGTGGACGATCTCATGGCGGAGGTGCGCGCGCGGGCCGAGCGCGACGAGCGGGTCCTCATCACCACGCTGACCAAGCGCATGGCCGAGGACCTCACCGAGTACTACCAGCAGAACGGCCTGCGCGTGCGCTACCTGCACTCGGACATCGACACGCTGGAGCGGGTGGCCCTGATCCGCGACCTGCGCCTCGGCAAGTTCGACGGGCTGATCGGGATCAATCTGCTCCGCGAAGGACTCGACCTGCCCGAGGTCTCGCTCGTGGCCATCCTGGACGCCGACAAGGAGGGATATCTCCGCTCGGCGACCTCCCTCATCCAGACGGCGGGGCGCGCCGCGCGCCACGTCAGCGGCGAGGTGCTCATGTACGCGGATCGGGTGACCGGCTCGATGAAGGAGGCGCTCGCGGAGACGGACCGGCGTCGGGTCGTCCAGGCGGAGTACAACCGCGCCAACGGCATCACGCCCGAGTCCATCAAGAAGTCGATCCGGGAGCTGCTCGAGACGGTGCCGGAGAAGGATTACTACACGGTGGACGCGCCGCGCGAGGCGGCGCCCCAATGGGAGAGCCCGGCGGCGCTCGCCCGCCACGTGGAGGCGCTCGAGAAGGAGATGAAGGAGGCCGCCAAGCGGCTCGACTTCGAGCGGGCCGCCGAGCTGCGCGACCAGGTCAAGGCGCTCCGGAAGGTCGACCTCGGGGTGCGCTGAGCCATCGCGCGCGCCGCGAGGCGAGCGTTCGTGAGCGCGACTGTTGGTGAGAGCGACTGGGGGCTGAGGGCCGTATGCTGGTGAAGTGGACCCTCGTCGCCTTCGGCATCGCCGCGATCGTGCTGTTCGTCCTCAGCAAGATCCTGGCCTTCATGAACCCGCCGCGCCCGGAGCGTCCGAGGCCGCCGCTGCTCGGGCGGGTGGAGCGGGCCCTTCGGTGGACCGTGATCGTGCCGTTCGCCCTCGCCGTGGTCCTGCTCGTCCTCGCGCTGACGGGGTCCCCATGACGCTCGCCGAGAAGGTCGATCAGGTCCCCGACCGGCCCGGCGTCTACCTCTACAAGGACGCCAAGGCCCAGGTCATCTACGTGGGCAAGGCGGCCTCCCTCAAGAGTCGCGTGCGCTCCTACTTCCAGGAGTCGCGGGCGCGCGATCCCAAGACCGACGCCCTCGTCGGCCAGATCCGCGACCTCGACGTGATCGTGACCGGCAATGAGCTCGAGGCGCTCATCCTCGAGTCCACGCTCGTCAAGCGCCACCGGCCGCGCTACAACATCATTCTGAGAGACGACAAGCACTACCCGTTCCTCAAGCTCACCACCGACGAGGAGTTCCCGCGGCTCGTCGTCGCCCGGCGCGTGCAGAAGGACGGCGCGGCCTACTTCGGCCCCTTCTACCCGGCCACCGCCATGCGCCAGACCCTGCGGCTCGTGCGCCAGCTCTTCCCGCTCCGCACCTGTCGGATCAAGATCGACGGCTCGCTGCCGCGGCCGTGCCTGCAGTACTTCATCCACCGCTGCAAGGCGCCGTGCACCGGGTGGGAGACGCGCGAAGGCTATGCGGAGACGGTGCGGGAGGTGGAGCAATTCCTCGAGGGCAAGGGCGACACGCTCGCCATGGAGCTCACGCGGGAGATGGAGGCGGCCGCGGGCGACCTCAAGTTCGAGCGGGCCGCGGGGCTCAGGGACCAGATCCAGGCGCTCAACACGGTGCGCGAGCGGCAGAAGATGATCTCGACCGAGGAGGCGGACCAGGACATCGTGGGGATCGTCCATCAGGGCGCCGATGCCTGCGTGCAGCTCTTCTTCGTGCGCAAGGGACGGCTGCTCGGCCGCGAGTCCTTCTTCTTCGAGCGGCTCGCGGGCTCGACGCCGCGCGATGTCCTCGACCGCCTTCATCCGCCAGTTCTACGCGAAGGACGTCACGCCGCCCCCGGAGATCCTCCTGTCGGAGGAGCTGCCCGAGGGCGAGCTGACGGCGACATGGCTCGCGCAACGGCGGGGGGGACGGGTGGAGCTCCTCGTGCCCCAGCGCGGGACCAAGCGGGAGCTCGTCGCCATGGCCGAGGAGAACGCCGTGCTCGCGCTCGAGACGCACGTGCTTGTCGCGGGGCAGCCGGCATCACGCCGTGCTGGAGGAGCTCGAGCGGACGCTGGCCCTGCCCGGCCCGCCGCACCGGATCGAGGGCTTCGACATCTCCACGCACCAGGGCAGCGAGACGGTGGCCTCGATGGTGGTGTGGCAGGACGGAGACATGAAGAAGGACGACTACAAACGGTATAAGATACGCACCGTGACGGGCACCGACGATTTCGCGTCCATGCACGAGGTGCTGACCCGCCGGTATGGCCGGGCCCTCGAGGGCGACGGCGTGCTGCCGGACCTCGTCCTGCTCGACGGGGGGCGGGGACAGCTCAGCGTCGGCATCAAGGCGCTCGAGGACCTCGGCCTCGACTATCTGCCGATCGCCTCGCTCGCCAAGCGCGCCGAGGAGGTCTATCTTCCCGATCGGCTCGAGCCGCTCGTCCTCGATCTCGGGTCGCCGGCCCTTCAGGCGCTGCAGCGGATCCGCGACGAGGCGCATCGGTTCGCGATCACCTATCACAAGAAGCTGCGCCAGCGGCGGACCATCGCCTCCGTGCTCGACGAGATCCCCGGCGTGGGACCGACCATGCGCACGAGCCTGCTCAAGACACTGGGCTCCGCGCGGGATGTCAAGGCCGCCTCGGTGGCGGAGCTGGCCTCGGTGCCCAAGGTCACGCCGAAGCTCGCCAAGCGCATTCACGACTTCTTCCATCCGGATGCGCCCGCCGGGGAACCCTCGGAGAGCCAGGACAGTTTGACAGGCGAAGCGCTGTGAAGCAGAGCCGCAACCGAAAGGAGGTGAGCACACATGAGAAACCTCGCAATGGCCCTCGCGGTCGTCGGCCTCCTCGCCGGACCGGCATTGGCCAGTCAGTGCCCCCTGCTGATCAAGCAGGTCATGGACGCGACGGCGGGCAAGACCGACGACGCCTCCAAGAAGGCCCAGGCCCTCGCCAATGAGGCCAAGGCGCTTCACGACGCCGGCAAGCACGCGGAGTCGGTGGCCAAGGCCGACGAAGCTGCAAAGGCGATCAACCTGACCCTCAAGAAGAAGTAGGGGTCCGGTGGTCCCCCGGGGGCGGCCCGCCCCCGGGGAGCAGTTCTTGCCCCCCTCAGCTAAACGTGTTAAAAATCAGCGCTAATATGTCATTCGACGACCGCCAGGACCGATACCCTTTTCGCGAGATCGAGGCCAAGTGGCAGGCGGTCTGGGAGGACACCAAGCAGTTCAAGGTGACCGAGGACCCCAGCCGTCCGAAGTACTACTGCCTCGAGATGTTCCCGTATCCCTCCGGCCGCATCCACATGGGGCATGTCCGGGTCTATGCCATCGGGGACCTGCTCGCCCGGTTCAAGTGGATGCGCGGCTTTAACGTATTGCACCCGATGGGCTGGGATGCCTTCGGGCTGCCCGCCGAGAACGCCGCCATCGACAACGGCGTCCATCCGGCCGTGTGGACCCACGAGAACATCGAGAACATGCGGACGCAGCTCCGGCGCATGGGCATCTCCTACGACTGGGACCGGGAGCTCGCCACCTGCGATCCCGCGTACTATCGCTGGGAGCAGCTCGTCTTCATCCGCATGTTCGAGCGCGGGCTCGCCTACAAGAAGCGCTCGACCGTCAACTGGTGCCCGTCCTGCCAGACGATTCTCGCCAATGAGCAGGTCGAGGCGGGCCGCTGCTGGCGCTGCGACTCCGAGGTGGTCACCAAGGACATCGAGGGCTGGTTCTTCAAGATCACCGACTATGCCGAGGAGCTGCTCGAGTGGTGCGATCGGCTGCCCGGCTGGCCCGAGCGGGTCATGACGATGCAGCGCAACTGGATCGGGCGCAGCGAGGGGGCCGAATTCGACCTGCCCGTGGTCGGACGCAGTGACGTGAAGCTCGCGATCTTCACCACGCGCCCGGACACCTCGTTCGGGATGACCTACGCGGTGCTGGCGCCGGAGCACCCCCTCGTCGAGGCGCTGGTGGCGGATCCCGAGGAGCGGCACGAGGTGGCGCGCTTCCGCCAGGAGGTGGCGCGGGAGTCCGAGATCGAGCGCCTCGCCGCCGACCGGCCCAAGCGGGGCCTGCGCCTGCGCGCGCGGGCGATCAACCCGTTCAACGGGAAGGAGATCCCGCTCTTCCTCGCCGACTACGTGCTGATGGGCTATGGCACCGGCGCGATCATGGCGGTCCCCGGGGAGGACCAGCGCGACTGGGATTTCGCCGTGCAGTACGGGCTGCCCATCGTGCCGACGGTGAAGCGGCCGCCGGACTGGCAGGAGACCCAGGCGTACACGGGTGACGGGGTCAAGATCAACTCGGGCTTCCTCGACGGGCTCGGTGTCGCCGAGGCCGTGCGCAAGGCCATCGACTGGCTCGTCGCCCAGGGCATCGGGCGGGCCAAGATCAACTATCGCCTGCGCGACTGGGGCATCAGCCGCCAGCGCTACTGGGGCGCGCCGATCCCCATCGTGTACTGCGCGGCGTGCGGGATGGTGCCGGAGCGCGAGGACCGTCTTCCCGTCGTCCTGCCCGAGGACGTGCAGATCAGCGGCAAGGGCGGGTCGCCGCTGGCCGAGGTCCCGAGCTTCGTGCACACGCGCTGTCCGCGCTGCGGGGGACCGGCGCGGCGGGACACCGACACGATGGACACGTTCGTCGAGTCGTCCTGGTATTTCCTCCGCTATTGCTCGCCGGGATTCGATCAGGGCATGTTCGACCGCGAGGCGGCGGAATACTGGATGCCCGTCGACCAGTACATCGGCGGCATCGAGCACGCCGTGCTCCATCTCCTGTACGCGCGCTTCTTCACCAAGGTGCTGCGCGATCTCGGCATGATCACGGCGGATGAGCCCTTCACCGCGCTCCTGTCGCAGGGCATGGTCATCAAGGACGGCGCGAAGATGTCGAAGTCGAAGGGCAATGTGGTCGACCCCGACGAGCTGATCCGGCGCTACGGGGCCGACACCGCCCGCTTGTTCTCACTCTTCGCGGCGCCGCCCGAGAAGGATCTGGACTGGAACGACCGCGGGGTCGAGGGCGCCTCCCGGTTCCTCAACCGAGTCTGGCGCTTCGTCACCGCGCACCTGGACGAGCTGCGGGGGGCGGCGGCGGTTCCGTCCGGCGCGCTGTCCGAGCCGGGGCGCCTGTTCCGGCGCACCATCCACGAGACGATTCATCGCGTGACCGAGGACATCGAGCGCGACTTTCACTTCAATACCGCGATCAGCGCGGTGATGGAGCTGGTCAACGCGCTCACGGAGCTCGAGCGCGTGTCGCCTCACGCCGTGGGGAGCCGCGAGCGGGCCGCGTTGCTCCGGGAGGGGGTGGAGACCGTGCTCCTCTTGCTCGGGCCGGTCTGCCCGCACATGACCGAGGAGCTGTGGTCGGCGCTCGGACACGAGGGCAGCCTCTTCCGCCGGGCCTGGCCCACGGCGGATGCCGAGGCCATGGCGCGCGATGAGGTGCAGATCGTGGTGCAGGTGGACGGGCGGGTCCGGAGCCGCCTCACGGCCGGCGTGGCCGCCCCGGAGGCGGACATCCGCGAGATGGCGCTCGCCGACGGCCGGGTGCGGCCGTGGCTCGACGGCCGACAGGTGGCGAAGGTGGTCGTCGTCCCCGGTCGTCTCGTCAATATCGTGACCAGGGGATGAAGGCGCGCCGCGCACCTTCTCGCCGGAGTCGTCCTGGCCTGCCTCGTCGGTGGCTGTGGCTACTCGGTCGGCCTGGGCGGGAACCTTCCGTCCCACATCAAGACGGTGGCGGTGCCCATCTTCGTGAACAGCACCCAGCAGCCCGCCGTGGAGGGCGTGATCACCGCCGCCGTCATCAATGCCTTCGTCACCTCGGGGCGCCTCAAGGTGGTCTCCGTCAAGGAGGCCGATTCCATCCTCGAAGGGAACATCATCGGCTACAACCTCGACTCGATCGCCTACAATGCCCAGATCAACGTGACGGAGTACCGGCTGCGGGTGCGGGTCAATATCCTCTTCCGCGACATCCGGCAGAACACGACGCTGTACAAGCAGGACGGGCTCGAGCAATGGGCGGACTTCCGCGTGCAGGGCCAGGTGTCGGAGACGCTCGCCGTCGAGGACCAGGCGGCCCGGCAGGCCGCCGTCGAGATCGGCCGGCGCATCGTGGCATCATCCGTCGACCGGTTCTAGAGCGATGATAAGGGCCCATCTGCTTCGTTGGCGCTGCCTCGAGCAGCCGGCTTCGCCGTACAGCAAGTACGCCTCGCCGGCTGCTTCGGGCGCCGCCTCGCAGCTGGACCCTTCTCATCGCTCTAGCCGGCTTCTCCGACAGGTTCCTAGCGCGGTGGACTACGCGGGGTTTCTGAAGGCGGCGGACGCGGGCGCGCCTCCGGCGGTGGCGCTGCTCCACGGGCCGGAGGCCCTGCTCCTGGACGACGCCGTGGGCCGCGTCACCCGGGGCCTCTTCCCGGAAGGCGGCGACCTCACGCTCTCGCGCGAGATCCTGGACTCGCGCGACGCCGGTGTCGAGGGCATCGTGCAAGCCGCCTTGCTCTTGCCGTGGACCGGGTCCCGCCGGCTCGTCGTCGCCAGAAGCATCGAGGAGCTCGGCGCCCGCGCCGCCGACCCGCTGGCCGGCTATTGCCGGGCCCCGAATCCGTCGACCGTCCTGATGCTGCTCGCCCCGCAGGCGCTCACGGCCACCCATTGGCTCCACAAGGCCATTCCGCGGCCGCTCGCCATCGCCGTGCAGGCGCCGGTGGGCGGACAGCTCGTGGCGTGGCTCCGGACGCGCGCCCGCGCCCAGGGCATCGAGCTCACCGCGGATGCCGCGGCGCTGCTCGTCCAGCTCGCGGGCGACGACCTCACGCATCTGTGCGGGGAGGTGGAGAAGGCCGCGCTGGCGGGCGGCGCCGACAACCGCCGCGTCAGCGCCGCCGAGGTGCGCGCGGTCGTGGGCGAGACCCGCGCCCGGCACGTGTTCGACCTGACGCGCGCGCTGGTCGATCGCGACCGCGCCGCGGCGCTGATGCTCCTGAGCACGCTGCTCGGCGCGGGCGAGGACCCGTTCGCGCTGCTCGGCATGCTCGCCCGCGAGGCGCGCGCGGCATGGCGGGCCGCCGACGGGCTCAGCGCCGGCCGCCCCGAGGACGAGATCGCGCGGGAGCTGGGCCGGCCACCGGGGGCGGCCGCGGCGATGATCGAGCGGGCGCGCGCCCTGCGACCGGACCTCGCGGCGCGCCAGCTCCGGCGCTGCTGGGAGGTCGAGCGCCGCCTGAAGCTCGGCGGCGCCCCCCGCGCCGAGCTGTCGCTGCTGATCGCGGATCTGTGCGCGGGCTGATCCGCACGGCGCGCGGCGCCGGGGTCGCCGCCGCGCTCCTCACCGTCGCCACGCTCGCGTCGGCGGCCCCGCGTCCCGCCGCGACGCCCCTCCTGGCCGGCGCCGCCGCTGTCGACGTGCTCGTGCCCGCGGGCACGCCGCTCGGGGGCTACGGCGGGTTTCCGCGCCGTGCGCTCGTCCCTGACTTCCTCGGGCGCCTTCCCTACGCGTTCTGGTTTCGCCCGTCCATCGGGAGTCCACGATCCCATGCGGGCAAGGAGCCTCGTGCTCGAGGCGGGCTCGGTGCGCGTCGCATGGCTCACCGTCGACCTCGTCGGGATCGATCCGGCTCTCGTCGCGCGCGTCGGCCTCGGGCTGCGCGCGGCCGGGCTCGACTATTCCGCGATCATCCTGGCCGCCTCCCACACTCACTCGGGGCCGGGCGCCTATGCGGACTCGGTGCTCTTCGGCCTCCTCGCCGTGGATCTTCTCTCTCCGCCCGTGAGAGATCGCATCGTCGATGGCCTCGTCCGGGCCACCCGCCAGGCCGAGGCGCGCAAGAGCGCGGCGCGCGTGGCGACGGGGCGGGCCGATGTGACCGGGATCGCCGAGAGCCGGGTCCAGGGCCCGCTCGACACGGAGCTCGGCGTCCTCAAGGTGACGACGCTCGACAGGCCTCCCGGTCGCGCTCGTGTGGAACTACGCCATTCACGGCACCGCGCTCAGCCGCGACAACTTCCTGCTCTCCGGCGATCTGATGGCCGACGCGAGCCTTCGCCTCGAGCGGGAGCTCGGGGTGCCCGCGCTCTTCGTCAACGGCGCGGAGGGCGACGTGAGCCCGCGGCCGCGCGGCTGGAACGGCGTCGCGACGGCGGGCAGCGCGCTCGCCGCGGGCGCGCTGTCGGCCTGGGCGGCCGCGCGGGAGGACACCGATCAGCGCCTCGAGGTCGTGACGGAGCGCGTGATCTTGCCGTCTCCCGCGCTCTCCGTGCGGAACTGCCTGGGCGAGTGGATTCCATCCAATGTCCTGCTGGGACTGGCGGGCGCGCTGCCGTCCAGCGCCGAGCTCATCGCGCTCACGCTGGCAGGGACGGCGTGGGTGACGATCCCCGGCGAGCTCGAGACGCGCCTCGGCCTCGACGTGAAGGAGGGGATGCGGCAGCGCTTCCCGCACGTCTTCATCGCCGGGCTCGCCAATGACTACCTCGGGTACTTCCTGACGCCGGCGAGCTACCGGCGGCAGAGCTATATCGCGTGCGGGAGCCTCTACGGCGAGCGGGGAGGGGAGATCGTCCGCGACGCCGCGCTCGCGGCGCTTCGCCGCCTGGCCCCGCTCAAGGGCACGCGATGAGCAAGATGGACGGGCGGCGGCGCGTATGGCGCGGGCCGGGGGTCACCCGGCGGCGCGGCTCAGGCGAGGGTATTGAGCTTCTTGGCGAGCGCGGACGTCTTCCGAGCCGCCGTGTTCCTGTGCAGCAGGCCCTGGGTCACGGCGCGGTCGAGCGTGCGGATCGCGAGCCGGATGGAGTCCTTGGCCTCGGGCCCCGGGGTGGCGACGGCGGCGCGGGCGGCCTTCACGGTGGAGCGGAGATTGCTGCGGGTGGCGCGGTTGCGCTGGCGGCGCTTCTCGTTCTGCTTCATCCGCTTGATCGCGGATTTGGTGTTGGCCATGGGCATTTGCCTCCTGTCGTGCATCGGATCGTCCATCGGATCGTGCATCGGATCGGGGATCGGCGTGCGCGCGACACACGACCTTACCGTCGAGGCCAGGGGCTGTCAAGGAGTTTGTCGGCGTGAGCGGCGGAGACCCGGCCGTCCGCGCCGGGGTCGTGCGGGCCGTCGGCGCCATCGGGCTCGCCACGCTCGCCAGCCGGATCCTCGGGTATACGCGCGACATCGTGCTGGCCCGCGCATTCGGCGCGAGCCCGGTCACGGATGCCTTCTTCGTGGCCTTCCGCATCCCGAACCTGCTGCGCCGGCTGCTCGCCGAGGGTGCGCTGTCCACCGCCATCATCCCGGTCTTCAGCGAGACGCTCGCCCGCAGCGGGCCCGCGTCCTTCGGGCGGATGGTTCAGGCGGTGGCGGGCGTGGGCACCGTCGTCCTCGCGGGGGTCTCGCTGCTCGGCATGCTGCTCGCCCCGTGGATCGTCGCGCTCATGGCGCCCGGCTGGAAGGCCGAGGCGGCGCTCTTCGACCTGGCGGTGACGCTCACCCGCCTGATGTTTCCCTACCTGCTCCTGGTGGGGCTCGCCGCGCTGGCGATGGGCGTGCTGAACACGCATCACCGCTTCTTCACCGCCGCGCTCGCCCCGGCCATCCTGAACGTCGCGATGATCGGCGCCGTGCTCGGGCTCGGCCCGCGGATGAGCCCGCCCATCCTGGCCCTCGGCATCGGCGTGCTGATCGGGGGCCTCGGCCAGTTCCTCGTCCAGCTTCCCGAGCTGCGCCGCCTGGGCGTGCCGCTCATGCCGTCGCTCGACTGGTCGCATCCCGCCCTCCGGCAGATCGCGCATCGGCTCTGGCCCGCCGTGTTCTCGCTGGCCGCGGTGCAGGTGACGGTCGTGGTGAACACGCTGATCGCCTCCCTCTTGCGCAGCGGAACCGTGTCCTACCTCTACTACGCGGACCGCGTGATGGAGTTCCCGCTCGGCGTCTTCGGCATCGCGCTCGCCACCGCCGTCCTGCCCAGCATGTCGAGCCAGGCCGCGCGCGGTGAGCACGCGGCGCTGCGGTCGACGCTCGGCTTTGCGCTCCGGCTCTCCGCGTTCATCGCCGTGCCCGCCGCCGTCGGGCTCGTGGCGCTCGCCGAGCCGATCGTGCGGCTCCTGCTCGAGCGCGGCGCATTCGGCGCGACCGAGTCGCTCTACACCGCGCAGGCCCTCGTGGGCTATGCCGTCGGCCTTCCCGCATTCTCCGCCACGCGGATCACCGCGCAGACGTTCTATGCGCTGGGCGACACCCGCACGCCGGTGCTCGTGGGATTCGTCTCGGTCGCCGCCAATGTCGTGTTCGCGCTGTCGCTCATGGGGCCCCTCGAGCACATGGGCCTGGCGCTGGCCTCGTCGCTGTCGGCGTACGTGAACCTGCTCGGGCTGGCGTGGCTCCTGAGCCGCCGGCTCGGCGGGCTCGGGGGAGCCGAGATCATGCGCTCGCTGGCCCGCACGCTCGGCGCGTCGGCCGGGCTCGGCATCTGGTGCGTCTGGTCGGCGCCGGTGCTCGGCGGCGGCCCGGTCGGAACGATTGCCGCGCTCGCCATGGGCGCGGGAGTGTATGGAGGGATCGCGCTGGCCATCCGGGCGCCCGAGATCCGCGATCTGCTCGGGATGCTGCGCCGCCGCCGCCGAACCTTGCCCTAGCGCGCGGGGCGGTGCTAGACTCCTACATGCGCCTGAGGTTCTTGGCGATCGCCCCGGGCAGGGCCTCCGGATCTCGGAGGGGCCGGTCCCGGGGCGTCGGCGTTTCCAGCCCTCGTTCCCACAGGCAGTGATGGATCCGGTGACAGAGTACCTCGAGACCCTCCAGATGGAGCGGGGGGCCTCCCGAAACACGCTCGCCGCGTATCGCCAGGACCTCGCGGGGTACGCCGCGTTCGTCGCGCGCGTGCCGAGCCGGATCGAGACGGCCGATCTCCCCCTGCTCGTGAAATACCTGGGCGCGCTCCGGCGCCGAGGCCTCGGCGGCCGCAGCGTGGCCCGGCACCTGTCGGCCGTGCGCGGCCTCTACCGTTTTCTTCTCGCGAACGGGGTGATCCGCCGCGATCCCACCGAGCACCTCGACAGCCCCCGGCCCGCCCGTCGCTTGCCCCGGACCTTGTCGGAGCAGGACGTCGCGGCCATCGTGGAGACCCCCGACACGACGCGGCCCGACGGACTGCGGGACCGCGCGCTGCTCGAGCTCATGTACGCCTGCGGGCTGCGCGCCTCCGAGGCGATCGCGGTGCGGGTCGATGACGTGAATCTGGAGGGCGGCTACGTCCTGGCCACCGGCAAGGGCAGCCGGCAGCGCCTGGTGCCCATGGGTGCGCAGGCGGTCGCCTGGATCCGGCGCTATCTCGAGGCGGGACGTGAGCGCCTCGTGAAGCGCGGCGACCCCGCCGCGCTCTTTCTCAACCGGTCCGGCCGAGCCCTCTCGCGCCAGGCGGTGTGGCAGGTCCTGAAGAAGTCGGCACGCCGGGCCGGTGTGCGGGCCGCCGCCGTGTCCCCTCACACGCTGCGCCACTGCTTCGCGAGCCACTTGCTCGAAGGCGGGGCCGACCTGCGCTCGGTGCAGGCCATGCTGGGACATGCCGACATCTCGACCACGCAGATCTACACGCACCTGTCGTCCAGCGCGGTGCGGGACATGTACCGGGCGTTTCACCCGCGCGCGCGGAAGGCGGGCTGATCCATGGCGAAGGCGGGCGCCGTCTATCCGCAGGTGGAGCCGCGCGCGGCTGCCCTGGCCGACCGGCGCGTCGCCGCGGGCCGGCCGCGCGCCCGAGCCGAGCGCGCGCTCGCGGCGTGCCGGCGCGTGGGCGCCCGCGCGCTCGTCCTGGGGCCGCGCCGCGTGGCGCGCGCGGCCGATCTGGCGCGCGCCGTGTCGCTGGGACTCGGCGCGCTGCCCGTCGACGCCTTGGCGTGGTCCGCCCTGCCGATCGTCGGCGCGGCGGCGCCCGAGATCGAAGCGCGGCGGCTCCTCGCGTCAGGCGCGCCGATGGTCCTCGTGCGCGAGGGCCGGCGCGTCGTGGGCGTGATCGAGCGAGATCGCGCCGGCGTTGACGGAGCGGGGATGTCGCTCGCCGCCCGGCTCGATCACCTGCAGTCGCGAGAGGACGAGGCGCGACTCTGGCTGCTCCGCGTCGCCGGGAAGATCGGCGAGAGCATGGGCACGCCGGTCTACGCCGTCGGGGGCTTCGTGCGCGATCTCATGCTCGGCCGCGTCGCGCTCGACATCGACCTGGTCGTGGAGGGCGATGGGATCGCCTTCGCCCGGCGGCTCTCCGAGGAGACGGGGGGCGTGCTGACCGTGCACGAGGGATTCGGGACGGCGTCGATCGCGGGCGCGGCGACCGCGGGGAACGCGACGTTGCCGGCGCGTGGACGTGGCATCATCCCGCCGGGAGCGCTATGAGCGGCCGGGAGCCCTGCCGCGCGTGAGCCCGGGCGACCTGGCCGACGATCTCATGCGGCGGGACTTCACGATCAATGCGATGGCGCTGGTCCTGGCGCCGTCGGGCTTCGGCCGTCTGGTGGACCCCTGCGGGGGCCGCCACGACTTGCGGCGGCGCGTCCTGCGCCCGCTGCATCCCTTGTCGTTCGTGGAAGACCCGACGCGCCTCTTCCGCGCGGCGCGCTACGCCGCGCGCCTCGGCGCCCGCTTCGGACCCGACGGTCGGGCGGCGCTCGCGCTGGCCCTCCGGATCGGCGACTTTCCCGCGCTGTCCGGCCAGCGGCTCCGCGCGGAGATCGATCTCCTGGCGGCGGAGTCGCCGGCGACCGGCGCCTTCGATCGAGCGCTCAGGTGGCAGCTCCTGCGCCTGTGGGATCGGCGATTCCGGGTGGCGCGGAGACGTGCGGGCACACCTCCGGGCGGTCAGGCGCTTTGAGCAGCGTGCGCGCGCCGCGGGCGCGGCGGTCGACGAGCGTGACCTCACGCTGGTCGCGCTGCTCGCCGGCCAGCCGACCCGGGTGGTCGGCGCCTGTCTCGATCGGCTGGCGGTCACGGGCGAGCCTCGGCGCGCCCTGGCGGCGGCGGTGGCGGGCCGTGGCCTCGGCGAGCGGCTCGCGCGGACCACCCGCCCGAGCGCGATCGCCGACATGCTCGACCATCTCTCCACCACCGAGCTCGCCGGTGCCTGGCTCCTCGCGCCTGCGGCGACTCGCCGTCGCATCGAGTGGTTCCTTCGCGGACGGGCGCGCCGCGCGGCCGATCCTGTCCGGGGAGGACCTCATCGCCTTCGGCGTCCCGCGCGGTCCCGCGGTCGGGCGGTATCTCGAGGCGCCTCCGCCGCGAGCGGCTCGACGGCGGCGTGAAGACCGTGGGTGAGGAGTACGAGAGCCTGAGGCTGTGGCTCGGGCATCCGGATCCGGCAACCGTCCCTGCTCGAAAGGAGGCGTTAAGGTGAGCGCGAAATTCATCTTCGTGACCGGTGGCGTCGTGTCCTCCCTCGGCAAGGGATTGGCGGCGGCCTCGATCGGCTCGCTCCTCGAATCGCGGGGGCTCCGTGTGACGCTGCAGAAGATGGACCCGTACATCAACGTGGACGCCGGGACGATGAGCCCCTATCAGCACGGCGAGGTCTACGTCACCGACGACGGCGGCGAGACGGACCTCGACCTCGGGCACTACGAGCGCTTCACGTCCGCGAGGATGAGCCGCGACAACAACGTCACCACGGGCAAGGTGTACGGGACGGTGATCGAAAAGGAGCGCCGGGGGGACTACCTCGGGCGGACCGTGCAGGTGATTCCCCACATCACGGACGAGATCAAGGCCTCGATCCGCCGCGTCGCCAAGGACGTGGACGTGGTGATCGTGGAGATCGGCGGCACCGTGGGCGACATCGAAGGCCTGCCGTTCCTCGAGGCCGTGCGCCAGCTCAAGAAGGACGTCGGCAAGGACCACGTCATCTACGTCCACCTGACGCTCGTGCCGTTCATCCAGGCGGCGGCGGAGCTCAAGACCAAGGCCACCCAGCATTCCGTGAAGGAGCTGCGCGCCATCGGCATCCAGCCCGACGTGCTCCTGTGCCGGACGGCCAAGGATCACCCGCTCACGCCGTCGATCAAGTCCAAGATCGCGCTGTTCTGCGACGTCGAGGAGGAGGCGGTCATCGCCGCGCGCGACGTCGACACGATCTACGAGGTCCCGCTCGCCTTCCACGACCAGGGATTGGACGAGAGCATCGTGAAGATGCTCGGGCTGCCGTCCGAGCCCGCCGACGTCGGGCGCTGGGAGGAGATCGTCCGCCGGATCAAGGCGCCCCGGCGCCGCTGCCGCGTCGGGGTGGTCGGCAAGTACATCGAGGTGAAGGACGCGTACAAGAGCCTCTACGAGGCCCTCGCCCACGGGGGCATCGCCAATGAGGCGGCGGTGGAGGTGGTGTGGGTGGACGCCGAGCGCATCGAGCGCGAGGGCCTGGCCGGCCACGTCGTGGGGCTCGACGGGATCCTCGTCCCGGGCGGCTTCGGGGACCGCGGGATCGAGGGGAAGATCCAGGCGATCCGCTACGCGCGCGAGCAGCAGGTCCCGTACTTCGGGATCTGCCTCGGGATGCAGTGCGCGGTGATCGAGTACGCGCGCCACGTCTGCGGGCTCGCGGGCGCCAACTCGACGGAGTTCGATCCCACGCCCGCCCACAACGTGATCGACCTCCTGCCCGAGCAGCGCAATATCCGGGACAAGGGGGGCACGATGCGCCTCGGCCTCTACCCCATCGTGGTCCACGAGGGCAGTGTGGCCTCGCGCGCGTATGGCGAGGGCATCATCCGCGAGCGCCACCGCCACCGCTACGAGGTCAACAACGACTACCTCGCCGACCTCGAGAAGAGCGGGCTCCGCATCTCCGGGATCTGGGCGGAAAAGCAGCTCGTCGAGATCATCGAGCTGCCCGATCATCCCTGGTTCGTGGCCGGGCCAATTCCATCCGGAGTTCCGCTCCCGGCCGTGGGAGCCGCACCCGCTCTTCGCGGCCTTCGTGAAGGCGGCGCTCGACCAGCAAGGTCAACGGTAGCCCGCGCGATGGCGACCCGCGCCGTCCGGATCGGCGGCGTCACCATCGGGGGCGGGGCGCCACTCGCGCTCATCGGGGGACCGTGCGCCATCGAGAGCGAGCCGCATGCCCTGATGATGGCCGAGCGGCTGCAGGCGATCACCGCCGCCGCCGGCGTCCCGTTCGTCTACAAGTCGTCCTATGACAAGGCCAACCGGTCCTCGGTGCACTCCTATCGCGGCCCCGGCCTCAAGGAAGGCCTGCGCATCCTGGGCCGCGTGAAGGAGGTCACCGGCCTCGCCGTGCTCTCCGACGTCCACGACGTCTCGGAGGTCGGGCCCGCCGCCGAGATCCTCGACGTGCTCCAGGTGCCGGCCTTCTTGTGCCGGCAGACGGACTTGCTCCTCGCGTGCGCGCGAAGCGGCCGGCCCGTCAACGTGAAGAAGGGACAGTTCCTCGCCCCGCGCGACATGGGCAATGTCGTCGAGAAGATTCGCTCCGCGGGGAGCGAGGACATCTTGTTGACGGAGCGCGGGACGAGCTTCGGCTACAACAACCTCGTGGTGGACTTCAGGGGCCTGCCGATCATGCGCGAATTCGGCTATCCCGTGATCTTCGACGCCACGCACTCGGTGCAGCTCCCGGGGGGGCAGGGCGACCGCTCCGGTGGCGAGCGCCAGTACGTCCAGGCCCTCGCCCGCGCCGCCGTCGCGGTGGGCGTGGACGCGCTGTTCATGGAGATCCACGAGGATCCCGACCGCACGCTCGCGGACGGCCGCCCGCTGTCCGACGGCCCGAACATGCTGCGCCTCGACGACCTGCCGCGCCTGCTCGCCGAGATCGCGGCGATCGGCGCGGGCGCGGGTCCGTCATGATGGACGACGCGCGGCTCCTGGCGCTCGCCGCGCGCGTGCTGCGCATCGAGGCCGAGGCGGTGCTCGGCCTGATCCCGCGGCTCGATGCGCGCTTCACCCAGGCGGTCGCCCTCCTGCACGGGTGCGCGGGGCGCGTGATCGTGACGGGCATGGGGAAGTCGGGCCTCGTCGGGCGGAAGATCGCCGCGACGCTCGCGAGCACCGGGACGCCGGCCTACTTCCTCCATCCCGCCGAGGGCGTTCACGGGGACATCGGCCTCCTGGCGCGGGGCGACGTCGTGCTGGCCCTGTCGAATTCCGGGGAGACGGACGAGGTGCTCGCGGTGCTGCCGGCGATCAAGCGGCTGGGGATCGCCCTCGTCCTCCTCACCGGAACGCCCGGCTCCACGCTCGGGCGGCTGGCCGACGTGGTGCTGGACGTGGGCGTCAGCGAGGAGGCCTGCCCCATGAATCTGGCGCCGACGTCGAGCACGACCGCGGCGGTGGCCATGGGCGATGCCCTCGCCATGGCGCTGCTCGACCTGCGCGGCCTCCGCCCGGAGGACTATGCCGAGCGGCATCCGCGGGGCGCGCTCGGCTGGAAGTCGCTGTTCCGGGTCCGCGACCTGATGCACACGGGGGAGAACCTGCCCATCGTCTCCGAGCACGCGACCATGAAGGAGGCCATCGAGGAGATGAGCGCCAAGCGCCTCGGCATGACGACGGTGGTGGACGACGCGGGCCGGCTGGTGGGCCTCCTCACGGACGGAGATCTCCGCCGCCAGCAACTGGCCCTCGGGTCGCTGCTCGACCGGAGGGCCGGGGACTGCATGACGGCGGCTCCGATGCGCATCGCCGCCGACGCCCTCGCTGCCCATGCGCTCGACCTCATGGAGACCCACACGATCGATGGGCAATCGCGCCCGATCACGAGCCTGGTGATCGCCGATGGCGGCGATCGGCCCGTGGGCGTCATCCATCTCCACGACATCCTGCGCGCCAAGATCGTCTGAGGCGGGTCGCAAGTCGATTTGCGTACCACTGACGTCCGTTCTTGTTTGCCTCTGCGCGATGGCTGTGTTAGCGTGGCGTGGTATCGAAATTGCATTCATGCGAAAACTTCCAATCGCGATCCTAGCTTGTGTAGTTGTTTTCCTCGCCGTGGTCGTGGGCGTGCTGCTGACCAGGAGCCGAGGCCCGCGGACGATGACGCCGGAACCCGCACAGACCAAGGCGGACTATCGCATCAAAGAGGTGCATCTCCAGGAGGAGGGCCGCGGCGCGACGCGCTGGCAGCTCGACGCCGAGTACGGCGAGATCTTCGAGGACCAGGGTCGGACGACGATGAAGAAAGTGGTGGTGCGGGTGGAGGAGCCCGCTCGGGTGTGGACGGTCAGCGCCGACGAGGGCGATATGCTGCGCGACAGCAAGGACGTCGAATTGCGAGGGAATGTGATCCTCGAGACCAGCGATGGGCTGCGGCTCGAAACGAGCCGCCTCGCCTGGACGGCCAAGGACCAGCGGGCCTGGACCGACCGCCCCGTGACGATCTATCGGAGCGGCATCACGGTGCAGGGGCAGGGCTTCGAGTCCCGCGTCAACGAGGAGGCGACGACCGTGAAGGGGCGGGTGCGAGCGGTCGTCACGCCGGGCGCGATCGCGGGCGGCCCGATCGCGCTCCAGGGGCAGCGACCGTGACCCGGAGACTGGCCGCCGGGCTCTCGATCGCCTGCGCGCTGGCCCTGACGGTCTCCTCGGGCGCATCGGGCACAATCGGCGCCCAAGCCTCGGCCGGCCGCTCCCGCGCCGGGCGCCGCCGCGGCCAAGCCGAAGGCGACCGAGCCCAAGGGCGAGCCGGGGGGCCGGGGTGCGCCGGGTCCGGTGGGGATCGACCGCAACTCGCCGGTCACCATCGACGCCGACCTGCTCGAGAACCTCCAGAAGGAAGGCCTCGTGGTGTTCACGGGGAACGTCGTCGCCAACCAGAACAGCTCCACCCACTACTCGGACCGGATGGAGGTCTACCTCGACGCCAAGGGCGACGGCATCGTGCGCACGGTGTCGAGCGGCAACGTGAAGATCATCACCAAGGACTGCAAGATCGGCACGGCGAAGCGGGCGGAATACTACGACGCGGAACAGCGCGTCGTGCTCGTCGGCAATGCGCGGGTCTGGCAGGAGGACAACGTGGTCACCGGTGAGCGCATCACGATCTTCCTCGCCGAGGATCGGAGCGTGGTCGAGGGCGGCAAGCAAGAGCGGGTGAAGGCGGTCTTCTACCCGCGCGGTCAGGAGCAGCCCGCGGCGGCGAGCAAGCCGCCGGGGGCGGCACCGTGCGGGTGAGGCGAGGGGCGACGTGGAAGGTCTGATAGCGCAGGGACTCCGGAAGCGGTTCCGGAGCCGCGTGGTCGTGAACCGCGTGACCCTGGACATCCAGCCGGGCGAGGTGGTGGGCCTCTTGGGGCCCAATGGCGCGGGCAAGACGACGTCGTTCTACATGATCGTCGGACTCCTCAGGCCGGACGAGGGCCAGATCTTCCTCGAGGGGCGCGAGGTCACCAGCCTGCCGATGTACAAGCGGTGCCGGCTCGGCATGGGCTATCTGCCCCAGGAGTCGTCGGTGTTCCGCAAGATGACGGTCGAGGAGAATCTCCTCGCCATTCTCGAGACCCTCGATCTCTCCCATGCCGAGCGCATGGCGCGCCTCGAGGAGCTCCTCGCCGAGCTCGAGCTGACCCCGCTGGCGCGCCACAAGGCGTATACGCTGTCCGGAGGCGAGCGGCGGCGCCTCGAGATCACGCGCGCCCTCGTCACCAATCCGCGCTACCTCCTGCTCGATGAGCCCTTCACGGGCATCGACCCCATCGCCATCGGGGACATCCAGGAGATCGTGGGGCAGCTCAAGGAGCGCGGCATCGGCGTCCTGATCACCGATCACAATGTGCGGGAGACCTTGGCCATCACCGATCGCGCGTACATCCTCCACGACGGGCGCATCCTCGCCTCCGGCACGGCGACGGAGCTCGCCAACAACCCCAAAGCCCGGGAGATCTACCTCGGCGAGAAGTTCTCGCTCTAGGCGGACCGTTCGAACCATGAAACTGGCGCTACGGCAGACACAGCGGGTCGTCATGACGCCGCTGCTCCAGCAGGCCATCCAGCTCCTGCAGCTCTCCACGCTCGAGCTCGAGCAGGTCGTCAGGAAGGAGCTCGAGGAAAACCCGCTGCTCGAGGAGCTTCCCGTCGACGGGGCCGAGGGGCCGGCCCCCGCTTCCGCGGACGGGGCCGCCGAGCCGCCACCGACGCCGGCCCCCGCCGAGCCCGTGTCCGCCGAGACGTCCACCGTCGACGGCGAGCGCGCCGACGACCTGCCCTTCGACCTGAGCTCGGTGATCTTCGACCAGGCGGACGAGCGCACGCCCGTCTCCACGGAGTCGCGCGAGGACCTGCCGTTCGAGAATCTCGGGGGGAACGAGGTCACGTCGCTCGCCGACCACCTGAGCGAGCAGCTGCGCCTGGCCACCGACGACCCCGACACCCTGTCCATCGGGATGGCCATCATCGGCAACCTCGACGAGAACGGCTATCTGCGCGCGGATGTCGGCGAGGTCGCCGCGGGCACGGGCCGGCCCGTGGACGAGGTGGAGCGGGTCCTGACGCTCGTGCAGGGGTTCGATCCGCGGGGCGTGGCGGCGCGCGGCATCCAGGAGTGCCTCCTGCTCCAGCTCACCGCCGACCCCGACCCCGACCCGGTGTCCGTCGAGATCGTCGAGCGCTACTTCGACGAGCTCGGCCGCCGGCGCTACGCGGACATCGCGCGGGCGATGAAGCTCAGCCTGGACCGCATCATGGAGTCGATCGACGAGATCCAGGCGCTCGAGCCCAAGCCGGGCCGGCAGTTCGCCGTCGTCGACTCGCGGTACATCGTTCCCGACGTGACCATTCAGAAGGTCGGCGCCGACTACGTGGTCGTCCTGAACGAGGAGGGGATCCCGCGGCTCCGGGTGAACGCGCTGTACCGGTCGCTCTTGCGCCGCTCGGGGGACGAGGCGAAGCAATATGTGGAGCAGAAGATCCGCTCGGCGGTGTGGTTGATCAAGAGCGTGGAGCAGCGCCAGCGGACGCTGCGGCGCGTGGCCCAGAGCCTCGTGAACTTCCAGCGCGAGTTCCTCGACAAGGGCCTGCCCTTCCTGCGCCCGCTCGCGCTGCGCGACGTCGGCGACGACATCAACATGCACGAGTCGACCATCAGCCGCGTCACCACGAACAAGTACGTGCAGACCCCGCAGGGCCTGTTCGAGCTCAAGTACTTCTTCCACAGCGGGATCGTGTCCGTCAACGGGTCGATGGTGTCTTCGGTGTCCGTGAAGCAGATGATCAAGGACATGGTCGAGGCGGAGGATGTGGCCGCCGCGCTCTCCGACCAGGAGATCGCCCAGGCGCTGCACGGACAGGGACTGACGATTGCCCGGCGGACCGTCGCGAAGTATCGCGAGGAGCTCGCCATCCTGCCCTCGCATCAGCGCCGGCTGCAAGCCAAGAAGCGCTAGCCGGGAGCGAACGGGCTCGGAGGGCCGGGAGCGGCATGCAGGCGATCATCAGCGCGCGCGGTCTCAGCATCTCGAACGACCTACAAGGACGCCCTCACGCAGCGTCTCGCCAAGCTCGAGCCGATGTTCCCCGGGATCGTCGAGGCCAAGATCGTCCTCTCCAAGGAGAAGCATCGGCGCACCGCCGCCCTCACGCTGGTGGCGAAGCGGCACACCTTCCGCAGCGAGGAGACGGCGAGCGACCTGGAGACGGCCGTCGACGTGGCGGTGGATGCGCTCGCGCGGCAGGTGCGAGAGATGAAGGACCGCGTGAAGAATCGCAAGGCGCGCAGTGCGCCGCGGCGCGCGCCCGCGCCCGCCCGCGCGGGCGCGTCCCCGACGGCGGAGGTCGCCGTCATGCGCGTGCCCCTCGAGCTGATGCCGCTCGCGGCGGCCGTCGAGCAGCTCCGTGCCAGCCGCGACGAGTTCCTCGTCTTCGCCAATGCCACCACCGACGTCGTCAGCGTCCTCTATCGGCGAGGGGACGGCGGCTTCGGATTGATCGAGCCGGTGGCGTGATCACGCCCGACGCGGTCGAGGGGAGCTTGGCGGCGGCGCACCCCATCCGCTTCGTCATCATCACCGGGCTCTCGGGGGCGGGCAAGAGCTATGCGATCAAGTGCTTCGAGGATCTGGGCTACTTCTGCGTCGACAATCTCCCCACCACGCTGATCCCGACGTTCGCGGAGCTCTGCGCCCAGTCGAGCCGGGGCATCCGGAAGATCGCCCTCGGGGTCGACGTCCGGGAAGGGGAGTATCTCGCGCACTTGATGGACGCGCTCGAAGAGCTGCGGACGCGGGGTCATCGACCGGAGGTGCTCTTCCTCGAGGCGGCCGACGAGACGCTGGTGCGGCGGTACCACGAGACGCGCCGTCGTCACCCGCTCGCCGGAGAAGGCAATGTCGTCGACGGGATCCAGGCGGAGCGGCGCTTCCTCGCGCACCTGCGCGAGGAAGCCGATCGCATCATCGACACGACCGGGCTCACGGTGCACCAGCTGAAGGACCGCCTCATCGAATCCTATGGCGGCCGGGAGACGCGGGGCGCCCTCACGGTGTCCCTCGTCTCGTTCGGCTTCAAGCACGGCATTCCCTACGACGCCGACCTCGTCTTCGACGTGCGGTTTCTGCCCAATCCGCACTTCGTGGAGGATCTCCGGCAGCTCGATGGTCGCGACCCCGCGGTGGCGAAGTTCGTCTTCTCCCACGACGAGAGCCGCGAGCTCCTCGGCCGCCTCGAGGACCTCGTGCGCTTCCTGTTGCCGCTCTACCAGCGGGAGGGCAAGGCCTATCTGACCGTGGCCATCGGCTGCACGGGTGGGCGCCACCGGTCGGTGGCTCTCGTGGAGTCGCTGCGCACCTTCATCGACTCCCTGGGCTTCGAGCCCATCGTGCGCCACCGGGACCTCGATCGCGTGTGAGGCTCCCGAGCGATGAGAAGGCCCGCTGCGAGGTACGGCGCCCCGATCGCCGTGCCACGTGGCGCGCGAGGGCCGACGACTTCGTCCGGGCCCGCACGGCCCGCAACCCCCGGGGATTTAAGTTGAGGGCGTGCGAGGTTGACATGCTACAGTCCGGCATCTCGGTGTTCTCCGAGAATCCTGTTGGAGTGCATCCTAATGAAGTGCCCGAACTGAAGCGGTAGCGTCAAAATTCAAGAGGCGGGAACCGAAGGAGGAACAGCGGATGGCGCGCGACGAGTACTTGTTCACGTCTGAATCGGTGACGGAAGGGCACCCCGACAAGATCGCCGACCAGATCTCCGATGCGGTGCTGGATTCGATCCTGGCGCAGGACCCCGTCGGGCGAGTGGCCTGCGAGACGCTCCTGACCACGGGGCTCGTGGTCGTGGCGGGCGAGATCACGACGTCCTGCTACGTGGACATCCCCAAGATCGTGCGCGAGACGATCAAGAACGTGGGCTACACCCGGGCCAAGTTCGGCTTCGACTACGAGACCTGCGGGGTCATCGCCGCCATCGACTCGCAGTCGCCCGACATCGCCATGGGCGTGGACAACCTCGGCGCGGGTGATCAGGGCTTGATGTTCGGCTACGCCTGCACGGAGACGGAAGAGCTGATGCCGTTGCCGATCATGCTCGCCCACAAGCTCGTGCAGCGCCTCTCGGACGTCCGCAAGAAGGGCGAGCTCGACTATCTGCGGCCCGACGGCAAGAGCCAGGTGACGGTTCGCTACGTGGACAGAAAGCCGGTGAGCGTCGAGACGGTCGTCATCTCCACGCAGCACGGCCCCGACGTGCCGCACGACAAGATCCGGGCGGACATGATCGAGCGCGTCATCCTCCCCACGATCCCCGCCCACCTCATCAACAAGGACAAGATCACCTATCACGTCAATCCGACGGGGCGCTTCGTCACCGGCGGTCCGATGGGCGACACGGGCTTGACCGGGCGCAAGATCATCGTGGATACCTACGGCGGCTCCTGCCCGCACGGCGGGGGGGCGTTCTCCGGCAAGGATCCGACGAAGGTGGATCGCTCGGCGTGCTACATGGCGCGCCACGTGGCCAAGAACATCGTCGGGGCCGGCCTCGCGGAGCGGGCGCAGGTGCAGGTGGCCTACGCCATCGGCGTCGCCGAGCCCGTCTCGATCATGGTGGAGACGTTCGGCACCGGCAAGGTCTCCAACGCGAAGATGGAACAGCTCGTCCGCCGGCACTTCGACTTCACGCCCGCGGGCATCATCAAGTACTTGAACCTCCGGCGTCCGTTCTATCGCAAGACCGCCGCGTACGGACATTTCGGGCGCAATGAGCCGGAGTTCACCTGGGAGCGTCTGGACCGAGTCAAGGATCTCCGCGACGACGCGGGGCTCTGATCGCGGATCGCCTTCGCAGCACTCCACCTCACGCCGGTCGGCTCTCAGGGGCCGGCCGGCGTGACACGCGGGCAGGAGATCCTTCGAGCGATGCATGGCGCGTAGTATCCCCAGGCGAGATCGGTCCGACGCCGGCGGCCCCGCTTCGGCCTCTGGCTCCTCGTCCTGTTCATGGCCGTGGGCGCTCTGGGGCAGGCCGTGCCCCTGTACACCGACTGGCTCTGGTTCAAGGAAGTCGGCTTCACGCAGGTATTCACCACCCGCCTGGCCCTGAACGGCTGGCTCTTCCTCGGGCTCGGGGGCGTCGTGTTCGCGTTCCTGTTCCTCAACCTCTCCGTGGCCGCGCGAACCGCACCACCGGACGTGCTGTGGGAGCTCGAAGATCAGCTCGGTCTGCCCGGCCGCGCCATTCTCGAGCCCTTGGTTCGGAGATTGCTCCTGCCCGTCATCGCGGTGATTGCCCTCTTCGCGGGAGCCCGCGGGAGCGGAGCGTGGGACACGGTGCTGTCGTACGTGAATGCGACGCCGTTCGGCCGAACGGACCCGCTCTTCGGCCGGGACCTCGGGTTCTTCGTCTTCGAGCTGCCCGTGTGGCGCCTGCTCTACGGATGGGCCACCGCCCTCGTCGCCGGCACCCTGGTCCTGACGGCCGCCGTGTACGTGCTGCAGCGAAGCCTCGTCCTCACCGCCCACGGCCCGAGGCTGGCGGCGAGCGCGCGCACCCACCTCCTGGGACTGGGCGCATTCCTGCTCGTGCTGCGGGGGGTGGGGTTCTGGCTCGACCGCTTCGATCTGCTCTACTCGCCGCGGGGTCTCGTCTTCGGCGCGTCCTACACCGACGTGCACGCGTCGCTGCCCGTCCTCGGTTGGCTCGCCGTCCTCGCCCTGCTCTGCGCCGCCGCCTGCGTCTTCCAGATCTTCCGGCCGGGGTGGCGCTTCCTCGTCGCCGGGCTCGTCACGCTGGCGCTGTTCTGGATCGGCGGCCTCGGCGTGTATCCGTCGCTGCTCCAGCGCTTCCGGGTCACGCCCAATGAGCTCGTCGCCGAGCGCCCCTTCATCCAGCACAATATCCGGCTGACGCGGCAGGCCTACGGGCTCGACCGCGTGGTCGAGAAGGAGTTCGCGGCCGCCGACAACCTGACCGCCGCCGCGCTCGAGCGCAATAGCCTCACGATCAAGAACGTCCGGCTGTGGGACAATCGGCCGCTGCTCGTGACCTACGGCAAGCTGCAGGAGATCCGCACCTACTACAAGTTCCTCGACGTGGACGTGGATCGCTACACCGTCAACGGTGAGTACACGCCAGGTCATGCTGTCGGCCCGTGAGCTCTCCTACCGCTTCCTGCCGAGCCGGGGCTTCATCAACGAGCACCTGACCTATACGCACGGCTATGGGCTCGTGGCGAGCCCGGTCAACCGGATCAGCCCCGAGGGGCTCCCGGAGTTCTTTCTGAAGGACATCCCGCCCGCGGGGGCAGGACTGCCCCGGATCACGCGACCGGCGATCTACTACGGGGAATCGGGGAACGACTACGTGTTCGTGCGCACGCGCTCTCAGGAGCTCGATTACCCGTCGGGCGATCAGAACGTGTACACACGGTACGAAGGCCAGGGCGGGATCCCGGTCAACTCGTTCCTGGCCAAGCTCGCCTTCGCCGTGCGCTTCGGGGAGATCAAGGTGCTCCTGTCCGACGACCTCACGGCGGAAAGCCGCGTGATGATCTACCGGGACATCGCCCCGCGCGTGCGACAGGCCGCCCCGTTTCTCAAGTACGACCGCGACCCCTACCTCGTCGTGGCCGATGACGGGCGCCTGATGTGGATGCTCGACGCCTACACCACGACCGACCGCTATCCGTATGCCGAGCCCGTGCGCGGCATCGGCAACTACATCCGCAACGCGGTCAAGGCGACCGTCGACGCCTATGACGGCAAGATCGCCTTCTACGTCGCGGACGACGAGGACCCCATCATCCGCACGTACGCCAAGGCCTTCCCGGGCATGTTCCGGCCGCTCGCCGAGATGCCGAAGGACCTGCAGGCGCACATCCGCTACCCCGAGGACCTCTTCACGGTGCAGGCGAAGATGTATGCCACGTACCACATGGAGGATCCGCAGGTCTTCTACAACAAGGAGGATCTGTGGGTCGTGCCGCGGCTGCCCCAGGACGGCCGCGACAAGGAGATGGACCCGTACTTCACGGTCATGCGCCTGCCCGGCGAGCCCAAGGAGGAGTTCATCCTGCTCTCGCCCTTCAATCCGAGCGGGCGCGACAACATGATCGCGCTCCTCGCCGCGCGATCGGATGCCCCGAACTACGGCCGGCTCATCTCCTATAACTTCCCGAAGCAGAAGCTGGTCTTCGGGCCGCGCAATATCGACGCGCGGATCAACCAGGACCCCGTGATCTCCCAGCAGATCTCCCTGTGGAATCAGCAGGGCAACCGCGTGCTGCGCGGCGCGCTCTACGCGATCCCCATCGAGGAGTCGCTCATCTACGTGCTGCCGCTCTACCTGGCCGCCGAGCAAGGGGGCGCGCTGCCCGAGCTGCGCCGGGTGGTCGTCGCCTACAGCAACCAGATCGCCATGGAGCCCTCCCTCGAGGCCGCGCTCGCGCGCATCTTCGGTGGGCGCGTGCGCGCCGAGGACGCGGTGGCTCGGCCACGTGAGCAGCCCGGCATGCCCGCTGCTGCGGGCGCCGCCATCGCCCCGCTCGTCCAGCGCGCCTGGGAGGCGTGGCAGAAGGCCCAGGAGGCCTTGCGGCGCGGCGACTGGACGGCGTACGGGCAGGAGCAGAAGCGGCTCGAAGACGTCCTCCGACAGCTTCAGGGCAACCGCCCGCCGTCGCAGTAGTCCCGCGCGCCGGACGCGAGCCGGCGACCGATCTCCGATCGACGGCCTTCCCAGCGCCAGTGTCGTGAGTCACGAATGTGCCGACAATGCGCCGGGCGGGGGCAGGGGGCCCTCCCCGCGGGACACGCTGAGTCGCGACCCGTTGCGGCACTCAATGGGGCCACGATCGATTGGCCGTGGCTTCGACGATCCGCAGAAGCCACGGTCCCGCGGGGAGGGCCCCCTGCCCCCGCCCGGCGCCGTGAGTCGATGATTTCTGACTCAGGACACTAGCCAGGAGCGTGTCGGAGTAACCGCCGTTCGAGCGCCGGCTTCGCCGGCGCAATCCCGCTCTCGGGGGAGGTCTCGGAGGGGGCCGCGAGGCCCCCTCCGATGTCTACGTCCGGGCGTTCAGGAAGAGGGCCGTGCCGAGGCCGGCAAAGACGATATTGGCGGTCCACGCCGCCAGGGCCGGGGGGAGCAGATCGGCCTGGGCGAACGCCAGCGCCATCGAGTGCACCATCCAGTACCCCACGGCGATCACGATGGCGACGCCGATGCCCACGGCGCGCCCGCCACTGCGCGGAGACGCGAGCGCGAACGGAATCGCCACGAGCGCCATGATGAGGTGGACGAGCGGGAACGAGAGCTTGGAGTAGAGCTGGACGACGTACTTGCCCACCTGGTGCCCGCTTTCCTGGAGCTTGCCCACGTACGCCCGGAGCTCGAGAAAGCTCATGGCCTCGGGCAGCTTCTGGATCTGGGTAAAGTCGTCGATGTGCTCGGGCAGGGTCACGAGGCGGGAATCGAAGGACTCCGTGCGCACCCGGTTCTCGCCGTCGACGCGGCGGATCGTCCCGCCGGTGATCTGCCAGCCGTCGGGCGTCCAGCGCGCCTTCCTGGCGTCGAGCCGGCTCACGACCCGGAAGTCCTTGTCGATCTCGAGGAGCAGCATGCCGTCCATGGACTTGTCCACCGGATCGAGGAGCGCCATCCGGAAGAACCGCGTGTCCGACGCCCGGTACCAGATCTGGCTCTGTCGCTGCAGGTGGCGGGGAGTGCGTCCGCGGATCTTGACGTTGTCCACCTCCTCGGCCTTCGCCTTCAGCTCGGGCAGCGCCGCCTCCTGGAAGATGACCGCGGCGACGCTGATCGCGGCGGCGGTGAGCAGGATCGGGAGACTGACGCGGTAGAGGCTGATGCCCGCGGCTTTGAGGGCATCGAGCTCGCGCTGCCGGGTGAGGGACAGGAACAGGAACACGGTGGCGATGAGCACGATCAGCGGCAGGCCCTTGTACAGCTCGGACGGCAGGTTGTAGGCGAAGTGCTGGACGATCAGGCTGAAGGAGGGCTTGATCCGAAGGAACCGGTCGAGCGTCTGGAGCAGGTCCACGACGATGAAGAGCACGGCCCCCATCCCGAGACCGACGCCGAGGAACATCAGATACTCGCGGATGAGGTAGCGGTCGATGAGGAAGGTCGAGGCGCGCGGCCCTCGGATCCTCCCGATGCGCGGGCGCCGCGCGCGCGCCCAGGCAACGCGCATCCACGGCCGCGGCTCGACGCGAGCCCACAGGCGCCAGAACACCTCCAGCCACGCGGTCGACACGCCCGCGGTCGTGGACCGCAGCAGGATCACGCCCAGCGCGCTGAAGAGCAGGTTCGGCAGCCAGATGGCGAGCGCCGCGGGCAGACGCCGACTGAGCGCCATGCCCTCGAGGGAGGTGAACAGGATGTAGTAGGAGACCACGATGAGGAAGCTCGAGGCCAGCGCGACCGCGCGGCCACCCCGATGGCTGCGGATGCCGAGCGGGAAGCCCACGAGCACGAAGACGAGCGCGGCCATGGGCAGCGCGAACCGCTTGTGCCTCTCGACGTAGTAGGGGGAGGCGATCTGCGCCTTCTCCTCGAGGTCGCGGGCCGCCTCGGCGAGCCGCCCGAGCGACATCTCCTTCTCGGGCTTCTCGTCCTTCGACCTCCCGGCGAGGGGTGACGCGATGGGCAGGGTCATGTCGTAGAGGCTGAAGGCGGTATGGCGGAAGCGCCGGGGATCGGCGGCCTCGGCCTCGTTGATGGCGCCGTCGAGAAAGCGCAGCGTGATGCGGCGGTTCGCCTCGTCGGTGAGCAGGCGTCCCTCGCGGGCGACCACGATGCGGGAGCGCTGCGGATCGCGCTCGTCGGAGAGCACGATGCCGTGGAGCGCCAGTTGCGACGGAGAGACGTCGTCGACGTAGACGACGAACTGGCCGAACGCGGACGTGAACGTGCGCTCCGTGATGCCGGTCGCCGCACGGCTCTGGAGGATCTTGAAGAGCTGCTGCTGGAAGGCGCCGATCGACCACGGGACGACCACGAGGGTGAGCCAGCCGATGAGCACCGTCACGAGCAGTGCGGCGGCGACGAAGGGCCGGAACAGGCGAAGCGGGCTCACCCCGGCCGCCTTGAGCGCCGCCACCTCGAGATCCCCGGCGAGGCGGCCGCCCACGAGCAGCACGGCGACGAGCAGGGCCATGGGCAGGGTGAGGCTCAGGAACGCGGGCAACAGGAAGACGAGGAGCGACAGGACGAGCTGGAAGGGCACGTTCTTGGTGATGACGAGACGTGGTGAGCTGGTAGATCCGGTCGATGATGAGAAAGAACGTGAAGACGCCGACGCCGATGGCGAAGGGCGGGACGAGCTCCTTCCACACGTAGCGGTCGAGGAGTCGCACCATCGCTCGCTCATTGTACGATAGCCCCATGCGCGGGGCGTGGGCGGTGCTCGTGGCGCTCATGCTGGTCGGCGCGGCCGCCGACGGCGGGGCGACCGACCGCCTGTCGCGCGTCGAAGCGCTGCGGGGCGTCCTCGCCACGACGGGCGAGACGGCCCCCGCCGACCTGGACGCTGCCCTCGCGGCGCTGTTTGCGCTTGGCCGACGACGAGATCATCGAGAACCTGCGGGCCGGCGAGCCCTTCGCGTCGACCGCGTTCATCCAGGAGCGGCTCGACGCCTTCATGGCGGCCTGGGGCGGCGCGGGCTTCCGCGTGCACCGCCTCGGCGCGGGCGGCGGGACAGGAGCGCTCACCGTCGGGGTGTTCACGCTGCCCGGCCCGGCGCCTCGCGGCTCCGTGCGGGTATACGGGCGCCGCCGCGATGGGGAAGTGGCGCGGCTCGCGGCGATCACCCACGACGGCACCCCGGAGCTCCATCGCTGGGCGGCCGCGCGCGACGGCGCGCCGCAGCTCCTGGCGACCTGGCTCGGGGCCGCGTCGGGATCCGGTGGGCGGGCTCTCGAGATCGAGCTGTGGCGCCGCGGGGGCCGCGACGGCGTGGAGCGACGGTGGAGCTCGGCGGCGCTGTTCCCGGACGGCGTGCGGGCGCTCGGATTCGCCGTGAAGGGCGACGGGGTGACCATCCGCTACGAGGCGCCCTACGCGGGTCGGAAGCCGGGCTGTCAGGGACAGACCGAGCTGGTCGATCTCTATCGCCCGGACGTGCGGCGCGAGGATCTGGTCCTGGTGCGCCGCGGTGTCGTCAACGGCTGGCACCGCGAGCTGCAGGCCGCGGTCGGGCGCGTGCTCCTCGCGCTCGAGGCCGGTGACGCGGCGACGCTTCGTGCGCTGGTGCCCGACCGTGCGCTCGCCGCGCGGTTGCCGCGCACCCTGACCCGCGAGCCGGCCTGCGACGAGGCCGCGCCGGGAACGCCGACATCGGCCACCGTCGCCGTCACCGAAGAGCGGAGCGGTCGCCGCGTGCCGTGGTCGCTCGTGTGGCGACGCGCGCCGAACGGGTGGCGGCTGACCGCCGCGATGCCCATGCTACAATGACGGATCGCCATGGCAGAAATGTCCGATCGCTACGATCCCGCCAGCGTGGAGTCGCGCTGGTACGGCTTCTGGGAGGAGCGCGGATACTTTCACGCGGACGCCGCCGCACCGGGGCGCCCGTACGCGATCGTGATCCCGCCGCCGAATGTCACCGGCTCGCTGCACTGGGGGCATGCGCTCAACAATACCCTCCAGGACATTCTGATCCGCTACAAGCGCATGGACGGCTTCAATGCGCTCTGGCTTCCCGGCACGGACCACGCGGGGATCGCCACCCAGGTCAAGGTCGAGCAGCAGCTCGCGCTGGAGGGCAAGACGAAGGAAGACCTCGGGCGCGAGGCGTTCACGGCGCGCGTCTGGCAGTGGAAGGAGGAATCGGGCGGCACCATCATCCGCCAGCTCAGGCGGCTGGGGGCCTCGTGCGATTGGGCGCGGGAGCGCTTCACCATGGACGCCGGCCTCTCGCGGGCGGTGCGCGAGGTCTTCGTGCGCCTCTGGGAGGAAGGGCTGATCTACCAGGGCGACTACATCGTCAACTGGTGCCCGCGCTGCCAGACGGTGCTCTCCGACCTCGAGGTGGAGCGCGAGGAGCGCGACGCGGAGTTCGTCTACATCAAGTACGGGCCGCTCACGCTCGGCACGGTGCGGCCGGAGACCAAGGTCGGCGACACCGGTCTCGCCGTGCACCCGCGGGACAAGCGGTACGCCAAGTACGTGGGGCAGACCCTCGAGGTCCCCTCGGTCGAGGGAACGATCACGATGCGCGTGGTCGCCGACAGCGCCGTCGACCCGAAGTTCGGCACCGGCGTGATCAAGGTGACGCCCGGCCACGATCCGGTGGACTTCGAGATCGGGCGGCGCCACGACCTGCCCGCGCGCACGGTCATCGGCTTCGACGGGAAGATGACGGCGCTCGCGGGGAAGTACGCCGGCCTCGATCGATTCGAGGCCCGGCGGCGCATCGTCGAGGACATGCAGGCGCTCGGCCTCATCGAGCGCATCGAGCCCTACCGCCACGCGGTCGGCGTCTGCTACCGCTGCAAGACGGTCGTGGAGCCGCTGATCTCGAAGCAATGGTACGTGCGCACGAAGCCGCTCGCCGAGCCGGCCATCAAGGCGGTGAAGAGCGGACGGATCAAGATCGTCCCGCGCGGGTGGAGCAAGACGTACTACCACTGGATGGAGAATATCCGGGACTGGACGATCTCGCGCCAGCTCTGGTGGGGGCACCGCATCCCCGTCTGGTACTGCGATGCCGACGGCAGCGTCCACGCCTCGCGGACGGACCTCACCCAGTGCCCGCAATGCGCGGGGCCGGTCCGCCAGGACACCGACGTGCTGGACACGTGGTTTTCCTCGGGGCTGTGGCCGTTCTCCACCCTGGGGTGGCCCGACGAGACGCCGGAGCTCAAGGCGTTCTACCCCACGGCGTGCCTGGTGACGGCGTTCGACATCCTGACCTTCTGGGTGGCGCGGATGGCCATGCTCGGGATCAAGTTCATGGGCGACGTGCCGTTCCGCGACGTCTACATCCACGCCCTCGTGCGCGACGCCGAGGGCGTGAAGATGTCCAAGTCCAAGGGCAATGCGTCCGATCCGCTGGCGGTGATGGACACGTACGGCACCGATGCCTTCCGCTTCACGCTCGCCGCCCTCGCCGCGCAGGGCCGGGACATCCGCATGTCGGAGGAGCGCGTCGAGGGGTATCGCAACTTCGCCAACAAGATCTGGAACGCGTCCCGCCTCGTCCTGGGGAACCTGGAAGGCTATGATCCCGTGCTCGCGCGCCGGGGCAAGCCCTCCACGGCCGACCGGTGGATCAAGAGCCGCCTCGCCGCCACGACCGCCGCCGTTCGCAAGGCGCTGGACGGCTACCGCTTCAACGACGCCGCCTCCGCCGTCTACCAGTTCCTGTGGCATGAGTTCTGCGATTGGTATCTCGAGATCGCCAAGCGGAGCCTCTACCAGTCGGAGGACCCGGTGGCGCGGGCGGTGACCCAGCGGACGCTGATCGAGTCCCTCGAGGTCACGCTGCGGCTGCTCCACCCGTTCATGCCGTTTCTGTCGGAAGAGATCTGGCAGCGGCTGCCGCACCAGGGCGAGTCCATCATGGTGGCCCCCTTCCCGCGGGCGGCTGACGCACGGCGAAATGCGCTCGCCGAGCGGAAGATGCAGCCGGTGATCGACATCGTGAGCGCCATCCGCGCGATCCGGAGCGAGAGCCGCATTGCTCCCGGGGCGGAGCTGCAGGTCACGGTCAAGCCGGGCGCGTCGGGCGCGGAGGACCTCGCGGAGGCGGCCCCGCTCATCGGGGCGCTCGCGCGCTCGGTGATCGCCGTCGATCCCGCGGCCGAGCGGCCGCCGCAATCGGCGCACGCGGTGGCCGGCGACGCCGAGGTGTTCGTTCACCTCGACGGCGTGGTCGATCTCTCGGCCGAGCGCGGTCGCCTCGTGAAGGAGATCGAGCGGGCGGACAAGGAGATCGCGTTCATCGAAGGCAAGCTGGCCCGCCCGGAGTTCGTCGAGCGCGCTCCCGCCGAGATCGTGGGGCGCGAGCGCGTCCGCCTGACCGAGCAGCGGCGCATTCACGACACGCTCTCGGCCAGCCTCGCCGCCCTCCTCGAGCGATGAGAAGGGCCCATCTGCTTCGTTGGCACCCTCAGCCGCCATGCCACGTAACGCGCGAGACAAGCGGGCCGACGAACTTTCGTCTGCGGGGCCCAGACATGGCCCCGCACTCCCCCTACGAGAGTACGCCTCGCGTGCGGCGATCGGGCGCCGCCTCGCAGCTGGACCCTTCTCATCGCTCTAGGCGCGTTTCTCCGACGGGCTCCTCGGGAGACGTGATCGGATCGGCGTGATCGGATCATCGATCCACCGGTTGGACGTGGTGGATTCCACCCAGTCCATGCTCGCTCGATTGGCCCGCGAGGGCGCCCCCGACGGCACCGTGGTCACGGCGCGCCATCAGACGGGCGGGCGCGGGCGGCGTGGCCGCGCGTGGTGGGATGCGCCCGGCGAGAGCCTTCTCCTGTCCGTGCTCCTCCGGCCCGCCGTCCCCGCCGGCCACGTCTCGCAGCTCTCCCTCGTGGCCGCGCTTGCCGTCACCGATGCGCTCGCGTCGGCGGCGGCCGTGATGGGCCGCATCCGCTGGCCGAATGACGTGCTCGTCGGCGGGAGCAAGATCTCCGGAATCTTGCCCGACGCGGTCTGCGGCACCGACGGGCGGGTGGAGCACGCGATCGTCGGGATCGGGATCAACCTCGACCAGCGCTCCTTTCCTCCGGAGCTGGCCGGGCAGGCGACCTCCCTCCGGCTCCTCACCGGGCGCGCCCACGACCCCGCGCGCGTGGAGGCCGCCGTGCTGACCGCGCTGAGCGTGCGCTACGACGCGTGGCTGTCCGGAGGCTTCGGCGCGCTGCGGGACGCGTGGCGGAGCCGGTCGAGCACGATCGGCACGCGCGTGGGCCTGCCGGACGGCGGGGACGGGGTGGCCGTGGACGTGGACGGGGACGGGGCGCTGCTCGTCGACGTCGGCGGCGGAACGCTGACGCGGGTGGTCGCGGCGATTCCGGTGACCGCCCGGGGGGAGGACGGCCTGTGCTGCTCGTGATCGAGGTCGGCAATACCAATACGGGGGTGGGCGTCTATGACGGTCAGCGGCTTCTCGTGTCGTGGCGGCTCACGAGCCGGCGCGAGCAAACCGCGGACGAGTACGGGGTGTTCATCCAGACCCTGCTCCGCACGCGCGGCATCGAGCCGCAGCACGTCACGGGCGTCGCGATCTCGAACGTGGTGCCGCCGGTCCAGCGCACGCTCGAGTGGATGAGCGAAGCGTACTTCGGCATCCACCCGTTCACCGTCCAGCCCGGCGTCAATGTCGACGTGGCGCTCAACGTGGACAACCCGAAGGAGGTCGGGGCCGACCGCGTCTGCAATATCGTGGCGGGCGTGGCGATCTACGGCACCCCGCTCATCGTCGTGGACTTCGGCACCGCCACGAATTTCGACGTGGTCAACGCGCGGGGAGAATTCGTCGGCGGGGCGATCGCGCCCGGCCTCATGCTCTCCGCGGATGCGCTCGTCTCCCGCGCGGCCCGACTCTCCCGGGTGGAAATCGTGCGCCCCAAGGATGCCATCGGCCGCAACACCGCCACCAATATCCAGTCGGGCGTCGTCTACGGGTATGCCGGGCTCGTCGACGGGCTCGTCGAGCGCATGCGCCGCGAGCTCGACGGCGACGTGCGCGTGGTCGCGACGGGCGGCTTCGCGGAGCAGATGCGCGAGGTGTGCCAGAGCCTGCAAGAGGTCAATGCCAACCTGCGTCTCGAGGGGCTGCGCATGATCTGGGAGCGGGCGAATCCGGACGTGCGCGCAGGTGTCTCACGAAGTTGACACCTGGGTGGGGGCACCCGTATACTCTGCCCCTAAATACAGTACCTACAGCGAGGCAGTTCCCTACATACGGGGCCTTGGCGCAATGCCGGGGCCCAGGAGGATACGGCGCATGGGCATGTGGGTCGGGCGCGGGCGCAAGGCCAGGGCGGCGTACGGCTTCGACGATATCGCTCTCGTCCCGGGAGCGCTGACCATCAATCCCAACGAAGTGGACATCTCGTGGGAGCTCTGCGGCCGCCGATTCGACATCCCCATCATCGCCGCGGCCATGGACGGCGTCGTGAGCCCCTCCCTCGCCATCGAGATGGGGCGGCTCGGGGGGCTCGCGGTCATCAACCTCGAGGGGATCTTCTCCCGCTATGAAAATCCGGACGCCGTGCTCGATCGCATCACCTCCGCCAGCCTCGAGGAGGCGACGAAGATCATTCAGGGGATCTACGGCGAGCCGATCAAGGAAGAGCTGATCCACAAGCGCATCTCCGAGATCAAAAAGGGCGGGGGACCGGTCGTCGTCTCGTCGATCCCGCAGCGCGCCGAGCGCTTCGCCAAGATCGCCGAAGAGGCGGGCGCGGACTTCTTCGTCGTGCAGTCCACGGTGACCACGGCGCGCCACGTGGCCACCGAGTACACGCCGGTCGACCTGAAGCAGCTCAAGAAGCATTTGTCGATTCCGCTCATCGTCGGCAACGTCGTCACCTACGAGGCCTGCCTCGAGCTGATGGAGACGGGGGTGGACGCGCTGCTGATCGGGGTCGGCCCCGGCGCCGCCTGCACGAGCCGCGAGGTGCTCGGCGTCGGCGTGCCCCAGGTCACCGCCACCGCCGATTCCGCGGCGGCGCGGGACTTCTACTACAAGCGGACCGGCCGCTACGTGCCGATCATCACCGATGGCGGCATGACGACGGGCGGCGATATCTGCAAGGCGCTGGCCTCCGGCGCCGACGCCGTGATGATCGGCTCCGCGTTCGCGCGCGCCAAGGAAGCTCCGGGCCGCGGCTATCACTGGGGCATGGCGACGCCGCACTCGAACCTGCCCCGCGGCACCCGCATTCGGGTGGGCATCGCCGGACCGCTCGAGCAGATCCTCTTCGGGCCCGCCTTCACCGAGGACGGGACGCTCAACCTGGTTGGTGCGATCCGGACCTGCATGGGCTCCGTCGGCGCGCGCAGTATCCGCGAGCTGCAGCAGACGGAGCTCATCATCGCCCCGTCGATCAAGACCGAGGGGAAGGTATTCCAGCGCGCCCAGAAGCTGGGCGCCCCGCGCTAGAGGCCGCGCCGTGAGCGCCATCCGCCATGTCGCGGATGGCGCTGATGGCTGGGCGGCGGCGTGAGGCGCTGTCCGCCAACCCCGATCTTTCCACGCTCAGGCGGGTGCGATGATGGACAGGATCGCGATCCTCGACTTCGGTGCGCAATACACCCAGCTCATCGCCCGCCGGATCCGAGAGCTGGGTGTCTATTCGGAAATCCTGCCGTGCACCCAGCCGGTCGAAGACGTGCTCGCGGCCGGCTACACGGGCATCGTGCTCTCGGGCGGGCCCATCGAGCGTCTACGAAGACGAGGCCCCGCTGCCGGACAAGCGGCTCTTCGAGGCGGGCATCCCGCTGCTCGGCATCTGCTACGGCATGCAGGCCATGGGCTATTTGCTCGGGGGCCACGTGGTGCCCGCGGAGCGGCGCGAGTACGGTCCCGCCGAGCTCAGGCTCCTCTCCACCGAGGGGCTGCTCGAGGGCATCGTGCCCGAGCGGGATGGCCGGATCGCGGTGTGGATGAGCCACGGGGACACGGTGATGCAGCCGCCCCGAGGCTTCGTCAATCTGGGCGCCACCGAGAACTGCCCGGTCGCGGCGATGGCGGACGACACGCGCCGGCTCTTCGCCGTCCAGTTCCACCCCGAGGTCGCGCATACGCCGCAGGGAAAGACCATCCTGCGAAACTTCCTCCGCCTCTGCGGCGCGCGCGCCGACTGGTCGATGCCCTCGTTCGTCGACGCGGCCGTGGAGGGTATCCGCCGTCAAGTCGGCCGGGATCGTGTGCTGTGCGCCCTCTCGGGGGGCGTGGACTCGTCCGTCGTGGCCGTCTTGATCCACCGCGCCATCGGCGATCAGCTCACCTGCCTGTTCGTCGACAATGGCTTGCTCCGGAAGGGCGAGGCCGAGAGCGTGGTGGCCACGTTCCGAGACGCCTTCAAGATGAACCTGATCCATGTGAATGCATCTGAGCGATTTCTCGAGCAACTCAAGGACGTCTCTGATCCGGAGGTCAAGCGCAAGCGCATCGGCGCCGAGTTCATCGGGGTCTTCGAAGGAGGAGGCGCGCAGCCTCGGGGATTTCCCCTGGCTCGCCCAGGGCACGCTCTATCCCGACGTCATCGAATCCGTGTCGTTCAAGGGGCCGTCGGCGACCATCAAGACGCATCACAATGTCGGCGGGCTGCCGAGCCGGATGCAGTTCAAGCTGGTCGAGCCGCTGCGCGAGCTGTTCAAGGACGAGGTGCGCGAGCTGGGCGCGCTCCTCGGGCTGCCCGCCGAGATCATCTGGCGCCAGCCCTTCCCGGGTCCGGGTCTGGCGATTCGGGTGCTGGGCGAGGTGACCGAGGAGCGCCTGGCGATCCTGCGCGAGGCCGACGCCGTCGTCCAGGAGGAGGTGCGCGCGGCGGGGCTCGAGCGCGAGCTCTGGCAGGCCTTCGCCATCCTCCTGCCCGTGCGGACCGTGGGCGTGATGGGGGACTTCCGCACCTATGCGCAGGTGATCGCGCTGCGCGCGGTGATGAGCCAGGACGCCATGACGGCCGATTGGGCCCGCCTGCCCTATGATCTGCTCGGCAAGATCTCCTCCCGCATCATCAACGAGGTGCACGGGGTGAACCGCGTGGTCTTCGACATCTCCTCCAAGCCGCCGAGCACGATCGAGTGGGAGTAAGGGACCTGAAACAGCCCGCCGATTTCGTTCACCTGCACGTCCACTCGGAGTACAGCTTGCTCGACGGCGCCGCGCGCCTCGAGAAGCTCGTCCAGCGCGCCGAAGGAGCTGCGCTTCCCCGCGCTCGCCCTGACCGACCACGGCAACCTCTTCGGCAGCGTCGATTTCTACACGGCCTGCGTGAAGGCCGGCGTGAAGCCCATCCTCGGCTCGGAGCTCTACGTCGCGCCGGGGAGCCGCTTCGAGCGGTCGGGGCAGGACGGCAGCTACGAGGGCGCCAGCCACTGCACCGTCCTCGTCCGCAACCAGACCGGCCACGCCAATCTCATGCGGCTCGTCTCCAAGGCCTACCTCGAGGGCTACTACTACAAGCCGCGGGTGGACCGGGAGCTCCTCGCCCAGCACGCCGACGGGCTGCTCGTGCTCTCCGGGTGCCTCAACTCCGAGGTGAGCCGTCAGCTCTCCGCGGGCGACGAGGCCAAGGCGCTCGAGACGGCGGGCTGGTATCAGGAGGTCTTCGGCAAGGACCACTACTTCATGGAGGTCCAGTCCCACGGGCTCGAGGAGCAGCGCAAGGTCACGGCGGGGACGATCCGGATCGCCCAGGCGATCGGCGCGCCCCTCGTCGGGACCAATGACTCGCACTACCTCGAGGCCGAGCACGCCCGGGCCCACGAGGCGCTCCTGTGCATCCAGACCGGCACGACGATGGCCGACCCGAATCGCTGGCGCTTCTCGACCGAAGAGTTCTATCTGAAGTCGGCCGACGAGATGCGCACGGTGTTCAAGGAGCTGCCCGAGGCGTACACGAACACCCTGGCCGTGGCGGAGCGGTGCAATGTCGAGCTCACGTTCGGGCAGTTCCATCTGCCGCGCTACCAGGTGCCCGACGGGTTCACGCTCGATTCGTACCTGGAGCACCTGGCCTACGAGGGCCTGACCGCGCGCTACGGATCGTCACCCGCCGACGCGGTGGTCGAGCGCCTCCGCTTCGAGCTCGGCGTCATCGAGAAGATGGGATTCTCCGGGTATTTCCTCGTGGTGTGGGACTTCATCGCGCACGCGCGGCGCCAGGGGATCGCGGTCGGGCCGGGCCGGGGGTCGTCGGCCGGCTCCCTCGCCGCGTACTGCCTCGGCATCACCAATGTCGACCCGATCCGGTACGGGTTGCTCTTCGAGCGGTTTCTCAACCCCGAGCGCATCTCGATGCCCGACATGGACATCGACTTCGCCGACGACCGCCGCGACGAGGTGATCCGCTACGTCGTCGACCGCTACGGCGCCGACCGCGTCGCCCACATCATCACGTTCGGGACGATGGGGGCCAAGGCCGTGCTCCGCGACGTGGCGCGCGTCCTCGGCTTCTCCTACGGCGAGGCCGACCGCATCGCGAAGCTCATCCCGAGCTTCCCGCTCAATATCTCGCTCGACGAGTCGCTCGAGAAAGCCCCGGCGCTCGCGGAGCAGGTCAAGCGCGATCCTCGCGTGACCGAGCTGTGGGCCGTGGCCAAGGCGCTGGAGGGCTGCACGCGCCACGCCTCCGTGCACGCCTCCGCGGTCGTGATCTCGGACGAGCCGCTCATGGAGCGCGTGCCGCTGTACAAGGACCCCAAGCGGCCCGAGCTGATCACCGGGCTCGCCATGGGTCCCATCGAAAAGCTCGGGCTGCTCAAGATGGACTTCCTCGGCTTGAAGACCCTCACGGTGATCGGCAATGCCGTGAAGCTCATCAAGGAGGCGCAAGGGATCGTCCTCGACGGGGACCAGCTCCCGCTCGACGATGCGCGCACGTACCAGCTCCTCACCGAGGCCAAGACCTTCGGCGTCTTCCAGCTCGAGTCGGCGGGCATGCGGGACGCGCTCCGGCGCCTCAAGCCCCAGCGCATCGAGGACATCATCGCCATGGTCGCCCTCTACCGGCCGGGGCCGATGGACCTCATCGAGGAGTTCGTCAACCGAAAGCACGGGCGCTCGCCCATCGCGTACGAGCACCCGCTGATGGAGCGACACCTCCAGGAGACCTACGGGATCATGGTCTACCAGGAGCAGGTCATGCGCCTCGCCGCCGATCTCGCCGGGCTCACGCTGGGCGAGGCGGATATCCTGCGCAAGGCCATGGGCAAGAAGGACCGCGAGCTCATGGCCCAGCAGCGCGAGAAGTTCATCGGGGGCTGCAAGGCCAACACGATCGATCCGCGCAAGGCTTCGAGCATCTGGGAGCAGATCGACAAGTTCGCGGGCTACGGCTTCAACAAGAGCCACGCCGCGTGCTACGGGCTGGTGGCGTATCAGACGGCCTATCTCAAGGCGAACTACCCGGTCGAGTTCATGGCCGCGCTGCTGACGTCGGAAATGGACAGGACGGACAAGATCGTCCAGTACATCGAGGAGAGCCAGGCCATGGGGCTCCGCGTGGAGCCTCCCGACGTCAACGTGTCGGGATCCCAGTTCACCGTCGCGGCCGACGCGATCCACTTCGGACTCGCGGCGATCAAGAACGTGGGCGCCACCGCGATCGACGTCCATCGTGAGGAGTCGGCACGAAGCCGGGGCCTTCACCTCGCTCGAGGAGTTCTGCTCGCGCGCCGACCTGCGCCTGGTCAATCGGCGCGTGCTGGAGAGCCTGATCAAGGCCGGTGCCTTCGACTCGCTCAAGTCGACGCGGGCGGGACTCCTGAGCGGCCTCGACCAGGCCATGGAGGTCGGCCAGCGGCGCCAGCGAGACCGCGACGAGGGCCAGGCGTCGCTCTTCGACGTCCTGGGCGGCGCACCCGCGTCGGTGGCGGTCGCGCCGACGGTCGTCCCCGGGGTGCCGGAATGGCCGCAAGAGGAGATGCTGGCGTTCGAGAAGGAAGTGCTGGGCTTCTACCTCTCCGGCCACCCACTCGAGCGCTACCGCGACGTCGCCCGCCGGTTGAGCGCGTTGACGTCGGGGGAGCTCGCCGCCCGGCCCGTCGGGGCGCGCGTCCTGCTCCTCGGGATGATCAGCGCGGTGACCGAGAACGCCACCAAGAGCGGCAATCGGATGGCGTTCGTCACGCTCGAGCTGGTCGACGGGACCGTGCCGGTCACCGTGTTCCCGGAGCCGTACCGAAGCTGTGTGAGCGCCTTGCGGCATCGGGGGCCGGTCCTCGTCCGCGGGCGCACCGACGATAGCGACAAGGGGCGCGTCGTGCTCGCGGAGGAGATCAAGCCCCTCGATGACGCGACCGCCGGCGCCAACGGCGGGGGATGACGGCGCCCCGGCGCTCACGTGTCGGGTCCGGATGCGTGCCGAGGGCGATGCGGTCGATGCCCGGCTCGCGTCCCTCCGATCGGTGTGTCAGGACCACCGGGGCCGCACGCCGCTCTTCGTGCACGTCCTCCTGCCCGATCAGGAGGTCGTGGTGCGGGTGAAGGAGCTGCTCGTCGATCCCGGCGCCGCCATGGTGGCAAAAGTCGAGTCGCTCCTCGGGCCGGGCAGTATACTCGTCGAGTATGCTGGACGAGCTTGATTTCGAGAAGCCGCTGACCGAGATCGAGACCCGCCTCGTCCAGCTCCGGGCGGCCGAGGATCCTCGGGGTTCCCGCGACGAGATCGCGCGCCTCGAGGACCGCCTCGGACGGCTCCAGCAGAAGATCTACGGGGGCCTGACGGCCTGGCAGCGCGCCCAGATCGCGCGGCACCCGAAGCGCCCGCACACCCTCGATTTCGTGGGATTGCTCCTCGAGGACTGGGTGGAGCTGCACGGCGATCGGGTCTACGGCGACGACAAGGCCATCGTCGGCGGCCTCGCGCGCTTCGACGGCGCGCCCGTGGTCGCCATCGGCCACCAGAAGGGGCGGGATACCCGCGAGAACATCGCGCGCAACTTCGGCATGCCGCACCCCGAGGGGTACCGGAAGGCGCTCCGGCTCATGCAGCTCGCGGAGAAGTTCGGCGCGCCCATCGTCACCTTCATCGATACGCCCGGCGCCTATCCGGGCCTCGGCGCGGAAGAGCGCGGCCAGGCCGAGGCCATCGCGCAGCAACCTCCGCGAGATGGCGGGGCTCGCGACGCCGATCGTCTGCGTCGTGACCGGGGAAGGCGGCAGCGGAGGGGCCCTCGCCATCGGCGTCGGCAACCGGGTGCTCATGCTCGAGTACGCGATCTACTCCGTGATCTCGCCGGAAGGCTGCGCGGCCATCCTGTGGGGGGACGCCGCCAAGGCGCCGGAGGCCGCCGGGCTCATGCGGGTCACGGCGCCGGAGCTGCTCCGCCTCGGGGTCATTGATGGCATCATTCCCGAACCGGTCGGGGGAGCCCATCGCGACTGGGAGCAGGCCGCCACCAATCTGCGCGCGGCGCTCCGCGATCAGCTCCGGCGATTGCGTGGGCGGTCGGGCGCCGCGCTCGTCGAGGAGCGGCATGAGCGCTTCCGCCGGATCGGCGTCTTCGACGAGGTCCGCTGACGCGGCGAGGGTTGACATGCTCTCTGACGAGTGTTAGCGTAAAGCACGGAAAAATATGGATAAAATGATTCATGAGAGACTCACTCATGGACGCGCTGAGCCGTGCCTAAGCTCCACCTGATCACCTACGGGTGCCAGATGAACGAGTACGACTCGGAGCGGGTCGCCGGGCTCCTCAAGGCTGACCAGTACGAGCTCTGCGACAAGCCCGAGGACGCCGACCTGATCCTGCTCAATACCTGTTCGATCCGCGAAAAGGCGGAGGACAAGGTCTTCTCGCAGCTCGGCGCGCTGAAGGGCCTCAAGAAGGCCCGGCCCGATCTCGTCATCGGCGTGATGGGCTGCATGGCCCAGCTCCAGCAAGGACGCATTCAGGAACGGGCGCCCTACGTCGACCTCGTGTTCGGCTCACCCGCCATCGCCCGGGTCGGGCAGCTCGTGGGACGCGTTCGACAAGGGGAGCGACAGGTCCTCGACACCGGGGAAGGCGCCCTCGTCAAGATCACCGCCAAGCCGGACGCGGCGAGCCGGCTGAAGGCCTTCGTCACCGTGATGGAAGGGTGCGAGAAGCACTGCACGTTCTGTGTCGTGCCGGTCACGCGCGGCCGCGAGCGAAGCCATGCCCCGGACGCGATCGTCGAGGAGATCCGCGGGCTCGCCGCGTCCGGCTGCCGAGAGGTGACGCTCCTCGGCCAGACCGTCAATGCGTATGGGCGCGACCTCGATCCGCCGACGGACCTGGCATCGCTCCTCGAGCTGGTCGATGGAGTCGAGGGCATCGAGCGCATCCGCTTCACGACCTCGAATCCGTACAACCTGACCACCCGATTGATCCGGGCGATTCGCGACGTGCCGAAGGTGGTCGAATACCTCCACCTGCCGGTCCAGTCGGGCTCGGACCGCATCCTCGCCCGGATGCATCGCGGCTATACGGTGGCGCGCTACCTCGAGCTGATCGACGAGATCAAGGCGACGGTGCCCGACATCGCGCTGTCCACCGACATCATCGTGGGCTTTCCCGGGGAGACGGACGCGGATTTCGCGGAGACGGTGGACGTCGTCGAGCGCGTCGCCTACGACAATGCCTTCGTGTTTCGCTACTCACGCCGGCCGGGCACCCCGGCGGCGGACATGTCGGATCAAGTCCCCGACGCGGTGAAGGCCGAGCGCAATGCCGTGCTGCTCGAGGTCTCGGGCCGGGTCGCGGCTCAGCAGAGCCGGCGCCTCGCCGGGCGCGTCCTGCCCGTCCTCGTCGATGGGGTGTCGCGAAAGGACGCGCGCGAGGCATCGGGGCGGACGCGATGCAACCGCGTCGTGAATTTCGACGCCCGTGGGCGCGGGCTTCTCGGCACGGTCGTGCCGGTGCGGATCACCGAGGCGCTGCCCCATAGCCTCCGTGGCGCGCTGGCAGAGCCGGTCGGGGCAGCTCTCTAGGAGGAATGCCATGTGGCTCGAGATGAAGGTCAAGAACCTCGTGTTGGACCCGCTGTCCAACATGCCCATGATCGTCCTGCGCGACGAGGACGACAAGCGCTCGTTGTCGATCTGGGTCGGGTTGCCCGAGGCCAATGCCATCGCGCTCGAGCTGGAGAAGATCCCGACGGCGCGCCCGATGACGCACGATCTCATCAAGAACCTGCTCGAGACCGTCGAGGCGCGCGTGGCGAAGATCGAGGTCACGGATCTGCGGGAGAACACGTTCTACGCGGTCATTCACCTCAAGCTCGGCGCGCGGGATCTCGCCGTCGACTCGCGGCCGTCCGACGCCATCGCCCTCGCCCTGCGGGTGGACGCGCCGATCTTCGTCGACGATGCCGTGCTCGCCAAAGCGGAGTCCGTCGAGGTCAAGGTGGTGAAGGACACCGAGGGGGCCGGCAAGGTCGACGATCCCGCGCAGATCAAGGAGTGGCTCGAGTCTCTCAAGCCGGGAGACTTCGACAAGCCCGAGCGCGGCAAGGACCCGGGCCGCCCACCGGACGAGTAGGGGAGTGAATGCGCGTCGGACTGTTCACGAACAACTATTTGCCGTTCCGCGGCGGCGTCACGACCGCCGTCGCGACGCTTCGGCAGGGACTCGAAGCCTTCGGCCATGACGTCTGGATCTTTGCGCCGCGCTCGTCGAGTCCTCTAGCCGATCTCCCCCGCGTCTTCCGCTACCCGTCCGTTCCCGCGCCGACGTATCCGGGGTTCTCGCTGCCCCTGCCTGTCTCGCCCCGGCTCGCCCGGGTCGCGCGCGGGCTCGCCCTCGACGTCGTGCATGCCCAGCACCCGTTCCTGCTCGGCGTCACGGCGCGGCGGCTGGCGCGGCGGCTCGGACGGCCCCTGGTCTTCACGTACCACACGCGCTACGAGAAGTACGCCCACTACGTGCCGCTGCCGGAGCGGGCGGTGGCGGGGCTGGCGGTTCGCCTCGCCTGCCGGTTCGCGAGCTCCGCGGACCTGGTGATCGCCCCATCCGAGCACATGGCGGCCACGCTGGCCCTGCGCGGGGTCCGGGCGCCGATCGCCGTCGTCCCGACGGGCGTGCCGCTCCATCTCTTCACGCCCGGCGACCAGCGTCAGGCCCGCATGATGCTCGGGCTGCCCGCGGATGACCCGATCTGTCTCTACGTGGGCCGGCTCGACCGCGAGAAGAGCGTGGGGCGGGTGATCGACGCGTTCGGCGCCATCGCCACGGCCGTGTCCGGCAGCCGCCTGCTGCTCGTGGGGCAGGGCACCCACGAGGCGAGCCTCCGCCGGCAAGCCGAGGCGAGCCCGGCGGCCGCGCGGATCCACTTCCACGGCGGCATGAGCCGCGAGGCGCTCCCGCCGTTCTACCAGGCGGCGGACCTGTTCATGTTCGCCTCGGAGACGGAGACGCAGGGGCTCGTCCTGGCGGAGGCGCACGGCTCCGGCCTGCCCGCCGTCGCCGTCCGGGCCTCCGGCGTGGACGAGGTGGTGCGGGACGGCGAGACCGGGCTCTTGACCAAGGCGGAAACGGGCGATCTGGCCGACGCCGCCATCGGACTGCTGCTCGATCGCGAGCGGCGCATCGCGATGGGGCGGGCCGCGCGGCTCGTGGCCGAGCGGCAGTTCTCCGCGATCGGCCAGGTCGAGGTGATGGTCCGCCACTACACGGCGCTGGGCGGCAAGCGTCGCTGATGGCCGCGGCGGACGGCGCGCGGGCGATCTCCGTGACGTTCGAACCCGAGTGGGACGCGGAGGGACCGGGGGTCGGCCGACGGGGGTTCTTCGCGGCGGACCCGCGCGTGCGGACCTTGCTCCGCGTGCTGCTGTCGTACGCCGAGGTGCGCCACATCGTGCCGGATCGCATCAGCCTCGACGCCGGGACCGGCTCGGCACTCCTCGACAGCATCGCCCACTTCCTCGAGCGGCAGCACTGGCTCGTGAAGCGCGTCGTGATCGGCTGAGCGCGCCGTGATCTGGAACCCGGCGGCGGAAACGATGCTGCGCGCGGAGCTCGAGCGGCTGCAGCTCGAGCGCCTGCGGGAGACGCTGGCGTGGGCGGAGACCCGCGTGCCGCTGTACCGGGACCGGCTCAACCGGGCGCGGTTGGTCCCCGAGGCGATCCAGAGCCTGGCCGACCTGGCGCGCATCCCGTTCACGGTCAAGGACGATCTGCGCCAGCAGTATCCCTGGGGCCTCTTCGCCGTCCCCCTGCGAGGCGTGGCCCGGATTCACGCGTCATCGGGGACGCGCGGCAAGCCCACGGTGGTCGGCTACACCAAGCGGGATCTCCTCGTCTGGCGCGAGGTGATGGCGCGATCGCTGGCGGCCGCGGGCGCGGTGCCCGGCGACATGATCCAGGTGGCGTACGGCTATGGCCTGTTCACGGGGGGCCTCGGCTTTCACGATGCCGCGGAGCACATGGGGCTCACGGTGGTGCCCGCCTCCTCCGGCAATACGCTGCGCCAAATCCTCTTGCTGCAAGATTTCCGGCCGCAGGGGCTGGCCTGCACGCCGTCGTTCGCCCTCTACATCGGCGAGACGATGCGCGAGCAGGGGATCGACCCCCGCTCGGTCGGGGTCCGGTACGGGATGTTCGGGGCCGAGCCCTGGACGGAGGCGATGCGCGCCGAGCTCGAGTCGCTCTGGGGGCTGACCGCGCTCGACTTCTACGGATTGAGCGAGATCATCGGGCCCGGCGTGGCCGGCGAGTGTATCGAAGGCCGTCCCGGGCTGCACGTGAACGAGGACCACTTCCTGCCCGAGATCATCGATCCGGAGACCGGGGAGTCCCAACCGATGGGCCACGAGGGCGAGCTCGTGCTGACGAGCCTGACCAAGGAGGCGCTCCCGATGCTCCGCTACCGCACCGGCGACGTCACGAGCCTCGATCCGGCGCCCTGCCCGTGCGGCCGCACGACCCTGCGCATCGCGCGCATCAAGGGGCGCAGTGACGACATGCTCGTGATCAAGGGGGTCAACGTCTACCCCTCGCAGCTCGAGGCGGCGCTGTTGGCGGTCGAAGACGTGGCCCCGCACTATCAGCTCCTCGTGGACCGGACCCACGAGTTCCCCACGCTCGAGGTGCAGGTCGAGCCGACCGAGGGCGTGGCGCGCCGGTGGGGCGGCTTCGACGCCACCCGGCCGGAGGCGATGGCCCTGGCCGCGCGCGTGTCCGAGCGCTTGCGGGGCTATCTCGGCGTCAATCCTCGGGTTGAGCTCGTCCGGCCCAAGACCATTCCCCGCAGCGAGGGCAAGGCCGTGCGGGTGATCGAGCGGCGCGCGCCGCGTGAGCCCTGACAGACTCGGCAGGCGGGCTCCGGCTCCTCAGCGCACGAACCTTACATAATGCGTCTTATCAGACGTTGCGGCATGCGCGCGGACGGGCCCGCGATGCCGCCGAAACGAGTTACTGGCCGGGACGGCTCTTGAGATTGGCGAGGTGCGTCTTCAGGTCGTCGGCGCGGCGCGTGTCGGGAATCTCCTTGAGCAGGCGCTGATAGGTTTCCACGGCCGCGCCCCGCTTGCCGCCCAGCTCCTGGACGCGGGCCAGCGCCATCAGCGTCTCCTCGTAGAGAAAGGCCTTCGGCGCCATCGCCTTGAGCGCCGCCTCGTAGGCCGCCGCGGCATTGGCGTAGTTCTTCTCGGCCTCCCAGGTATAGCCGATGCCGACGGCGCTCAGGGCCCGCAGCGACGCCGGCCCGCCCTTGGCCAGGGCCACCTCGTACGCCCCGCGCGCCTGGGCGTAGGCGCCGCTGGCGTAGCGGAGATTGCCGAGCTGGTAGGCGGCCTGGGCCGCGCCGGAGAAGCGCGGGTGGTCGCGGAGCACGGCCTCGAGCGCCGCGATCGCCTTGGCGCGGGCGTCGGGCGCCGCTTGCGGCGTCGTCGCCTGCTGCACCAGCGCGGTTGCCGAGGCCAGCGCGGCCTCGCCTCGCGATTCCTGCGATCGGTGCCAGGCCCAGGCGCCGACGACGATGAGCGCCACCACCACGACGCCCGCGCCCACCTGGATCGCCAGGCGCCGCGCCCGCGCATCTTCGAGCCAGCCGAACAGGTTCATGAGTTGAGGGACCCTCCCGCGGCGCGCGTCGCCGGGGGCTCCACCCAGACCTCGCCCTTGACGGACGCGCCGTCAGCGGCCGAGAAGCTGCCCGTCTTGAGGGAGCCTGTGAGCACGCCCGTGGGCAGGATCTCGACGCGTGTCGACGCCGAGAGGTTGCCGCGCACGGTGCCGCCGATGACGATCGCAAGCGCACTGATATTGGCGTCGACCTGGGCCCCGTCGGCCACGAGCACGCGCCCGGTCACGTTGATGTCGCCTTCGAACTTCCCCGCGACGTCAAAGTCCCCCTCCCCGCTCACCTCACCGCGAAACGACAGTCCCGCCCCCATCACCGAGCCCTCCACGTCGCGCCGCGAGTCCCTGGCATCATCGTCGCCGCCCAGTCCAAGGTAGCGGAGCAGGTTGCCCAAGGCGGTCATCGGCTTACCTGACTGCGAGTGACGTTGGTCGGGCGGCCGGGCCTCTTCGCGCAAGCGCTCATCGGGTCCGTACGGCGAATCTGGTGGCGCCGGGTCCGCGAGCGCCGGGGAATCCGGAGGCGGGCCGTCGTCGTCACGTCAGCGGGGCCGGTCACTCGGGCGCCGACGGGACGGCCGCGTGGCGTGGAAGTCCGTCGCGTCGCTATCCATCTTGCCGCCGACCATTGTCCCGCACACGCTGCACGCGTAGTCGTACTTGTTGCCGGTGGGCAGCACCAGCAAGAGCCGCTTGCGCACGGCCGTCGCCTGCTTGCAGCGGGCGCAGAACAGCGTCGTCGCCTCGAATTCCTTGAAGCTGTCGGGCACGCCGACAGTGTAGTCGGGCTCGCCGCCATTCTCAAGCGCGAGATGCCTTGACGATCCGCCGCCGCGTGGCTACCGTAGAGCCCGCCCATGCGCCTCGTCCGCCTCGTGATCTGGTTGGCCACGCTCTTCTTCGCCGCGATGCTCTTCGTCCCCCTGATCCAGGAAGTGATCCGGCGCGCCGGCACGACCGGCCAGCTTCCGTGAGCCATTCTGTGCGGGCTCGCGCGCACGCTGGGGTAGGATGTTCGCCATGACGACCGTGCCCCGGCTCCATGTCGCTCGCCGCCCTCGCCTGCGCGCTCCTCATCGTGATCGGCTCGGCTCCGCACCGCGGCCATGCCCAGAGCACGACGGAGGTCGACCGGTACTTCAAGGTGGAGTGGGAGCCGGAGGCGGTGCCGCGCGGCGGCTGGGCCGTGCAGGGCTACGTGATCAGCAGCCACTCGTACCGCGTCAACGGGGTCCGGCTCCAGGTCGAGGTCCTCGACAGCGCGGGCGAGGTGGAGAACCGCGTCTTCGGGTGGGTGCCCGGCGACGTGCCGGCGGGGGGCCGCGCATACTTCTTCGTGTCCGTGCCGAAGCGGGGCGCCGCGTATCGCGTCAAGGTCTTGTCGTTTTTTCTGGTCTCTCGCGAAATGCAGTGACGCGCGAGAGCCGAGGGAGTCGAGCCGACCATGGACTGCTGCGCTCATGAGGGCCCCGACGGCGGCGACGCGCGCTTCGACATTCAGCAGGTCGCCGACGGCGTGCACGTCGCGGTGGCCGCGCCCGCGTACAAGGTCAACTGCAACACGGCGATCATCGAGACGGACGACGGCCTGATCGTCGTCGACACGCACAGCAAGCCCTCGGCGGCCCGGGTCATCGTGGACCATCTGCGCGACCTCTCGGCGCAGCCCGTGCGCTACGTCGTCAACACCCACTTTCACTGGGACCACTGGCACGGCAACGAGGTCTATCCCAAGGCGTATCCGGGCGCCGAGATCGTGACCAACCAGATCACGCGCGAGGCCATGGTGAGGAAGGGGCTGAAGCGCATTCAGGACCACGTCCGCCAGGTCCCGGCGGAGATCGCGCGGCTCGAGACCGAGCTCGCCGCGGCGCGCGAGCCCGGAAGAGCGCACCCGAGTCGCCGAGCAGTTGCGCCTGGCACGCGCCTACCTCGGCGAGGTCACGGCGCTCGAGCCCGCGCTGCCCACCATCGCCTTCGAAGGCACGATGAAGCTGTACCGGCGCGACCGGGAGATCCATCTCCTGCACCTCGGCCGGGCCCACACCGAGGGCGACGTCTTCGTGTATCTGCCGAAGGAGAAGGTCGTCATCACGGGCGACGCGCTCATCGGGTGGACGCCGTACATGGGCGATGGCTACCCGGAGGACTGGGCGGGGACGCTCGATCGGCTCGCCCGGCTCGACTTCACCCACATCATCATGGGCCACGGCGCCGTCGCCGGTCGCGACTGGCTCGACACCTTCCGCGGCTACGTCCGCGACATGGTCGACGCGGTTCGGCACGAGGTCGCGGCCGGGGCCACGCTCGACCAGGTCAAGGAGCGTCTGCCCGCCGCGCTCGGTCCCATCTACGAGAAGCCGTTTTCGGTGTACGGTGACTACCGGCCCTGGCGCCTGGGCTTGCTCGGCAATATCGAGCGCACGTACGCGATGGTGAGCTGAACCCTACCCCAGCTACTTCGCGAGCCAGCTATTCCAGAAGTACAGCCGCGGCGCCGTGCGGAACTCCCCGCGCAGGTCGCGGCGGGCGACGTCGAGGGTGAAGTAGTCGCCGAGCTTGATGCTGCCCACCTCCTCGTAGAAGACGGTCTGGAGGCGCTCGACGATGGCTTTCCGCTTCTTCACATCCATAGCCTCACCGATAGGCGCAGGGCGGTACGGCCGTCTTCCACACCACCGCCGGCAGATGTCCCCCGTGCGGGAAGAGCCGGAGCTGCTCGGGGGGCGGACGGCGCGCCAGGCGATGGCCGGCCAAGGCCATGAAGTGCCCGCCGCGTGCCACGTCCACGCCGAGCCGGCGCAGGTCGTCCGCGCCCCGGATGACGGTCCCCCGCCGCACCGCGATGATCCTGTCCGCTGCTCGCGGCCCGATGCCCGGCACGCGCAAGAGCTCCTCGCGCGACGCCCGCGTCAGCTCGACGGGAAAGCGGGCGGGGTGGCCGAGCGCCCAGGCGGTCTTCGGGTCCTGATCGAGGGCCAGGTTCCCGTCGGAGCCGAACACGAGCTCGTCGACGCCGAAGCCGTACTGGCGGAGCAGGTGCTCGGCCTGGTAGAGGCGAGCCTCGCGCGCCGCCGGCACGGCAGGCAACCCCTCCATCGGCGTGCCCGCCACCGGTTGGAATGCGCTCCAGTGCGCATGGTGGAGCAGCCCCGTTGCCTCGAGGCGGCCGACCAAGCCGAGCAGGTCGCGGTCCGCCTCGCCCTGGGCGCCGACGACGAACTGGGTCGTCGTGCCGGCCGGCGCGGCCAGGCGCGGCCGGCCTTCGAGGCGCGCCTCTCGGGACAGCCTGCCCGCCAGCTCGAGCTTCGGCAGGAGATCGCCCGAGAGGTCCTTGTCGGACGCGAGCCGCCGGACCACGTCATCGGTCGGTCCTTCGAGGTTGATCGACACGCGGCTCGCGAGTCGCACGGCTGCCCGCACCTGATCGTCATCGGCGCCGGGGAGCATCTTGAGATGGAGGTAGCCCGAGAAACCCTCCCGCCGGCGGAGGACCTCCGCGGTCGCCAGCATGCGGTCCATCGCGCGGCGCGGGCGCCCGGGCACCCCCGAGGTCAGGAACAGTCCGTCGGCGGCGCCGGCGCGGTGTGCCTCCATGAAGGTTCGCGCCGCTTCTTCGGGCCCGAGTGATACGCGCCGGACCTTGCCGCCGCAGAACGTCGGGCAATAGCCACACGAGAGCGAGCACGCATTGGTCTGCATGACGCGCATGAGGCGCGTGACGCCGCCCCCGGGCATGCGCAAGGGGCGGATGCCGACCGGGCCCTCTTGCAATCGCGGCCGGCCCGGCAAGCCGTGCTCCCGGTCGGCTGTCGCTTCACGGCTGAGCAGGGCGAACCGTTCGTGTCTGTCCATGGCTCGATATACTATACATAAGATGAGTATTACTCCGAGCGGAAAAATGGCCCGGTGACTCGCCCTACGTGGGAGGTAATGGTTCCGGCTGGCGGCCCACGATAGACTTCCGTCATGCAGCGAGTGAAGCACGCGCACGGACACCGCAGGCCACCAGGAGGGAGCGCGTTCGGCGCGCTCCTCCGGCAGTGGCGGGAGCGCCGGCGGCTGAGCCAGCTCGCCTTGGCCGTCGAGGCCGAGGTGTCGACCCGCCACCTGAGCTTCATCGAGACGGGCCGAGCGCAGCCGAGCCGGGACATGGTGCTGCTCCTGGCTCGGGTGCTCGAGGTCCCGCCACGAGCCAAGAACGAGCTGCTCACCGCCGCGGGCTATGCCGCCATGTACCGCGAGACCGGCCTCGAGTCTCCGGAGATGGCGCAGGTGCGGCAGGCGCTCGCGTTCATCCTGCGCCAGCAGGAGCCGTACCCGGCGCTGGTCGTGGACGGACGCTGGAATGTCCTCATGAGCAATGACGGCATGACGCGGCTCCTGGGCCTCTTCCTGGACCCCGAGGCGCTCGCCGCGGTCGGCCCGCCCAATGCGATCCGCTTGACCTATCATCCGCGGGGGCTGCGCCCGTTCATCGTCAACTGGGAAGCCACGGCGGCGGCCCTCATTCAATGGCTGCACCGCGACATGCTCCGCGGCATTGGCGGCGCGGCGACGGGCCGGCTGCTCGAGGAGCTCCTGTCCTATCCGGACGTGCCGCGCCAGTGGCGCACGCTCGACCTCGACGCCTCCACGGCGCCGTTCCTCGCCGTCGAGCTCGCCAAGGGCGACGTCCGCGTCAAGTTCTTCTCGACGCTCACCAGCCTCGGCGTCCCCTACGACATCACGCTGGAGGAGCTCAGGATCGAGTGCTTCTTCCCCGCCGATGCCGAGAGCGAAGCGCTGATGCGCCGCCTCGCCCGCGAGTCCGGCCATGCGGCGAACGGTTGACATGGCGGGGCTTCCCTGGCACTCTAGCCCCGCCATGGATCAGTCCCTGGTTCTCCTACTTATGTAGCGGCGAGCGCTTTCAAGCGCGCTCGCCGAGCCTCCTGCGGAAACTCCCGTCAGGAGGTTTTTTATTTTCCGGCTCCGATGGAGCCAGCCGAGGAGCGACACATGCCACCACAACCCGCGATGCCGAGGAAGATGGCGTTCGACAAGTACCTCCCCTTCGTCCCGCTCGAGCTGCGTGACCGCACGTGGCCGGACAAGAAGCTGACGAAGGCGCCCCGCTGGTGCTCGGTCGATCTGCGGGACGGCAACCAGGCCCTCATCGACCCGATGGACCCCGAGCGCAAGCGCCGGATGTTCGAGGCCCTCGTGAAGATGGGCTTCAAGGAGATCGAGGTCGGCTTTCCTTCGGCGTCGCAGCCCGACTATGACTTCGTCCGGCTCCTCATCGAGGAGGACCTGGTTCCCGACGACGTCATCATCCAGGTGCTCGTGCAGTGCCGGCCCGAGCTGATCCACCGGACCTACGAGTGCCTGCAGGGCGCCCGGCGGGCCATCGTGCACTTCTACAACTCCACGTCCATCCTCCAGCGGCGGGTCGTGTTCGGCCTCGACAAGCCGGGCATCGTCGACATCGCGGTCAATGCCGCCAAGCTGTGCCGGAAGCTCGAGGAGGCGATGGGCGATACGGAGATCTTCTACGAGTACTCGCCCGAGAGCTATACGGGGACCGAGGTGGAGTTCGCCGTCGAGATCTGCGAGGCGGTCATGGACGTGATCGAGCCGACGGCCGATCGGAAGATCGTGTTGAACCTGCCCGCGACGGTGGAAATGTACACGCCGAACCTGTACGCCGATACCATCGAGTGGTTCCTCCGCCGCATCTCCCGGCGTGACCGCCTCGTGCTGTCCCTTCACCCGCACAATGACCGCGGCTGCGCGGTGGCCGCCACCGAGCTCGGGGTGCTCGCCGGCGCCGATCGGGTCGAGGGCACGCTGTTCGGCAACGGCGAGCGCACGGGCAATGTGGACGTCGTCACCCTCGCCATGAACCTCTTCGCCCAGGGCATCGATCCCGAGCTCGACGTCACGGACATCGACGGGCTCCGGCGCGTGGCCGAGTACTGCAATCGCCTGCCCGTCCATCCCCGGCACCCCTACGTGGGCGACCTGGTCTACACGGCGTTTTCCGGCTCGCATCAGGACGCCATCAAGAAGGGCATGGAGGCCTTGCCGCGGGACTATACCGTGTGGGAGGTCCCGTATCTGCCCATCGACCCGAAGCACGTGGGGCGCACCTACGAGGCGGTGATCCGCGTCAATAGCCAGTCCGGCAAGGGCGGCGTGGCCTTCATCATGAAGGTCGAGCACGGCTTCGATCTGCCCCGCCGCCTGCAGATCGAGTTCTCGAAGACCATCCAGGCGATCACCGAGGACAGCGGGACGGAGATCAGCCCCGCGGCGATGTGGGACGCGTTCCGCACCGTGTACCTGCCCGCCGCGCCCGCCTGGGAGCTGCGCGGTCACGATCTGGTCTCGGGCGACGGCGGAGACGGCACCCGGATCACCGCGCAGCTCGTGGTGGACGGCGCCCCCCGCACGGTGACCGGGGCGGGCAATGGCCCCATCGCGGCGTTCGTGGACGCGCTGCGCTCCGGGCTCGGCGTCGAGATGGACGTCGTCGACTATGCCGAGCACGCGCTCGGGCAGGGCGCCGATGCCACCGCCGTCGCCTACGTGGAGACCATCGCGCGGGACGGCAGCCTCTGGTGGGGGGTCGGCACGCACCCGAACATCATCACGGCATCGCTGCGGGCGGTGCTCTCGGCGCTCGCGCGTCAGCCGCGCTGAGGCGAGCGCCGAGGGTCAGCGGCGGCTAGGAGCCTGTCGGAGAAACCCGGCTAGAGCGAGGAGAAGGGTCCAGCTGCGAGGCGGCGCCCGATGGCCGCACGCGAGGCGTACTCTCGTAGGGGGAGTGCGGGGCCATGTCTGGGCCCCGCAGACGAAAGTTCGTCGGCCCGATGTCTCGCGCGTTACGTTGCACGGCGGTCGAGGCGCCAACGCAGATGGGCCCTTATCCTCGCTCTAGTCACCGCGTCCGACGAAGGGCATCTCGGTGGCCATCACGGTCATGAACAGCACGTTGGCGTCGAGGGGCAGGCTCGCCATGTACGCCACGGCGCGCGCGACGTTCTCCACGTCCATGGTCGGCTCCACCGCCACGGTCCCGTTGGCCTGGGGCACGCCTTTCTTCATGCGCGCGGTCATGTCGGTGGCGGCATTGCCGATGTCGATCTGGCCGCAGGCGATGCCGTACTTCCGGCCGTCGAGCGAGGCGGCCTTCGTGAGGCCGCTGACCCCGTGCTTGGTGGACGTGTAGGGCGACGAGTTCGGCCGCGGGGCATGGGCCGAGATCGAGCCGTTGTTGATGATGCGCCCGCCGCGCGGGTCCTGGCTCTTCATGATCTTGAAGGCTTCCTGCGTGCACAGGAACACCCCGGTCAGGTTGATGTCGACCACGGTCTTCCACTGCTCGTACGTCAGGTCTTCGAGGGGCACCGGGGGCGCCCCCGTGCCCGCATTGTTGAAGAGCACGTCGAGACGGCCGAACGCCTCCAGCGTTTTCGCGAACAGCGCCTTGACCGAGGCCGGGTCGCCCACGTCGGTGGGCACGACCAGCGTCGGGCCCTTGGCCGCCGCGGCCGTCTCTTCGAGGCGATCCTTGCGGCGTCCCGCCAGGGCGACGGAGTAGCCCTCCCGCG
>CAWIZN010000007.1:0-61367 GCA_963840495.1 uncultured Candidatus Rokubacteria bacterium
GGCGAACCTGCGAGACAGCAGGGCCCGCATCGTGAGGGCGGCGTCGACTCCTTCACAAGCCCCCAGGGGCGGCGGCCCCAGCAGCCGGACGACGCGGATGCCGAACGCGCGGGGGCTCGAACACGCTGCCGTTCCGCAGCCGCGCATGAGAGGACGCCGGCGACAACGACCACCTGGGTCCGGCGCCGCAGCGATGCGCCGAACCGAGGTCCGCGGCGCCTCTGCCTACGGTGGGCGGCGGCGGAGGATCGAGACGGCGGCCTGAATCGGGAGCCAGCGGGGATGCCGAGGGCTCGTAGAAGGGCAGGACGCGATCGTAGAGCAACTCCCAGGATTTGAAGTCCCGACCTAACCGCCTCGCAAATGCTTCCGTGGAGCTGACCTGTGTCAGTCCATCGACAACATCTCTCTTTTTGTGCGCTTGGCAGTGTCTGTCTGGGCTCGGGCAAATTGCTTCTCCACGGCCAGCCGCGGAAACCACGATTCGATTCGGTCCAGGGGGCCAAATGCCACACTCTCGAGGTCAGTGATATCGAGCAACGGGAACACCGAAAGGAACGGTGACGTTCGAAACAGCCTTCCGAAACGCCGCGCTCGGGCCAAGGAGCCCACTCTCTCTCGGTGTCCGATAAGTCTTGACCTTCTCAAGTAACTTATCGTTCAAAGTGACCGAGAGGCACTGACACCTGGCCAGGCCGGGTGACAGTAGTCGCCCGGTACTGAGCCACTGAGGTCGGGCAAGGCGAGCCGCCCGAGATCGCCCATCCTGAGCCGGGCGGGGTCACCCATACTGCTTCTTGTCGTCGCGGATACACCAAACCACGCCTGAGATCGACACGCGCTTCATGTCGTAGGTAGCGGGCGCGCACGGTCACCGGGCACCTTGAACAGCACGGTATCCCCGGCGGAATAGTAGACGTCCACTTGGGCGGGAGCGAACCACTAAGCTACCGGATGAACGCGCAAGACCGGTCCGTCAAACAGCACAGTCGCCATCTCAGGCGTGAGCTGTGCCGGATCGAGATCGAAGCGTGCGCAGTGCGGCGCACCCCCGCCGAGTTCCTGCGGAAGCACCGGCAGAACCACGAACGAACCCACCAGAGCCCAAGACAAACAAGAACAGAATCATGAGGCCAGGAGCCAACAGCATTGCCAAACCCAATAGGAAAGTACCAGTCCACTCCAGGACACGCAGAAAACGATTCACCCGGACGGACCCGTCCACCTTCGCGTCACTGTTTGCTTTTGCCTCGTCCTTCCGAAGCACGGCGATCCCTATCCAACAGAAGAAAGCCAGAAAAAACCCTACCATCCCGATCCCGGAACCAACACGTGCTATGTCAGGAGTTACTCGCGTTAGCCAGGGCATGGCTCCCAGAAACATCAGGAACCAACCCAGGCCAAGAGTGGTGGCTACAGTCCGGTTCACGTACGACGCTCGTCTGATTCCTCACTGCGGACGACCCTGGCCTAACTTTCGCTTCTTCCCAACGCACCAGCACCTTGGCTTCTTCCCAACGCACCAACAATCGGAGTGATCGCCAAATCCCATAGACGAGACCGACCAGTAGTGCCGGCGGGGTCACCAACACCAGTCCAGCTACGAAGTACTGCAGCTCAGCACCTGGCAGCACACCGAGGTTGTGTTGCCAGGCGTGCAGCGCACGCGCCAGATACCCGAGGGCGTAGATACCACCGAACCCAACCAGAACGATGTCGCGTGAGCGAGTGAGCCGTCCGCTCCATGCGTCGAACCTGGACCTTTCACTCACGGCGGTGCCCTCTACTCATCCCTGACCTCACGGGCATGTTGGGACTCTATGTCGCACATTCGGACGATGTCAAATTGCCTTGCCGGCCCGACGGCATGCTTGTCGCTGAGAACTCTTCCGCGCCGGCGTCGCCGTTCGCCTGAATTATTCGCGAAGATGATACAAGAGAGCGACTGAGCCTGTGCCTGCGCGGTTCCTGCAACTGCTGGGGCGGTCGGTGTTCGCGTCTGGTCCCTTATGTCAGGTTGATGGGGATCAAGGACGGCGCCACCGCCGCCGGAGGGCGTTCATGTTGCTGATCCTCGGGGCCCAGGCGCGGGGAGCGAGGCGGACCGGCGAGGCGCTCGGGTTTTCCCTTCCGCGGACCGGAATTCGATCTGAGTGTTCCGGCCCGCGAGGCAGCCCGGCCTGACCCTCGTTGGACCAGGTCGCTGATCCGGCCACCGATCGCGCCGGTGGCCGGCGCCGGGAATCAGTCCGACGCGGCCTTCGCGGTGCGGCGCCTGCGCTCGAGCCGCACCTCGGCGCCGCGCACGCGCTCGCCGCAATCCGGGCAGAAGTATCCGAGCTTCACGGGATGCCCGCAGCCCGCGTGCACCAGGCTCGACCGCTTGTACACGTGGCGCGAGCCCCACGCCGCGAGCGCGCCCACGATCACGCCGAGCTCCTTGCCCTTGGATGTCAGCTCGTATTCCGCGCGCGGCGGGTGCTCGGAGTAGAGGCGCCGGCTCACCAGCGCGTGCTCCTCCATCAGCTTGAGCCGATCGGAGAGGATGTTCGGCGCGATGCCGGAGAGCGACGAGAGCAAGTCCTGGAAGCGCCGGGTGCCGGGGAGCAGGTCGCGCACGATGAGCAGCGTCCACCGGTCGCCGATCAGCTCGAGCGTCTTCGCCACCGGGCAGGACTGGCCGTAGCGCTTGGGCATGCATCGATTGTAGTCGGCTTGACATCATAAGGAGTGACTATTATTTTACAAGTGACGGCCACGGCCGGGGAGGCTTCGACATGCCGAGCGCGCTCGACCATCTGCAGCAGATCCAGCGCGGGGAATTCCCCCCGCCCCCGGTCGCCGACCTCATCGGGTTCACGCTGACATCCGTCGAGCCGGGCCGCGCCGTGATCGAGCTCGACGCCGACCGGCGGCATGCCAATCCCATGGGCACCGTGCACGGCGGCATCCTCTGCGACATCGCGGACGCCGCCATGGGAATGGCCTATGCCGCCGGCCTCGACGAGGGCGAGACGTTCACGACGCTCGAGCTCAAGATCAACTTCCTGAAGCCCGTGCGAACGGGCCGGCTCACCGCGACGGGCCGCGTCGTCAAGGCCGGGCGCACCGTCGGCCTCGTCGAGTGCGACGTCACCGACGAGCAGGCGAGCCTGGTCGCCCGCGCGACGAGCACGTGCATGACCCTGCGCGGCGAGCAGGCGGCGGGCCGGTAGGCGCCGTGGGCGCCGCGGCCGGATCGATCGCCCTTCCCGCGCAGGCGGCGCCGCCCATGGCGGCCCGCACGCGCCTCTTGCTCGAGGGCCCGGTCGCGCCCACGCTCTTGCGACTCGCCGCCCCCAATGTCCTGGTCATGGTGCTCCAGGCCACCGTGAGCACGCTCGACGCGGTCTTCGTGGGCTGGCTGGGCGGGGACGCGCTGGCGGGCGTCTCGGTGGTGTTCCCGCTCGTCATGCTCATGCAGACCATGTCGGCGGGCGGCATGGGCGGTGGCGTCGCCTCCGCCGTCGCCCGCGCGCTCGGCGCGGGGCGGCAGAAGGAGGCCGATGCGCTGGTCGCCCACGCGCTCATCATCGCGCTCGGCATGGGCGCGCTCTTCACCGTGGCGGCGCTCGCCGGCGGGCCCTGGCTCTATCGCGCCATGGGCGGCACCGGGGGGACCCTCGACGCCGCGCTCGCCTACTCGCACGTGATCTTCGGCGGCGCCGTCGCGTACTGGCTCTACAACACGCTCAGCGCCGTCGTGCGCGGCACCGGCAACATGGCGCTGCCCGCCACGGTGATGGTCGCCAATGGCGCCATCTATTTGGCGCTCTCGCCCGCGCTGATCATGGGCTGGGGTCCCCTGCCGCGCCTCGGCGTCGCGGGCGCGGCCGCCGCCAGCGTCACGTCCTTTGCGCTCGGCAGCGTCGTGCTCGGCGTCTACCTGGCCTCGGGCCGGAGCCTCGTCACGCTGTCGCTCGCGCGGATCCGCCCGCGGTGGGCGCTCTTCCGCGACATCCTGCGCGTGGGCGCACCCGGCTCGCTCAACACCGTGTTCACCAACCTCACGATCGTCCTCGTCACCGCGCTCGTCGGCCCGTTCGGCGCGCACGCGCTCGCCGGCTACGGCATGGGGGCGCGGCTCGAGTATCTGCAGATCCCGCTGGTCTTCGGCCTCGGCGCGGCGCTCGTGACCATGGTGGGAACCAATATCGGCGCGGGCAACCTCGCGCGGGCCCAGCGCGTGGCGTGGGTCGGCTCGGGACTGGCGGCGCTGGTGACGGGCGCGGTCGGGCTCTTCGGCGCGCTCTTCCCTCACGTGTGGCTCGGGCTGTTCAGCAAGGACGCCGAGGTGCTCGCGGCGGGGACGCTCTATCTCCGCACCGTCGGGCCGCTGTACGGCTTCTTCGGCCTCGGGCTTGCGCTGTACTTCGCCTCGCAAGGCGCGGGACGGCTCGGCTGGCCGCTCTTCGCCGGCTTTGCGCGCCTGGCGATCGCCGGCGGCGTGGGCTTCATCGCCGTGCGCTGGCTCGGTGGCGGGCTCGCGCAGATCTTCGCGGTGATGGCGGTGGCGCTGTTCGTCTTCGGCACCGTCAATGCGCTCGCGGTGCGGTTCGGCGCCTGGCGCACCGCCGGCGAGCGCATACTTGGTGGACGGGGAGGCTCCGCGAGATGACGACACCGATGACCGACGAGCAGCGCCGCATCAAGAGCTACCTCACGGCCCAGGCGGCGAAGCTCGAGCCCGCCGCGATCATCGCCAAGGTCCGGGACGCCATGGCCGAGCTCGAGGCGGCGGCCGTCGCCCTCGCGCCGTCGCGCTTCACCGAGCGGCCGGCACCGGACGAATGGAGCGGCGACGAGGTGATGGCGCACGTCATGGCGTCGGACGCCTACTTCGGCGGCGGCATCGTGAGCATCCTCGACGACCGCCCGCTGCCCGCGCGCGAAGAGGGCGGCGGCTCGGCGGAGCGCGCGGCGCGGTCGGCTGACGAGTGGTGCCGGGCGCTCGCGCGGGATCGCGAGGCGCTCTTCGAGCGCGTGCGCGCGGCGTCGCCGGACGGCCGGCCCGACCGCACGATCGAGCACGGCATGTTCGGGCCGCTCACCTGGCGCGAGGCGCTGCTCTTCCTGCGCCTGCACGACCTCGATCATGCCGGCCAGCTCCGGCAGATCGCCACCGCGCTGCCGCCGCCGACGGGGGACGCATTGCCCTCGGCGTAAACGCCCGGGGGCATCGCGAAGAGCCGGACGAGCACCCCGCGGCTTGTCGCATTGCCATACTTGCGGTATGGTTTTCCATATGAAGACGACCCTCAACATCGACGACACCGTCATGACCCAACTGAAGCGCGAGGCGGCGCGACAGGGGCGCACGATGTCTGAGCTCGTCGAGATGGCTCTGCGTCTGCTGTTCCGCTCCCAGAGGAAACCGGAGGATCTCTCTCCCCTGCCCACGTTCCACAGTGGCGGCGCGCTCGTGGATGTGGCGGACCGGGACGCCCTGTACCAGGCCATGGAAGGGCGGTAGTGCTCGTCGTCGATACCAACGTGCTCGTGTACGCCGCCGACGCTGACTCGCCGTTCCATGGCGCCTGCCAGGAGTGGCTCGAACGCCAGCGCGGGCGGCCGGACGCCTGGTACATCACCTGGTCGATCCTGTACGAGTTCCTGCGCGTCACGACTCACCCGCGCGTCATGCGACAGCCATGGAGCGCGGCGGCGGCGTGGCACTTCGTCTCGGCACTGCTCGCCTCGCGCGGCCTCGGCGTCCTTGTCCCCACCGAACGGCACGCCGAGGTTGCCACGCAGGTCATCTCGCAGCTTCCTCATCTCGCGGGCAATCTGTTCCACGACACTCACACGGCGGTCCTCATGCGCGAGCACGGCATCCGCCGCATCGTCACGCGCGACACCGACTTTCACCGCTTCCCGTTCCTCGAGTCGGTTGATCCCACCGCGCAGTAAGGTCACGCAGTGAGCGCGGGGGCACGGACCTCGGACGGCGAGGTGCCGGGCGTGAGCGCTCCAGGGAAGCGCGGCCGGGCTGCCCACCGCGATCGCGCCCCGCGAGGGCGCCCCCGCGAGCCGACGCGCCCGCTCGGTGCTCGCCACCACCTCCGCCATCCACTTCGTGCACGACGGCTTCTCCGACGTCATCTATCTCCTGCTCCCGATCTGGGCCACGCAGTTCGGCCTGACCTACGGCCAGGTGGGCCTGCTCCGGACGGTGTACAGCGGGGGCATGGCCGCGTTTCAGATCCCCGCGGGGATCCTCGCGGAGCGCTGGGGAGAGACGCGGCTCCTCGCCGCGGGCACCGCGGTGACCGCCCTCGGATTCCTCGCCGCCGGACTCACGGGCGGCTTCGCCGCACTGCTCGCCTGCCTGGTGCTGGCCGGGCTCGGCTCCGGCGTCCAGCACCCGCTGTCCTCCTCGCTCGTGTCGAAGGCCTACGAGACCGGGCCGCGGCGGATGGCGCTCGGCACCTATAACTTCGCGGGGGACCTCGGGAAGGTCGCCGTCCCCGCGGCGGTGGCGTTCATCATGCCCTGGGTCGGCTGGCGCGGCGCCGTCGAGGGCTATGCCGCGGTCGGCCTCCTCGCGGCGGCATTGCTCCTGATGGCCTTGATGCATCTCGACGTCGGCCACGCCGCGCCCGCTGCTGCTGCGCCCGCCGCCGCCCGAGGCCTCGCGGGCTGGGGCATCGTCCACCCGCGCGCGTACGTGGCGCTGTCCGCCATCCACGTCATCGACAACTCGACGCGGTCGGCCTTTCTCACGCTCTTGCCCTTCCTGCTCATCGCCAAGGGCTCGACGGTTCGCGCGGTGGGATTGGCGCTGATGCTCGTGTTCGCCGGGGGCGCGGCGGGGAAGTTCGCGTGCGGCGCGCTCGCCGAGCGGCTCGGCGTCATCCGCACGGTGGTCGTCACGGAGGCGGCGACGTGCGCCGGCATTTTCCTCCTCCTGACGCTGCCGCTCGCGGGCTGCCTCGCCGTGCTGCCGCTGGTCGGCATCGCGCTCAACGGCACCTCGTCGGTTCTCTACGGCACCGTCGCGGACCTCGTCGCGAGCGGACCGCCGGGCGCGGAGCTACGCGATCTTCTACACGGTCGGGGTGAGCGCTTCCGCATTGGCGCCCTTCGCCTACGGGCTCGTCAGCGACGGTCTGGGGATCCCGGTGACGCTCGGCATCATCGCGGTCGTCGTCTGCCTCACCATCCCCCTGGCCGTCATCCTGCGCGCGCCGCTCGCGGCGCTGTCGGCCTCGGCCCGGACCTGATCCGGCGCGTCCGCGGCCGGCCCCGCAGCGATCTGCCGCAGCGATCCCCCGCGCCATCCCCCGCGCATCCAATGACCGCGGCTTCGCTCGTCACGGCGCTCGCGGCGGCGGCGCCGCGCTTCCGCCCGGCCGACCGGCCGAGAAGATCCGCCTGCTCGACCGGCTCGCGCAGATGAGCATCCCCGCGCCGAGGGTCCTGCGCCAGCTCCACGAGACGCTGTGCTTTCTCGTGGCCTATCCCGACGACGCGGACGTGCTCCGGCGCGCGGACGAGGGCCTGGCGAGCTTCGCCGCTCGCGTGAACCGGCTCGGGCCCGCCGTGCGGCGGCGACTCGACGACTCCGGCATCGCGGGGACATTCCTCGACTATCCGTTCGGGCTGCCGATGGCGCGCTGGCTCGCCCGCACGTCTCCGAGTGCTCACATCGTGTGGGCAAAGCTCGCCGCGGAGAGCGAGATCGAGGAGGCGATGTCGCTGCTCGTCCTCCCCATCGAGGGCGAGGCGATGAGCGACGAGGGCGGACTCGGCTGGCGCCGCTGGCGCAGCATCGCCAAGGGCGACCGGGCCGCGAGCGATCTCGCGCTGCTCGTCGAACTGTTCGACCAGGCGCCCCTGCCGCCGGAAGCGCGCGAGCGCCTGTTCGACGCGCTGGCGCTCTCGATCGGATGGCGGCCCGAGGGAACCCGGTCTCGAACGCTGGCCCGGCTGCCGTGGCCGCACCCGTTCTTTCACGGCGGCGCGCGGCCCGCCCTCGTCCGTCCCGATCGGCGCCGCTTCCTGCGCGAGGTCACGTTGCCGCTGCCTTCCCTCCGGCCGGCGCCGGCACCGCTCGCCCACGCGCTCATCGACGCGGCCCGCGCGGCGATGGCCACCCGGCTCCGCGAGCTCTTCGCGTTCTCGCACGCCAATGCCGACGACGTCCTCGTGGCGGACCCCGGGCGCGGCCTCCGGATCGCGCTGATCGGCATCGCCCCGCGCGAGCGTTTGCCGCTTCACGGCTACTACGCCTACCTCGTGCTCAAGAACGGGGTGCCGGTCAGCTACGGCGCGGGCTGGCAGATCTTCGGCGTGCTCGAGGCCGCCGTGAACGTCTTCGAGTCGTTTCGGCGCGGCGAGTCGGCCTTCATCGTCTCCCAGGTGCTGCGCGCCTATCGCCAGGCCTTCGGCATGCGCCGCATCGTCGTCGATCCCTATCAGATCGGTCGCGACAATCCCGAGGCCCTCGCCTCGGGGGCGTTCTACTTCTACCGGCGCCTGGGGTTCCGGTCGCTCGATCCGAACGTCGAGCGACTCGCCCGGGCGGAGGACGCCGTGATCCGAGCCCGGCCGAGCTACCGGTCGCCGCGCGCCGTCCTCCGACAGCTCGCCTCATCCGAGATCGGCCTGTCCCTCGGCGGCCGGGCCGTGGAGCGGAGCTCAGTGCTCACCGCGAGCCGGCTCGGGGCGCTCGTCACCCGCCACGTCGCGCAGCGGTTCGGCGGCGATAGGCCCGCGGCGGTCCGCCGCGCCACGCGGCAGGTGGCCTCGGCGCTCGGCGTGCGGGACTGGGCGCGGTGGGGCGCCGACGAGCGGCGGGGCTTCGCCCAGCTCGCGCCCGTCATCGCGTTGATTCCCGACCTCGCCCGGTGGCCGGCCACCGACCGGCGCCGCCTCGCCGCCGCGATGCGAGCGAAAGGCGGGGCCAGCGAGGCCCGCTACGTGCGACGGCTCGACGGCATCCCGCGCCTGCGGAGAAGCCTGGAGATGCTCGCCGGCATGGCCGGCGACCCGGCGGCCGGCGGAGAGTCGCCGGCTCCGCTCACTGCGCGGCGGCCGAAGGAATCGACTGCCGCTCGCTGACGGCCACGCGATCGGGCCCGCGGAGCCACGTGAAAGACAGCCGGCCATCGGGATCGAAGTGGAGCGCGGTGATGACGTCGCCCAGCCACGCCCCGGGCGCCCAGTCCCGCTGGATGCGCGTGACCTCGCGCCCCGAGAAGACCTGACGGACCACGAGCGCGCGCTCCTCGGCCGCGGCCAGCAGCCAGCGCCGGACATCGACGGCGAGCACGGACCGGCGCGGCCCGGAGAGCCGGCGCCGCTTGGCCTCGAAGAAGTAGCTGACCGAGCAGGCCGGCCCGCAGTCGAATCGGATCTGCGCGAACGTGAGGCTGGGCCAGGTCACCTCGGGCTTGGGCAAGGTCGCCATCCCCGCGGGCGGCTCGATCCAGACGGGCTTGCCGGGATCCCCGTAGTAGTAGCCCACGCGGCAGTCGCGGTCGTCACGGCAGGAGGCGACGATACCCGTGCTCGGCAGCAGCGAGCGATAGAGGCAATGGCTGCCCGTCGGACCCTCGGGCGCGCACTCCGCGGCGACGGGGGACGCGCTGCCGAAGATTGCCGCGAGGACGCCGAGGACGATGGGGACCGCGATGGCCCGCATCGAAGCGCGGGGGGCTACTTGCTCGCGGTGAGGAGCTCCGTCATCTTCGAGAAGAACTGGTCGAGCATCATCTTCGAGACCCCGCCGAGCATCCGCTGGCCCACGCTCGCAATGAGGCCGCCGACCTGGACCTCGGCGCTATAGCTCACGCGGGTGCCGCCCTCGGCATCGGACAGCTCCATGCCCGCGTCGCCGCGAACGAAGCCCGGCCCTCCGGTCCCCTCGATCGCCATGCGGTACTTGTTCGGCGGCTCGAGGTCGAAGAGGCGCACCTTGCCCTCGAAGGTGCCCTTGATGGGCCCCACGCCCACCTTCAGCGTGGCCTTGTACTCCCCCGGCCCCACCGCCTCGAGCTTCTCGCAGCCGGGGAGCGCCTTCTCGAGGACGGTGGGGTCCAGAAACGCGTCCCAGACCTTCTGGCGCGCGACGGGGATCTCGCTCGAGCCCTCGATCTTCATGGCGCCCTCATCCCTCCAGCGTCCGGACGGCCGCGTCCATGCGGGCGAGACCCGTCGTGATCATCTCGAGGCCCGTCGCGTACGAGAGGCGAATATGCGCGTCGGACCCGAAGTCGATGCCCGCCACCGTGGCGATGCGCGCCTCGTCCAGGAGGAACGCGCACACGTCCGCCGAGCCCCTGAGGATCCCGCCCCTGGCGCGCTTGCCGAAGAGGCCGGAGACGTTCGGGAAGGCGTAGAACGCGCCCTTGGGCATCACGCAGTGCACACCGGGCACGGCGTTGAGCGCGGCAATGATCACGCGCCGGCGCCGATCGAACTCGCTCGTCATCTTCGCCACCTCGTCCTGCGCGCCCCCGAGCGCCTCGACGGCCGCCCACTGCGACACGGACGCCGGATTCGACGTGACCTGGCTCTGCACGTCGGTCATCGCCTTGATCACGGGCTTGGGCCCCGCCGCGTAGCCGATGCGCCAGCCCGTCATGGCATACGCCTTCGAGCAGGTATTGACGACGATGGTGCGCGCTTTGACCTCGGCAGAGAGCGACGCGATGGAGACGTGGCGCCCCTCGTAGGTGAGCGCCTCGTAGCACTCGTCGGAGACGATCCACAGATCGCGCTCGACGGCCAGCTTCGCCACCTCGGCGAGCGCCGCGGGCGAGAACACCGCGCCGGTCGGATTGCCCGGGCTGTCGAGCACGATCATCTTGGTCCGCGGGGTGACGGCGCGCCGCAGCTCGGCGGGGTCGAGATCGAACCCGGTCGACTCGGGCGTGTCGACGGGCACGGGCACGCCGCCCAGCAGGCGAACCTGCTCGGGGTACGAGACCCAGTACGGGCTCGGAATCAGGACCTCGTCACCCGGGTTCACCAGCGCCATGAACAGGTTGTAGAGCGTGTGCTTGGCGCCGCAGGACACCGTGACCTCGTCGGGCGTGTAGTCGAGCCCATTGTCCCGCTTGAACTTCTGGCACACGGCGGCGCGCAGCTCGGGCACTCCCGCCGACCTCGGTGTACTTGGTCTGGCCCTGCTCGATCGCGCGAATGGCCGCGTCCTTGATGCGCCTCGGCGTATCGAAGTCCGGTTCGCCCGCGCCGAAGGAGATCACGTCGATCCCCTGCGCGCGCATGGCTTTGGCCTTCGCCTGCATGGCGAGCGTGGGTGATGGGGCGAGCGTCTTCAGGCGATCGGCGAGCATAGGCGACCTACTTTCCGAAGAATTTCTGAGCGAGCCGCGCCTCGACGGCCGGCGGCACCATGCCGGTGATGGGGGCGCCGAGCGAGGCCACTTCCTTGATGAGGCGCGAGGAGATGTAGGTGTAGCGCTCGTGGGGCATCATGAACACGGTCTCCACCGTCTGGCGGAGCTTGCGGTTCATGAGCGCCATCTGGAACTCGTACTCGAAGTCGGAGACGGCGCGCAATCCCCGGACGATGCAGTGCGCCTGCTCGCGCTCGACCAGATCGATGGTGAGGCCGTCGAACGACGTGATGCGCATGCGGTCCATGCCCGCGGTGCACTCGTCGATCAGCTCGAGACGCTCCTTGACCGTGAAGAGCGGCGCCTTCGAGGGATTGGCGACGACGGCGACGATGAGCTCGTCGAAGACGCGCAGGCTCCGCTCGATGAGGTCCAGGTGTCCGTTGTGCATGGGATCGAACATCCCGGGATACACGGCGCGCTTGCCCACGAGGTCCCCCGTCGGAGTGTCGTATCGGGCGAATAAACCCGGGCCAGTCTACAGAGCGGCGTGAAAGAAAGTCAAGGTGGTCTCGCCGAACTTCTTCGCCCGGACGACGCGCAAGACGCCGACGGCGTCGGGCGGCGGCGCCTTGCTCGCGTGCTGGAGCACGACGACGGCGCCCGCTTCCAGCACGGCGCCACTGGCGAGCGCGGCGAGGGCGGGCTCGGCGCGCGGCGAGTCGTACGGCGGATCGACGAACGCGACCGCGAAGCGCGCGTCGCGCCGGGCCAGCTCGTCGACGCCGCGCGCCGCGTCGGCGCGGACCACACGCGTCCGCTCGCCGAGGCGAAGGCGCTCGATGTTGTCGCGCAAGGCGCGCAGCGCGAGCGCGTCCTGCTCGACGAATACCGCCGACGGCGCGCCGCGGGACAGCGCCTCGATCCCCACGCCGCCGCCGCCCGCGAAGAGATCGAGGAAGGCGCCGTCGGGCAGGTAGGGCATCAGCGCGTCGAGGCAGGCGATGCGCACGCGGTCCGCCGTGGGTCGCGTCGCCGACCCGCGGGGCGTCGTGAGCCGCTGCCCCTTCAGCTCCCCCGCCAGCACCCTCACGCGATCACCGGAGGCCCGCATGGTTCGCGAACGGAGCACGCGCGCGAGCGGGCGGCGAGGCCGCAGGCGTGGAGCCCGGAGCGCGGACGAAACCCGGCTAGCAGCGATGAGAAGGGTCCAGCTGCGAGGCGGCGCCCGAAGGCAGCCGGCGAGGCGTACTTTCTGTACGTTGAGCCGGCTGTCGAGGGCGCCAACGAAGCAGATGGGCCCTTATCATCGCTCTAGCCGACGCCGGCGAGGTCGAGCTTGCCGCGCCAGCGTGTGAGCAGGGCCGCGCGAAGCTCGCGGTGCTCGGGCTCGAGCAGGCGCGGATCGCGCTGCACGATGGCCACCGCGTCCACCCGCGCCTCCTCGAGCACGGCGGCATCGCGCAGCAGATCCGCGACGCGGAACTCGGGCAGCCCCGACTGGCGGGTGCCGAAGAAATCGCCGGGTCCCCGCACGGAGAGATCCACCTCGGCGATGCGGAAGCCGTCATTGGTCTCGGTCATCGCGCCGATGCGCTTGCGGGCGTCCTCCGACCGCGCGGCGGTGAGCAGGATGCAGTAGCTTTTCCAGGGCCCGCGGCCCACGCGCCCGCGGAGCTGATGGAGCTGCGACAGCCCGAAGCGCTCCGCGTGCTCGATCAGCATCACGGACGCATTCGGGACGTCGATCCCGACCTCGATGACCGTCGTCGAGACCAGGATCTGGATGCCGCCCTCCTTGAACTCGCGCATCACGCGCTCCTTGTCGGCCGCGCTCATCCGGCCGTGGAGGAGCCCGACGCGCAGCTCCGGAAACACCGACCGCTGCAGGCCCTCCGCGATCTCCGTGGCGGCGCGCAGGTCGATCGCCTCCGACTCCTCCACGAGGGGACACACGACGTAGACCTGCCGGCCCGCCGCGACCTGCTGGCGCAGGAACTCGTAGATCGGGCCGCGCTTGGCCTCGCCCCGCGCCACCGTGACGACGGGCTTCCGGCCGGGCGGCAGCTCGTCGAGCACCGAGACGTCGAGATCACCGTAGAGCGTGAGGGCGAGCGTCCGCGGGATGGGCGTGGCCGTCATCACGAGCACGTCGGGACTCTCCCCTTTGCCCCGCAGCGTCGCGCGCTGGGCGACCCCGAAGCGGTGCTGCTCGTCCACCACGACCAGGCCGAGCCGCCGGAAGCGAACGCCCTCCTGGACGAGGGCATGGGTGCCGACGACGCAGCCGACGGCGCCCTCCGCCGTCGCGGCGATCAGCGCGGTTCGCGCCTTGCCCTTCACGGCATTGGTGAGGAGCGCCACCTCCACCCCGAGCGGCCGGAGCAGCCCGCCCAGCGTCAGCAGATGCTGCTCGGCGAGGATCTCGGTCGGCGCCATGAACGCGGTCTGATAGCCCGCTTCGATCGCCGTCAGCACGGCCAGCGCGGCCACGATCGTCTTGCCCGAGCCGACGTCACCCTGGAGCAGGCGGTTCATCGGGTACGGCTCCGCCATGTCGGTCCGGATCTCGCGCCAGACCCGCTCCTGGGCGCCGGTGAGCGAGAACGGCAGGGATTGGCACAGCCGCCGGGCCAAGGCGCCCTCCGGCTTCATGCTGAGGCCGCGCTGGCGGCCCTGGCGCTGGCGGCGGATGGCGAGGCCGAGCTGGAGCAGGAAGAAGTCATCGAAGACGAGGCGCCGGCGCGCCGCTTCCTGCTCGGCGGTCGTCTGGGGGAAGTGACCGGACTTGAGCGCCGCCGAGATGTCGAGGAGCCGGCGCCGCCCGCGAACCCCCTCCGGGAGCGTCTCCTGGACGAGGTGGCCGTAGCCGTCGAGGAGCCGCTTGACGAGGGTGCGGAGCGGCCGCTGCGTGAGCCCCTGGGTGAGGCGGTAGACCGGAACGAGGCGACCGGTGTGCAGGGTGTCGTCCTCCCCTTCCTCGGCGATCTCGTAGTCCTTCACCTGGATCTGGAGCGATCCGCCCCCGTAGCGCGCCACCTTGCCGTGGACGATGAGCCGCTGGCCTCGCTGGAAGACCCGCTCGAGATAGGGCTGGTTGAACCAGACGGCGGTGAGAAAGCCGGTGCCATCGCCGAGCAAGACGGACAGGGGCGCCCGGCTCCGGCCTCGGGGCGGCGGACTCACGCCGCGGATGGTCCCCGCGCACGTGCGCGACTCCCCCTCGGTGATGCGGGCGAGCGGGACGAGCTGGCTGCGGTCCTCGTGGCGCGAGGGCAGGTGAAGGAGCGCGTCCTCGACGGTGTCGAGACCGAGCTTGGCCAGGAGCTTGGCGCGCTGCGGGCCGATGCCCGTCACGAACCGGAGCGGCGTGTCGAGGCCTTGCCCTCCGGCCGCGGCTGAGGCCGAGGTCGCGTCAACCGTGGTGACGCCGCTCTTCGCAATGGGCAATCGATTGCCTCGTGCCCCCCATCATGCTATAAAGAGGCCCGTCTCCGGCAGACCACATTGACCTCGAGGGAGTCAGCATGGCTCAGCGTTGCGATATCTGCGGGAAAGGGCCGTCCGTCGGCCATAAGATCAGCCACGCCCACAATGTGACGAATCGACGGTGGCTGCCCAATCTCGCCTCCTTGCGGGCCATGGTCGGTGGGACGGTCAAGCGCCTGCGCGTGTGCACGCGCTGTCTCAAGGCCGGCAAGGTCACCAAGGTCGTCTAGCAGTCTGAGGGAATGGCGCGACGGGGGGCATTACACCCCCCCGCCGCGGCTTGGAAGCAGGAGACTTCAGTTGCCAGATGGGAGGCCGCCACCCCCCACCGGCGTAGCAAAGGGACCTACTTCTTCTTCTTCTTCTTGGTGGCCTTCTTCTTCGCCATGAAGTTGTCACCTCCTTTCGTCTGCGGTTCCAGTGATCTCCGGGTCGCCCCCAATGGGGCTCGGAGGTCTCCTTACTTGCGCTTGCCCGTCTTCTTCACGGACTTCTTCTTGGCCGCCTTCTTCGCCGCCTTCTTCTTTGCCATCGTCTAGCTCACCCCCTTCCTGAACTGCCCTGAACCACGCCCCAGGGCGCTCAGTAGCCCATGGCCTCGCGCCGCAGATGGGCTGCCTGCTCACGGCCCCGGCGCTCGTAGTGATACAGATCGGCGTAGAGCTGGGGCAGCGACACCACCAGCACCCCGCTCTTGACGATCGGGGCATGAAACACGCCCTGATCGTACGGGGACATCAGGTGCACATTGCCCTCGCCGTCGCCCGGCCGAAGACCGAGCGCCCGGGCGATGGGCTCCGGATCCCCCTCCAGGTAGCAATGAATGGCGGGCAGCCGGACATTGGGCGCGACGAGAGCCGCGCCCGAGTGGAGCGTAAAGGCGTAGCGGCGGCCCTCCGCCTGCGCGACCCGGGCGATGTCCCCGACGAGCTTGCGGGTGATCCGCTCGGGCGAAAAGTACGTGCCCATTGGATTGAGGCGATAGGAATACGAGTCGACCCAGGCGTCGAGCACGTCCCCGGCCTTCGACAGCTCGATGCGCTGGTGCTCGCCGCGCTGCACCCACGACAGCTCCTCGAGGCGCTTGATCACGTTGTGGGCATGCCCGAGGCTCACCTCGGCCGTCTTGGCGAGCTCCTCGAGCCGCCATACGCGCTGGGGATCGGCCAGGAGGACACGAATCACGCGGGTCGCTCGGGGCGCGAAGAGGGATTTGAGCGGTCGGGTGGACGGCCGGAGATTCGGCTTACCCTCTTTCTCGATCAGCACATTGTCGAAGGAAAGATAACAGTTGCCCGAGAGATCTAGGTATCCGAGGCCGTTCCGCCTCAGGAGGGTGGCGCTTTGTGGGCTGATGTACTCGGAAACGGCGAGCGGGTAGGCGTTTGGCAGTTCCCGCCGAAAGTCTGTCAAGCGCGCAATGGCCCCTCTGATCTCGCGCGGCTGACCAAGCGAAGTGGTTTCAAGGATCAGCGTGTGTCGGCCCTCGCCCATGTTGAATTTCACTAGAAGATCGGCCGTTTGCATCCCAACCTTGAATTCGACGAATCTCTTGCCAGTCTGTAGCCCGCGCGAACAACTCGCGCAGCTTTTGCGCCGCCGATCGTCCGATATCCTCTGTACTGGGCATCTTCCTGAGCGTTTCACTTGTTCCATCATTTTCAGCGTACGCTGAAACCATAGGAACAAATGAAACCGGTGTCAAGAAAAACTTTTGACAATCGGGAGAATCTGGTCGCTAGAACACCGTACGACTGTTCGGGAAGGCGTCGTCAGAAGCGGTCGCTGACCGCGAGAGGCTTGGAGGCGGCCGGCTCAGGTCTCGTGCTCGATCCCCTCCATCGTCTCGTCGTCGAGGCCGAAGTAGTGCCCAACCTCGTGGATGACGACGTCGCGGATCATCTCCGCCATCTCGTCCTCATTCGCACAATCTTCCTCGATGGGCCCCTGGTAGATGTGGATCGTATCGGGCAGGACATTGCCGTAGCCCGCGTCCCGGCGCGTCAAGTCGATGCCACGGTAGAGCCCATAGAGGGTGTCCGGCGGCTCGATCTCCATCTCCGCGAGAGTCGCTTCGTCGGCCCAGTCCTCCACGACCACCGCCACATTGGCGATCTTTTCCTTGAAATCCCTCGGCAGCTTCCTGAGGGCCCTCGCCACCAGCGCCTCGAACTTTGCCCGGTTCATCTCGCCCCCCGTCCCGGCGCGGGGACAACTCCGGACGTGCTACTGGTTGCGGATGCGCTCGACGTTGATGACATCTCTGACCTCGCGGATCGCCTGCATGATCTCCTGGAGCTGGCGCAGGTCGTCGACCTCGACGACGAAGTGGTTCAGGCCCCGCCGGTCCTCGGTGACCGTCACCTCGGCCTTCGTGATATTGCCGTGGCGGGAGGAGATGGCGCCGGTGATCTCGGCGAGGAGGCCCGGACGGTCCTGCCCGATGTAGACGGCGATCCGGACGGGCCGCTTGGTCGGCGCCCCCCCGTCCCACTCCACGGTGATGAACCGCTCCTTGTCGAGGACGTTCTTGACGACCGTCAGGCAATCGCGCGCGTGCACCGTGAGCCCGCGCCCGCGGGTGATGAAGCCCACGATGCCGTCCCCAGGCACCGGCGAACAGCACTTGGCGAACCGGACCAGGAGGTCGTCGACGCCGCTGATCCTGACCGCCCCCTCGGGCTTCTTGGCCGCCTTTTGCGCCCTGGGATCGGGGCCGCTGTCCGCCTCGTGGACCACCGCGGGCGCGAGCTTGCCCAGGACCTGTTGCACCGACGTCTTGCCATATCCCACGGACGCCAGCAGATCGTCCGCCGAGGGGAAGCCGAGCTCGGTGAGGAGCTTCTTCATCTCCTCGGACGCGATCAGCGTCCCGGGGGACAGGCGATACTTCTTCGCCTCGCGCTCGAACAGCTCGCGCCCGAGGGCGAGCGAGCGGACGCGCTCCTCGACCTTGAGCCACTGGTTGATCTTGGAGCGCGCGCGGGTGGACTTGACGATCTTGAGCCAGTCGCGGCTCGGATGCTGGGTCGGGGAGGCGACGACCTCGACGATGTCGCCCTGCCGGAGCGTGAAGCGCAGCGGCACGAGCTTGCCGTTGACCTTGGCTCCGACGCAGTGGTGGCCCACGTCGGTATGGACGGCGTAGGCGAAGTCGATGGGCGTCGAGCCCTCGGGCAGCGCCTTCACGTCGCCCTTCGGCGTGAAGACGTAGACCTCGTCGGGGAAGAGGTCGAGGCGAACGGTGTCGAGGTACTCGCGCGGATCGTTCAGGTCCTTCTGCGATTCGAGCAGCTGCCGGAGCCACGTGAAGGCGGCGTCGAACTTGTCCCGGTCGCTCTTCTTTTCCTTGTAGAGCCAGTGGGCGGCAATCCCCTCCTCGGCGATGCGATGCATCTCGTACGTGCGGATCTGGATCTCCACGGGATCGCCCTTGGGCCCGATGACCGTCGTGTGGAGCGACTGGTACATGTTGACCTTGGGCATCGCGATGAAGTCCTTGAAGCGGCCGGGCACGGGCTTCCAGAGGGAATGGATCACGCCGAGCGCGCCGTAGCAATCGCGCACGGAGCTGGTGAGCACGCGCACCGCGGTCAGGTCATAGATCTCGTCGAACTCGCGCCCGCCCTCGTGCATCTTCTTCCAGATCGAGTAGAAGTGCTTGGGGCGCCCGGCGATCTTGGACTCGATGCCCACCTCGCCGAGCTTGTCGTGCAGGAGCGCGATGAGCTGGTTGATCTCCGCCTCGCGCTCGAGGCGCCGCTTGGCCACTCGGCGCATGAGCTCCTGGTAGTCCTCGGGATTCAGCACCCGCAGGGCCAGGTCCTCGAGCTCGGCCTTCACCTTGGCCATGCCGAGGCGGTGGGCGAGCGGCGCGTAGATGTCGAGCGTCTCCTGGGCGATCTTCTTGGCCTTCTCGAGGGGCAGGAAGTCGAGCGTCCGCATATTGTGCAGGCGATCGGCGAGCTTGATCATGAGCACGCGCAGGTCGCGCGCCATGGCCACGAGCATCTTGCGGTAGTTCTCCGCCTGGCGCTCCTCGCGGGAGGAGAAGGCGAGCTTGCCGATCTTCGTGACGCCGTCGACGAGGTCGGCGATCTCGGCCCCGAACTCCCGCTGGAGATCGCTCTTGGTCGCGTGCGTGTCCTCGAGGACGTCGTGCAAGAGCCCCGCCGTCACCGTGATCACGTCCATCTTGAAGTTCACGAGCAGGCGGGCCACCTCGAGCGGATGCGAGAGATAGGGCTCCCCGGAGGCGCGCTGCTGGCCCTCGTGGGACTGCTCAGAGAAGCGGTAGGCGCGGGTCAGGAGGTCGAGATCGGCGCCCGGCTGGTACTTCGGGATCTCTTCGATCAGGGTCTGGAGCTGGGTCAACCATTCGCCTCCTGAGGTTGACCATTAATACTGCCACGGATCGCCGCGTTTCTTGCGGTTTTCTTGGCTATGCCTTGGCGGGCACCTTGCGCGGCGAGCTCTGGCGGCTCCGGCTCCACGTCTCCCAGTCCACGATGAGCGACGCGGCGGCCACCGTCGAGTAGGTGCCGAGCGCCACGCCCACGACGAGCGCGAAGGCAAAGTCCCGCAGCACTTCCCCCCGAACACGAAGAGGACGACGGAGGCCATGAACGTCGTGAACGACGTCAGGATCGTGCGAGAGAGCGTCTGGTTGAGCGAGGTGTTGACGAGATTCGCGAGGCTCTGGCCTTTTCGGAGACCGCGGCCGCGGCTCTCCCGGATCCGGTCGAAGATCACGATCGTGTCGTTGATGGAGTAGCCCACGATGGTGAGGAGCGCCGCGAGCACGGACAGCGACATCTCGAAGTTGAAGATCGACAGCGCGCCGAGGGTGACGAACACGTCGTGGGCGATGGCGACGATCGAGATGACGCCCCCGCGGAAGTCGAAGCGGATCGCCACGTAGATCAGGATGCCCGCCATCCCGGCGAGAACCGCGTAGAGCGCCTGCAGCTGGAGATCGCGTCCGACCTGGGGCCCCACGAACTCCACCCGCCGGATTTCGACCTTGGCCCCGGACGCCTTCGCCAGCGCCGCCTGGACCTTCGGCGTGATCTGCTCGGGCCTCTCCCCACCCTGGGGCAGCCGGATCAGGTATTCCCGAGCGTCGCCGAACTGCTGGATGATCGCGCTGCCCAGCTTGATCTCGTCGAGCCCCCGCCGGACGTCACCCACGCTCACGGGCTTGTCATAGCGCACCTGGATGAGGGTCCCGCCGGTGAAGTCGATGCCGTAGTTCAGGCCACCGCGGATCAGGATCGAGAGGAGGCTGATCGCGATGAGCGCGGCCGAGCCCATGTAGAACCAGCGGCGCTTGCCGACGAAATCGTAGTTGGCGTTGACGAAGATCTGGATCATGGGCGCCTAGATGGAGATCGACTCGACCCGCCTCGCCCTCATGTAGATGAGGTCGAAGATGAGCCGGGTGAAGAAGACGGCGGTGAACAAGCTCGCCAGGATGCCGATGGCGAGTGACACGGCGAAGCCTCTCACGGGCCCCGTCCCGAACTGGTACAGGATCGCCGCCGACACGAGCACGGTGACATGGGTGTCGACGACGGTCCGGAACGCGCGGGCGAAGCCCGCGTCGATCGAGCCGCGCACCGTCTTGCCCGAGCGCAGCTCCTCGCGGATCCGCTCGAAGATCAGGATATTGGTGTCCACCGCCATGCCGATGGTCAACACGATCCCCGCGATGCCGGGCAGCGTCAGCGTGGCGTGAAACCCGGCCATGGCCGCCATGAGAATCAGCAGGTTGAGGGCGAGGGCCACGTCGGCGATCAGGCCGGAGAGCCGGTAGTAGGCCACCATGAAGAGCACGACCGCGAGGGCGGCGGCGGCCGTCGAGATGAGGCCCTTGCGGATCGAGTCGGCGCCGAGCGAGGGTCCCACCGTCCGCTCCTCGAGGAACTGCACCGGCGCCGGCAGCGCGCCCGCCCGCAGGACGATCGCGAGGTCCGTGGCATCCTCGGTCGTGAACCCGCCGGTGATCTGGGCGCGGCCGGACGGGATGCGCTCGCGGATCGACGGCGCGGAATGGACATTGCCGTCGAGGACGATGGCCAGCCGCCGCCCGACATTGGCCTCGGTGAGATCGCCGAAGGCCTTGGCGCCGGCCGTATTGAACTCGACCGATACGTAGGGCTCGCTGGTGTTCTGGTCGATGGAGACGCGGGCGGTGGTGAGGTCACTGCCGGTCAGGTACACCTTCTTCTGAACGACATACGGGATCTTCCGCTCCTGCTTGGTCTCCTTGTCGACGCGCCGCTGATAGAGAAGCTCATCTTCTGCCGGCAGCGGCACGGCCCCCTTCGCCGCCGCTTCGGGATCGACCTTGTCGTCGAGGAGCTTGAACTCGAGCAGCGCCGTCTTGCCGATGAGATCCTTGGCGCGCTGGGGGTCGTCGACGCCCGGGAGCTGGATGAGGATCCGGTTCTCCCCCTGCTGCTGGATCGACGGCTCGGCGACGCCGAACTGGTCGATCCGGTTCCGGATGGTCTCGAGGACCTGGCGCACGGCCAGCTCGCGGAGCTGGCGGACCTCCCCGGCCTTGAGGGCGAGGACGACGCGCCCGGTCGCCGGATCGGACTCCTTGACGTCGAAGGTGCCCATGTCGGCCCACACGGTCTGGGCGTCCTTCCACTGCTGCGGTGAGACGAGCTGGATCTCGAGCTCGCTCACGGCGCGCCGCTCGATCTTCGAGACGCCGATGCCCTTCTTCTGGAGCTCCGCCTTGATGGTGTCTCCCGTCCGGGAGACCTGCGACCCGATGGCCTGGTCCACGTCCACGCCGAGCACGAGGTGGAGGCCGCCCTGGAGGTCGAGGCCGAGATTGATGGTCTTCTTCGGCGGGTAGAGCAGCCACGCGCAGACGGCGATGACCACCACCACCAGCCCGATGCGAAGCCAGAGGTTCCGGCGCATCAGGAGCCGGAGTCCTTGTCCCCCTGGGCGGGGACGATCCGCCCAAGCGCGCTCCGATCGAAGTCCATCTTGACCTGATCCGCGACCTTCAGCGTCATCGTGTGCTCGTTCAACCCCACCACGGTGCCGTGCACGCCGCTCGTCGTGACCACCCGGTCACCCTTCTTGACGGCCCGGAGCGTCGCCTCCCGCTCCCGCTTCTGTCGCTGCTGGGGGCGAATCAGCAGGAAATAGAAGATGGCGAAGATGGCCGCAAAGAAGAGCACCTGCGTCATCACGGCGCCGGAGCCGCCGCCGTTCGGCGACTGGGCCATCGCGTAAGCGAAGTCCACCATGGAACTCAATCCTCCGGATCTGTGGAACTGGGGTCGGAACCGCCCACGGATTCTCCAGAACCCCATATCTGCCGAGAAACCGAGCGCGGAATGCCTCGAAGCGGCCTTCGAGGATGGCCGCACGCATGTCGGCCAAGAGCCCCAGATAGAAGGTCAGATTGTGCAGCGACAGGAGGCGGTAGACCAGGAGCTCGCGCGCCGCGAACAGGTGGCGCAGATAGGCCCGGGAGAAGAGCCGGCAGGCCTCGCAGCGGCATTCGGGGTCGAGCGGTGCTGCGTCGCGGGCGAACCGCGCATTGCTGATGGTGATGGGCCCATCGCGGGTGAACGCCTGGCCATTGCGCGCATTGCGCGTCGGCATGACGCAGTCGAACATGTCCACGCCGCGCGCCACGCACTCGACGAGGTCGGCCGGCTTGCCCACCCCCATCAGGTAGCGCGGGCGGTCCGCGGGCAAGAGCCCCGCGCACAGCTCCGTGGTGGCGTACATCACGTCCTTCGGCTCCCCGACCGCGAGCCCCCCGATCGCGTGGCCGTCGAGGTCAAGGGCGCACACCTCCTCCACCGCGCGCCGTCTGAGCTCGGGAATGGCCCCGCCCTGGACGATGCCGAAGAGCGCCCCCGCCCCATGGCCGTGCGCCTCGACCGATCGCCGGAGCCACCGGAGCGTCAGGGCGAGCGAGCGCTCGGTGGCCTCGACGGTGGCGGGATAGGCCAGGCACTCGTCGAGCGGGTGCAGGATGTCGACGCCGAGCGCGTGCTGGATCGCCACGCAGATCTCGGGGGAGAGGAACCGGAGCGAGCCGTCCACGTGGGAGCGGAACTCGACGCCGTCCTCGCCGATCTTCCTGAGCTTGGCGAGGCTCCATACCTGGAAGCCCCCCGAGTCCGTCAGGATGGGCCCGTTCCATGCCATGAATCGATGCAGCCCGCCGAGCTCCCGCACGACGTCATGACCGGGGCGGAGGAAGAGGTGATACGTATTGGCGAGGATGATCTGGGCGCCGGCCGCCCTCAGATCATCGGGGCTGAGGCTCTTCACCGTCCCCTGCGTCGCCACCGGCATGAAGGCCGGCGTCTCGACCTCGCCGTGGGGGGTGCGCAGCCGTCCGGCGCGCGCGGCGCCGTCGGTCTTGACGACCGTGAGCTCGACGGCGCGCATCCTAGGCGCCTGTCGGAGAAAGCTGCTAGAGCGATGAGAAGGGTCCAGCTGCGAGGCGGCGCCCGATGGCCGCACGCGAGGCGTCATCGCTGTACGTTCGAGCGTGCGGTCGAGGGCGCCAACGACGCAGATGGGCCTTATCATCGCTCTAGGCGATCAGCATCGCGTCGCCGTAGGAGTAGAAGCGATAGCGCTCGGCGACGGCGTGGCGGTACGCGCGGAGCAGCGCCTCGCGCCCGCAGAAGGCGGCAGTGAGCAGCAGCAGCGTCGAGCGCGGGAGGTGGAAGTTCGTGACGAGGGCGTCGACCAGCCGGAAGCGATGGCCGGGGTAGATGAAGAGATCGGCGGCCCCGCGGACGGTCCGGAGCCGGCCATCAGCCGTGGCCGCCCACTCGAGTGCCCGGGTGGTGGTGGTTCCGATGGCAACGATGCGCCGGCCCGCGGCCCGGGCTCGATTGACCGCCGCGGCCGTCTCCCCGGAGATCTCGACACTCTCCGCGGCGATCCGGTGCTCCTCCACGCGCTCGGCTCGGAGGGGGCGAAACGTGCCGGCGCCCACGTGCAGGGTGAGGAAGTGGACCTCGGCGCCGATGGCGCCGATGCGCCCGAGGAGATCAGGGGTGAAGTGCAGTCCAGCGGTGGGCGCGGCGACCGACCCGTCGTGCCGCGCGTACACCGTCTGGTACCGCTCGCGATCGTCGGGCTTGGGCGCGTCGTGTCGGGCGATGTACGGGGGCAAGGGCGGCAGGCCGTGATGGTCGAGCAGCTCGAGCACGGGCCAGGGCGCCTCGACCGTCACCTCGCGCACGCCGTCTTCCTTCTCCGCGATGATGCGCACGCGCGCCGCCCCTGCCGCCACGCTCACCTGCGCGCCCGCGCGGCACCGGCGGCCCGGGCGGACCAGCGCATCCCACCGCTCGCCGTCGACCGGCCGCAGCATCAGCAGCTCCACCGGATGTCCGCCGGGCTCGAGGGTGCCGAGGAGCCGGGCGGGAATCACGCGGCTCTGGTTGGCGACCACGCAATCGCCCTCCCGCAAGAACGCCGGCAGATCGCTGAAGCGCCGGTCCACCCACGTCCCCTGCGCGCGGTCCAGGACGAGGAGTCGCGAGGAGTCGCGCGGCTCGGCGGGCTCCTGTGCGATCAGCTCGGAAGGCAATTCATAGTCGAACAGCGCGACATCCATGACCCGCGAAGTCTAGCACGCGGCCCAACGCGCCCTCGACGGGCCACGTGCTCTCAGCCGATCTTCGATCCCGGCGGCGCGTCGAAGTCGGGGCGCAGCAGGATCACCTGCCCGGCATCGTCATAGGCTCCGAGCACGAGGACCTCGGAGACGAAGGGCCCGATCTGCTTCGGCGGAAAATTGACGACGCCGACCACGCGGCGCCCGATGAGATCGCGCGGGGCGTAGCGCTCCGTGATCTGGGCGCTCGAGCGCTTGATGCCGAGGGGGCCGAAGTCCACCCACAGCTTGAAGGCCGGGCGCCTGGCCTCGGGAAACTCCTGGGCGTCGATCACCACGCCCACGCGCATGTCGACGCGCGCGAAGTCGTCCCACGACAGCGCCATCCCCAGGACCAGCAGGTGACCTGCAGGAGCTCAGAGGTCCAGATGCGAGGCGGCGCCCGAAGGCAGCCGCGAGGCGTATCAGATGCGAGCCGCAGCGAGGCGAGGCGGCGGATACGATCCCGCGAGCGCAGCGCCGCGTTAGCCGGCTCCGAGGGACGCCGTACCTCCGCAGATGGGCCTCTCGGACCGCGTCAGAGGCTAGAGGTCCAGATGCGAGCGGCGCGCGCGGCAGCCAGGTACTTGCGACGGAGGCTCGCGCCCGCGCCAGAGTCGAGGCCTCTTTCAGCATCCTGCTAGCGGAGGGAGGACAGGGCGGCGCCCGGGTAGTAGTACTCGAGGATCTGGGACGCGTCGTAGCCGAGGTCGGCCATGGTCTTGGCGCGCCACTGGTCGAGTCCCACGCCGTGGCCGTATCCGCGCCCGGCAAAGCGCGCGATCGGGCCGTCGACGACGACGCCGAACAGCGTGCTCTTGAGCGTGTCGTACCCGACGAGCCGCCGGAGGTCATTGCCCCGGAGCGTCGCCGTGCCCTTGAGCCCCCGGACGGCGATATAGGTGACCCGGAGCGAGCTCGACCGCTCGAGCACTTCGAGGGCCACGACGCGCCCCACCGAGATGCCGTGCTTCAGCAAGAGCGCGCCCAGCTCGGACAGGGGAACGTCGAGCTTCCACTCGTGATGGGGCGACTGCGAGGCGAAATCGACGCGCACCGGCTTGAGCGCGGGCATGTTGGCGGTGCCGAACACCACCCGCGGATCCTCGGTGTGGCCGCCGCTGTCCGTGTGATAGAAGGCGGGGAAGAGCGCGCCGCCCAGGAGCATCACGCGGCCCTCCGTCTCGCGCACCGCCGCCCATGCCGGCGAGTCGGCCGGCACATGCCCCAGGTACTGCTGATGGGCGGTCGAGGCCACGATGTGATAGGGCTTGCTCTCGTTGAGCTGCCGGTGATACGCGGCGTATGTCCGGGCGACGATCGCCTGGGCCTTCAGCATCTCCATCGGCATCTTGTCCCCGGCCTCGGCCTTCACCGCGCCGGCCAGGTAATCCTCGAGCGGCAGCTCGTTGATGACGACCAGGTTCTCGCCGCTCGGCACGATCTCGAGCGCGCCCGGGTACTCGCGCTTGTTGATCTTCAAGACGCCGATCATCGGCACGAGACGCACCGCGGACGCGCTCCGGCCGAGCACCTCGATCTGACCCTGCCGTTGCGTGGCGCGGATCCACGCCGGCGCCTCACCGGCGAAGGGGCGGCCGGCGACGTCGCCGACCATCATCGGCCCACCGCCGATCTCCACGGTGCGGACGCCGTCGAGGATGGCCACGCGGATATTCGGCGAGGCGGCCGTCGCCGGATGCGCCCAGCAGAGGCCGAGCGCGACGGCGGCGCAGACGAGGGCGATCAGCGCCGGCCGAACAGCGCGAAGAGCAGCGTGAGGACGATCGAAACGACGATCGAAATGAGGATGGAGGTTCCGAGCGGGACGTAGAGCTTCCAGTGCTCGCGCTCGACGTAGATGTCTCCCGGCAGTCGTCCGAGCCATGGCACCTTTCCCGAGAGATTTCCCGCCAGCAGCAGGAGCCCCCCCAGGATAACCATCACGACCCCGAACCCCAAGATCATTTTGCCGAGCTCGCGCATGGTCGCTGGAACGGCCCGATCAGAGCGGGAGCTGCCCCTGGCTCGACTCGGGGGCGGGCGCGCCATAGCCCAGGTGCGCGTAGGCGGCGGCCGTCGCCTTGCGGCCGTTCGGGCTTCGCACGACATAGCCGATCTTGAGCAGGAAGGGCTCGACCACCTCGGCGAGCGTCTCGGCTTCGTCATTGATCGTCGCGGCGATGGCCTCGAGGCCGACCGGCCCGCCCCGATACTGCTCGATGATGGCGACCAGGAAGCGGCGATCGAGGCGATCGAGGCCGGCGTCGTCGACGCCCTCGCGGTCGAGCGCGTCGCCCGCCGCGGCGGCGGTGACCACCCCATTGCCCTTGACCTGACAGTAGTCGCGCACCCGGCGCAGCAGTCGGTTGGCGATGCGCGGGGTCCCGCGCGAGCGCCGCGCGATGGCCTCCGCCCCCGCGGGCTCGACGGCGGCGCCCAGGATCGACGCGGAGCGCAGGATGATCGAACAGAGGTCCTTCACCGAGTAGAAGTCGAGGTGATGGAAGATCCCGAAGCGCTCGCGCAGAGGCGAGCTGAGCATGCCGGGCCGGGTCGTGGCCCCGACCAGGGTGAAGGGCCGGAGCGGGATGCGCATGGTCCGGGCATTGAGCCCCTTGTCCATCACGAAGTTGATCGAGAAATCCTCCATCGCCGGGTAGAGCAGCTCCTCCACGGTGCGGGGCAGGCGATGGATCTCGTCGATGAACAGCACGTCGCGCTCGCCGACATTGGTGAGGATGCCCATGAGGTCGGCGCCGCGCTCGAGCGAGGGGCCCGCCGTGATCGCGATGGACGCGCCCATCTCATTGGCCATGATGGCGGCGAGCGTCGTCTTGCCGAGCCCGGGGGGCCCCGAGAGCAAGACGTGATCGAGGGGCTCGCCGCGCTGGCGGGCGGCCTCCACCGACACGCGCAGGCTCTCCACCGCCGCCTTCTGGCCCACGTATTCGTCGAGACGCTGGGGGCGAAGCTGCCGCTCGACCTGCGTCTCCTCCGCCAGCGCCACCCGGCTCGTCACCCGCGCGTCGTCACGTCATGGCGTCCGTCGTCAGCTCCGCGGGGCCCCGCGATAGATCTCATCGAACAGCTCCTCCGGCGTCCCGATCCCGGGCCGCCGGGTCAGCGCGCCGGTGATGAGCTGGGCCGCCTCACTCGGCCGGTGGCCGAGCTGCTTCACGAGCACCTCGAAGACCAGGGTCCTGAGTCCCTCTTCGTCCGCGGGCGTGGGCGCGGCCGGGGCGGGCTTCTCCGGAGCCGCGGCTTCGGGCTGGGCCAGGGCGAACTTGGCCACCTTCGCCTGGAGCTGAGCGACGATGTTCTTGGCCTTCTGGGGCCCGATCCCCGGCATGCGCCGCAGGTAGGCCTCGTCCTGCCGGGCGATGGCGGCGGCGATCTCGGCGACCGGCGCGGCGAGGGAGCGCGCCGCCACCAGCGGCCCCACGTCCTTCACGGTGATGAGCTTTTCGAAGAACTCCTTGTCGAGGTCGGACGTGAAGCCGATCAGGACGGGCCGGGGCTGGTTCTGGGTGGCGTGATAGTGGACCATCAGCAGCACCTCGTCGGCCCCGTCCCCGTCGCCCGCCACGGCGTCGGCGAGCGCGCGCTGGACCACGGGCGGGATGAAGACCTCGTAGCCGACACCGGCCGCCTCGACGACGACCCGGTCCTCGAGCTTGCGGCGGAGCCGACCGCGCACCGAGGCGATCATCGGATGCTCCGGGGGACGCTCCGGGGGGCGCTCGCGCGGCACGCCACGCGCCACGGTCGCCCGGCCCGAGGGAATGCGCCCGGTCAGGCGCGCCATGCCGGTGACCGCGAGCCCGAGCGCATCGGCGATGTGCGAGGGATGCGGAGCGCTCGCAAGGCCGAGAAGGGTTTGCACCGCGCGCTGCACCTGGGCCTTGCCCGCGGCGCCATTGCCGGTGATCGCCCGCTTCACCTCGGACGGGGTCAGGGCGAGCAGGGGCACCTCGAGCTGGCGCGCGGCGAGGTAGATGACGCCCCGCGCATGGCCCATCAACACGGCCGTGCGCGGGAACTTGTACTCGGTGTAGAGATCCTCGACGATCAACAGGCTCGGCGCGTGCGCCTCGATGAGGCGGTGCACGGCGCGGTAGATGGCATTGAGCCGCGCCTCCAGGACCTGGCCCGTCGTCGTGCTGATCACGCCCGCATCGACCACGGCCACGCCGCCCGGCCCCGCCTCGAGCACCCCGAACCCGGTCGCGACCAACCCGGGATCCACTCCCATGACCTTGAGAATGCGGCGATCGGGCAAACGGCTAGGCGGCGGAGATGGCGTCGATGACCTCGTCGGGGATGTCGTAGTTGGAGAAGACGGATTGGACGTCGTCCTGCTCCTCGAGCGCCTCGATCAGCCGCAGCACCGCCGCGGCGTCCTTGCCGTCGACGCGCACGGTGGATTGGGGCACCATGTCGATCTGGGCCTCGAGCACCGGAACCCCCGCGCGCTCCAGCCCTTGGCGGACCGCTTCCATTTCGTCGGGAGCCGTCGCGATCTCGAACGCATTGTCCACCTGCTTGACGTCGGCGGCTCCGGCGTCGAGCGCCTTCTCGAGCAGCTCGTCCTCCTTGATCCGCATGGCATCGGCCTGGATCAGCCCGCGCCGCTCGAACATCCACGCCACGCAGCCCGACGTGCCCATGTGACCGCTGTTCTTCTCGAAGATGTGCCGGAGCTCCGGGCCCGTGCGGTTCTTGTTGTCGGTGAGCACCTGCACGAGCACGGCCACACCGCCCGAGCCATAGCCCTCGTAGGTGATCTCCTCGTACTGCTCACCGGGCAGCTCGCCCGTTCCCTTCTGCACCGCGCGCTTGATATTGTCCGCGGGCATATTGGCGCCCTTGGCGGATTCTAGGCCGCCTTGAGCCGGAGGTTGCCCTTGGGATCGCCGCCGCCATTGCGCGCCGCCACCGTGATCTCGCGGAGGATCTTCGAGAAGAGCTTCCCCCGCTGGACGTCGGTCTTCCCCTTCTTGCGCTTGATCTGCGACCACCGTGAATGTCCGGACATAGTGCCCTCACCTTCCCTTGTGCATCGAAGTTCTGATCTGCTTCACCCGCTCCAGCCGGCGCTCGCGCCGCTCCAGGGCTTCGTGCCAGCGCCGCCGCTCGACCGGCGTCTCCGGCACGAACGGCCGGCAGGGCTGCGGGCGCATGTCCGGCCCCAGGTGCACGAAGGTGAGATAGGCCGTGCAGGCATGGCGCACCTCCCCGGTCATCGGCGCTTCCGCCAGCACCTTGACCCCGATCTCGAGCGACGAGCTGCCGACGTGGTTGAGGCCGGCCTTGAACGTCACCACCTCGTTGGTCGAGACCGGCGCGTAGAAATCGAGCGCGTCGAGACACGCCGTCATGACGAGGCCGCGGTTATAGCGCATCGAGAGGATGCCGCCCGCCTCGTCGATGTCCATGAGGAGCTTCCCGGCGAACATGACCTGGCCGAACAAGGTGTCCTCGGGCAGGACCGAGCGACACGACTCGAAGCGCCAGCGCAAGTCCTCGGTGCCGTCGTCGCCCGTCTCGGCCGCCCGCTCGGCCCGCCGGGCGAAGCGCTGGAGGCGATGGCTGCGCCGCTCCTGGGCCGCCGCGTGCAAGACCTCCTCGTCGGCGCCGCGCGGAACGATGCCCTGCGGCACCGGGACGGGCCGCACCGCGCTCGTCGACCTTGACGAAGACCAGATGGGAGGAGAGCGTCAGGGCGCGCTCCCCCGTCCGCGGGCTCTCGGCAAAGACCTGGACGCCCACCTCGAGCGAGCAGCGGCCCACGTACTCCACCTGGGCGCGCAGCACGGCGACCTCGCCGACCTTCACCGGGTGCAGGAAGTCGATATCGTCCATCGCGCCGAGCACCACGTTGCCGCGGGCCACGCGCGAGGCGGCAATGGTGCCGCAGGTGGCAATCCACTGCATCATGCGCCCGCCATGGATCTGGCCGGGAGCGCCCGCATGCTCCGGGAACACCCAGTTCACCATCTCGGTGGCCGTATCGGAGATCGATAGCATCGGTCAACGCTGAGGGTAGCTTCTCGGCCCCGCCCAGGGCATCGGACGTCGCCCGCGAGTCGAAAATCCTCGAAGTCCCTCGTGGTTCTACCATGTGGCCCCTGCCAAGTCCAGCCAGGCGCTGATCGTGCATGCGCAGCGCGCGTCAACGGCTGGGAGCAGAGCGCGGCGGGCGGCGCCTCGAGCGTCACCCGGTCGAGCCGGTGATTGCCGCTCGCGTGCAGGCGCAAGTTCCGCACCTCCGGGCGGGCCACCGCCCAGTGCAAGCGCACATAGATCGGGATCCACGGCACGTCCTCCGCGAGCATGGCCTGCGCGCGGATGTAGAGCTTCTGCCGCTCGGGCTTGAACGAGAGCTGGCTGGCCCGGATGAGGAGGTCGTCGAGTCGGGGGTTCCGGTAGAAGGAGAAGTTCGAGGCCCGCGGCCCCTTGACGGCGCCTTCGGCCGTCGACAGCGGATAGAGCAGGAAGTGCGGGTCGCCCGCCTCCGCCCGCTCTTCCACCAGGGCCAGGACATGCTCGCCGGCCCGCAGCAGGGTGTGCGCGGTCTCGATCGACTCCGGCTGCACCGCGACGGCGAAGTCAGCCGCCGCGAGGGAGGCTCGGATCGCCTCGGCCGCCCGCACCATGTCCGCGCGCTTGTCGCCGTCCGCGACGAGAAGCGTCGGCGGGGTCGACCGCCGGAGACCGCTCTCGGCCAAGAGCTTCTTCGCGCGCTCGGGACTGCCTTCGAGGATCACCGCGCCATCGCGCCGGCCCCAGACGCTCGTGGGGACGAATCCCTGGAGCGGAACCGCCGCGGCCCCGACGGCGAGCGAGATCGACGCCGGATCGATCGCGGCTGCCACCGCACGGCGAACCTTCCCCCGGCTGAACGGCTCCTTCTCCGTCTGAAGGGCGAGGTAGCCGATGCGCCAACCCGGAACGGAGACCGCGCCGGACTGGCGGGGCGGCGCGCCGGCGGGGAAGAAGAGATCGAGGGCCTGAGCGTCGAGCGCCGCCGCCGCTTGTGACGCGTCCGGAGCCGCCGTGAACACGAGACGCCCGACCCGCGGACCGCCTGCCCAATGCCCGGGTCTCGCTTCCAGCACGATGCGCTCCGGCGCGATCTCGACGATCGCAAAGGGTCCGGTGCCCTGGAAGGGCGCCTTCCCCTCTCCCGGAGGCGACGGCAGCACGATCGAGAGAGATGGATGTGCCAGGACGGCGAGCAGTGGCGCGTACGGTTGCACGAGCGCGATCTGCACGGTCCGCCCGTCGGGCACGCGGATCTCCTTGACGACGCCCGGTACGCCGCGAAGCAGGCGGGGAGCGGCGGCGTTCACCGCCGGCGCATTCGGGTGTCCCGGTCGAATCAGCCGCTCCAGGCTGTCCACCACGTGCTGCGAAGTCAGCGGCGTGCCGTCATGGAACCGGACGCCCTCGCGGAGACGAAACGTCCAGACGAGCCCATCTCTCGACACGGACCATTGCACGGCCAGCGCAGGTTCGACGTCGCTGCCACCGTCGGTGTAGCGCAAGAGCGTGTCGAAGACCTGGCGGGCGACGAGCGGCACGGGTCCTTCGAGCGCGGACGCCGGATCGAGGCTCGGGGGCAGAACGGGAAGGCCGACGCGGAGACTGCCAGGTTCCGCCGGCCCGCGCGCGGGAACACCGAGGACGAGCACCAAGAGCAGGAGCCCGAGCACGGCACGCGGCATGCTTAAGTTATACGCCGGAATCACCGCTCGCGCGACGGCGCGAGCGAATCGGATGCTCGAGAGCGAACGCGGAGAGCGTCTCGGTGGCTGGTCACCGACGAATCGTGTCGATGCCCAACGGAAATTGAAGGAACGAGGTAACGGAACTCCGGTGTTGGGGAAGATGTTCCACAGAGTGAGCACGCATCGGGGCGAGGCGCGGGCGCGGTTGGGGAAAAGTGAATGAATTCAACGGCTCATGCAATCGAATTCAAGCCAATTCGCTTGACTTAACTCGAAACGGCCTCCTATACTAAGGTCGCTTTCGGCCTCGCCCAGTGGTTCACCGAGAAAGGGACGGGTGGACATGAAGGAGTTCGAGAAGAAAAATCCCAACCGGGAGCCCGCTTCCGAGGGCATGAAGGGGCTTTCCAAGTTCCTCCCTATGACCGATTCCAACTATCGCCGGCGACTGACGGAGTACGAGGTCCAAGTCCAGGATCTGCAGGCCTACGTGCGCTCGCTCGAGGCCGAGACGGGACGGCTGCGGAAAAAGATGGAAGAAGCGCCGAGGGAGTTCATGGTCCTCGAGAACAAGCTGCGCGAGGCCAATCGCCAGCTCGTGCAGGCGTTCAACCAGAACGAGAAGCTGGTGAACGCGCTCTACGAGGCCCGCGAGCAGATCACCTCGCTGAAGGAAGAGGTGGACAAGCTGTGCGCGCCGCCGTCGACGTACGGGGTGTACCTGGCGGCCAATGAGGACGGCACGGTGACGATCCTGTCGCAGGGGCGCAAGGTGAAGGTGAACCTGCACCCGTCGATCAAGGTGGAGGCGATCCGCCCCGGGCAGGAGCTGATCCTGAACGAAGGGCTGAACGTCGTCGAGACGGCGGGGTACGAGATCCAGGGCGAGGTGGTGATCCTCAAGGAGCGCCTGGACGACGCGCGGGCGCTGGTGACGCAGCGGGCGGACGAGGACCGGGTGGCGATGGTCGCCGAGCCGCTGCGGGGGGAGAAGCTGAAGGTGGGCGACCACCTGCTGCTGGACGGCAAGAGCGGCTACCTGCTCGAGAAGCTGCCCAAGGGGGAAGTCGAGGATCTGGCGCTGGAGGAAGTGCCGGACATCGCCTACGAGGACATCGGCGGGCTGACGACGCAGATCGAGTCGATCAAGGACGCCGTCGAGCTGCCGTATCTGTACAGCGACTACTACAAGGAGCACCACCTGACGCCGCCCAAGGGCGTGCTGCTCTACGGCCCGCCGGGCTGCGGCAAGACGATGATCGCCAAGGCGGTGGCCAATAACCTGGCCGCGCGGATCTCGGAAAAGCGCGGGGAGAAGGTCAAGGGCTACTTCCTGAGCATCAAGGGCCCCGAGCTGCTCAACAAGTACGTGGGCGAGACGGAGCGCAAGATCCGGGAGATCTTCGTCAAGGCGCGGGAGAAGGCGGCCGAGGACGTGCCGGTGGTGATCTTCTTCGACGAGATGGACGCGCTGTTCCGCACCCGGGGGTCGGGCATCTCGTCCGACGTCGAGACGACGATCGTGCCGCAGCTCCTGGCGGAGCTGGACGGCGTCGAGGCGGTGAAGAACGTGATCGTCATCGGGGCCTCGAACCGGCAGGACCTGATCGACCCGGCGATCCTGCGGCCGGGGCGGCTCGACGTGAAGATCAAGATCGAGCGGCCGGACCGGGACGCGGCGGGGGACATCTTCAACAAGTACCTGACGGCGAACCTGCCGATTCACGAGTCCGAGACGCGGCCGCACGGCGGCGACGTGCAGGCGGCGCTGGACCAGATGATCGTGGCGACGATCGAGGAGATGTACAGCCTGGGGGAGGAGAACCGCTTCCTCGAGGTGACGTACGCCAATGGCGACAAGGAGGTCCTGTACTTCAAGGACTTCTCCTCGGGGGCGATGATCGAGTCGGTGGTGCGGCGGGCCAAGAAGCTGGCGCTCAAGCGCTACATCCAGACGAGCGAAAAGGGCATCAAGGCCGAGGACCTGCTCAACGCCGTGCGCGAGGAGTTCAAGGAGAACGAGGACCTGCCCAACACGACCAACCCCGACGACTGGGCCAAGATCGCCGGCAAGAAGGGCGAGCGCATCGTCTACGTCAAGCCCCTCATCGGCGAGGTCAAGGACAAGCAGCGGGCGGTCGAGCGCGTCATCAATACCGGCCAGTACCTGTAAGCAAGGCGGCGGGGGGGAGCGTCGGACTCCCCCCCGCCGTATGTTCTTCACCGACTGACAAGGATCCGGGACATCATGGCCATTCCTAAGGTAATGGGAATCGAGACCGAATACGGCATCACGGTCAAGAACCAGCCTGACTTCAACCCGATCCTCTCCTCGCTCCTGCTCATCAATTCCTACGAGACGTACCGCTCGTCCCGCATCCGGTGGGACTACGAGGCGGAGAGCCCGCTGCGCGACGCCCGCGGGTTCGAGTACATGGAAGACAAGGAGGTTCCCTCGAAGGAAGAGTCGCGCCTCATCAACCTGATCCTCTCCAATGGCGCGCGCTTCTACGTCGACCATGCCCATCCCGAGTACTCCTCGCCGGAGACGACGAATCCGCGCGACTGCGTGATCTGGGACAAGGCGGGCGAGCGGATCCTGAACCTGGCGCGCTCCCGCGCCGAGGCCGTCTCGCCACCCGAGCAGCGGATCATCATCCACAAGGACAACTCGGACTGGAAGGGCAACTCGTACGGCACGCACGAGAACTACCTGATGGACCGCAAGGTGCCCTTCGCCCGCATCGTCCAGCACCTCATGCCGTTCTTCGCGACGCGCCAGATCTTCACGGGCTCGGGCAAGGTCGGGGCGGAGAACAGCACGGAGCACTGCGACTATCAGATCTCCCAGCGGGCGGACTTCCTCGAGACCGAGGTCGGGCTCGAGACGATGCACAGCCGCCCCATCATCAATACCCGCGACGAGCCGCACGCCGACCCCGAGAAGTACCGCCGTCTCCACGTCATCGTGGGCGACGCCAATATGAGCGAGGTGTCCAACTACTTGAAGTGCGGCACCATGGCCATCGTGCTCAGCATGATCGAGGACGACTTCATCGAGAAGGACCTCTCGCTCGAGAGCCCGGTCATCGCCTACCGCCGCGTCTCCCGCGATCTCAACTGCCGGGAAACGATCAAGCTCAAGGACGGGCGCGCCCTCACCGCGGTGGAGGTGCAACGCGAGTTCCTCGAGATGGCGCACCGGTACTACCGCTCGCGCGAGCACGAGCCGTGGGTGCAGGACGTGCTGGCGCGCTGGGGCTCGGTGCTCGATCGGCTCGCCCGCGACCCCATGAGCCTCGATCGCGAGCTCGACTGGGTCGTCAAGCGGCACCTCATCGAGAACTACATGGGCAAGCACGACCTCGATTGGGCCGACTCGCGCGTGGCCATGATCGACCTGCAGTACCACGACGTGCGACCGGGCAAGGGGCTCTACTACAAGCTGGAGGAGGCCGACGCGGTCGAGCGCCTGGTGACCGACGACGAGGTCACGAAGGCGCTGTACGATCCGCCCAAGGACACCCGGGCCTACTTCCGCGGGATGTGCCTGCAGAAGTATTCGGACGAGGTCGTCTCCGCGTCCTGGGACTCGGTGATCTTCGACCTCAAGGAAGGCCCGCTCAAGAAGATCTTCATGCTGGAGCCGCTTCGGGGAACCGAAGCCCACGTCCGGCAGCTCTTCGCGGACTCGCCCACCGCGGGCGATCTCCTGAGGAACCTCGGCAAGCCCGGTGGCGATAGCTGACATGGCGGGCGATCCGTGGCATAAGGCGTTCGGCGACTACTCGAATACGAGCTTCGCCGAGCTCTTGCGCCGGACGTCTCCCGATCTGCTGCCTGCGCGCGAACCGGGCGTCGACGGCGACGTGCCGGCCGTCCCCCACGGAACGACGGTCCTCGCGCTCCGCTATCGGGACGGCATCGTGATGGCGGGCGACCGCCAGGCGAGCGAGGGCTACCAGGTGGCCTCTCGGCGCATCGAGAAGATCTTCAAGTCCGACGACCTCTCCGGCATGGGCATCGCGGGCGCGGCGGGTCCCGCCATGGAGATGGCCCGCCTCTTCCAGACCGAGCTCGAGCACTACGAAAAGGTCGAGGGCGAGAACCTGTCGCTCGACGGCAAGGCCAATAAGCTCGGCCAGATGATCCGGATGAACCTGCCGATGGCGATGCAGGGGCTCGTGGTCGTCCCCATCTTTGCGGGCTTCGACGAGCGGGCGGGCACGGGGCGCATCTTCAAGTACGACGTGACGGGCGGGCGCTACGAGGAGACGGACTACTTCGCCCAGGGCTCCGGCGGCAAGGACGCGCGCGACTCCCTCAAGAAGCGATTCAAGCGCGACATGCCGAGGGACGAGGCGGTCCGGGTCGCCATCGAGGCGCTCATCGACGCGGCCGACGAGGATCTCGGCACCGGCGGGCCCGATCTGATGCGCGGGATCCTGCCGTCCGTGAAGACGATCACCCGCTCCGGCTTCAGCGATGCCTTCGAGGACGAGATCCGCCGTCACTGCGAGGCCGTCCTGAACGACCGGGAGAGGCTGTAATGCCCCTGCCCTACTACGTCTCGCCCGAGCAGATCATGAAGGACAAGGCGGAGTATGCCCGCAAGGGCATCGCCCGCGGCAAGGCCATCGTCGCCATCGAGTATCGGGACGGCGTCCTTCTCGTCGCCGAGAACCCCTCGACCCTGCTCCACAAGGTCTCGGAGATCTACGACCGCATCGCCTTCGCCGGGGTGGGCAAGTACAATGAGTTCGAGAACCTGCGCGTGGCCGGCGTCCGCCTCGCCGACGTCAAGGGCTACACCTATAGTCGCGGGGACGTCAGCGCCAAGTCCCTCGCCAACGCCTACTCTCAGGCCCTCGGCAATATCTTCACCCAGGACATCAAGCCCTTCGAGGTCGAGGTGCTGGTGGTCGAGGTCGGCGACGGCAAGAACGGCACGAAGAACGAGATCTACCACATCCTCTACGACGGCACGATCGAGGACGAGAAGAACTACGCCGCGATGGGCGGGCAGTCCGACGAGATCCGGCGCTACCTGAAGGACAACTACCAGGAGACCCTCGACTTCGCCGCCGCGGTCAAGCTGGGCGTCCGCGCGCTGATGGTCACCCAGAACAAGACCCTGACCGAGCGCGACCTCGAGGTGGCGGTGCTCGACCGCGAGAAGGAGCGGCGGAAGTTCCGGCGCATCCCCCCCGAGGTGCTCCATCAGCTCCTGGCCGACGACGCGCAGCCCTGAATTAAATTCAAGTCCACCTTTCATACCTTGCCCATCGACCGACCCTCTGTTACCCTGGTCCGCAAATGAAGAGGCGAATCTTCGGGCTCGAGAACGAGTACGGCCTCACCTGCACCCTGAACGGCCAGCGGCGGCTGTCCCCCGACAACGTCGCGCGGTACCTGTTCGAGAAGGTGATCCCGGGCGCCCGCAATGCCAATGTCTTCCTCGAGAATGGCGCCCGCCTCTATCTCGACACGGGATTCCATCCCGAGTACGCCACGCCGGAGTGCGACGACATCACCGACCTCGTCATCCATGACAAGGCCGGCGAGCGCATCGTCGAGGACCTGCTTCACCAGGCGGAGAAGCGGCTTCGGGAAGACGGCATCTCCGGCCACATCCTGCTGTTCAAGAACAATACGGACTCCGCCGGCAACTCCTATGGCTGCCACGAGAACTACAGCGTCAGCCGGGACGTGTCCTTCCAGCGGCTGGCCGAAGGGCTCATCCCGTTCTTCGTCACGCGCCAGATCTTCGCCGGCGCCGGGAAGGTGCTGCAGACGCCGCGCGGCTTTCACTATTGCCTGAGCCAGCGCGCCCAGCACATCTGCCAGGAGATCTCGGGGGCCACGACGTCCTCGCGCTCGATCATCAATACGCGCGACGAGCCCCATGCCGATGCCGAGCGCTACCGGCGCCTGCACGTGATCGTGGGCGACTCGAACATGTCCGAGGTCGCGACCTATCTGAAGGTCGGCACCACGGCCCTCATCCTGGACATGATCGAGGACGGCTACTTCGACAAGGACTATAGCCTCCAGTCTCCCGTCCAGGCCATCCGGGACATCAGCCATGACCCGACGCTCCGCGAGACGGTGCGGCTCAAGGACGGGCGGGCCGTCACACCGCTGCAGCTCCAGATGGAATACCTGGAGCTGGCCACACGCTATGTCCAGTCCATCGACGCCGACCCCGTGACGCGCGACGTACTCGCCCGCTGGACCTATATCATCGAGGCCCTGGCCGACGATCCCATGCAGCTCGAGCGCGAGGTCGATTGGGTCATCAAGCAGCGCATCATTCAGGCCTACATGGAGAAGAACCGCCTGTCCTGGCGTGACCCCAAGGTCTCGCTCATGGACCTGCAGTACCACGACATCCGCCCGGACAAGGGGCTGTACTCGAGCCTCGTCCGCCGGGGGCTCGTCGACCGCATCACCACCGACGAGGCAATCGAGCGCGCCAAGCACACCCCGCCCCAGACGACCCGGGCGCGGCTCCGCGGCGAGTTCATCCGTCAGGCCAATCTCAAGGGGAAGGACTACCGCGTCGACTGGGTCTATCTGAAGCTGAACGACCCCGAGCGCGAGACCATCCTCTGCAAGGACCCATTCCAGAGCCACGACGAGCGGGTGGAACGGCTCATCCGCAGCTTCTAGCACCGCGCTCGCCTGCGCGCGGGGCCGGCGGCGATTCGCCGGGTGGGGGCGGGGCGGGCACCCTCTCACCGGGACACGCTGACCCGCAACCCCCTCCTGCACTCGAAACGGGCCACGAGATCGAGCGTGTGCCTTCGTCTATCCGCAGAAGATACGGTCCCGGTGAGAGGGTGCCCGCCCCGCCCCCACCCGGCGCCCCGAGGTAGTTTCTAGCATCCGAATCCGCTGCAGGAACCGCAGATCCTCGTAGAGCCCGGTTCCGTTGGGGGTTGAATCCTTGGCTGTGCCCGGGGGGCGAAGCCATGGCTTCGCCCCCCGGGATTCTTTGAGGTCAGCGGAGGACGGCCGTTGCGACCTTTTCTAGCTCTGCCTTCATTGCGGCTTCCGTTTCGGAGGTGGGGGGGCGGATGATGACTCGGTCGGCGCCGGCGTCGTGGAAGCGGCGGGCGAGGTCGCGGTCGGGCGGTTGGCCGAAAACGGAGATCGAGATTGACTTGGGATCGCGGCCCGCTTGCTTGGCGAGGGTGTCGAGCTTGGCGCGGGCCGCCGCAACGGCGTCCGGTGTGGTGCGGTTGGGAAGCCAGCCGTCGCCCCATTCCGCGATGCGCTCGAGCACCGTCTTGGCGTGGCCGCCGAGAATGACCGGGGGATGGGGCTTCTGGGCGGGCTTCGGGTAGGAGCGGACCAGGGGGAAGTCGTAGTACTTGCCGTGGTACTCGGCCTCGGCCTTGGTCCACAGCTCCTTCATCGCGAGAATCGCCTCGCGCGTCTGGGTCCAGCGGTGATCGAAGTCCCCGCCCATGATGGTGGTCTCTTCGCGGTGCCAGCCCGTGCCGATGCCAAACAGGAAGCGCCCGCCGCTGAACAGGTCGAGGGTCGAGATCTCCTTGGCGAGCAGGAGCGGATTCCGCTCCGGCACCAGCGTGATTCCCGTGCCCAGCTTGAGCCGGGTGGTCGTCCCGGACGCGCGCGCCAGCGCCACGAAGGGATCGACGAAGTGCGAGTAGCTCTCCGGGATGATGCCGTCGGCGGATCCGGGGAATCGACTGCTGCTGTGCACGGGCATGATGGGATGCTCGGCGCACCACAACGACTCGAAGCCGAGGGCCTCGGCGGTGCGCGCGATGAAGCCCGGGTCTACCTTGTACGCGGGAAGTGGAATGGACACGCCGATATTCATCGTCTGAGTTCCCTCCGTGTTCGTGGATTGAGGGACGACGGCCTCAGGCGGCGCCGGCCGCCCGGACCAGCACCTCGCGGCCCTCGAGCATGTCCTCGCGCGAGCCGAACGCCAGCATGTAGTGACCGCGATAGCCACCGCCCTCGAGGCGCCGGAACATCTCGGGGAAATCGATGGTGCCCTCGCCGGGCTTCAGGTGCTGCTCGTGGTCGCCGCGGTTGTCGGCCAGCCGCACCTCGCCGCAGCGCCCGGGGCCGATGGCATCGAGGAAGCCGCCCACGCCCTCCGGGACCAGGTGCGCATGGTTGACGGTGAAGGCCCACCCGAGCGCGGGAGAGGCGATGCGGCTGAAGTACTCGCGGCACTCCTCGACGCTGAACGCGAGGTAGCGCACCTCGGCATGCTCCGGCTCGCGGTTCAGGTTTTCGAGGAGGAGGCGCACGCCGGTCCGCTCCGCCCGCTCCGCCGCCCGCGCGAGCCGCGCAATGCCCGCTTCCCGGCGGGCCGCGTAGTCCGACGAGAAGTGAAACCCGCCGTGCACGACGATCCATTCGGCGTGGATCCGCGAGCGCGAGCGCGATGTAGGCCTCGAGATAGCGGTCGACCGCCTCCGCGACGAAGGGCGCCGTCTCCGCGACATTGACCCCCGACAGCGTGTGCAGGCCGAGGTGGATGCCGCCGCGCTCGGCCGCGTCGCGCACGGCGGCCACGCGCTCGCCGCTCCAGAGATGCGGAGCATTGGGCGCGGGCCCCGCGGCCTCCAGGCAAAAGTCCAGGTAGCGGACACCGTGGGTGGCCGCCCAGGCGAGTCCCTCCTCGATCGGCCGGCGTCCGCCGAGGTCGATCCCGATGCGCTCGCGAAGCGTCATGCCCGCGCCCTCCATCTCATCGCCATGCGCCAGTCGTGCACGATACCACGACGCGGGAGGCCGCCGCGACCGCGTGGGATGCTATGCTGTCCGCCATCCAGGAGGAGACGACACCATGCTTCGCGACTGCCCCGACGGCGGCTATCGCTTCCTGCCCGGCATCAGCGCGTTCTCGTCCGGCACCGTCGCCATGCCCGGCCACGAGATCGTCCACGTCACGCTCGCCTCGCCGCTTCCCTGGCGCGACGGCTTCGCGCGGATCGACCGCCATCTGCGCGGCGAGAATCGGCCGAGAACGGCGCTGTGCGGGATCGAGCTTCGGAGCCCGCAGCCCTTCACCTTCGACGGCTTTGCGGAGTTCAACGAGGGGTACCGCGGACTCTTGAAGGAGTGGAACATCCTCGTGGGCGAGGACAATCCGATCCCCCGCACGAACGTGGCGCCGGTCGCCGCCGCGCCGTCCGAGCCCTCGCTCTACGCCTTCGCCTATACCGTGCCCGGCACGACGCCCGCGCCGACCTTCATCGTGGCCGGCGCGGGCGAGATGCGCGACCGCGCGCAGGGCCCGGAGGGCATCGTCCGCCACGGGGACACGTCGCCGGACGGGATGCGCGAGAAGGCGCGCTTCGTGATGGGGGTGATGCAGGATCGCCTGCGCGCGCTCGGCGGCGACTGGAGCCGCGTGACGGCGATCGACATCTATACGGCGGAATCCATCCACGGCTTGCTCATCGAGGAGATCCTGCGCCCCGCCGGCCCCGCCGCCATCCACGGCGTCCACTGGTTCCCGAGCCGCCCGCCGATCCGCGGCCTCGACTTCGAGATGGACCTGCGCGGCGTCGCCCGCGAGCTGGTGCTCTAGCGCGCATTATTCGCGAAGGAGCCACGCGCGGGGTGGGCGGGGGCCCGGCGGGGGCCGGGGGATGGGTCCCGACCACCGCCGACTCCGTACCGGTCACCCGGCGAGCCGTTTCCACTCGGGGCCGCTGTGTCGTCGTCTCGCGGGACGGGAAGGGCTCAGCGGCCCCATCCCCGGCCCCCGCCCGGTCCCCGTCATGGGTGTTCGCGAATAATGCGGCTAGAGCTTCTTGGGCACGAGGTGCTTGACCCGCGGCAGCACCTCGTCGGCGAGGAGCCGCATCGACGTGTGCCAGGCCTCGGCCTGGCCGCCCGAGTAGTCGAAGCAGAACACGAGCAGCGTGCCGAAGCCGCCGACCTCGTCGTAGACGCGCTCGAGCTTCTCCGCGACGGTGGCCGGCGAGCCGATCAGCCAGTTGTGGCGGGCGCAATAGTCCGGCGTCACGTCCGAATCGGGCACGCTCGGATCGTGCTTCAGGTATTCGAGGAAGCCGAAGGCGCCGAGCAAGGGCAGGAAATATTCCCGCATCTGCCGGCCCATCATGCTCCCCGCCGACAGCTTCATCGCGTCGGCGTCCGTCTCGGCGACGAAGACCTCGCGCACCATCCGCCAGTCGCCGCGGTACGGTGTCCTGCCGGTCCTGCGCGCGCCCTCCTCCACGGACTCCCAGTGCCCCCCGACATAGCCCGGGTTCAGGTTCAGGCTCATCGGGATGAAGCCGCGCTCGCCCGCCAGCTTGAGCGTATCCGAAGTCTTGCTGAGACCGGCGACCCCGATCGGCGGATGGGGCTTCTGGAACGGCAGGATATGAGCCTTGAGGGTCCCGAACATGGTGTCCGGCTTCGACACGCTCCAGAACTTGCCCTTGAAGTCGAACGGCTCGGGCGAGGTCCACAGCTTGAGGATGATGTCGAGCGATTCCCGGGTCATCTCCCGGTTGACGCCCTTCATGCCGTCGACGTTGAACATCGCCCAGTCGCTCGGCAGCCCGCTCGCCGCGATGCCGAAGTTGAACCGCCCCTGCGCCATGTGGTCGAGCATCGCCACGCGATTGGCCAGCTCGGCGGGATGATGATACGGCAGGAGAAACCCGCCGGGACCGAGCCGGATATTCTTCGTCTGCATGAGCGCCTGGGCCACGAGGAGATCGGGCGACGGATGCGGCTCCCACGGCGCCGCGTGGTGCTCCCCGATCCAGGCCTCCTTGTAGCCCAGCTCGTCGGCCCACCGCAGCACCTGGAGGTCCCACTGGTGGCCGTCGTAGAGGCTGCGCTCCGGGGGATGTGACGGCATGGTGAACAGGCCCAGCTCCATGGTGAACCTCCTCGCGTGGATGAGTGACCGCTCGCGCGGCCGGCCGGATGCGGCGCTGCTCCGGACCGCTTCATTCCGGATAGCATACGGGCCCAGCCGGGAAAAGGCACGGAGCGTCACGCGGCCGAGGCACGACGCTCTGGCGCCCCAGGGGCTGGGCGGGGGCGTATCCTTCCAGGGACTTCCCGTGAGGCGCTCGCCCACGGTATATCCTTGTCGATGGGCCGGGCATCGAAGGGACGAGGAGGACGGGTATGCCAGCAGAGGTGGAGCGGGCGCGGCGCTTGTTTACCCGGAAGGAGTACCACTGCATGGGCGAGGCGGGCATCCTCAAGCCGACGGAGCGGGTCGAGCTGATCCGCGGCGAAATCATCGAGATGTCGCCCATCGGGGCCCGCCACGTCGCATTCGTGAACAACCTCACGGAGCTCCTGGTGACGCGTCTGGGAGGGCGCGCCATCGTCTCCGTCCAGAATCCCGTGGCGATGGATGACGACACCGAGCCCGAGCCGGACCTCAGCGTCCTCCGCCGCCGCGCCGTGCCGCCGTACAAGGAATCCGAGCCGGCCACGGAAGACGTGCTCCTGCTGATCGAGGTCGGGGACACCTCTCTCGCCTACGACCGGGGGACCAAGCTCCGCCTCTACGCCGAGGCGGGCATCCCGGAGTACTGGGTGGTCGACGCTTCCGCCGAGCTCATCAAGATCCATCGCGGGCCCGGGCCCGGCTGATACGGAGAGATGCGGCGCCTGACCGGCGGCGCGACCGTCGGCCCTCAGGCGTTCCCGGACATGACCCTGCCGCTCACGGAGATCTTCGCGTAGCAAGGCCGGACTCCAGGCGGGGATAGCGAGGACACGCGATGCGCTTCGGCGTCTGCGTCATGGCCAATGTCGACGAGATCGGCTTCTTCCCTCACGCCGAGGCGCTTGGCTTCGACTCCGTGTGGGTGACCGACAGCCAGATGCTGTTCTCGGATTGCTACGTGGTGCTGGCCCTCGCCGCCCGCGAGACCACCCGGCTTCGCCTCGGTCCCGGCACCGCGATCTGCGGCACCCGCATCGCGCCGGTGCACGCCTCCGCGATGGCGACGCTCAATCGGCTCGCGCCCGGCCGGGTCCACCTCGGCATCGGTACCGGCAATACCGCCATGCGCACGATGGGACAGCGGCCCATGCGCATCGCCGCGTACGACGACTACCTCCGAGTGCTGAGCGGTCTGCTGCGCGGCGAGATCGTCGACTACACGTTCAACGGTGTGACCCGGCCCATCAAGATCCTGATGCACGACAACGAGTACATGAGCCTCGAGCCGCGCATCCCGCTCTACGTCTCGGGGTTCGGGCCGCGGGCGATGGAGCTGGCGGGGCGGTACGGGGACGGCTTGGTCTTCGCCATCCCGCCGCGCGGCGTGCCCGTCGCCGAGGCGCTCGGCCACGCGCATCGCGGGGCTTCGCTCGCCGGCCGGCGGATCGACGGCTTCAAGAACTGCGCACTCACCAATATCGCGCTCCTCGACCCGGGCGAGCCCGCCGACTCCGAGCGGGTCCTCGACGCCGTCGGCCCGAACGTCATGGCGAGCGTCTACTATTTCTACGACGAGGTGCGCGAGCGAGGCATCGATCCCCCACCCTTCCTCCGGCCTATCTGGAAGCGCTACTGCGCGCTCGTGGAAGCGACCCCGCCCGAGCACCGGCACTTCCGCACCCACGAGTTCCACTACACGCGCTTGCATCCGGGCGAGGCCGAGCTGATCGACGCCGATCTGGTCCGCGCCACCTGCCTGGCCGGCACCGCCGACGAGCTGATCGAACAGATCCAGGAGCTCGAGCGCCAGGGCCTCCAGGAGCTGATGTTCGCCACCGGCGTCGACGCCAAGTGGCGCTTCGCCGAGGAGCTCTCGCGCCGCGTGATGGCGCGCATCTAGTAACTCGGAGGGGGGGCTCCGCCCCCCTCCGATGCCTCCCCGAACAGCGGATTGCGCAGGCGAAGCCGGCGCTCGAACGGTGGTTACTCCGACACGCTCTTAGCGCACATTATTCGGGAACGAACCATGGCCGAGGCGGGCGGGGGCCGAGGGTGGGTCCCCCGACCACCGACTTCGTACCGATCACGCGACGGCGGCCGGGCGAGCGGTCCGCGCGCGGCGCTTCTTCTTGAGCGCGGGGATGACGTGTCGGCCGAACATCTCGATGGACGACATCACCTTGTCGTGGGCCACCGTCTCGGTCGCCATGAGGAACTGCAGCTCGTCGACGCCCGCGGCCTCGTGAATGGCGATGCTCCGAAGGCAGGTCTCGGGATTGCCGGCGACGAGGACGCCGCGGTCGATGAGGGTGTCGGCGTCGATCTGGTTCCACAGCGCGGTCGCGATCTGCCCGGAGCCGCCGGACAGATCCACCTCGGGCGCGCCGTCGGCGCCTTCCGTCTTGAGGTAGCGGGCGAAGTTCGCCTTGAGATGATCGGGCACGCCGCCCCACGAATCGACGAGCTGCTCGTACAGATGCGTCTGGTCCTTCAGGTACGGGCGATCCGGCCCGAAGAAGGTCCGGAGTGATTTCACCGCCAGCTCGCGCGCCGCCTTGTCGTCGGCGTCGCAGAGGCCCATCGTCGAGGACAGCCACTGGTCGTTGATGACCTTGCCCACCGGGGTCGCGTGGCGCACGCGCTCCTTGTACGCTTTGATGTGCGGCTCGAGGTAGGACGGCGCGGCCACGCTCAGCGCCATCACCCCGATGCCCTTCTCCGCCGCGAGCTGATACGTGGCGGGCTGGAGCGCCGCCACCCAGATCCGCGGGTGCGGCTTCTGAAAGGGCTTCGGGCGCACGTCGCGCGGCGGCACGCTCCAGAACTGGCCCTCCCACGAGAAGAGGCCGTCCTCCCAGATCTTCGGGATCATCGACAGCGACTCTTCCCACATCGCGCGCGTGTGGCGCGGGTCGATGCCCATGCCGGTCTGCTCGTACGCCGCCGACCGGCCCGTGCCGAACTCGACCCGTCCGCCTGACAAGTGATCGACCATCGCCACGCGCTCGGCCACGCGCACGGGATGGTGGTACGGGAGAATCACCACGCCAAATCCGAGGCGGATGCGCTTGGTCCGCTGGGTCAGCGCGCCGAAGATCACCTCCGGGCACGGGGACATCGAGAAGCTCGTCAGGAAGTGGTGCTCGACGAACCAGACGGCATCGAAGCCCACCTTGTCCGCGAGCACGCATTGCTCGATCGTCTCCTCGATCACCGCGTGGTCATCGACCACGGGCCGCTGCATCTCGTACGCCAGGCTCAATCTCATGCGCCGGCCTCCCTTGAACGCCTCGTGAGCTGCCTCCCGAACCACCTCTTGCCGGGCCCATTGTGGCACGGGCACCCGCACTCACGCACCACGCTCTTGCGGGAGCCTGGCGCCGCGCTATACTCCGGCCGACGCAAGGCCGCGCCCAAGACCGCGCAAGGAGGCGTTCCCATGGAGATCAAGGCTGCCGTTTGCCGCGCGACACATGTGCCGGTGGGCATCGAATCGATCGACATCGACCGACCGCTGGGCCGCGAGGTCCTCGTCCGCACCGTTGCGACGGGGGTCTGCCACAGCGACCTGCACGTGGTCGACGGAGACGGCCGATTCGCTCTCGACCGCGGCATCGTGCTCGGTCACGAGGGCGCGGGCATCGTCGAGGCCGTCGGTGATCAAGTGACCGAGCTTCGTCCCGGCGACCACGTGGTGGCGTGCCTCTCCGGCTTCTGCGGAAGCTGCGCTCAGTGCCTCAGCGGCCACCCCAATGTCTGCGTCGGCGGCGCGGTGACGCGCGGCGAGTCGGCGGCCCCGCGCCTGTCGAAGAAGGGGCAGGGCATCCCGTCGTTCGCCGGCATCGGCAGCTATGCCGAGCGCATGCTGCTGCACGAGAACTCCGTGGTGAAGATCGACGACGACCTGCCCCTGGATCTGGCCGCGCTCGTGGGCTGCGGCGTCCTCACCGGGGTCGGGGCGGCGCTCCGCAGCGCCGGGCTCGAGGCCGGGCAGACGGTCGCGGTCTTCGGCTGCGGAGGCGTGGGGCTGTCGATCGTCCAGGGGGCGCGCATCGGCGGCGCGCGACAGATCATCGCGCTCGACCAGTTCGACAGCAAGCTCGAGATGGCCCGGCGCGTCGGCGCAACGCACACCATCAATACGTCGAACGACGACCCCGTCAAGGCCGTGCGCGCGCTCACGCGCGGCGCCGGCGTCGACCACGCGTTCGAGGCCGTCGGCAACGCGACCCTCGTGCGCCAGGCCATCGAGAGCCTGGCCATACGCGGCACCGCCACCATCGTCGGCGTCCTGCCGCCCGACGCGAAGATCGAGTTCCCCTGGATGGCCATTCGCCCCGAGTGCCGCGTGCAGACCTCCCGCATGGGCGGCAACCGCTTCCGTACCGACATTCCGCGGTATCTCGACTTCTATCGCCAGGGCCGGCTCCTGCTCGACGAGATGGTCACTCGCCGCGGGCGCCTCGACGACATCAACGACGCCTTCCGCGCGATGAAGGCGGGCGAGGTCGCGCGCACGGTCTTGATGTTCGACTAACCCGACCCACGAAGGAGCCCGCCATGGCCTCTCCGCTCGTGACCTATGCCGTCGACGGCCGCGTCGGCGTCATCTCGCTCAACCGCGGCGACAAGCTCAACGCGATCAGCGGCGATCTCAAGCGCGTGCTCGTCGAGCGCTTCCACGAGGCCGACAGAGATCCCGCCACGAGCGTCGTCATCCTCCGTGCCGAGGGGCGAAGCTTCTCCGCGGGCTACGACATCGGGCCCAATCCGGCCCGGGCGGCGCGGCGCGGCAACGCACTCGCCTGGCACGAATCCCTGACGGACGACGTCGCCCTCGAGATCACGCCCTGGGACATGAAGAAGCCGGTGGTGGCCGCGGTCCAGGGACACTGTCTCGGCGGGGGCTGCGAGCTTGCGATGATGTGCGACATCACCATCGCGGCCGACGACGCCGTCTTCGGCGAGCCGGAGATCCGCTTCTCGAACGTCGGCCCCGCGCTGATCATGCCGTTCGTGATCGGCCAGAAGCGCGCTCGCGAGCTCCTCTATCTCGGCGACACGATCGACGCGGCGACCGCGCTGCAATACGGGATGGTGAACCGTGTCGTCCCGCGCGCCGAGCTCGACGCGGCGGCGCTCAAGTTCGCGCGCCGCATGGCCCTGATCTCACCCGAGGCGCTCGCCGGCACCAAGCTCGCGCTCAATCGCGGCGCCGACGCGGCGGGCTTCCGCAACGCCATCCGCGCCGGTCTCGACGTCCTCGCCCCCCTCTACGCGGCGCGCACCGAGATCGGCATGAAGTTCGACGAGATCCGGGAGAAGGAGGGCCTCGGCGCCGCCCTGCGCTGGCGCGCCGCCCAGTTCGCGGAGTAGGTGCGCGAGCTGCCGCGGCGGGCTCGACTATCGCTCGAGCGACGCGAAAGCGGCAGCCCATGCACGAAGGGCCACTCGCGTCACGAGAAAAGTCGTTGACCGCGGCCGGTCTAGAAATGGCCCATCTTGAGCGCCCGCCGGATCAGGTAGCCCGGCGCCGGTGGAATCACGGTGCCCGTCATCGATTCCCCGGGCTTGACTCGCACCCACAACCGCAACCCGCCCACGTCCCGCCCATAGGCGGTTTTGGCCCCCGCCGCGATCACCCCGGCAGAGGCGTGGGAGAGGAAGGACGGGTTCCCCGCGTCCAGCTCGCAGGCGTAGTAGTCCATGCCCGGCAGTCCCTGCTCCAAGGGGTAGTTGCGGTCGAAGTCCCGGGCCGGGTAGCGCGGCCCATCCGTGGGGAACACGAACGGCGAGAGATCCTCCCCGGGTTGCGGGTCATAGCCCGTGCCCCCGGGTGGAGGCGGGGGAGTCGGCGGGGTCGCGCACGTCTCCACGAGCTCGATGGCGTCGCTCGCCAGCGGCCCGGTCATGGTGGGGGTGTCGGTAGGGTCGGTGGCGAAATCCGCATGCACACCGGCGAGAGGACCAGGCACGAAGGTCGGCTGCCCACTGGCATCGTACGCGACCGTGCCCTGGACGCGCGCCGTCCAGCGCAGTTCCTTCACCGGGCCGAATGCCAACTGGTCGGGCGGACGGTAGCAGCCGAGGTACATGACGAACTCGGTCGTGAAATCAATCCTCTTCAGCCTGCGCTGTGGATTGCACAGCTTGAGCGGCACTCTCAAACTGGGCTGGTCGGACTCCTTGACCACACGCCGGGAGCCCGCCTTGCGCTTTTCCAGATATGTACCGTCGAAGAACGGGAACGTCGACTGATCGCAGCTCGGATTGGATGTAGGACACCGGTCCAGGAGCGGGAACTCGGCCCCCGCCTCGAGGCGCCCGGTCAGCTTGGCGCCCTGGGCATACTTCGCGGTGCCGCTCCACGCCGTGACGTTCTGGACGAACTGGAGATGGATGTCGTTCGCCGGAAGCGGAAAGGACGAGATCGTTGCCGCGCCCCGGAACGCCATTGCCGGCGTGATCGGAATGACGAGGTCTCTATCCTCTACGTACGAGGGCCCCACCTGCGGCGGCACGGTCGCGGTCAGCGTGGTGGCGGTCACTTGCTCGCACACCGCATGGGCGGCAACCGGGAAGAACACGGGGACGGCCAGCAGCACGACAAGCCGTCTCCAGCAGGTGGATCCGAGGGGCGCCCGCCGTGGACCGCCGATCTCGTAGGAACGCCCGGGTGCTTCCTTCGACCGCATATGATCTCCTTTGCCGTGGAGCCGCTTCAGACATCGTCGGGCTGGCCCAGTCTCTGGCCCAGCATGAGGGCTGCGAGCCCGGCGCCAGCTCCATCCCGTGCTGACTGATCGTCACGCCAGCCTCGGGCTTGCGGTGTGCCGCCGCGATCGAGTGGGCGCCGGCTGGATGCCCGCCGGCCTCTCGAAAGAGCCCTTTCGATCTGATCCCCGGCAATCCTGGCCATCCCCCCTCTGTCTCGTCGATCGCCGGTACTCTGGAGACTGTACAACCTGACGTGCACGGATCGGAAATAGTCTGTCCCGGCGGAGCGGGCGGATTTGGTGCGGAACAGTTGCGCTTGCCCGGTCCCCATCCTCGGAATCGCCTTCCCGTTCCTCGGCGATGGCTTCTTGCCCGTGCCGTGTCGTCCCTGACTCCGGACGGTCTGGCGAACCCTCAGATGGCTCTTCGGTCCCTTGGGCGAGTCGTCCGGGACCGCCCTTCGGACTGACGCGACGCACAAATTTGACGGCCGCCGACGTCGGAGCGGATGATCCGCTACAGTAAGCCCGGTCAGGTCGCGCCGTCCGCCTCGAGCGCGGCGATGTCCCCCTCGCCGTACCCCAGCTCGCGCAGGATCTCCCGCCGATGCTCGCCCAGGTGCGGCGCCGGCGTGATCTTCGTCGGCGAGGCCGAGAGCTTCACGGGATTGCCCACGGTGACGTAGCGGCCGCGCACTGGATGCTCGAGCTCGACGATCATGTCCCGCGCGCGCAGGTGCGGATCGCTCAGCACCTCGCCGGTGTCGAGACAGGCCCCACACGGCACCCCGGCGCCGGCGAGGATCTTCGTGACGTCATGCTTGCCGCGCTCCAGGGTCCACGCCTCCACCAGGGCATCGACCTCGGCCTTGTTGCGCCAGCGGGCGTCGGCCGTCTCGTAGCGCGCGTCGCCGATGAGGTCCTCGCGCCCGATGGCGCGGAGCAGCGGATGCCACATCTGCTGCTGGGCGAAGATGAAGACGTAGTCATTGGGTCCGCCGGGCGCGCAGCGATACGTCGTGCCCGGCACGCCGGCGCCGAGCTGATTCCCCGTGCGCGCCATGGGCTTGCCGAGCCGCTGGTGATCGCGCAGGCTCACCCGGATCAGGTTGACCACCGCGTCCTGCATCGACACCTCGACCTGCTGGCCGAGTCCGGTCAGGTGACGCTGCATGAGCGCGGCGAGAATGCCGATCACGCAGTGCATCCCGGTGCCCGAGTCGCCGATGGACGGCCACATGTACGTGGGCGGCCCATCGGGCGAGCCGGTGACGCTCATGGCGCCGCCCATCGCCTGGGCGATGGGCTCGTAGCTCTTGTAGTCGCTGTAGGGGCCGTACGACCCGAAGCCCTTGATGCTCGCGTAGACGAGGCGGGGATTGAACGCCCGCACCTCGGCGTAGCCGAAGCCCAGGCGATCGAGGACGCCCGGCCCGAAGTTCTCGAGGAGGACGTCGGCGCGCTCGAGGAGCACCCGGAACACTTCTTTCGCTCGCGGGTGCTTCAAGTTCAGGGGCAGGCTGCGCTTGTTGGCATTGAACGAGAGGTAGAAGAGGCTGTCGGAGTCCGGGCGATCCCGAAGCGTGTGACGCGCGATGTCCCCGCGGCCGGGCTCCTCCACCTTGATGACGTCCGCCCCGAGCCATGCCAGCATCTGGCCGCACGATGGCCCGGCCTGATTGTTCGTGAGATCGACGACGCGAATGCCCGCGAGCGCGCGGCTCACAGGTCAGGCCGCCGGCGGTGCCGCCACCACGTCCTCGTACCGGTGGCGCTTGGTGATGAGGCCCGCGTGCTGGAAGACGTCGAGGGCCACCTCGAAGGCCGGGCGCGTGATCTCCACGTGGGGCGTCCAGCAGCCGAGCTTCTGGTAGTACGCGATGGTCGACGTGAGGACGGCCCGGTCGATGTCCGGGAAGAGCTCCGCCTCGGCCTCCGCGACCTTGGCGGCGGGGGTCTCGAGGAGCCAGGTCCGCGCCTTCCGATACGCCCGCATGAAGCGCTTCGCCATGTCCGTCCCGAGCCAGGCGCGCGTCGCGGCGAGGCTCGAGAACGCGACCGGTCCGATCGCTTCGCCGACCGACGCCACGACATGCCCCACGCCGTCGTGCTCGAGCTGCTGGGGGGCCGGCCCCTGCTGGTGGATGTAGTCGCCCTGGCCGCTGCGGAACGCGCCGTCCATCTGCCCGCTCGGAACGTCGAGGGCGACGATCTTCGAGTACTCGAGGCCCCGCCGGTGGCAGGCGTACTTGAACATGGCGAGCGGCTGGCCGCCGTGGTCGGCGAGCACCCGCTTGCCCGAGAGCTTCGCCCAGTCGAAAGCCGGGTCGGGCGCGCGGGCGGTCAGGAAGAACCCATCCTTCTCGTTGATCTGGGCGAAATGCACGGCGGCCGGCATCTGCCCCTTCTCGAGCGGCCCGAAGCCCTGCGACGGAGCCGATTGACAGACGTGCACCGTGCCCGCGACCACGCCGTCGATCGCCGACTTGCCGGCGGGGGCCATCGAATGCTTGGGCGTGAGCCCTTCCCCCTTCAAGAAGCCACCCGCCATCGTGGCGATCAAGGGCGAGTAGAACGCGGAAAAGCGCGTGAACTGGATGCTGATCTCGTCACTCATGTCGTCGCCTCCTTGGCGATGAGAACACGGTGCTCAGGGCATGCGCGGGGGCTGGCCGAGCAGCCACTCGGTGAGATGGCCGAACGAGGAGAAGCGGTGATCGACGGCCCCGCACTCTCCGAAGCCGTAGCCCGCATCCTGCTAGGCCGGGCGCTCTCCGCTCGCCGCTTCGCGCCGAGGCGGCAGCGACGTGGCGGCGTAGGTCCCCGCCATGCCCCGCACGCCCGGCTGGTACGGAATCGGCGCGCCCGGATTGTCGGGCGACACAGGGAGCGCCTCGCCGTCGCGGTGCCCGAGCGCCCGTTCCACGATCTCGAGGAGCGGCGCCTTGTCGTACTGCGCGTAGAAGCCGGCGGTGAGCCGGATCGGGTCGCCCGAGTAGAAGCGCACGTACTGCGCCATGCGCTGGGCGAACGACTCGCCGGTCACGTCCCAGGCGAGCTTGAAGAGCGCGATGCGCTCCTCCGCCGAGACCCCGGCGCGCCCGCGGACGTAGCGGTCGATGTACGGCCGCACCTCGGGATTGGCGAGGTCGGCCTCGGCGGGCGCATAGAAGAAGCCGCCCGCCGCCAGAGTCTGCACGATCTCGACGAACCGGCCATAGACCTTGCCCGTCTGGAGATGAAAGGCGCGGAGCCCCGGGCCTCCCGGCACCCACACGCCGTTCGGGAGCCGCTGCGCCATCGCCTCCGACCCGTAGAACACCGCGCGGGCGACCTCCATCTGGCTCAGCATCTCGCCGAGCTTCTCCTGCACGTGCAGGAACCCGGTGATGCCGATGGCATCGGCCACCTTCATGCCGAGCCCGCAGAAGAACTCGAGCTGGCTCAGCATGCGCGCCGCCGTCTGCACGTTGAGGAGCGCGCCGAAGTCGGCGCCCAGCGTATTGATGATCTCGCCGCTACCGGGGCTGCCGTCGACCATCACCCGGTCCCACGGCACGAGCACGTCGTCGAAGACGGCGATGCAGTCCATCTCCTCGAACCGGCTCGACAGGGGATGGTCGAAGCGCGAGCGCGGAAGCGGCGACACCGTCTCGCGGCAGATGAACTTGAGCCCCGGCGTATTCGTGGGAATGCCGAAGGCCAGCGCATAGGCGTCGTCGCCCGGGGGCACACCGCCGAAGGGGATCACCGCGACCTCCTCGGTGATCGGCGCCATCGTGCCCAGCATCTTCGCCCCGCGCACGACGATACCGTCGGCCGTCTCCCGCACACGGCCCAGGTGCAGGAACGGGTCTTCCTGCTGCGCCGAGGTCTTCGACCGGTCCACCTGCGGATTGATCAGCATGTGGGTCAGGAACAGGTCGCGCTCGCGCACGTGCTCGTAGTAGCGCGTGGCATTGTCCCCGAAGCGCGTCCCCGCCCGGGCGAACCGGTCGGCGGTGAGATGCCATCCGGTGACGAACTGGTTCATGAAGTCGGGTCCCCGACCCATGAAGCCGAAGTTGTGGTCGGCGCGCAGCTTGAAGTGCTTGCGCTTTTTCACCAGCGCCTCGCGCGTGTAGGGCACGAGGAACGACGTGGACACGGCATCGCCCGTCGTCGGCGACGGGTAGGTCATCACGTCCCCGTACGCCGGATCGAGCTGCATGTCGTACTGCTCGGCGATGGCGCGGATCGGCTCGCGAAAGACCGGCTCGGCCGTCACGTCCTCCACCCGCCGGCCGTCCAGGTAGACACAGGGCGGGCTCTTCTTGAGTGACTCGACGTATTCCTGTCCGCTGCGAGCTGGCATGCCCGACCCCTCTCGTGTGCGTCTCGCGACGTGCCGGCCCCGCCTGCCGGCCGTGGTCCCTTCGAGCCCAGCCCACCCTTCCACCAAACCGGCCTGCCGTCAACCTCTAGCCTGCGCGCGCGATTCGCGAGCGCGCGGTGACCGGCTTGTATCCCTTGCATCCTCGTCAAGGCGCGCTACATCACCGGCGCGCGGATCCACGTGGACGGCGGCCTCCGCCGGGCTAACTGAAACCGCGGGCGCCTCGACACTGGCGCCCACCCTCGGCATCTGAGCCGAGCGCGGCCGGGTCACATCGCGGTCTGGCCGCCGTCCACGAACAGGCAGGTTCCGGTGACGTAGGACGCGTCGTCCGAGGCGAGGAAGAGGATGCAGGCGGCGACCTCCCGTGGCGTCCCCGGCCGCTTGAGCATGGTGTTGCGCGCAAACTCCACCTGGAAGTCCTCGAACGGCTTGCCCGCCGCGGTGGCCCGGCGCTCGTGGAAGCGCGTGAAGATCGGGCCCGGACACACGGCGTTGACGCGGATGCCCTCGCCGGCGTGGTCGAGGGCCAGCGCGCGCGTGAGCCCGGCGACCGCCGCCTTGGTCGTGTCGTATTGCGGCGTATTGCCTCCGACCACCACGGAGCGGACGGAGGCGACGTTCACGATGCTGCCGCCCCCGGTCAGGCGCATCTCCGGAATGGCCGCCTTCGCGCAGAAGGCATAGCCCTTGAGATTCACTCCGAGGATGGCGTCCCAGCTCTCCTCGCTGGCGTCGACCACCGTCTGATAGAGGCGCATGCCCGCGTTGTTGACCAGCACGTCGAGCCGGCCGAGCTCGGCGCGGGCGCGCCGGATGAAGCCCATGGCCTCGGCTTCCCGCTCCGTGCGCGTCTCGACGAACAACGCGCTGCCGTGCTTCGCCCGGATCTCGTCCGCCACCGCGCGCCCCCGGTCCGCGTCGAGATCCGCGATAGCGACAAGCGCTCCCTCCTCTGCGAAGAGCCTCGCCGTCGCCTCCCCGATGCCCGAAGCCCCACCCGTGACCGCCGCCACCCTTCCACTGAGCCGTCCCATGCGCGCGTCCCCCCGTGTTTACCCGTTGTGCGCCGCCAGGACGACGTCCGGCGCCATGTGGCTCTCCTCTGCCCGTGGACCCGTCGCGTCCGTCGTCCTCGCCGTCCTCGCACAGCCTAGCCCATGTCTCCCTCGCATCGTGCTAGGCTACGCCCGTTCCGAAAGGAGCCCATCATGCTGCGAGTCGCGGTGCTGACCGCCTCCCTCCTCGCCGCAGACGCGATCGCAGCCGCCGTGCAAACCCGCACCCGCATCCGAGGCACGATCGAACGCGTCAGCGAGCACGCCCTGACGATCAAGGCGCGCCACGGCCAGACGGTCACCGTGACGCTCGTTCGACCGCACCTGCGCCGAGAAGAGGCAGGTGTAGGCCGCCCATGGTGAAGAAGATCCGGCGGGTGGTGACGGGCCACGACGCGCGAGGCAAATCCGTGATCGTCAGCGATGGCCCGTCGCCGCACGTGCTGCTGATTCCGGGCCGCACGGACTTCAGCCTCACGAACCTGTGGGTGACCGACGGCACCCCAGGCAGCAATGAGGGGAATGCCGATGCCGCCGCGCGGCCGGTGGTGCTGGAGCCGCCCGCCGGCGGTACCATCTTCCGCGTGGTCGAGTTCCCGCCCGACAAGGCCGCCGCCGACTTCGACCGGAAGACCGCGTTCGCGTCGATGGGCGCCGACCACGCCATGGACCCCGACCCCTCCCGTCACCCCGGGATGCACAAGACCGACACCGTCGACTACGCGATCGTGCTTTCCGGCGAGATCTGGGCCCTCATGGACGAGGGAGAGACCCGGCTCGAAGCGGGCGACTGCCTCGTCCAGCGCGGCACGAATCACGCGTGGAGCAACCGGACCGACCAGCCGTGCCTGGTCGCTTTCATCCTGGTCAGCGCCACGTAGCGGGCGCGCGGCCGCAAGTCGACCGCGCCGCCGCCCTCAGTCCGTGACCGACCGATAGATCTCGACCTCGGCGGCACCCTCGGTGAGGCCTTCCTTCTCGCGGCGCTCGCGGTAGGCCGCGAGGTGCGGGGCCTTGCGGTGGGCGTCGAACGCGGCGTCGTCCTTGTACTGCTCGTAGAAGACGAAGAGGTCGGGATCCTTCGTCGAGCGGTGGGGGCGGTACACGATGCAGCCCGGCTCGGCCCTTCATCACCGCCGCCACCTGCTCCTTCAGGAGCGCCGCGAGCGCGTCGCCCTTCCCCTTCGCCGCGCGGATCTTCGCCACCACCGTCAGCACGTCAGCCATTCGCTTCGTTCTCCTCGCCGCTCCCGCCTCGCGACGGGAGCCGCTCTAGAGGGTTTGCCGCAGCCCGTCAGCTCAGGTCGTAGCCCGCGGGCTTCGTGAGAGGTCGGTCAGCTCCGCCGAGCTGACCCGGCCGGGCTCGAAGGCCGGCCAGGAGCTTGGTGGCGCTTGCAAAAGGATCGACGGCGCCCATGGCGGGCCTCGGACTAGTGACCGCCCGCCGCGGGGCGAACCCAGCCGCCGTGGACGGGATGGTGCGAGCTGATGAACTCGACGAAGGCGGGCCGGCCCTTGGCGTTCTCGGCGAAGGCGCGCTTGAGCGCCGGGATGATCTCCGACGGCTTGGTGACGTCTTCGCCATGGAAGCCCACCGCCCGCGCCATCGACGCCATGCACGCGCTCGCGTGATCGGACACCTTCCACGTGAAGGGATCGTGGCCTTCGCCCCAGAAGCCGGGCCCGTACCCCGAGTAGCCGCCGTTATTGATGTGGATGGTCGTGATCCCGATCTTGTAGCGCGCGATCGCCTCGAAGTTGCCCATCATGTAGCAGACACCGGCATCCCCGGTGACGTTGACGCACTGCCGATTCGGGAACGCGAGCTTGGCCGCCGCCGCGCCGGCCAGGCTGAAGCCGAGCGTCGACACATTGCCCCAGCCGAGATAGCCGCGCGGGATCTGCGCCTCGTACACCGTGCTGGTCTGGTCGCGCGTGTTGCCGGAATCGGCGGTGACGAACGAATTCTTCGGATCGAGCACCTTCATCAGGTCGCCGAACACGCGGTACGGGTTGAGCGGTGTCTCGTCCGACTCCAGCCACGGGCGGAACTTGGCGAGGAACGCCTCCTTGCCCTTCTTGATCTCCTCGAGCACTTCCGGCCGCTTGCGCGCGCCGCCGGTCTTGGCCGACAGCTCGCCGGCGAGCGCGGCGATGGTCAGCTTCGCGTCGCCGATCACGGCATTGCGCGTCTCATAGCTCCGGTTGATGTCGAGGGTGTCCACCGTGCACTGGACGATGGTCTTCTTGTCCGCGTCGGGGACAGCGTGGCTGAATCGATTCGGGAAGAGGCTCGAGCCGATCGAGAACAGGACGTCGGCCTTCTTCAGGAAGTGCTCGGCGAGGGAGCCACGCACCCCGACCGACAGCGGGTGGTTCTCCGGAAAGGCGCCCTTGGCCTTGAGCGTCGTCAGCACCGGCACCTGCGCGAGCTCGGCCAGCTGCAGGAGCTCGGATGTCGCATCCGCGTAGAGGACGCCTTCGCCCACGTAGAACAGCGGGTCCTTGGCGGCGAGGAGCGTGCGCACCGCGCTCCGCACGTCGTCCGGGTCGGGACCGGAGCGCCAGCCCTTCACCGGGGCATACGGGTGCTCGTCCTCCTCGTACTCGCCGAGGTCGCGCGGGACGATGAGCAGCACCGGAGCCGGGCGGCCGGAGCGGAGCTGGGTGAAGGCGCGGCGCACGTAGTCGGGCACGAGATCCGCGCGGTCGACCTTGCCCACCCACTTGGTGACCGACTTGAACGCCTCCGCCATGTCGTAGTGCGTGTGCCGGCTCGCGCCCTGCCCCACGCCCTCCGCGATGACGAGGAGCGGCGAGGAATCCTCCCAGGCCTGGGCGATCGCGCCATACGCCATCTGGATGCCCGCCGCGTTCAGGTTGGCCATGACGGTGCACGCGCCGATCTGCTTGCCGCAGGTCACCCGCGAGAAGCCGTCGGCCACGGCGACCGCGAAGCGCTCCTCGCCCATCATCAAGATGGGGACACCCTCCTCGCCCAGCGCATTGTTCACGTGGTTGGTGGGATAGCAGCTCACCCACGGAATGCCCTCGGCCTTGAGGATCCGCGCTACGCCATTGGCCGCCTTGATCTTCATGGATCGTCCTCCTCGGAGAATCGGATGCAGTGCCTCACTCGTTACCCGACTCGGCGGTTGCTGTCAAGCCGCCGCGACTTGATCGCTCGCGCGTTCGGTGCACTAATCGTCGGCGACGATCGAGATCATCCTTCGCGCGATCTTCGCGCGATCGGGATTTCGCGCGTGTCAGCGGCACCCAGGAGGCGCGCTCATGGCGCTCGAGTTCGGCATCTTGCTCCCCACTCGCGAGGCGGTCATGTCCGGTCGCCCGGAGACGGCCCCGATGCTGGCCATGGCCGAGCGCGCGGAGACCGTCGGCTTCGACGCCGTGTGGATCGGCGACTCGCTCACCGCGCGGCCGCGGCACGAGCCGCTGACCCTCCTCGCCGCCGTCGCCGCGCGCACGCGGCGGGTGCGCCTCGGCACCGCCGTCCTGCTGCCCGCCCTGCGCAACCCCGTGGTGCTCGCCCAGATCGTCGGCACGCTCGACCGCATCGCGGAGGGCCGCGTGATCCTCGGGGTCGGCATCGCCGCGGACGCCCCGGCCATCCGCAAGGAGTTCGCCGCCGCCGGCGTGCCCTGGGACCGCCGCGTCGGACGCTTCCTCGAGATGCTCGAGATCTGCCGCGCGCTCTGGACCCGGGATGGGGTCAGCTTCCACGGCAAGCACTTCGCGTTCGACGACCTCACGATGGAGCCGAAGCCGCACCGGCCCGGCGGACCGCCCATCTGGATCGGCGGCAGCGGCCCCACCGCGCTGCGCGAGGCCGCGCGCTTCGACGCCTGGTTCCCCACCGGCCCGAGCGTGGAGTTCTTCGCGCAGCACTTCCCCGGGATCCAGGCGGCGGCGCGCGAGGCGGGCCGCGCGCCCGATGCAGTGACGGGCGCAGCCTACGTCACGCTGGCGCTCGACGCGAACGCGGCAGCGGCCGAGGCGCGCCTGCACCAGTTCCTCGAGACGTACTACGCCGCGCCCGCTCGCGCGATCCTGGCGCGCCAGGCCGCGTATGCCGGCCCCATCGAGGGCTGCGTCGAGTGGCTCGATCGCTGGATCGGGGCGGGCGCCCGCCACATCGCGCTGCGCTTCGCCGGCGGGGACCAGCTCGCCCAGGTGGACGAGGCCGCGACGCATCTCCTGCCGCGCCTCAGGCCGACCCCGTCTGGTTCGGCATCATCATCGTGTGCGTCGTCGAGATCGGTCTCATCAGCCCGCCCGTCGGGATGAACATGTTCGTGCTGAAGACGCTGCTGCCCGAGGTCTCGACGGGCACCGTGTTCCGCGGCGTGATGCCGTTCATGTGGGCCGACGTCATCCGCCTCGCCATCCTCGTCGCGTTTCCCATCATCTCGCTCTGGCTGCCGTGGATGATGCGCTAATACCCTCGGAGGGGTTACTGCTGGTGGCACCCCATGCAGGCGTACGTGGAGCGGACCATGATCACGGGCGTCCCGGGTGGAGGGGGGTCCTGGCGCCGGAACCCCTCCACGTTGGCCACGGCATTGGCGATGCGGTCCTCCAGCACCTGCTTGTACGGCCACGTTGCGTAGTCAGGCGTGAGCCTGGCATTGCCGTACATCTTCACCGCGGTCGCGGGATCGCCGGCCTTCACGAGCATGTCGCCGAAGTTCAGGAAGAAGCCCTCGAAGTTGTGCGGCGCGATCCAGGAGTTCCAGCAGACGCGCTTGGGACCTTGCTTGGTCTCGAGCCGCATGTATCGGACGTAGTCCGGGCTGGCGCGGTCCACGCGCTCGCCCACGCACACGTCGAGGTTCTGCCACTGGGCCTCGACCGCTTCCGTGAATCGCGGCGAGTCGTACGGCAGCGCGCTGGCCCCGTAGCCCGCGGTGAAGTAGTTGAACTCCGGCCACGCCGTCACCGCCTCGCGCATCGTGTAGTAGCCGCGCCGCACGAGCTTGTCGTCCTTGTGGATCGTCCCCTCCGTCATCAGGAGCGAGGCGTAGAACCCCAGGTAGCGCGCCTCACCCGGATCGAGGCGGACCGCCTCCTCGAAGTACTTGCGGGCGAGCACGGCATCGTCGGTGATCTCCGGGCCCGGGCCGGACGCGATCCGGGCGCGCTCCGCGAGCCGCCAGATATGCATGAAGCCGATGTGGGCGGCGGTGACGGAGTCGTTCGGGTTCGCGAGATACGCGGCCTTGAGCGCCGTGAGCGACTGCGGGATCTGGTCGTAGGCTGAGCCGTGGAGCGTGCGCCAGAACAGCGTGTCCGCCTGTTCCGCCGCCGGCGTGCGCGCGGCCGACTTCGTCTTCTCCGGCGCCGACCAGATGGCGAGGGTGCTGCAGCCGCCGGCAAGGACGAGCATCGACACCGCCGCTCCGAGAACCGCCCGCGACCGCATCGTCGGCCTTGAGTGGATCATGGTACCCTCCGTGGAGCCCGTGGGCTCATCAGATCTGGGCGTAGATTAACGTCGTCAGATGATCCCGATCATCCGTCTTGGCGCGGGTACGTGGCCGGCCTGCAGGACGCGAACGATACTCGCGAGTGGACGTATCGCTTCTACCTGAGGTGGCCAGACACCATGGCTGCGCCAGGTATCGTCGCGACCTTTGGCTGCTTTTCTTACGCTCGGTCGCGCGGTGATCGCATTCGCCTCCACTTCGAGAATGCGGACAGCGCCAACGGATTCTTCACGACGGCCCGCAACTTCGGCCAGGCCATCGGGGCCGCGCTGGCGGCGGCCATCCTCGGCCAGGGGCTGGGGCCATCGGGAGCGGCGGAAGCGCTGGCCTGGGCCCCCGCGGGCGGAGGCTGGGGGCCCCCTCCTTGGACGCCTACGTCCAGGCTCAGGCGTTCGCCTTCCGGGTTGGTGCGGCCTTCGGGCTGGTGGGCGCCGTGATTTCCGCGCTGCGAGGGAGTGAGATCCCGTCAGCGCCGCCACCTGGGGCAGAAGGGAAGGCGGCAAAGGGGACATCGTAGCCGCGCGCGCCGAGCCCCGGCCCGCACGCGCGGCCGCGCCCGAGACCC
>CAWIZN010000008.1:0-48924 GCA_963840495.1 uncultured Candidatus Rokubacteria bacterium
GGGGATTCCGATGGTCGGCGCGTCCGGCGCCATCAGCGGGGTGATGGGCGGCTATCTGGTCCTGTATCCGCACGTGCGCGTGTTCTGCCTCGTGCCTCCGTTCTTCTTCTTCGCCCTGCCCGCCTGGACCATGCTGCTCTACTGGCTGGGCCTGCAGTTTCTCGGAGGCCTCGCCGGGCTGGCCTCCGAGGAGGGCGGCGGCGTCGCGTTCTGGGCGCATGCCGGGGGATTCGTGGCGGGCCTCGTCCTGGTCAAGTTCTTCGCGCGGCCGGATTATGTCCTGGCCCACCGCGCGGGGAACTGGAGCCCGCGCCGCCTTCGCGCGGGCTGAAGGAGAATCCGCACATGGTCAAGCGATTCGATCACGTCACTATCGCCGTGAGGGATCTCGACCGGGCCAAGGCGTTCTTCGGCCTCCTCGGCTTCGTGGAGGACAAGGCCGTCGTCATCTCGGGCCCGATCTTCTCGGCGTACATGGGGGTGGACGGCATCGAGGCCGACCACGTCACGCTGGCGCTGGCCGGGGCCGAGCCGCGCCTCGAGGTCCAGATCCTGCGCTACCGCCACCCCGATCCGCTGCCGGATCCGCACATCGAGCGGCTCGACAAGCTGGGGTTCAACCACATCTGCTTCGCCGTCGACGACATCGAGGCGGAGGTGGCAAAGCTCCGCGCGCACGGCATCGAGATGCGCAACACGCTGCTCGACTTCCACTCGCGCAAGCTGATCTTCGTCGAGGGCCCCGAGGGGATCACGGTCGAGCTGTCCGAGTGGCATTGAAGTCGACGGCTGCGCGCTTGACCCGGCGCGGTCGGAAGGGCAGTATGCCAGCACGCCGCAGGCGGACATTTCATTCGCGAGGAGTCGGGGACATGGCGGAGCACGAGAAGAGCTATACGAGCGGGACGAGCGATCTGCCGCTCCTCGGCCTCACGATCGGCGATCTGTTCGACCAGACCGCCGCCCGGTATCCCGACAACGAGGCGCTCGTCTGCCGCCAGCAAGGGCTCCGGTACAGCTATCGCCAGCTCAAGGGCGAGGTCGACCGCTGCGCCCGGGCCCTCATGGCCCTCGGGATCGAGAAGGGCCAGCGCGTCGGCATCTGGGCGCCGAACCGCGCCGAGTGGACGATCACGCAGTTCGCCACGAGCAAGATCGGCGCGATCCTCGTCAATATCAACCCGAGCTATCGGCTGACCGAGGTGCAGTACGCGCTCCGCCAGTCCGGCTGCCGGTGGCTCGTGATCGCGCCGGAGTTCAAGACCTCCGACTATACCGGCATGATCCACGAGCTGGCGCCGGAGCTCGGCGCGAGCCGCCCGGGCCAGCTCGAGGCCGAGGCGCTGCCCGATCTGCGCGGCGTGATCCGGCTCGGCGAGGCGCGCTCGCCCGGCATGCTCTCCTGGGCTGAGCTCCTGGCGAAGGCGGCGGCGGTCAGCGCCGAGGACCTGGCGCGGCGCCAGCGCGAGCAGGAGTTCGACGACGCGATCAATATCCAGTACACGAGCGGCACCACCGGCTACCCGAAGGGCGCCACCCTCAGCCATCACAATATTCTGAACGACGGCTACTTCACGACGGAGCTCCTCGGCTTCACGGACCGCGACCGGCTCCTCATCCCGGTGCCGCTCTACCACTGCTTCGGCATGGTCATGGGCAATCTCGGCTGCGTGACGCACGGGGCCACCATGATCTACCCGAGCGAGGGCTTCGATGCGACCGCCGTCCTCGAGGCGGCCCAGGCGGAGCGGGCGACCGCGCTGTACGGCGTGCCCACGATGTTCATCGCCGAGCTGAACCATCCCGACTTCGCGCGCTACGACCTGTCGAGCCTGCGCACGGGGATCATGGCGGGGTCGCCGTGCCCGGTGGAGGTGATGAAGCAGGTCAAGAGCGCGATGCACATGAGCGACGTGGCCATCGCGTACGGGATGACGGAGACGAGCCCGGTGAGCACCCAGACGCGGCTGGGCACGCCGCTCGCGAAGCAGGTGGGCACGGTGGGGCAGGTGCACCCGCACGTCGAGATCAAGATCGTCGATCCGCAGAACGGCCAGGTCGTGCCCGTCGGCGTCCAGGGCGAGCTGTGCACGCGCGGCTACAGCGTGATGCTCGGCTACTGGGAGAACGACGACGCGACGCGGGCCGCCATCGACAGCGCGCGGTGGATGCACACGGGCGACCTCGCGACGATGGACGAGGAGGGGTACCTCAACATCGTCGGCCGCATCAAGGACATGATCATCCGCGGCGGCGAGAACGTGTACCCGCGCGAGATCGAGGAGTTCCTGTACGGCCATCCCAAGGTGCAGGACGTGCAGGTCATCGGCGTCCCCGACGCGCGCTACGGCGAGGAGGTCATGGCCTGGGTCCGCCTGCGCGAGGGCCAGGAGGCGACGGCCGAGGAGATCCGCGACTATTGCCGCGGGAAGATCGCCCACTACAAGGTCCCGCGCTACGTGAAGTTCGTGGACGCCTTCCCGATGACGGTGACCGGCAAGGTGCAGAAGTTCCTGATGCGCCAGGAGAGCGTCGTGGAGCTGGGCCTCGAGCAGGCGGCCGCCGTCAAGATGGCCTGACGCGCGGCCCGCTACCGGAGCGCGAGGAGACGGTCATGAGGACGATCGACATTCACGCGCATCTCGTGCCGCAGTCGCTGTGGCGGGCGGCCGAGGCCGGCGTTCCGTGGCACGGCTATCGCCACGAGCCCGGCGACGGGCTCGGCACCGTGGTGGGCGGCGGCAGGCGCATCCAGTTCAACTCGCCCAAGGTGCGCTTCACGCCGGAGGAGCGCCTCGCCGACATGGACGCGCAGGGCGTCGACGTCCAGGTGATCTCGATTCACACGCCGATCTTCGGCTATCACCTCGACGCGGCGGCGGGGCGGGCGCTCGCGCGCGAGGTGAACGACGAGATCGCGGGGATGACCCGGCAGTGGCCCCGCCGCTTCGCGGGGCTCGCGACGCTGCCCGTGCAGGACGTCAAGACGGCGATCGACGAGCTCGAGCGCGCGGTGACCGTCCTCGGCCTCAAGGGCGCCGAGCTCGACACGGTCGTGAACGGTGAGAACTGGGACGAGCCGAAGTACCTGCCGCTGTTCAAGGCGGCGGAGTCGATGGGCGCCGTGCTGTTCTTCCATCCGCAGCCGCAGCACAACTTCATGGCGGAGCGCATGCCGCGCCACGGCCTGTCCAACAGCCTGGGCGTCATCGTCGAGGACGCGATCGTCGTCGCGGCGCTGATCCTGGGCGGCGTCCTCGACGCGTGCCCGGCCCTCAAGGCGTGTATCGCCCACGGCGGCGGCCCCGCGTGCTTCGCGATGGGCCGCATCGACCGCGCCTGGCGGGCCCTTCCCGAGGCGCGCCGGAGCATCCCCGAGCCGCCGAGCGCCTATCAGCGGCGCCTGTACTACGACTCGGTGGTGGGCAGCGAGGAGGCCCTGCGCTTCCTCCTCGACCGGGTCGGCGCGGATCGCGTCGTGCTCGGCAGCGATTGGCCGTTCGTGCCGTGGTACCCGTCGCCCGTCACGTGGGTCGAGGGGCTCGCGTCGCTGAGCCGCGACGAGAAGGACCAGATCCTCTGGCGGAATCTCGAGGCGCTGCTGAAGCTGTAGCGCGTCGATGCGCGAGCGGCCCCTGATGTGCCTCGGGCACGGCCCGCCGCGGCAGCGACGATCCTCTTCGACCACCTGCCCGCGCCCGCCGTGCTCGACCGGCTGACGGAGGACCTCGGGGCCGCGACGGAGCGTCGGGTGGACCTCGTGGTCCTGAACGCCGCGCCCCCTTGCTGGCGCGCGGGGTCATCGCGCGCGGGCGCCTCCTCATGTGCCGCCAGCGGGGGGCGAGCGTCCGATAATGCCCGCTTACGTCAGGTTCACGAAGCCCACGGGCGGGGCGACCGCCGACGCCCGTGAGGACATGAGCGCAGGCGACATTAGCGCCACGCCGGCGTGGTCGCCTGGTGCGTGAGTCCCCGTCAGGTGACATGAGCCTCCAGACTCGGACGCTGGCCGCCCGGAGCGGTCAGGCACACCGAGTAACGCGTTGACACGTGTGCGCGCACCGGACCACCCCGCTCGTGGCCTGCCCGAGCACGGCCTCGAGGGAACCTGGTCGAGGAACGGGGCTGGGAGGGGCTCGTGGCCAAGCACCCCGCCCGATACTCCGTGACCTGCGAGGGACAGGGCGCGACCAGGAGTGGGAGCGCGTATCGGAAAGGCCATGTGTGCCAGACAGGCCATGTGTGCCATATTATTGCCCTTGCGGGAGGAGCCCTCGCGTGACGATCGCGGACCGGACGGTGATCCATCCAATGCCGACGCATGCCGGGTGCGAGACCGCCGACCCGCACGGGCCGCGCCCTCCTCGAGCCGAGCGCGCAAGGGCCTATCGGGGGCGCGTATGCGCGACGCTGGCGGTAGCGCTCGTGCTGATCGGGGCCTGCGCCACGCTGCCGAAGGACTACCCCCGCCCGGAGTCGACCGCGTTCCTTGCCCACGAATCCACCGCCATCGGCCAGGAGATCGGCGCCCTCGCGGCCCAGCACCCCGGCGAATCCGCCTTCGCGCTCATCCGGCACGGGCGCCAGGCGTTCACCGCCCGCGTGGCCCTGGCGGATCTCGCGCAACGGGCCCTCGACGTCCAGTACTTCCTCTGGGAGACCGATGCGACCGGGCGCATCCTGGCCGATCGCCTCATGCGCGCCGCTGACCGCGGCGTCCGGGTGCGCGTCCTGATCGACGACGTCAATATCAAGGACCGGGACGCGGGGATCGCGGCGCTCGACGCGCACCCGAACGTCGAGATCCGCCTGTTCAACCCCTTCCCGCATCGCGGGTCGCGGCTGCTTGGCTTCGCGACCGACTTCAATCGCGTCAATCACCGCATGCACAACAAGCTGATGGTGATGGACAACACGATGGCCATCGTCGGCGGGCGCAACATGAGCGACCCCTACTTCGAGGTGGACGACAAGGGCAACTTTCGCGATCTCGACATCGCCGCGGCCGGCCCCATCGTCCGGGATCTGTCCCAGGTCTTCGACCGGTTCTGGAACGGGGAATGGTCGGTGCCGATCGCGGCCTTGGTCGATCGGCCGTACGGCGACGCGGATCTGCGCGAACAGGTCGGGCGCATCCGCGAGACGATCGCGAAGGGCCGCTATCCGCACCCCTTGGACCAGGATGTCGCGCGCCTGACCTCGGAGCTGGCGACCATCATCCGCGGCTTCATATGGGCCCCCGGGCGTGTCGTGTTCGACGACCCCGCCTCGATCAACGACCCGAGCCTGCGCGTGATGCACAAGCTGCTCTTCCAGCGCTTCGACCGCCTGCAGACCGAGCTCTTGATCGAATCGGCCTATTTCATCCCGCTCGACGGTGGCGTCGCCAAGATCAAGGAGCTGGTCGCCCGTGGCGTCCGCGTGCGCATCCTCACGAATTCGCTTGCCTCCAATGACGTCTTCGCCGCCTTCGCCGGTTACTCGGGCTCGCGCAAGCGTCTGATCGAGGGCGGCGTCGAGCTCCACGAGCTGCGACCGGAACCGGGACCGGTGCGCAAGCGGCTGATCGGCTTCGGCGGCCGGTCGGGGCTGCACACCAAGGCGCTCGTCTTCGACCGGAAGGACGTGTTCATCGGCAGCTTCAACCTCGACGCGCGCTCGAGCGCCATCAACACCGAAGCCGGCCTCTATGTGGAGAGCCCGGCGCTCGCCGCGCAGGTCGTCGAGTACATGAACGAAGGGGCCGATCCGGACGTCAGCTTCCGAGTGCTGCTGGACCAGGACGGGAAGCTCTACTGGATCGCCGAGGACGAGGGCACGCCGCTGCGCTACGACACCGATCCGATTTCGACGTTCTGGCAGCGATTCCTCGCCGGCGTGATCCGCATGCTCCCCGTCGCGTCCCAGTTCTAGACCGACAGAGCGCAGGCGATTCAGGGCTCATCGCTCCCGGCGCCCGTGTTCGCACCTCGCATGCGGCTCCCGCCCGAACGAGCCGTCCCACGAATGCTAGTCCGCATTATTCAGCGCGCCGTGAAAAGGTGCCGTGCATCTAGCGGGGGAGTACCGGCCATGCGGTACCCGGCGCCGCGGAACCGCTCTGGACCGCCTCCCGGTCGATGAGCACCTCGAGGGTCCGGAGGGTGCGCGTGAAGTCGTCCGCCTCGCGAAGGCTGAGGCTGCCGGAATCGTTGTTCTTGAGCGCGATCCAGGCCTTCGCGGCATTTCAGCCCAGAAGAGTCCGACGCCTGGGCGCTCACGATCCCCCCGGCGCCGCGCCGTCCCCCCGCTGCACCTGGTCGTAGCACTTGGGATGGAAGCTGGCGCCCTCCAGGAGATAACGGCCATCGAACGGCTGGATGTGTAACCCGCAGGCCGTGCACAGGGCCTCGGGGCTATTGCCCTCCCAGTCCGGTTGGGGCGTCACGAATCGAGCCTGATCACCGCCGGCGCGTCGTTCGCGCTGCCAGGCCTCGATGCAGAGCGCATGAAAACGAAACTTCCGCCCGTCGTGGAGCTCGGCGATGTACTCCATGCCGGTGATCGGTGAACCGCACGCGTCGCATGGGCTGATCGGGCCCAGATTCAGCGTGAGCCTGGCTTCTTCGCCCTTCGGGAGCTCTCCCGTCGCCAATTTGTGCCGGACGATCGCGCCGAGATCGCGCGGCTGATCGGCCGTAGATGGTGCATGTCCCGGCGGGGGAACCAGCTCGCTCATTTCGGTGACGCAAATGACGGCACCGGGACCGCGCACGCGGTCGGCTGGTCGCGCGGTACCCGAAACGATCGGCGTTTCGGCGAGCGACTCGAGCGACGCCGCCGGATGATCCGAGCGCGCGCGGATCATCGCGCGCCGCGTCGACGGAAAGTGGGTCACGCCCTGAGCCTGTCGGCCGGGCTCAGGGCCAGCGGCAGGAGCAGGAATGCGAAGGCGATCGAGAACAGGATTCCGAGCGCCGACAAGACGGACGGGAGTCCCCAGCCGTCGATCCCATAGCCCACGAGGGGGTGCTCGGGCACGAGGGTCACTTCCTGCTGGTGGCCGCACCACTCCACGAAAGAGAACACCTCGGATGGCCGGCGCCGGATGCCGCCAGCCGGCGCGGACCAGCGGTTCACCGGGATCACGCGCTGGCACCGCGGACACGAACGCGTCGGCAGTTCGCGGCCCTGCGCGTCGGTCCAATGGGCCGGGGTCATCATAAGGGCCACACGAAGATGCTGGCCAAGCCGACGCCGGCCACGGGGTAGAGCAGGAAGGCGAGCGCCCGGGCGCGCATGGCCGCGAGTCTACCTGATTCGCGGTGCACGGAGGTCCGGCCCCGCGCGTGGCCTGGGCTCATGCGCGCCGGGCGTGACGCTGCTGCTCGCGGGCCCGCTGCCGGCGCTGCTCCGGTGTCAGCGGCGGCCGCCCCGGCGCCCCGCGCGGCCCCGAGCGCCCAGAATCACGCACCGCGAGCAGACCGCAAATGTCCACTGTCTGACGCGAATCGCGTGGCCCACCGACGGCTCGCTCGCCCGGCTAGGCCCCGCACCGGAGGGCAGCCGCTGGAGACGTCGATGCGCGCGGCGAGCCGGTCCCGGTTACCTGGCGGCCGACTCCTTGTGCTCCTGCAGGCACTGGAGCGCGAGGCCGCCGTGGCTCCACGCCGCGCCGGCGGCCATGGCCATCGCCACGAACGTCGTCTCCGCGATCTCCGCGTCGGAGGCGCCCGCCATCGCCGCCTTCTTCGTGTGGGCCTGGATGCACCACGGGCACTGGGTGATCTGGGCGATGCCGAGCGCCATCAGCTCCTTCATCTTGCCGGGGAGCGCGCCGTCCTTGAACGCCTTCTGGTCGAACTCGAGGAAGGCGCGGTACGCCTCGGGTGCCAGCTCCCGCATCTTCTTGAACTGGGTGTTGGTGTCGACGCCGTGAAATTCCATGGAGAGCTCCTTCTCGAGTGGACCGCAAGCCGGCCGTCAGTGGCCTGTTCAACAGCCTCGGCGTCATCGTCGAGGCTGCGATCGTCGTCGCGGCGCTGATCGTGGGCGGCGTCCTCGACGCGTACGCGGCCCTCAAGGCGTGTATCGCCCACGGCGGCGGCACCGCGTGCTTCGCGATGGGCTGCATCGACCGCGCCTGGCGGGCCCTTCCCGAGGCGCGCCGGAGCATCCCCGAGCCGCCGAGCGCCTATCAGCGGCGCCTGTACTACGACTCGGTGGTGGGCAGCGAGGAGGCCCTGCGCTTCCTCCTCGACCGGGTCGGCGCGGATCGCGTCGTGCTCGGCAGCGATTGGCTGTTCGTGCCGTGGTACCCGTCGCCCGTAACGTGGGTCGAGGGGCTAGACCTCGCTGAGCCGCGACGAGAAGGACCAGATCCTCTGGCGGAATCTCGAGGCGCGCTGAAGCTCTCGTCGCACACATGCGGCTAGCGTGGGCGACGTGCTGCGGCGAGCCACCGCCGGGACGTGCGTCGAGAGGGTTACCGCGCGTGGAACCTGATCGGCCCGATGAGGGATTCCGAAGTTGAATGCGTTTGGTTCGAATCGATCGAGATGGCGATCCGGTCCGGCGGCCCGGGGGGCTCGGCATTGAAGCTCTTGCGGTAGTCGTCCAGCACATCGCGGGTTACGGACGTCCACTGCCCCAGCTGAGTGTTCCCCGACCCCACGATGACGAACTTCACGGTGGTCCCGAGGACGGCCCGGGGGCCCGCAAACCTGTGCCCCAAAGGCAATGTCTCATCCCAGGCAAACCCGAGCATTTGCCCCTTGCTCTTCCACACCACCAGAATCTCGGCTGCGGAGTCTGACTTTTCGTTCTTGCTGAGATCTGCGCCTTTCGGAAGGACCACCATCTTCCATTCCCAGCTCAAGAGTGGAGTCTTCGTCAGATCGACCCCGTTCAGATCCTTCACGATAATCGGGTGATCGTCGGCGCTTCTCTCAAGCGCAGTGCCCTTCTCGGTCCATCCGACACGATCTCGAGGCGATAGTTGTTCCCGAGCAATACCTCGGCGGCTTTCCGCTTGACGAATGGGAGCTCGTCGATGAGCTTCTTCCACCCGGTCGGGACACCGGTCGCGTTCTGCTGATGGCCTGCCCAATCCTCGACAACCACAGTTTGCGAACTGACCACGCTTTGCGCACTGACCCACGGAGCGAGCACGAGACACATGATTGCGAGGACGGCGCTGAGCACCTCGACGACACGCAGGCAGAAGCGCCAGAAGTCCCGCGTGAGATCTACATGGTTCATTCGCGTCCTCCCTCGGCGTGGCCGTCTTGCGCACCGTGCGACTTCTACTCAACGCGACGGACGTCCCCCACTACCGCCACGGCGCGTGACTTGTGCGGTTTCGAGCTCTGGTCACTCGCCACGGCGAGCTTCTCGCGTGTTGCCGGCGCGTCCGATCGCGCGCGCACCCTGCCCGCCGGTCCAGGAGGAAGAGTTCGGCGGGTAAAGGCGGCCACCCCGATCACGCCTGACCGGGTACCACCGCTGGCTATTTCGGAGGGAAAGCCGCCAGGGTAGTCCGAACGGCCTTCCGCAGGTCGTCGGAGGCCGCGTCGTGCTGATGGAACCCGACGCTGTCCCTTGCCAGAGCAGCACCTGGTCGCTGGCCCGGTAGACCTTCAGCGTCAGCATCCGGAGCTCATATCGTCCGAACATGTCACTCTCGTACAGGATGGCGATGATGATGTCGGGCTTACCCGTCGCCTGCGTGAATCCCTTCTGCTCGAGCAGCGGATCTGCGATGAACCGGACATTGTCTCGACAAGGGAGTGGCGTTGAGGTTGAGGGGATTGGGGCCCGCACGCGTAGCTCTTGAGTTCTGCGAAGCGCGTCGTAGGGTCGTAGGCGTAGTTATGTTTCGTCGCGCACCCTGCCATGGTCAGAATGGCCAGGAAAGCGAGGACCATCGCGAGAGCCCGTGCCGCTTCTGCCTTCGGCAGGCGCATGCCGTTCCTCCACGGTAGAGAGTGATGTCGAGTCTGTCGAGTTGCGTCTCTCACGATCACGGTTCTTTTCGGCCGGCGTGCAAGATCATACCACCATGGCCCGTCTGTGGCGCACCCAGGACCTCCCTTCCGCGCATCTCGAGGAGACCGTAGGTGACATAAAGCCCAAGTTCGCTGGCCATCGTGGACCGCGCCCGGTGGATGGTGATGCGGCCGCGGGCGTCGCCGCGAGGCATGCCCGCCTTGCGACAGAGGGCGGGGCTGTAGTGGTTCGTTACCCGCACGACCGCTCGCTACCAGGATACGACCCACCTCCGCCGCGTACAGTACGCCTACCTGCGCGAGCGGGCCGAGGCGTACCGTGCCGGTTCGCACTGAGATCGTCCGCGAGAAACTCCTGGATATCGGCGAATCCCTGAGCCGGCTCCGCTCTTGGCTTCCGTTGACGGTGGAGCAGCTCGTGGGCACCGGCGGAAAGGCGCTGATCGGTGCGCCGCCGGCCTCGTCGGTTACTTGGCGGCCGACTCCTTGTGCTCCTGCAGGCACTGGAGCGCGAGGCCGCCGTGGCTCCACGCCGCGCCGGCGGCCATGGCCATCGCGACGAACGTCGTCTCCGCGATCTCCGCGTCGGAGGCGCCCGCCATCGCCGCCTTCTTCGTGTGGGCCTGGATGCACCACGGGCACTGGGTGATCTGGGCGATGGCGAGCGCCATCAGCTCCTTCATCTTGCCGGGGATCGCGCCGTCCTTGAACGCCTTCTGGTCGAACTCGAGGAAGGCCCGGAATGCTTCGGGGGCCAGCTCCCGCATCTTCTTGAACTGGGTGTTGGTGTCGACGCCGTGAAATTCCATGGAGATCTCCTTGCCCGAGTGGACGGCGGGCCGCCCGTCAGTCGACCAGCGCCGCGTAGGTGAGCACGCGCAGCTCGCGGCGCAGCGGGTACGAGGACGACGGCATGAGCTGCGTCATGAAGATGACGATCAGGTCTTCCGCCGGGTCGATCCAGAACGCCGTGCTCGCCGCGCCGCCCCAGGCGTGCTCGCCCGGCGTGCCGAGCACCTGCGCCCGCGCCGGCGACTGATGACCGAGAAGCCGAGGCCGAAGCCCACGCCGGCATAGGCGGTCTCCGTGAACGTGCCCCCCGCGGCGAGCTCGGTCAGGTCTGCGCCGCCGGGCAGGTGGTTCATCGTCATCAGCTCGACGGTCTTCCGCCCGAGCAGGCGCACGCCGTCGAGCTCGCCGCGATTGAGCAGCATGGCGGTGAAGCGGTAGTAGTCGTGCACCGTCGAGACGAGCCCGCCGCCGCCGGAGAGAAAGCTCGCCTGGCGGTACAGGCTCTGCGCGGGGTCGTCGATCATCTTGAGGCGGCCGTCGGCCTGGCGCTCGTAGTTGGCGGCGAAGCGCGGCACCTGCGCGTCCGCGATGACGAAGCCGGTGTCGCGCATGCCGAGCGGCTCGAGCACGTGCTGCTTGAGGTAGGCGTCGAGCTTCTGGCCCGAGATGACCTCGATGAGATGGCCGACCACGTCGGTGGACACGGAGTAGTTCCAGCGCGTGCCCGGCGAGAACTCCAGCGGCAGCGTGGCGAGCGTGTCGATCATGTCGGCGAGGGTGTAGCCGGGCTTGGCGCGGTCGCCCACGGCCAGCTTCCGGTACGCCGCGTCGACATTGGTGCGCTCCATGAAGCCGTAGGTGAGGCCGGAGGTGTGGCTCAGCAGGTCGCGCACGGTCATGGGCCGCGCGGGGGGCACGGTGGCGAAGACGGGGTGGTTGCCGCCGGCGAAGACGCGCAGGTCCTTCCACGACGGGATGAACTTGTGCACCGGATCGTCGAGCTGAAAGCGCCCCTCTTCGTAGAGCATCATGAGCCCGACGCTCGTGATGGGCTTCGTCATCGAGTAGATGCGCCAGATCGAGTCGGCGGTGACGGGCCGGCGGCGCTCGATCTCGAGGTGGCCGAGCGGCTCACAGTAGACGACCTGGCCGCGCCGGGCCATCAGGGTCAAGGTGCCGGCGAGCTTGCCGGCGTCGATGTAGCGCTGCCAGTGCTCGCCGATGCGGGCGAGGCGCTGGGACGAGACTCCGACTTCTTCGGGCTTCGTGGGCATGGGGGATCTCCTGGCGGCGGATTCGCGTCAGCGAAACCGCGCGATCATGTCTTTGCCGTAGCGGAGGACGTCGTCGGGCGTCTTGAGCTGGGCCGGCAGCCCCGCCGCGGCGCTGATGGGGACGGCCACGCGCGTGACCCCTTGCTTGGCCAGCGCCTCGATCTCCGCCGGCTCGGCCGGCGCGGCCAGGGTGATCTCGATCGATGCGGGATCGCGGCCGGCGGCCTCCGCGGCACGGCGCATCTCCTGGAACGTCTCGGGCGGCGGGTTCCGGGCGGGGAAATAGCCGTCGCCGAGGCGGCCGGCGCGCCGGGCCGCGGCCACGGTGTCGCCGCCGACGATGATGGGGATGCGGCGCTCTTGCGGCAAGGGCCGGCAGAACACCTTGTCGAACGAGACGAACCGGCCCTTGTAGCTCGCGCAGTCCTGGCTCCAGAGCGCGCGCATCGCCGCCACGTATTCATCGGTGCGCGGGCCGCGGTCCTCGAAGGGCAGCCCGAGCGCGGCGAACTCCTCGGCGAGCCAGCCCACGCCGATGCCCAGGAGCACGCGTCCGCCGCCCGCCAGGTGATCGAGCGTGGCCACGGCCTTGGCGGTCACCACGGGATTGCGCTGGGGCAGGATGAGGATGGCCGTGCCGAGCTTGATCGTGCGCGTCGCCGAGGCGATATAGGCGAGCCAGATCAGCGGGTCGGGGATCGGGTAGTCCTCGAGGCCCGAGCCCATGCGCCCGCTCGGCGAGTACGGGTAGCGCGACTGATAGCCGTGGGGCACCACCACGTGCTCCACCGTCCAGATCGAGTCGAAGCCGGCGGCCTCGGCGGCCTGGGCCACCTCCACCGCGGCGGGGCCATTGCTGTAGCGACCGAGGCTCGCGTATCGCAGTCCGAACTTCATCGTCGGCCTCCTGTGGTGGGTCGGCGGGGTGAACAGCGTGGGTCGGCTCGGTCATTCGGTGTTCGAACCGACGGCGCGACCGACTCTATCGCGCCGAGCCTCGAGGGTCAAGGCGACCCATCGCGACCTCGCGCATTTGCACGCGGTGTGGCGCTCGCCTATCATCGACGTCACGGCCGGGCACACTCATCGGGGAGGCGACCATGGCGCTCGACATGCGACCGCTGCACACATCGTTCGGCGTGGAGATCGCCGGCATCGACGTTCGACGGATCGACGAGGCCGTGTTTCGCGAGGTCGCGCGCGCGCTCGACGATCACTCGGTGCTGCTTTTCCCGCGTCAGTCGCTCACCGATGAAGAGCAGATTGCGTTCAGCGAGCGCTTCGGTCCGCTCGAGACCACCATCCGCACCATCGCCAGTCAAGCGCGCGACCTCCCCGAGATCTCGAACCTGTCGAACGTCGACACCGAGGACCGGCTGATCCCGCGGGGCGACAAGCGGAACCTCTTCAATGCCGGCAACCAGATGTGGCACAGCGACAGCTCGTTCAAGCGGGTGCCGGCCATGGCGTCGCTCCTGTCGGCTCGCGAGGTGCCGCCCGAGGGCGGGGAGACGCAGTTCGCCAGCATGCGCGTGGGCTACGAAGGACTCTCGGAGGCCATGAAGCAGCGGCTCGAGGGCAAGGTCGCCATCCACAGCTTCGTCTACTCGCGCGGGCTCGTGGGCGACGAGCTATTGCCTCCCGACCACGCGGCGCAGGTACCGCCCGTCCCGCAGGCCCTCGTGCGGGCCAACCCGTCGAACGGGCGGAAAGCCTTCTACGTCGGCTCCCACGCCTGCGAGATCGTCGGCATGCCGACCGAGGAGGCGCGCGCGTTGCTTCGCGAGCTACTCGTCGCGGCGACCCGTCCGGAGCTCATCTACACGCATCGCTGGGCGCCGGGTGACCTCGTGATGTGGGACAACCGCGCCGTCCTGCACCGCGGCCGGCCGTGGGACGAGAGCCGGTACCGCCGCGTGATGCACCGGACGACGGTGGCCGGCACCGGGCCCACCGTCGCGGACGTCCCGGACGTCACGGTCTCGGCAGCCCGCGAGCCCGACGTCGCCTGGGGCCGCGCCCAGCTCGAAGCCGGTCTGAGCCAGCGCAGCTGATCAGTCAAGCGGGTCGCGGCGGCCGCTTACTTCCGTAGCTTCAGATCCTCGTACGGCGCGGAGTACGGATGGTAGGCGATGAGGCCCAGTCCCGACTCCTCCACCCGCGGGCCGATGGCGTTGAGGAAGCCCAGCTCCCACAGCGGCGCGGCGATCACGCGCTCGTGGGCCAGCCGCTGGATCTGGTGGAGCAGCATTTCGCGGCGCTTCGGATCCTGCTCGCGCGCCTGCTGGACCACGAGATCGTCAATGTCGGGGTAGCTGCCCCAGGCGTAGAGGCCTTCCTTCGACATGTAGTTCTGCACGCGCGTGGCGGCATTGCCCTGGCCGCCCGCGCCGGCCTGGAGGATCCCGCGGATCTTCTTGTCCTTCCACTGGCTCAGGAAGGCCGCGCGCTCCATCGGCCGGACCTTGGTGCGGATGCCGACCGCGCCGAGGTAGTTGGCGATGGCCTCGGCCACGCTCGAGTAGGACACGTCGCACGCGTAGTCCCCGGCGTCGAAGCCGTTCGGATATCCGGCTTCGGCCAGTAGCTTCTTCGCTTGGGCCGGGTCGTACGGGTAGGGCGGGATGGCCAGCGCGTACTCGAACGCCGACGGAATGATGCTGCCGGTGGGCTTGGAGTGGCCGAGCGTCTCGGCCTGGTTGATGGCGTTCTTGTCGAAGGCGAGCGCGGCGGCAAGCCGCACGCGCCGGTCGTGCCATGGCGACTTCGGATCCCACTGCAGCGGGCCGAAGTCGAGCCACTGCGTGGCGGAGATGACGGTGGGGACGAGCTTGAGCCCCGCCGTGCGCTTCACCTCCTCGCCGAGCGGGCCCCGCAGCGAGTAGGCGACGTCGGCCTCGCCGCGCTTGAGCATGGCGAGCCGGGTCACGTCCTCGGTCACGACCTTCCACACCAGGCGCTTGACGGCAGGCGCCTTGCGCCAGTAGCGGTCGTGGGCCTCGAAGACCATCTCGATGCCGGGGTTGAACGACGCGAGCTTGTACGGCCCCGCCCCGATCGGCGCCTTCTTGAAGCCCTCGTCGCCGACCTTCTCGACGTACTTCTTCGGCACGATCCAGCCGGCTCCGGTGGCGGGCGTGGCGTAGAACGTCAGGAAATCCGGCCACGGCTCCTTCAGCCGGAAGCGCACCCGGTGAGAGTCGACGATCTCCACCGCCGACACCTGGTCCTTCAGGAGCTTGGCGGCGGCGCCGCGGTAGCGCTCGAAGCTGAACTTCACGTCTTCAGCGGTCAGGGGATCGCCGTTGTGGAAGACGACGCCCTTCCTCAGCACGAACTCGTAGCTCAGGCCGTCCTTGGCCATGGACCAGGACTCCGCCAGCGACGGCGCCATGGCATTGCCCGGCATCGGCTTCACCATGGCGTCGTGCAGCGCGTAGAGCACCTTCATGATGGTGATGATGCCGGTGTGCTCGGCGGGATCGAACCACGTCGGGGCGATCGAGACATGGACCGCCCACGTCATCTGGTTCGGACTTTGGGCAGCCGTGGGCGCCGGGGCGAGAACGCCGGCGAGCAGGACGAGGGCGAGAACCAGGACCAGCGACGGGCACCGAGTCTTCAAGGTGTCCTCCCTTCGGTGTACCTCGAACGGCGTCCACGAGCGATGATCGTGAGAATCCGGCAGGGGCGAAGGACGCCTACGGGTATCGCGAATCGCCCGGCCCTGTCAAGCGGTGACTCATCGGTGCGGCTCATCGGGCCCTCATGCTGGGCATGTATCTCGCGTTCTGGGCGTTCGCGCTGGTCCGGCTCGACCCCTACGTGACGCTCGTGCTGTCGCTCCCGCTCATCTTCGGCTTCGGGTGGCTGAGCTACCGCATGGTGATGCGGCCGGTCATCCACGCGTCCCACAACGTGCAGGTCTTCACGACCGTCGGGCTGTCGATCGCGCTCGAGAACGTGGCTCTCGGTCCTCTGGAGCGCCGACTCGCAGTTGGTGCGCACCAGCTACTACACGGTCGTCGTGCGCCTCGGGAGCGCGGTGCTCAACCTCGCCCAGCTCGTCGCGTTCGCCGTCGCCGTGCTCTGCACGGCCGCGCTCTTCGCGTTCTAGCGCTGGTCGTACACGGGCAAGGTCATGCGGGCGTCCGCGCAGGACAGGGCCGCTGCGTCGCTCATGGGGATCGACACGGGCCGCGTCTTCGCGCTCACCTGGGCGGTCGGTGTCACCTGCGTCGGCGTGGCTGGCGTGCTCCTTGCGCCGATCTACCCCGTCTATCCGACCGTCGGGCTCCAGTTCGTGTTGTCTCACCGTGCTCGACAACGTGGTGCTGGGCGCCCACAACCCCGCCGCCCGCATCGCGCCGAGACACTGAGCCTGGTCCAGCGCCTGTTCCCCGTCATCGCCGAGCGGCAGGGACAGCTCGCGCACACGCTGTCGGGCGGCGAGCAGCAGATGGTCGCCATCGCGCGCGGGCTCATGGCCCGGCCCCGCCTGCTGATGATCGACGAGCCCTTCCTGGGTCTAGCCCCGATGGTGGTGCAAGCGATCGGCGGGCTCATCCGGCGCGTGCGGGACGAGCAGGGCATCAGCATCGTGTTCATCGAGCAGAACGTGGAGCTGGCGCTGCGGCTCGCCGACCGCGGCTACATCATGGAATCCGGGCGGACCATCCTGTCCGGACCATCGGCGGAACTGCTCCAGTCCGCGGCGGTCAAGCGCATCTTCCTGGGCGACGTCGCGCTCTGACGGAGTGACTATCCGAAGGGCTGGCCGTAGCGCTCGCGGTGGGCAATGGCCCGCAGGGGCTTCCGGTTCTTCTTGCCCCGTCCGATCTGGTCGGCGGGATACCCAAACGGCAGGATAGCCAGCGCGTCGAGCCCGGCCGGGATCTCCAGCAACGTGTTGACCTTGTCCAGGCCGCCGAAGCCGACCCAGTTCGAGCCGACGCCCTCCGACCACGCCACCAGCAGCATCGAGTGAATCGCGCGGCTCGCGTCCGACACCGCGTACCCGGTCTTCTCGATGGCGACCACGATCGCCAGCGGCGCCTCGGCGACATACGGCCCGGAGCGTGCCAGCGCGCCCAGCCGGCGGAGCGTCTCCCGGTCCTGGACCACGATGAAGTGCCAGGGCTGGAGATTCATCGCGCTTCCCGTCAAGCGCCCCGCCTCGAGAATCTTGCGGATGATCGCGTCGGGCACGGGCCGATCCAGATAGCGGCGAACGGCCAGCAGCGTACGGATCCCGTCGAAGACGTCCATCATCAAGGGCTCCTCTTGGCTGATACAACACGGTCGGATCCGCCGTCAAGCGCCTGTCCGGGTCGGGGCGGGCCATGAGCTCGTCTGGCGTTCGGAGGGATTGGGGCTAGGAGCTGCGCTTGACGATGACGACGGTGCGATCGTCGTCGGCCGGCGTGGGGCCGGTGAAGGCGGTGAGCGCCTCCCGGAGGGTGGCCATCAGCTCCGGGGCCGAGTCCTTGCGGTGCCGGGCGATCAGGTCGATCACCCGCTGGGTGCCGAATCGCTCGCCGTCCGGATTCTCGGCCTCGATCACGCCGTCGGACAGCGCCACGAAGATATCGCCGGACTCCATGCGAAGGGGCGCGCGCACGTTGACCTCGAGATCCTCGAAGCAGCCGAGGGGGACGGCGTCTGTCTCGAGCACTTCGGTTGTCTCCTTGGCGGCCCGGTAGTAGAGGAGCGGCCCTTGGCCGCAGCTGAATCCCGTGAGCGTCCCCTCCTTCGCGTCGATCTCGCCGAGCCAGGCGCTGATGAAGCGGCCGTCCGAAAGGTCGGCGCAGAGTTGCGCGTTCAGGTGGCGGATGATGGCGGGGAGGTCCTCGCCGACGCGGATCGCCATGCGGAGCATCGCGCGCACCTGGGTCACCGACAGCGCGGGGCCGATGCCGTGGCCGGTGGCGTCGGCGAGCAGCAGCACCGCGCGCTCGGCCGCCCCGTTCGAGAGGCGCGGCCCGGCCTCGCCCGGCACGCGGCGGTAGCCGATGACGTCGTAGGTGTCGCCGCCCGTCTCGTCGGCCGGCTCGTTCCAGGCGTCGATGTCGAAGCCCGGCACCACCGGGATCTGCTCGGGCAGGGTGTCCTGCTGGATCCGGCGAGCGACCTGCAGATCGCTCTCGAGCCTCAGCAGCGTCTTGAGCGAGAGCCGCATGCGCTCGTGGGCATCGGCCAGCCGGTGGACCTCCCGGATGGAGGACACCACCGCCGGTCCGCGATCGAGGTCGCCGCGACTGATCCGCTCGCTTTCCCTCACGAGGGCCTCGATGGGCCGGCTGTAGCGCCGGGCGAGGCGGGCGGCCCGGAGGATGGCTAGCGCGAGTCCCACCATCATGACGAGCACGATGCCCAGCCGAAGATAGCCGAGGTTTCCCAGCAAATCGGACTCCGGCACCATCACCACCATCGAGAGCTCGCGCTCCGGTCCCAGCCGGAACGGGCTCATGTCCACCCACCAGGGCTCGCCGCCGCTCACGAGCCGCACCGGCCCGCGCTCGCCGGGCGGGCGATTCGAGAGCGCGCGAGTTGCGTCGACCACGACCGGGGCGTCGAGCTCGTCGGGGCGCTTCAGGAGGGCTTTGAGCTGGTCGGCGATGCTCCGGTAACGCGGGTTGCGCGGCAGGCCGATGACCCGGTTATTGTCGGTCAAGACCACGACCTCGCCGTGGTCCCCCGCCCGCAAGCTCGTGGTGAACCTCGAGATGTCGGTCAACAGCACGTCGAACCCGACCACCCGCACTCGGCCGTCGCGGCCCTTGAACGCCATCGCCGCCGTCATGCCCGGGGCCTTGGTCGTGTAGAAGGTGTAGGGCTCGGTCCAGTAGACGCGGCCCGCCGCGTTCTCGGGCCGAGCCTCCCGCTGGTACGGCGATCGCGCCCTGATACCAGGGGCGAAGGCGGGGATCGTAGTCGCTGTCCTTCGACGAGGCCACGGGCTCGGGACGCTCGTCGGTCCATTCGAGCCAGGCCGCGCGGCCACCCCAGGCGTCCGCGCGCGTCTCGCGGCTGCTCCAGGCGTCGCCGAAGTGGAACAGGACGTGCGCGCGCCCGCGCTCGTCGGCGAGCAGGACGGCGGAGAGCTGACGATTGGCGCGCAGGACGGGGGCGAGCAGGCGGTTCAGGGCGGCCGCGTCGTCGAGGTCGATCAGCCCCGAGTCGTCCCAGGCTCGCACCAGGTCGAGATCCTGGATGACCGGATCGAAGAAGTGTCGGAGCTTGAGCTCGATCTGGGCGGTGGTCTCCCGGAGGATGAGCCCGGACAGGCGCTCCACCGTCCGCTGGGAACCGACGAAGGTGAGCGCCATGATCGCCCCGCTCAGCAGCACGATGACCAGGGCGAGGTTGCCCAGCAGGCTGAGGTAGATCGACACAGAGCGAGAGCGCCAGGTCAGCACGCGATCAATCGCCCGCCGGAGTCGCGGCAGAAATCGGCGATCCACCGGTTACCGAGAGCGTTTCCAGGCGGCCCGAAGGGGTGCCAAGTCTGCGCGGGTCGCGGGCGGCGGAAAGCCGTGGCGGCGCAACACTCGGTTTAGCACCGCAGCGGACAGCTTGGTCGGCGCCGGGACCTCAATGCCAATAGGCGTGCCGCGCCTGTTGAAAGCTATAACGAAGCCCGAAGCCTGCGCCGAGTCGATGCGCGTGTCACGGGCTGGAAAGCCGAGGCAGCGCAACACCCAGTCATCGGCTCAGCATCCATGGTGAGTGTCCGCGAGCGTCACGAGAGCTTGTAGGCCCGCGCCACGTTCTCCCCCAGGATCGCGCGGCGGCCCGACTCCGTCATCGGCGCCGTCAGGTGGCGCAGCTCCTCCAGGTAGTTGCCGGGATGGTCGGGATGCGGGTAGTCGCTCGCCCAGAAGAACTTGTCCTCGCCGACGAGCGGCATCAGCGCGGCGATGGTGCGCTCGTCGGGGTCGGCCGAGATGTAGCACTGGCGCTTCCAGTAGAACGACGGCGGTTCCTCCAGCCGAACAGTAGCGCCGAGCGTGGTTCCGGAGAAGATCGCGTCGGCGCGGTCCAGGAAGTAGCCGATCCAGCCGGCCTGGGACTCGAGGACGACGACGCGCAGGCGGGGGAAGCGGAGGAAGACGCCGAGCTGGAAGAACGTCGCGAACGCGTGCTGGACGCCCTGGCCGGCGAAGAGATCGAAGTACCACACCGCCCAGCCGAACTTGTCGTAGCGATGGTGAATGCCCCATGCGGGGGGCTCGAACGTCGGATGGATCGCGAGCGGCACGTCGAGGTCCTGCGCGGCGGCGAAGACCCGGTCGTGCCGGGGATCTCCGTGGGGGACTCGCGTGATCGTGAACGGGCACACGAAGGCGCCACGGCAGCCATCCGCGACGGCGCGTTCGAGCTCCTCGGCGGCCGCGGTGGGATCGCCCAGCGACAGGTGCGCGATGGGGATCAATCGCCCGCCCGAGTCGCGGCAGAAATCGGCGATCCACCGGTTGTACGCGCGGCAATACGCCGCCGAGAGCTCCGCGTCCATCAATTCGGCTTCCCACAGGAGCCCGATCGTCGGATAGAGGATGGCCTTGGCCAGGCCCTCGCGATCGAGGAGCTCGACCCGCTCCTTCATGTCCATGGTGCCGAACCCGGCCCCCCGCAGGTACGTGCGCTCCGGGTCCGGGCGGATCCCCCGCATCTCCTCGGGACGGATCTCCCCGCGCATGGCGCGCTCGCGCAGGTGCTTGGCCTCATCGACACGCTGTCCCATGCCGCCCAATGTGCCGAGCTGACCCGGCCGTGGGAGCACGGCGCGCTTGCCGTCGATCTCGAGATACTCGAAGGCGTCGTCGCCGACGCGGATGCGGATCGCCCGGTCGCGGTAGCGCGGCTCGAGGTACTTCTCCCACAGATCGGGCGGCTCGAGGATATGCCCGTCGCAATCGATCAGCATGGCGTCCGTGGTCATCGCGCTCTCCGTTCCTCTCCCGGCGCCGTCGTCGCGCCGATGCGCTCGCGCTTCACCTCGATGCCCGCGGCGGCGCGGTCCCAGGTGTCGGCGGTCACGCCCTCCGTGCGCAGCAGGTGCTTCTGCACCTTCTGGGTCGGCGTCTTCGGCAGCTCGTCGACGACGCGTACGTAGCGCGGCACCATGCGCGATCGCGCACCAGGCGGATCGGCCTCCGGTTAGGGCGGCTCGGCAGCGCAGCAATCAGCACCTCGGCGTGCCGCGCGGCTACGCCCGCCTTCGCATCGCGTCCCTCTCTCGGCGGGTTCTCTAGGCAGACCTGTCGCGCTCAGTTCTTCGGCGGGGCCGGACGGGCGACGGCGCTGGAGGCGCCGCGGGCACCGGGATCGTGATGCCCGGCCCGAGCGGGATGTCCTGGACCTCGGTCACGCGGGTGACGAAGTACCGCGTGTCGCCGAAGCAGGAGGTCGGCAGCCCGACTTTCTCCTCGTAGTGCAGCGCCACCCGCTTGCCCATCACCGGTTGATCCGATCGGCCACCGCATCGTCCCGCACGGTGAACTGGAACTTCTCGGGCACCGCGCCCGGCATCGAGATCATCGTGAGCTCGCCTTCCCACGTCTTGCAGATCCAGCCCTTTTTCGACATCTTCTGCACCCAGCCCGCGCGCTCGCCGGTCGAATAGCTCCAGGAGAGGACGAGCCAGAAGTAGCCGGCGACGGCCAGGGCGACCGCGACGACGAGGGCGATGACGATGCGCATCGATTCTCCTGTGCTCCTCCCGCTAGGAGCGGATCGACGTCTCCCGCGACGCCTGCTCGCGCGACCACAGCGCGGCGAGCAGGACGGCGGCGGCGGCCGCGGCGATGAGCGGGGCCAGGAGCCCGAGCAGGCTGCAGGATGATCGAGCCGACCAGCTCGCCCGTGGCCACGACCGGATTGCCGGCGCCGCGCCGTCAGCGCGGTAGATGTAAGCGCGCAAGAGCGCCGTGCTCGACTTGCGCGAGACGCGGCCACCCCGCCACCGGCGACGACGGCGAGCATCCATCGGAGCAGCGGCGGGAGATCGGGCGTCGACGGCGGCCATCGCGACAATGCCCGCCGGCGGTGGCGACCGGTGTCGCGATGGTGTCCAGGAGATTGTCGAGCCAGGGCTCGTAGCAAGCGCCGACCTGGACGACCAGGTGTAGTTGCGAAAGCCGCGAGCGCCGTGTCGGACCCGAGCCACGTCATCGTGCCGGCGTGCGCATGATGAGGCCCGTCCGCCGCGCCCTGGATGCCCACGCGCGCCGGGCGGGCGAGGAGGCCGTACTCGACGAAGCTCTGGGCATCGAGCAGGTCGGCGACGTTCTCGCGCGCGGTCAACCGGCCCTTCGCCTTGTGGCGGGCGATGGCAGTCGGGCGCGCCTCGTCGAGCGATGCGCGCCGCGCCTGGCGCACGGCCTCGAGCTTCGAGGGCTCGCGCGGTCCGGCGACGGGGTCATCGGCCATGGGCCGAGCCGTCCTCGAGCGCCTCGATCACGACGAGCGCGAGCCCGGCGTCTCAGCTTGCTGCATGGGCGCGACTGCAGCGCCTCCGTCATGACGCCGTCGGCACGAGGCGCGTCGCCAGGCGCGTCCTGGATAGATGTTGTAGTCGCTCATCCCGTGGCTGATAGGCGACCGCCCGTCGGCCTGGAGCTGCCGAACACCACCGACACCGTCGGAATCGCGCTCTCCGGACAGGCAGGTGATGTCGTGGAAGAGCCGGCCGCTCTCCGCCGAAGCGCGTGAGCTGGCGGCGCATCTCCGCTTCTGGGTCTTCCGTGGGCCGGAGGTCCCGCCTGCGGCTCCGAACTGGACGTACGGCAGCCGGGTCAGCCGCGGATGTCCAGCGCGCGATTGATCTTCTTCAGCGAGACGGCGGTGATGGCGCCTCCGAGCACCGTCGGGTCATGGCCGCAGACGACGCACTCGACACCCGAGACGACCCCGATGCCGGAGACGAACCCGCCGCCCACGCTGAAGGCGGTGCCCCAGCCGGCGCGCGGGCTCAGCTCGAGGAAGGGCGTCGCGGTCGAGCAAAGTCGATGCGCTCCCGGATGAGGAGCTTGCCGCGCTCGCGGTGCCGGGCCACGCTCCGCTCGCCGCCGCCCGCGCGGGCCAGCGCGAGCTGGGCCTCGACCTCGGCGACGAGGGCCAGCATGTCCTGCCGGTTCCGGCGAAAGCGCTCGGAGCCGGTGTCGACGCGCGATCGAACGACGTCCATGTCGGTGCGCGCGATGATGACAGCCCCGCCGCGCGCCGTCAATCCGCCGCGCGATATGCCGTGACTCACGGCCCCGCTCCCGACGAGTCGCTCGAGAGCTCTTGCCCACGAGGCGGAAGCTCGAGCGAATCCCGTATCTGTTCGGCTCCGACGGACCGGTAGAATCGGATCGCCGACTCGTTCCAGTCGAGCACCGACCAGCTCAGGCCTGCGCCGCCACGGTCGACCGCCACCATCGCAACATGCGCGAGGAGCCGACGGCCGAACCCGCGCCCGCGCCATTGCGGCTCGACGTAGAGATCTTCCAGATAGAGACCCGTGCGCCCCGAGGCCGTCGAGAACGTCGGGAAGTAGACCGCGAAGCCAACCGGCTCTGTACCGACGTAGCCGAGCACGACCTCCGCCGCGGGCTGTGCCCCGAACAGTGCTTGCCGAAGTATCGACTCGGTGACGGTGAGCTCGTGTGAGAGCCGTTCGTAATCGACGAGGGCCTTGATCATCCGAAGGACGACAGGCGTGTCGCTTTCCCTCGCGGGCTCGATCCGGAGGTCGGCGTCATCATCACGGCACTTCGCTCTGCGCTCCGGGTTCTGCCTGACACCCACGCTCAACGGCCTGGGCGAGCCGCGCGAGCGCCGGTCCGTCGCCGCGTCGAACGCGTTCCATTCGCCGAAGCGGTATTCGGCGCCAGCCCAGTTCGAGCGTTCCAGCGGCTCTCGAGCAGGGTCGGCCGACCACACATCACTCGGTTGATATCCTCATCCGCCCACACGATCATGTGTTCGTACGTCGCTCCGATCGTGTTGGCCGTGCCCCGCGGGCTCCAGTTCGCCTGCTCCTCGTAACAACGGTGTGCTCCAGGCCAAGGCCCGCTTCGTTGCATGCCGGATGACATCGACCGCGTCCATGCGGAGAGCCTACCCCGCGCGCGCCCGGGCTGGCAAGGTCGCGGCGGCCGGCGTCCGCCTTGACGCCTGCGGGCGCCAGCTTGCTATATTGAGGCCGGCGATGACTCCCTACGACGAGCTGCTGGACGACCTGGCCGCCGAGCACCGGGCGCTCGACGCGGTCCTGGCGCGGATGACCGACGCGCAATGGGATCTGCCGAGCCATGCGCCGGGCTGGCTCGCGCGCGACCAGGTCGCGCACCTCGCGCACTTCGACGAGGCGGCCGCGCTCGCCATCGCCGACGCGGAGGCGTTCCGCGCGGATGCCGCCGCCACGCGCGCGGGCGGGGATCGCGGCGGGTACGAGAAGCAATACCTCGGCCGGGGGCGCGCGATGACGCCCGCCGAGCTGCGCGCGTGGTGGCGCGCGGCCGGCGAGAAGCTCGTGGCCGCGGCGCGCACCGTCGACGCCAAGGCGCGGCTGCCGTGGTACGGCCCGGAGATGGGCGCGGTCTCGTTCATCACGGCGCGGCTCATGGAGACGTGGTCGCACGGGCTCGACGTCGTCGACGTCGTCGGCATCGCGCGTCCCGACACGGACCGGCTGCGGCACGTGGTCTTCCTCGGGGTCAGGACGCGCCCGTTCTCCTACGTCACGCGCGGCCTCACGCCGGATACGACACCCGTGCACGTCGAGCTCACGTCGCCGTCGGGCGCGACCTGGACCCACGGCGAGCCCGGGAGCGACAACCGCATCACGGGCAGCGCGCGCGACTTCTGCCGCGTGGTGACCCAGCGGCGGCACGTGGCCGACACGGACTTGCGGATCACCGGGCCCGCGGCGCGAGGAATGGATGCGACTCGCCCAGGCGTTTGCCGGACCACCCGGCGAGGGCCGGCGGCCGGGGCAGTTCCCCAAGGAGGGGGCGTGATGGCGGACGAGCTGGTGCACCTGGCCGTGGCGGGCGGCGTCGGGACCATCACGCTCGACTCGCCCGCGAACCGCAATGCGCTGTCGCGGCAGCTCGTCGCCGACCTCGACCGCCATCTCGCCACGGCGCTCGGGGATCCCGCCGTGCGGGTGATCGTGCTGACCGGGTCGGGATCGGTCTTCTCCTCCGGCGCGGACCTCAAGGAGCGCCGCACGGCCGAGCCCGCGCCGCCGCCGGGACGGCCCCGCGGTCTGGTGCCGATCCTCACCGCGATGTGGGAGGCGCCGAAGCCGATCGTCGGGCGGATCAATGGCGCCGCGCGGGCGGGCGGGCTCGGCCTCGTGGCGGCCTGCGACATCGCGGTCGCCGCCGAGCCCACGACGTTCGCCCTCAGCGAGGTGCGGATCGGGGTCATCCCGGCGATCATCGCCGTCGTCCTCGTGCCGAAGATCGGCGAGGCGCGCGCGATGGAGCTGTGCCTGACCGGCGACGTCTTCGACGCGCGGGCCGCCGCGGCCTACGGGCTGCTCAATGCCGCCGCCCCGGAGGGGCGCCTGGACGAGGTCGTCGGTCGCTACGTGGCCAGCCTGCTCAAGGGTGCGCCGACCGCGCTGGCGGGATGCAAGCGGGCGGTGCGCGATATCCCCAAGCTCTCGATGGACGCGGCATTCGCGGAGATGAGCGAGCGCTCGATGCGATCCTTCGCCTCCGAGGAGGCGCGCGAGGGGATGGCGGCGTTCGCGGAGAAGCGGCCGCCGCGCTGGGCCGCCTCCGAGAGGCTGAGCCGCCCGCTCGGCCGGACGCGATCAGGTCAGAGAGCCCGGGGGACGGCTGCAGCATCAGCGTCGGGACGCCACACGTTCCGTCGCGCACGGTGAACACGTGGGTTCCCGGCTTCCGGCCGGGGCGCAGGTCCGTCAGGTCGAATCCCGCCGCGCGCAGCCGATCATAGGCCGCCACGGCGTCGGGCACGCGCCAGGACAGTCCCCAGAGCCGGTCCGGCCCCGAGGACACGCCGGCCTTGAGATCGTGCGCGATCTCCACGATGAGGTCGCCGCAGCGGAAGAACATGAGGCGCGAGCCCCACGCGGGATTCGACCGGTCGAGCCGCATGTCGAGACCGAGGCGCGCGCCGTAGAGCGCCGCGGCGCGCTCGGGATCGGGCGTGCGGACCACGACGTGGTCGAGGCCCGCCACGGCGGCGGGCGCCGGTGCCAGGAGCGCCGCCTCGTGCGGGGCGCCGGGCTCGATCAGGAAGAGGCGCACGCCGTGGGTCGCCGCCGTCGACGCGCGCGTCCGGCGCCACCGGCGGCGGGCGCCGCTCGCGCGGTCGATGCTCTCCGCGGCGGAGACGGGCTCGGGATCGAGCCCGAGGCGCGCCAGGCGCCGGTGCGCGCTGTCGGCGTCGTCGACGGCGAAGGCGAGGCTCGCGAGCCCTTCCCCTTGCGCGTCGAGCACGGCTCGCAGCCGGGCGGCGATCGGCCCATCGCCCGACGGCGCGATCAGCTCCACGGCGAGGTTCTCGAGGCCGAAGCCGGCGACCTCCGCACCGCCGCCGTCGGCCTCGGCCCGCCAGGACGGCCGCGCGGCCGAGCAGGGCCTCGTAGGCGCGCACCGCGGCGTCCAGGTCGCGCACGGCGATGACGACGTGGTCGAGGCCGGTGATCATCGGGCGTGCCGCTGCTGGGGGCGCGCCGGCGCGGGTGCGCGCCGCGCGGGGCGCGCCGCCGGGCGCCCCGCGCCACGGGTGCCCGCTCGCGGGCGGCCCGGGCCCTGGACGCCGACCACGAGCAGATCGCGCATCCGGCGAGGTCGTGGCCGCGCGCCGGGCAGTGCTCGCGCCCGAAGTAGATCATCTGCAGATGCAGCGTGCTCCAGTCGGCGGGGGCGAAGAGCCGCTTCAGGTCGCGCTCGGTCGCCGTCACGTTCCGCCCCGTCGAGAGCCCCCACCGCGCGGCCAGCCGGTGGATATGGGTGTCCACGGGGAAAGCCGGCTGGCCGAAGGCCTGCGCCATCACGACGCTCGCCGTCTTGTGGCCGACGCCGGGCAAGGCCTCGAGCGCCTCGAAGTCGCCCGGGACGATCGCCCCCGTGGCGCTCGACGAGGATCCGCGACAGCTCGCGGATGTGCCGCGCCTTGGCGGGCGCCAGTCCACACGATTTGATGATCGCCTGGATGTCGCGGGCGGCGAGCCGTGCCATGGCATCGGGCGTGCGCGCGCGGGCGAAGAGGCGCGGGGTCACCTGGTTCACGCGGACGTCGGTGCACTGGGCCGACAGGACGACCGCGAGCAGCAGCGTGTACGGATCCTCGTGCTGCAGCGGGATGGGGGGAAGCGGATAGAGCTTCGCCAGGATCTTCTGGATGCGCTCGGCTTTCTCCGCCCGGGTCATGAGAGACGTTGCGCGCCGCCTGGATCAGCGCGGCCGGTCTCCCGCGATCTGCACGCGCCGCATGTGCCGCCGGTACGGCCCGGCGTCATTGACCGCCAGGTGCTTCACCGATCGATTGTCCCAGAAGGTGACCGAGCCCTTGGCCCAGCGGAAGCGGCAGGTGAACTCGGGCCGGTGGCCGTGCTCGAGGAGGAAGTCGAGGAGCGGCGCGCTCTCCGCCTCGGTCATGCCCTCGAAGCCCACGGTATAGGCCTTGTTGACGAACAGGAGCTTCCGCCCGGTCTCGGGATGCGTGCGGACGACCGGATGCACGCTCACCGTCTCGCGCCACGTGTCGTCGTCGCGCGCCTTCGTGCTCCGCCCGACATTGGCGCCCGACTTCGGGCCCGCCACCTTCCGGTCGCTGTGCACGGCGCGCAGCGTGGACAGCAGGCGCTTCATGCCGTCGGACAGCGCCTCGTAGGCCAGGTACTGGTTGGCGAAGAGCGTGTCGCCGCCATAGGGCGGCACCTCGATGGCGTAGAGGATGGCGCCCATCGGGGGCTCGGGCATCATCGTGGTATCGGTGTGCCAGTCCTCCCCGACGATGCGCGTGTCGCCGGGCTCGCGCCGGATCTCGACGATCTCGGGATCGGCCTGCAGGCCCACGTAGTTCGGGTGGACGAAGATGTCCCCGAAGCGCCGGGCCAGGCGCTTCTGCTGGTCGGCATCGAGCGTCTGGTCGCGGAAGAAGACGACGCAGTGCTCGAGCAGCGCCTCCCGGATGCCGGCGATGGTGGCGTCGTCGGTGTCCCGCGCCAGGTCGACGCCGTGGATCTCGGCGCCGAGCGCGCCGGCGATCGGATGGACCTCGAGGCGAGTCGCAATGGCCATGATGGGGTCTCTCCTCTTGGGGTGTCAGCGCCGCGCCGCGGGCTCGATCCATTCGCGGGCGAAGCGCTCGATGCGCGCGACGGCCTCGGCCGGGCTCGGGGGCAAGGTCGCGAGCAGCACGACCTCGCTCACGCCCAGATCGCGGTAGCGCGCCAGGTCGTCGGGGGCGATGCGCTTGGTGTACGGGGCGACGATCAGCTCCACGTCGCCGAGGCCGCGGCCGTTGTCGGCCAGAAATCGCTCGAGGGTCTTGATCTTCGCGGCTGCCGATTCCGGGTCGAGGTTGAAGCCGTACCAGCCGTCGCCGTACTCGGCCACGCGGCGCAGGGCCGCCTCGCTCTCGCCGCCGAAGATGACGGGCACGCGGGCGCCCTGGTCCGGCTTCGGAAAGCACCCCGCGTCGGCGAAGCGCAGCAGGTCGCCCTTGTGGCTCGCCACCCCGGGGCTCCAGAGCTTGCGCATGACCTCGACGTACTCGCGCGTGCGCTGGGCGCGGCGCTCGAAGGGAATGCCGAGAGCCCGGAATTCCTCGGCCGACCAGCCGATGCCGACCCCGAGGGCGAAGCGCCCCTTGGCGAGGCGGTCGAGGCTGGCGACGGTCTTGGCCAGGATGAGGGGATTGTGCTCCGGGACCAGGCAAATGCCCGTCGCGAGGCGGATGCGGCTGGTCACCGCCGCGGCGAACGTCAGCGCGACGAAGGGATCGAGCCAGTCGGCGTCCGCGCCCAGCGGGAAGGCCCCGCTCGGCGAGTACGGATAGGCCGAGTCGTAGCGGTCGAAGAGCACGACGTGCTCCGCGGCCCAGAGCGTGGCCACGCCGACGCGCTCCGACGTCTCGGCGACGGCGCGGATGACGTCGGGATACGCCGCGCCGCCCAGGCCCACCGTGAAGAGCCCGATGCGCACGCCTCAGCTCCCGCCGTATCCGCAGGGCCGCCGATACCATGGCCGCACTCTAGCGACCCCGGCCGGCGCCGTCAAGGCAACCGACGGCGCGTCGCATCGAATCGGCCGGCACCGCGTGTGCCTTGACTCACTGCGGGCCGCGCGGCACCATGGGCCGTCATGCTCACGGGCATTCGCGTCCTCGATCTCTCGCGCGTCATCGCGGGGCCGTACTGCGCCGCGCTGATGGGGGACCTCGGCGCCGACGTGATCAAGCTCGAGCGGCCGGGGCGCGGCGACGACCTGCGCAATCTTCGGGGCTCGGGGCAGATGAGCGCGTCCTTCGCGGCGATGAACCGGAACAAGCGCGGCATCGCGGTGGATCTGCAGCGGCCCGAGGGCGTGCGCCTGGCCTTCGAGCTGGCGCGGCGCGCCGACGTGCTCGTCGAGAACTTCTTGCCCGGCGTGACCGAGCGGCTCGGGCTCGGCTATGCGGCGGTCCGCGCGGCCAATCCCGCCATCGTCTACGCGTCGATCACCGGCTTCGGCCAGACGGGCCCGCTCGCCCGGAAGGCGGGCTACAACACGATCGCCCAGGGCATGAGCGGGCTCATGGCGCTGACGGGCATGCCCGGGCATCCGCCGACGCGCGTGGCGGGATCCGTGTCGGACGTGGCGGCCTCCTACATGGCGTTCGGCATGATCAATGCCGCGCTCGTCCACCGCTTCCGCACCGGCGAAGGGCAGCAGGTGGACGTGAGCCTGCTCGCCTCGTCGCTCGGCCTCTTGCCCGACCCGGTGGCGATCTACTTCGACAGCGGCGAGCGCCCGAAGCGCGCGGGCAACCGGAACCTCCACGTGACGCCCGCGGAGGCGTTTCAGGGCCAGGATGGCCTCGTGAACATCGTGCTGCTGAATCCGGATCAGTGGAAGCGCTTCTGCGCCGCGCTCGGCGATGAGGCGATGGAGACGGACCCGAGATTCGCCACCAATGACGCGCGCCTCGCGCATCACGCCGAGTTCAAGGCGCGCGTGGAGGCCATCCTGGCGACGGCGCCCGTGGCGGAGTGGGTCGCGCGGCTCGAGGCCGCCACCGTCGCGGCGGGGCCCGTCTACGAGTTCCACGAGGTGTTCGAGGACCCGCAGGTCCGCCACCTCGGGCTGGTGGCGGAGATGGAGCAGCCGGGCGCCGGCCGCGTGCGCATTCTCGGGTTCCCCGGGCGGGCGTCCGCGACGCCGCCCCGCATCACACGCCCGGCGCCGCTGCTCGGTCAGCACACCGGCGGAGGTGCTCGGCGAGCTCGGGCTCTCGCGCGAGGAGATCGACCGGCTCGCCGCGGCCGGCGTCATCGAGCTGGGCCAAGACGCCTGAGCGCCCACGACGGCGCGATGCCGCGGCGCGCAACACGTGTCGCGTGATCGTCATTTGCCCGCCTGCCGCGTCGGTCTATGATTGGGGGCGCGGAGACGACCGTCGGCGGGCTGATCCCATAGCCAGTCCCCGACGGACTGCCCCTCGCCGTCCGCGATGATCGACTCCACCACTCACAGCAGGAGGGAGACATGATCACGCGAATTGCTGCCATCGCCACCCTGGCCGCCTTCCTCGGCGCGGCCGCCACCGCCACGGCCGACGAAACCTTCAAGGCCAGGCTCTCTGGCGACCAGGAGGTGCCCGTCGTCATCGACCAAGGCACGACGGCCAAGTTCGAGATCCAGTTCAACAGAGACCTGACCGCGGGCGAGTTCACGCTCTCGGTCGACAGCGGGATCCGGGTGACGCAGGCGCATCTGCACTGTGCGCCCGTCGGGGTCAATGGCCCGATCATCATCTGGCTCGCCGGCATCCCGCCGCAAGGGGCAGCAGGCAATGGTTGGAACGTGGACGGGAAGTGGGTCAGCAACACTACGGTGACCAACGAGAACATCGTCAACACCGCGTGCGGGTCGAACCTGGCGGAGATCGCCAGCGCGATGGCGGAGGGCAGGGTGTACGCCAACGTGCACTCGGTGGCCAAGCCGGGTGGCGTGGCCCGCGGACAGATCGAGACCAACCACCACTGAGTAATCGAAGGGCCGCCAGACGACCCGGAAGAGCCCCGGATGCGTCCGGGGCTCTTTTACTCGTGCGTCCCGCGGCGCATCCTCGACAGGAGAGGTCGCAGATGGCGACGGTGCGCGCGATCGTGCTGGTGGCAAGCGTGCTTTTCCTGGGCGCGGCGAGGGACGCGAGCCCAGCCGACGCGCGGGACGGCTTCGTGGGGACGACGTGGCACACGGTGCGCATCGACGGCGATGCGCTGTTCTTCGTCATCAGGGACGTCGGCATCCGGTTCGAGGACCAGGGGCGCTTCGTCGCGGCCGTGCGGTTCATCGACGGCCAGCAGACGTCCAAGACGGGGACCTATCGCGTCGTGAAGCCTGGCACGATCCTCCTGACGATCGAGGGACTCGGCAACGCCAAGGAGGTGCAGTTTCGACGCCAGGGGCGGGATCTCATCGTGCAGGACCGGGCCTATGACGTCACCGTCCGCCTCGCGCCCGGGAAGCTGGAAGAGGAGCGCTGGTTCTAGCGCCGCTCAGCTCACGGAGATCGGCGCGCCACCGGGGCGGCCTTGGCTTATGATTGGGGGCCAATCGGCCTGGACGCAGCGACCATCACTCACCGCAGAGCGACGCTGACACGTGGAGGACTGAGATGACCGCGACCGTAGGGTTCATCGGTGTGGGCAACATGGGCAATCCCATGGCGGGCAACGTGCTGAAGTCGGGCGTGTCGATGACGGTGTTCGACCTGCACGCGCCGGCCATGAAGAACCTGATCGACGCCGGCGCCAAGCCCGCGGCCTCGGCGGCCGAGGTGGTGGAGCGCTGCGAGATCGTGCTGACCTGCCTGCCCGCGTCGCCCGACGTCGAGGCCGCGTACCTCGAGCCCGGCGGCCTGGTCGAGCGCGCGAAGCCCGGCAATGTCCTCGTCGACCTGAGCAGCGTCCTGCCGTCGACGCCGCGCAAGATCGAGCCGCGGGCCAAGGCGCGCGGCGTGCACTTCCTCGAGTCGCCCGTGAGCGGCGGGGTGAGCGGCGCCCGCGCGGGCACGCTCGCTCTCATGGTGGGCGGCGATCCCGCGGTGCTCGAGCGCGTGCGGTCCGTGCTCCGCGCCATGGGCCCGAATATCTTCCACGTGGGGCCGGTCGGGGCGGGCAATACCGTGAAGGCGATCAACAACATGATGGCCTGCGTCAACTCGCTCGCGATGATGGAAGGGGTCGCGCTCGGCGTGAAGGCGGGGCTCGATCCCATGACGGTGTACGAGGTGGTGAAGGCGAGCAGCGGCGGCAGCAAGGCGCTCGAGCGCATTCCCTCCGCGATCGTCCCGCGCAATTTCGAGCCCGGATTCAAGGTGCGGCTGATGAACAAGGACCTCGAGACGTTCAATACCATCGCGAAAGAGCTGCACGTGCCGGTGAGCTTCTCCAACGTGGCGCAGCGCTATCAGCAGGCGGCGATGGCGGCCGGGCTCGCGGATATGGACACGAGCGTGGCCATGACGATCATCGAGCGCCTGGCGGCGATCGAGGCGCCGCGCGCGAAGGCGTGACGCGCCACGGCTTCGCGGGCGATCATGGGTTAGTCGAGGCCGGGGAGGTGCGCTCAGGGCTGCCGTCGAAAAAGTTGAGATGATGTCGAGCCGTTTAGGGTAGCCGTTGCGCAGGGGTCTGATGCAGACATTATCCCGAGGAGCACATAGTCATCGCAGCACAGTCCAGCCATCACGGACGGCAAGACCAAGGCGATAGCGACGGCGGTCACGATGGGAAGAAACCAACGGCAATCCGTGAGCACCTGAAGTACCCACCCAAACTCGGCGCCCAGGCATAGCCACTCGTCCGTGATTTGGTGCTTGTGGCGGCGGTTTGTCGATCGATCTCGTCAGACCACGACTTCGCCATGGGCCTAACTCCGTGCGGAGATCGGCTCGCCTACAGACGTGCGAGCGTGTCTTCCCTCCCGGCGACCACTCCGGAGCGGACGCCCGTGTATACGCGTACCTGTCGGCCGTCAGATCCTCCGCGGAAGCGGGTTGATCCATGACGCGGGGGCACCGGTCGCACATCCGGCAGCAGTGAACAGCACGAGGACCACAGCCGACTTGAGCATGGCCGGCAGGCTAGAGCAGCGCGCCTGCCAATGTCAAGCCAGCGGATTCAAAGCCTCTCGTCTCCCTTCTGCGAGGTTGACCATGGTTTGCTCTTGTGGCACCATCCCAACCGCGAGGCCAACCACTTCATTCCAAGTTCGCGCACGATGCGACGGCGACAGGGTCCTGGCAAGGGTCGTTCAGCCGGCTGCATTCCTCGTCACTGTGGGAGTGGTGGCCTGTTGCGTCGCTCCCCTACTGCTCCTCGTGTTCCCCGGGATTGTGCTCGCCCGATCCCGCGAAGACCGGGACGGCGTCGTCCCTGACATTTGTGTCTCAGTCGTGTGGGCGTCGATCACGTTCTGGGTGCTCTTGTTCTTGCCATCACGCTTCACTGGCCTGCCCCTTTCGCGCGTCGCCTACGGCGTGGTCTTCGGCGTCTCTGTCGCCGTAGCCTGGCAGCTCGGGCGTCGCCCCGTGAGGCTCGGCACGAATCACGAGAGCGTGGTCGCGTCGGTTGCGCTCGGCCTTGCGGTGGCCCTCCGGTTGGCCCTCTACTGGCGAGGCCCGCTGGCGCCGATCGGCGACATGAACATGCACTGCTACCTGACCGCGTTGATTGTTCACGCCGACGGCGTGCCTTCGTCACAGCGTCCGCTCCTCCCGATCGACCACTTCGGCGCGTATCCCCCGGCCTTCCACGCTCTGGCCGCGCTCTCGTCCCTGGTGAGCTCGCTGTCCGCAGCCGATAGCACACGCTTGTGGGTCGCGCTCGTCTTCTCGCTCGTCACGCTTGCCCTCTATACCCTGCTGCGCCTCTTCTTTTCCCCGGCACCGGCGGCCCTCGCGGCCGTGCTTGCCTCGTTCGTGCCGCGCCAACCGCAGGATCAGGTCGGCGGAGGCCCCGTTCCGACCGTGCTCGCGCTCGTCTTCGTCATCCTGGGACTGGCGCAGTTCCTCCGCTGGGTCAGCCGCCCGAGCGTCAGGACGGCAGCAGCGTGCGGCGCGTTCACCGCCGCGAGCATCCTCTCTCATCTGACGATCCCGGTCGCGGTCGCCATGGCTGCGGTGCCGCCTTTCTTGTGGGGTCTGGCAAGATCGCGCCCGTCGCGTGCCGCGCCGAGGGTTGTCGCGCTCAGCATGCTCGTTGCGATCGGCGTCGTTGCTGCCGCTCTTGCGTCCTTCCTCCTGGTCATGCTGACCAACCGGGTATCGCGCGCCGAGATCGACTGGATCCACGCATACCAGGACGGCGTGTGCGTTTGATGTTCGGCAAAGGCGGCGAGGGGGCTGGTGCATACGTTGCGGGTAACGCGGTCGGCTGGTGTGTCCTGATCCTCGGCGTAGCCGGGCTCGTCACCGCCGTGCGCAGGCGGCTGATTCTCGGCAGCGCGAGCATCATGTTCGCGACCTGCGTGTTGGCTCCTTGTCCTGAACGGGCGGCTATGGCTCCCGCCCCTGTCCGCCCTCATGTACCCGGATCGGATCGTTATGCTGCTCGTGATCCCCCTCGCCATTGGCCTGGCCGTCGTTGCCGACGCTGCACTCGCATCCACACGGCGGGTGGTGGTCTGGGGAGTGGTCATTGTCGCTCTTGGTGTTGCTGCCGCGCAGAGCGAGCGCTACTTCGAGCACACGTCTTGGCTGGACTCCCGGGTCGGGCCCGACGATCTGCAGGCGATGCTCTGGATCAGTCACCAGACGGAGCCGGGTGCGATATTTCGGAACCGGTGGGAGGACGGAGGACTCTGGATTCCATGCCTAGCCTTCCGCGGGATCACCAATCCGCACCAGAGCCCGTTCTATTTCGACGAGTTTCGCGACGGTGCACGAGCGCTGCACCCCCGTTACCTGTACGTGTCGGAAGCCACACGATCCGCGGGTCGGGCACTCGAAGGCATCGTCGGGAGGCCCGAGATCTACCGGAAAGCCTACGAACTGGGTGCGGTGAGGATCTTCGAGGTCCTGGGGGACTTCGACGAGCGCGCCTGGTTGGAAACGGTGACGGCGCCTGCGGACGTGGTCGAGGCAACGCTCCAGCTCATGATCGCTACGGACCAGCAGCGCTATCCGCGGGACGGCCACGTCAGGGTGAGTGGAGGCATCCGAAGTGCAGGATCCGAGGGCTTCGTCGACTGGTATGTTGTGCTGCGCCGGGTCGGCGGTCCGCTCGTGTATTGGGCCCCCCTGGCTCGGGGCGCTTGGCTCACCCCGGAAGCAGGATTGCTCCAGCATCCGAACTATCCGATGCCCGATATACCGCTGGCGGGCCTCTGCCGGGCTCTTACCAGATCGAGATGATCGTCGCGGAGCCATATACCCGAAAACTCCTCGGCTGGACGCGCACGGGCCTCACGATCGAGCCCTAGCTTAGCTATAGCTGAGCTAGCTGCCTTACCGTACGCCACACACCGCGGCATACGTATGTAAGCCTCCTGGTCCAGAACGGGGAGAGCTTGGCGTATATTCGAGACCAGCTAGGGCACCACTCGATCAAGCTCACGGTGGAGACCTACGGCCACTCGTGGCGGGGACCAACCGGCGGCCGTGGATGGACTGGACGACGCGACGGGACGCAACCTATACGCAACCAGCAGCTCGATGTAGGGGAGAACGGATGAGCGAGGACAAGGTCCAAGTAGCCGAAAAACTGGCGAGAGTCTACTACCGTCAAGGCTGAAGCTCCTGCGCCAAGACGAAAGAGTTGCTTTCGTCATGGGGAGTGAAGTTCGACGGCTTCGACGTCGAGAACGAGCCCGAGCGCCGGCGTGATCTGGAGCCGTTCGGGCTCCTGCGCGTGCCGGTGACCATCGTCGGCGAGCGCGCCGTTCACGGGTGGAACCCGAAGGCGCTGGCCGAGCTGGTGGGGGTGACCTATGGCGAGCGCGAGCCGCTGTCGCCATCCGAGCTGGCTCGCCGGCTCGACGCGGTGCTGGCGGCCACGCAGCGCGCCGTCCGCCAGATTCCGCGCGAGCACCTCGGCATGAAGAAGCCGGGCCGCGATCGCACGGTGCGCCAGCTCGGCTTCCACGTCTTCCGGCTGAGCGCGGCGTTCGCGGATACGCGCGAGCAGGGGCATTTGTCCGAGCAGGTGTTCGAGGAGAACGCGCCGCCCGAGATGGCCGACGGTGATGCCGTCGCGCAGTACGGCGACGGCGTGCGCCGCCGCCTCCGGGAATACAGCGCCCGGCCCGGCTGGTGCGACGGGGACGTCAGCACCTACTACGGGCCGCAGACGGCCCACGACTTCATGGAGCGCACCACCTGGCATGCCGCCCAGCACCTGCGGCAGATCTACTGGTTTCTCGATCAGATGGGTGTGCGTGCGGATGCCCCGTTGACGGACGCCGATCTGGAAGGGCTTCCGTTCCCGCGCGAGGTGTGGTCGTGAGCGCGATCGCCAGCTCGCCGGGCTAGTCGCGCCGCTCGGCCCTCGAATCGAATCGACCGGCCGCAACCAGACCCGGGAAGGCTGGTTGAGTCCGGTCGTCGTACCTGCTGCCTGCTCCGGGCCGCATGCGACGCCCGGGGAGGAAGATGCGGAAGCAATTTCCGAGTTCGGTACCTCACCGAGTCGTTTTGACCAGTAGCCCCCCGATTGACGGCTAAAGAAGCCCAAACAAGTGGAGTGCCTGCTTGGCACTCGCCGTGCTTCATGGAGCGCACCACCAGGCATGCGCGCCAGCACCCGCGGCAGCGCATCGGTTCCTTGCATGGGTGGCGGGCACGCCCCGCGTGACGGGGCGCCGATCTGGAAGCACTTCCGGTTCCGCGCGAGATGCGGTCGTGAGCACGGTCGTCCGATCGCCGGGATAGTCGCGCCGGTCGGCGCTCGAAAGGAGTCAGGTCATGCGGTGGCAGATGGGCAGGCGCAGCGACAATGTCGAAGATCGGCGCGGCATGGGCGTGCCGATGGGCATCGCCGGGGGCGGCATCGGCACCATCATCCTGATCATCGCCGGCCTGTTCTTCGGCTTCGATCCGAGCGTCATCCTCCAGGGGGGCGATCCGAGCACGCCAGGTCGCGCCGGGGCCCGGACCCGCACCCTCGAAGGCCGACGACGAGATGCGCAACTTCGTCTCGGTGGTGCTGGCCGATACGGAGGACGTCTGGCGCGACCTCTTCCGCAAGCGCAATGCCGAGTACCGGGATCCCACGCTGGTGCTCTTCTCCGGCGCCGTCCAGTCGGCGTGCGGCATCGCCCAGTCCGCCGTCGGTCCCTTCTACTGTCCCGCCGACCACAAGGTCTACCTCGACCTCTCGTTCTTCCGCGACCTGCGCGACCGCTTCCGCGCTCCCGGCGATTTCGCCCAGGCCTACGTCATCGCCCACGAGGTCGGCCACCACGTGCAGTCGTTGCTCGGCATCTCCGACCGCGTGCAGGCGGCCCGCCAGCGGGCGGGGGAGCGGGAGGCCAATGCGCTCTCCGTGAAGCTCGAGCTGCAGGCCGACTGCTTCGCCGGGGTGTGGGCGTTCCACGCGGACAAGACGCGGCAGATCCTGGAGGAGGGCGACGTGGAAGAGGCGCTGAACGCGGCCTCGGCCATCGGCGACGACCGGCTGCAGCAGCAGTCTCGCGGCCACGTCACGCCCGACTCGTTCACCCACGGCAGCTCGGCCCAGCGCGTCGAGTGGTTCCAGCGCGGCCTGAAGAGCGGACGCACGGACCAGTGCGACACCTTCGCGGCGGGCCGCCGGCCCTGAGGCCGCGCGCGGCCAGCCGGCGACGGCCTCAGCACATCAGCCAGTCGCCGTAAGTGCCTCGGATGAGCTTGCCCTCGGCGAAGCGCGAGAGCCGGAAGGTGGAGAGGTCCGGATGGGCCCCGGGGCCCTCGGTGATGAGGTCGGCCATCATCTGGCCCACCGCCGGCGAGAGCTTGAAGCCGTGGCCGGAGAAGCCCACGGCGACGTAGCTGCCGTCGGGTCCGACGCGGTCCAGGATGGGGTGCCAGTCCGGCGTGACGTCGAAGCAGCCGGCATACCCGCGCGCGATGCGCCCCTCCTCGAGGACGGGGAATCGCCGGCTCACGCGGGAAAGGGCCTCGGTCGACTCGTCCAGGCTCACGCCTTCCCGATAGCGGTCCGGGTCGGCGAGGTCGAGCGCTTCCTCGGGCTCGAGGCCGCCCACCAGGATGTGCCCGCCCAGCTCCGGCCGCGTGTAGATATTGGTGACGAAGTCGTAGACCATCGGGTGCGGCCCCGACGCCGCCTCCGGCCAGCTCACGATGCTGATCTTGTGCCGGCAGACGCTGATGGGGATCTCGAGGCCCACCATGGCGCCGACGCGGGCGCCCCAGAGCCCCGCCGCGTTGACCACGCGCGGCGCGTGGATGGGCCCGCGGCTCGTCGACACGCCGGTCACGCGGTCGCCCTCGGTGAGGATGCCGAGCGCCTCCGTGTCCTCGAGAAAGCGCGCGCCGCGCGCGCGGGCGGCCCGCGCGAAGCCCTGGGCGGTCTCGACGGGATTGCAGTAGCCCGAGTCGGGCTCGTAGCAGCCCGCCACCCAGTCCTCCGTCTGGAGCCGCGGCTCGATCTCGCGCATCTCGTCGGGCGAGACGAGCCGGGTGTCGATGCCGGCGCCGCGCTGCAGCGCCACCGAGATCTCCATCGGGGGACGCATGCGCTCGTCCACCCCGAGCAGGTAGCCGGTGCGCCGGAACCCGCACGATCCGCCGCCCGTCAGCTCCTCGAAGCGCTCGAAGAAGTCGAGCGCGTAGCGGATCATGCGGCAGGTCTCGACGGTGGAGTAGTGCTGGCGGACGCAGGCCGAGCTCTTCCCGGTGGCGCCGGAGGCGACGAAGCTCTTGTCGATCACGACCACCTCGCGCATGCCGCGGGCGGTCAGGTGATGGGCGATGCTCGCGCCGATGACGCCGCCTCCGATGATGACCACGTCCGCGGTGAGGGCCATGGCGGGCAGCCTATCACGATCTCGATCATCGAAGGGGCCTCGACGGCCCCCTCCGAGCCTCCCCCAAAACAGGTTGCGCCGGCAAAGCCGGCGCTCGAACGGCGGTTACTCCGACACGCTCCTGGCCATCGAGAGCATCTGGGCTATGGTGGGCCGGTTGGAGACCAGATGAGCGGAGCTCTCGACGGCCTCGTGGCGCTGGACCTGGCGACGTTCATCGCCGCGCCCTTCTGCTGCACGCTCCTCGGCGAGCACGGCGCGGAGGTGATCAAGGTCGAGCAGCCGGGGATCGGCGACGACCTCCGCCGGCTCGGACACAAGCCCGCCGACGGCATGTCGTACATGTGGCTGGTCGAGTCCCGGAACAAGAAATCGATCACGTGCAACCTGCGCGCGCCCGAAGGCCAGGCGCTGATCACGCGCCTGGCCGCCCAGGCCGACATCCTCGCGGAGAACTTCCGTCCCGGCACCATGGAGAAGTGGCATCTCGGCTATGACGAGCTGTCCCGCGTGAACCCACGGCTCGTGATGGTGCGCATCTCCGCGTTCGGGCAGACGGGCCCGAGCCGGGAGCGGCCGGGCTTCGGCCGCATCGCGGGCGCGGTGAGCGGCGTCAGCTACGTCTCGGGCTATCCCGATCGGCCGCCGGTGTCGCCGGGGACGCCGACCATTCCCGACTACCTGGCGGGCGTGATGGGCGCCTTCGGGGCGCTCGCCGCCATCGAGAGCCGGCATCAAGACCGGGCTCGGCCAGATGGTCGACGTGGCGCTCTACGAGCCCATGCTGCGGATGATGGACGAGATGATCCCGGTCTACGGCGCGCTCGGCGTGATCCGCGAGCGCATCGGCTCGGGCACCGAGTACGTGGTGCCGCACAATCACTACCAGGCGCGCGACGGGAGCTGGATCGCCATCGCGTGCACCAATGACCGGATGTTCGAGCGCCTCGCCGTCGACGCGATGAAGCAGCCGGATCTGCCCGCGGAGTTCCCCACGATGGCCGAGCGGCTCCGCCGCCGCGCCGAGCTGGACGCGCGCGTGCAGGCCTGGGTCGGGTCCTTCGACGCCGCCGAGGTGCTGGCCCGGCTCGACGGCGCGTCCGTCCCGTGCTCCCGCGTCAACAGCGTGAAGGACATCTTCGCGGACGAGCACATGCGGGCGCGCGACAACGTCATTGCCGTTCCCGGACCCGACGGCGGCGCGCTCCGGATGCCCGGCATCGTCCCCAAGCTCTCGCGCACGCCCGGGCAGGTGAGGAGCGCGGGACCCGCGGTGGTCGGCGCGCACAACGAGGAGATCTACTGCGGCCGTCTCGGTCTCACCCGCGACGACCTGGCGGCGCTGGCGAAGCAGGGCATCGTGTGAGCGAGGCGTCGGCGCTGCTGCTTCGGAGCCTGCTCTTCGCGCCCGGCAATGAGCCGCGCAAGATCGACAAGGTGGCCACGTTCGGCGCCGACGGCGTCATCCTCGACCTGGAGGACGCCGTCCCGGATGCCGCCAAGGTCGCGGCGCGGGGGCTCGTCAAGGCCGCGCTGTCGCGGCTTCACGGCGGCTTCGTCGCGGTCCGCGTGAATGGGCTCCACACGGGCCTCACCGAGGGCGACGTCGCGGGCATCGTCGCACCGGGACTCGACGGCGTCGTCCTGCCGAAGACCGAGAGCGCCGAGCACATCCGGACGCTGGACGCGCTCCTCGACCGGGCCGAGGCGGATGCCGGGCTCGCGCGGGGCCAGTTGAAGATCCTGCCCCTCGTGGAGACGGCGCGCGGGCTCCTCGCCGGTCCCGAGATCGCCGCGGCCAGTCCCCGCATCGTCACGCTCTGCTTCGGCAGCGGCGACTTCACGCGCGATCTCGAGCTGCCCTCGCTCCGCTGGTCGATCGACGGGACGGAGCTGTTCTACGCGCGCTCCCGCATGGTCGTGGACGCGCGGTCGGCCGGCCGCGCCCGCCCCATCGACGGGCCGTTTCTCTCGGTGCGCGACGCCGCCGGCTTCGAGGCCGACTGCCTGGTCGCCCGCAAGATCGGCTTCCAGGGCAAGCTCTGCATCCACCCGGCCCAGGTGGCGGCCGCCAATCGCCTCTTCGCGCCCGATCCCGACGAGGTGGCCTTCTGCCGGCGCGTCGTGGCCGAGTTCGCGGAGGCGGTGGCCCGCGGCTCGGCGTCCATCACGGTGGACGGCGTGTTCGTGGACTATCCCATCGCGGAGAAGGCCGAGCACATCATCAGGACCGCCGAGACGCTCGCCGCCCGGGACGCCGGCCGCCGTCTCATTCCCTGGACATTGACGAGCCACGGAGCGCGGACTAGCCTTGAGGCCATGAGTGACACGATGCCGGCCAAGCGCTGGACCCGCATCGAGTACGACCGGCTCATCGACAAGGGTGTGCTCGGCCCGGAGAACCGCATCGAGCTGCTGGGCGGCGCGCTCGTGGTCCGGGAGCCGCAGGGCAGCCCGCACGCCATGGGCATCCGCATGGCGGAGGAAGCGCTGCGCCGCGTCTTCGCGGGAGGCTGGGACGTGCGCGTCCAGCTTCCCGTCGCCCTCGACGAGGATTCCGAGCCCGAGCCCGACGTCAGCGTGGTCCCAGGCAGCTTCCGCGACTACCGGCACGGGCATCCGCCGCGCGCCGTGCTGATCGTGGAGGTCGCCGAGTCAAGCCTCGCGCTCGATCGCATCGACAAGGCCAGTCTCTACGCACGAGCCGGCCTTCTTGACTACTGGGTGGTCAACCTCGCAGATCACGCACTCGAGGTGTACCGCACGCCGGCGATGGCCGCCGGCGCGCCCTACGGCTGGCGCTACGTCTCGCTGACTACGCTCCGGGCGGGTGATGTGGTGACCCCGCTCGCCGCGCCGCACACGTCTATTCCCGTCGTTGACCTGATCCCGTAGGCCGCGCCGCCGTTGCGTAACCCGGTTCTGGGCAGGCCTCGCGCCAGGCGCTCGCCTTGTCGAGGGCGGCCGTCGCCTCCTGGTCCAGGCGGAGCTCGATGCCGCCGATCAGCTCGTGGAGCTGCGCCACGGTGGTGGCGCTGGCGATGGGCGCGGTGATGCCGGGGCGATGGGCGAGCCAGGACAGCGCGACCTGCGCCGGCGTGGCGTTGACCGTCACCGCGACCTTGTCGATCGCCTCGAGCACGGTGAATCCCCGGTCGGTCATGTAGCCCTTCTGCACGCCGCCGGCGCGCGCGGTGGAGGGGAGATCCGCGCCGCGGCGATACTTGCCCGAGAGGAAGCCGCTGCCGAGCGAGGAGTAGGGGATGACACCCACGCCCTGCTCGAGGCAGAGCGGCTCGAGCTCGCGCTCGTACTCGTCGCGGAAGACCAGGTTGTACTTCGGCTGCAGCGACTCGTAGCGGACATAGCCGCGCTTGTCGCTCTCCCACAGGGCGCGGGTGAGCCGCCAGGCCTGGTAGTTCGAGGCGCCGAGGTAGCGCACCTTGCCCTGGCCCACGAGGTCGTCGAAGGCGCGCAGCGTCTCGTCGAGCGGCGTCTCGCGATCGTCCCAGTGGGCCTGGTAGAGGTCGATGTAGGCTTCGGCAGCGGCGACTTCACGCGCGATCTCGAGCTGCCCTCGCTTCGCTGGTCGACCGAGGGGACGGAATTGTTCTACGCGCGCTCCCGCCTGGTCGTGGACGCGCGGTCGGCGGGCCGCGCCCGCCCCATCGACGGGCCGTTTCTCTCGGTGCGCGATGCCGCCGGCTTCGAGGCCGACTGCGTGGTCGCCCGCAAGATCGGCTTCCAGGGCAAGCTCTGCATCCACCCGTGCCCAGGTCGCTGCCGCCAACCGTCTCTTCGCGCCCGATCCCGACGAGGTGGCCTTCTGCCGCCGCGTCGCCGCCGAGTTCGCGGCGGCGGTGGCCCGCGGCTCGGCATCCATCACGGTGGACGGAGTGTTCGTGGACTATCCCATCGCGGAGAAGGCCGCGCGTATCATCAAGACCGCCGAGACACTCGCGGCCCGGGACGCCGCCCGCGGGGCCGCTGTACCTCCAGGCTGAGAACACTTCCTTCGTGCCATCGACACGACGTGTCATCGCGCCGTCAGCGATGCGCTCGGTCGAGGAAACGATTTTCCCAACCCGGGTGGCATTTTTCCTCGGGAAGCGGCTTGCCCTCCTGCTCTCTCGAGACCTTTCTCCTGAATTGGGCGGTTCCCCTCTCGATTCCGGTTGGCACACGGATTGAGTAACGATTGCGCGATATCGGCTTAGCGACAATGTTGGCCGCGCATGAGCCCAACTCTCGGCATACCTCCGGCGACGTTTGACGAACAGGAGCTCCGCATGAAGCTACGATCGAATCTCGCAAAGGTTTGGCAGATCGCTCTGATAAGTGTCGCGAGCGCCATTCTCCTCGTGGCGGTTCCCGACCAAGCAGCGGGCATCAAGTTGAATGGCCCCGTGACGAGCGGCGGGAACGTCTCCGCGTTTGCCATGAGCCCGGATGGCAATGGGTTGTCTACCTGGCGGATCAGGAGATTGTCGGTCGGTTCGAGCTCTACAGGGTTGCCATCGCGGGCGGCGCGACCATCAAGCTCAATGGGGTGCTGGCCAGTGGCGGCAGCGTCAAGGAGTTTCGCATCAGTCCCGACAGCGCGTCGGTCGTGTACCAGGCCATCAGGATACGGCGGGCGTATTCGAGCTGTACAGGGTACCGTTGGCCGGCGGAGCCACGACCAAGCTCAACGGCGTACTCGTCGAGGACGGCGACGTGCAGTCAGGCTTTCAGATCAGCCCGGACAGCAGCCGGGTCGTGTATCGAGCCGATCAGGACACCGACGATGTGAAGGAGCTCTACAGCGTCCCGCTGACCGGCGGCGCGCCGATCAAGCTCAACACCCCCCTCGCCAGCCCGCGCAACGTCCAATCGGAGTTCCGGATCAGTCCGAACAGCCAGCGTGTGGTGTACCACGCCGACCAGGACACCGCGGGCGTGCTCGAGCTGTACAGCGTGCCGCTGACCGGCGGCAGCCCGCCGACAAAGCTCAACGGGTCGCTCGTGACCAATGGAGATGTGGAGGACGACTTTCGCATCAGCGCGACAGCGCGCGCGTGGTGTACCGGGCGGACCGGTTCACGAACGACGTGATCGAGCTGTTCAGCGTGCCCTTGGCGGGCGGCGCCTCGATCAAGCTGAACGGCACGCTGCCGGCGGGGGCACCGTCCGCAGTTCCGGATCAGCTCCGACGGCGCCCAGGTCGTGTACCGCGCCGATCAGGACGCCCCGGGCGTCTTCGAGCTGTTCAAGGTGTCGATCCTGGGCGGGGCCGTGACAAAACTCAATCCGCCGCTGGTGGCGAACGGCGACGTGCAGCCCGGATTCGTGTTCAGCGCGGCAAGCACGTGGGTCATCTACCGGGCCGACCAGGAGTCGGACGATGTGATCGAGCTCTTCCAGGTGCCACTGGCCGGCGGGGTCGCCACCAAGCTCAATGGACCGCTGGTCACGGGCGGCGACGTTCAGACCGGTCCGCAGGTCAGCTCCGACAACAACTGGGTGATATACCGTGCCAACCAGGACACGGTTCAGGCGATCGAGCTGTTCAAGGTACCCCTGGCCGGTGGCACGGCGACCAGGCTCAACGGCGCCTTGCCCGTCGGAGGAAACGTCCGGAGCTTCCAGATCAGTCCTGACAGCGGGAGGGTCGTATACCTGGCGGATCAGGATGTCGCCGGCAGGGTCGAGCTCTTCGCCGTGTCCCTCAGCCAGCTCACGCAGGTGCCGTCGGCGAATGTCTGGGTCGGCCTCGCGACAGAGGAGCATTCCGGCATCAAGTTCGACCTGAAAACAAAGGTGCGCGTGGACGGCGTGGTCGTCACTGTCGGGCACGGTCATGGGTGTTTCTGGGGGGGCGACAGGTCTAGGCGGCGCCGTCATGACCACGATCCCGCTGGGGCTCGATGGTCCGGTGGAACTTCCGCCGGGCAGTACGGTCAGCATCCAGCTCCTCGTGCGCAATGCCTGCTCAGGCAGTCTTCAGCCTACGGGCACGGCCAGGCTCTGGTTCAATGGCCAGGTCGCACGGAGCCTCCTCAAGACCAAGATCGACAATGTGGGCACCAAGTTCTTTCTGCGGGGCGGTTTCAATCTCAAAACGGTGGCCGGTCCATCGGAGCGGTCGCTGGATGCGGCTGTGGGCGCGCCCTGTGGACCCTTCGTGTCCTTCGGGACGTGGAGCATCACGCTGCCGTGAGATGAAGGCGGCTAGGTCAGCGCGAGAAGGTCACGAGTCGTCGCCGCGATGTTCCGGATGCGCTCGAGCCATGGCAGCGTTAGGCCTCGCGCCAGGCGCTCGCCTTGTCGAGGGCGGCCGTCGCCTCCTGGTCCAGGCGGAGCTCGATGCCGCCGATCAGCTCGCGGAGCTGCGCCACGGTGGTGGCGCTGGCGATGGGCGCGGTGATGCCGGGGCGATGGGCGAGCCAGGACAGCGCGACCTGCGCCGGCGTGGCGTTGACCGCCACCGCGACCTTGTCGATCGCCTCGAGCACGGTGAATCCCCGGTCGGTCATGTAGCCCTTCTGCACGCCGCCGGCGCGTGCGGTGGAGGGGAGATCCGCGCCGCGGCGATACTTGCCCGAGAGGAAGCCGCTGCCGAGCGAGGAGTAGGGGATGACGCCCACGCCCTGCTCGAGGCAGAGCGGCTCGAGCTCGCGCTCGTACTCGTCGCGGAAGACCAGGTTGTACTTCGGCTGGAGCGACTCGTAGCGGACATAGCCGCGCTTGTCGCTCTCCCAGAGGGCGCGGGTGAGCCGCCAGGCCTGGTAGTTCGAGGCGCCGAGATAGCGCACCTTGCCCTGGCCCACGAGGTCGTCGAAGGCGCGCAGCGTCTCGTCGAGCGGGGTCTCGCGATCGTCCCAGTGGGCCTGGTAGAGGTCGATGTAGTCGGTCTGCAGCCGGCGCAGCGAGGCCTCGACCCCCTCCACGATGTGATGGCGCGACAGGCCGGTGTCGTTGGGGCCCGGCCCCATGGGGCCCATCACCTTGGTGGCGATGAGGACGGCGGACCGGTTCCGGCGCGCCGACATCCACGTGCCGAGGGCCTCTTCCGACTCGCCGCCCTTGTTGCCCGGCGCCCAGCGCGCGTAGACGTCGGCGGTGTCGATGAAGTTGCCGCCGGCCTCGAGATAGGCGTCGAGGACGGCCTCGGACGCCTTCTGGTCCGTCGTCCACCCGAACGTATTGCCACCGAGACAGAGGGCGGCGACTCGCAGCCCGGTACGGCCCAGCTTGCGCATCAGCATGGAGGTCTCCTGTGGGTGCTCGATTCGCTCATGACGCGGGGAGCATCGCGACGACGTTCTGCAAGAGGCGCAGGCCCAGGTCGTCGTCGAGGGTCAGGATGGACTCGGGATGGAACTGGACGGCGGCGAGCGGCAGGGTGCGGTGCTCGACGGCCATGACCACGCCGTCCTCGGTCTCGGCCGTCACGACCAGGTCGGCGGGCAATCGGTCGCGGATCGCGAACAGCGAGTGGTAGCGTCCGGCCGAAAACTCCTTCGGCAATCCCTCGAACAGGCGGCCCCCGACCACGCGGATGCGGGAGGCCTTGCCGTGCATCGGGTAGTCGAGGACGTCGAGCGCACCGCCGAAATGCTCGACCATGCCCTGCAGCCCGAGGCAGACGCCGAAGACGGGGATGCCGCGCTCCAAGAGCGTGCGCAGCGTGCCCGAGACGTCGAAGTCCCCCGGCGTGCCGGGCCCCGGCGACAGCACGGCCAGGTCGGGAGCGAGGGCGTCGAGCGCGTCCGCGGGAAATCCCGCGCGCAAGGTCGTCACCGCGGCGCCCGTCTGGCGGAGGTAATTGGCGAGCGTGTGCACGAAGGAATCCTGATGGTCCACGAGGAGGATCCGCTTGCCCCGGCCGGGCTGCGGCGGCTCGGTCAGGTCGGGCTTCGGCGGTGGCCGTCCGCGCCGGGCGGCGCAGGGCATCGAGGAACGCCGAGGCCTTGAGATGCGTCTCGCGCTCCTCCTCGTCGGGATCGGAGTCGTAGAGGAGCGTCGCGCCGACGCGGACCTCGGCGATGCCGTCCTTCACGCGGACGGTGCGCAGCGTGAGGCCGGTATTGAGGTTGCCGTCGAACCCGACGAGGCCGACGGCGCCGCCGTACCAGGCGCGCGGCGAGCGCTCGTGGTCTTCGATGAACTGCATCGCCCACGGCTTGGGGGCGCCCGTCACGGTCACCGCCCAGGTGTGGGCGAGGAAGGCGTCGAGGGCGTCCAGGCCGGGCAGGAGCCGCCCTTCGACGTGGTCGACGGTATGGATCAGCCGCGAGTACATCTCGATCTGGCGGCGTCCGATGACCCGCACGCTCCCGGGCACGCAGATCCGCGACTTGTCGTTGCGGTCGACGTCGGTGCACATCGTCAGCTCGGACGCGTCCTTGGCCGACGTGAGGAGCGCCAGGATCTGGGCGGCATCCCCGATGGGATCCCGGCCGCGCGCGATGGTGCCGGAGATGGGGCAGGTCTCCACGCGGTCGCCGTCGACGCGCACGTACATCTCGGGCGAGGCGCCGACCAGGTACTCCGCCTCGCCCAGGCTGATGAGGAAGCCATAGGGCGACGGGTTCCACTCGCGCAGCCGCCGGAAGAGCTCCGAGGGCGGCCGCGGGCTCCCGGAAAAGAAGGTCTGGCCCGGCACGACCTCGAAGAGGTCGCCGCGCTTGAACGACTCGCGCGCGACGCGCACGAGGGCGGCGTAGTCCCCGGGCTCGTGATCCCCCGCGCGGGGCGCCTCGGCGTGGCCGACATACGGGCGCGCGGCGCCGTCTCGCGGCAGGCCGTCGGTGGCGCGGCCGTCGACCTCGAACTCGTAGCGCCGCCGCTGGGCGACCTCGCGCCGATGGTCCACGACGATCAGCTCGTCCGGCAGGTAGAGGACGAGGTCGCGCTGCTCGGGCGGGCGCTCGAGCTTGAGCCGCACCGGCTCGAACTGAAAGGCCAGGTCGTAGCCGAAGGCGCCGTACAAGCCCAGGTGCGGCTCGTCCTCGTGGAAGAACAGGTCGACGAGGGCCCGCAGGAGGGAGAAGACCGAGGGCTGGCGGCTCCGGTCCTCCTCGGTGAAGCGCCCGGCGGGCGCCCGCACCTCGCCCTCGACGACGTCGTCCCGCGTGTCGATCGCCGCCACGACGTCGAGCCCCGAGAGCGTCCGGCCGAGCGCGGGGAGCAAGACCCGGCCGCGCGCGTTCAGGGCCTCCGCCCGGAAGCGGCGCCCCCGCGCGGTGAGCACGACGGGCGGGTCGATGAAGCCGAGGTCCCAGCGCGTGTAGCGGCCCGGATACTCGTAGCTCGACGTCAGGAGCGCCCCGCGGCGCTGGTCGAGCCCTTCGAGGATCGGCTCGACGGCGTGGCGGACGGGGACGCTCTCGATCGTGCGGCGGACGGTGATGCCGCCGCGCGTCAGGTACTGCTCGGTGCTCGTGGGCGTGGTCATGGGCCCTCTCCTTCGACGGGCCGGCTCGTGGCCGAGGGGTGCAGACAAGAATGCCGCCCCCGGGCCCCGGGAGCGGCTTCGTCCGTCTTACGTCGAGTCTGTGCGCGCGCGACGCCGGAAGCCGCCCCTCAGGGGAGCGGCCACCACCACATCCAGGGCCCGCGCGATCCGTTCGGCATGATGCGCGAGATAGTCCCAGATCGGTGGGAGGTTGTCAACGCATT
>CAWIZN010000009.1:0-18883 GCA_963840495.1 uncultured Candidatus Rokubacteria bacterium
CGCAGGCACAGCATCGACTAAGTTGGGATTTGCCGCTAGGGCGCGGTCAAGGCAACGCGCAAGAAGCGAATCTCACGCCCACGATGCTCCGGACGGCGAAAGAGTGATCTGCGGGCTTTGGCACGTTCCTCGGCTTGAGGCCGAATACGTCCAACAGATCGGCCTCTTCGCGCGCCCGATCGATCTGTCCCAGACCGACATGAAGCTTGATGCCGACGGAAACGGCCGGGGGAAGTTCGGATGTTCCCGCCTGCTTTCCGCGATCCATTTCAGACCTTCGGCGTATTCTTCGGTCAGAAAACAGGCGTTACCCAAGACTGCGCAGGCGTTGAAGCGCCACGGGTCACGCGGACTGAGACGCAGGTACTGCAGGAGATGCTCTTTGGCGGCTGGTCCGTCGCCATCCATGACCTCGCCATTGGCAAGGGCATTCAGCGCGTGCGCGTCATTGGGATTGAGTTCGCACGCTTGCCTCAGGTCGGCGAGGGCATCGTCGTATCTTGCCAGGTTAAGATGCAGCAGTCCCCTGACCATGTATGCCCGATGCTCGAAACGATCGAACTCGATCACGCGCCGTGCCGCCTCCAGGCCGGGCCGGCACGTCTCCGGTGTGGAGTCTCTGCCCGAATAGAATTCCGACTGCCATCGTGCCCACGCCAAGGTCAACCAGGCCCGCACGCATTGACGATCAATTTCCAAGGCCCGCTGTGCAGAGGCCATTGCCTTGTCGCGTAGCACCGGATCGTTGGAGAGGTAGGCAGCGTTTGACTCGGACCAGGCGCGCGTCGCGATCTCGTGCGCGGTCAGATTGACCGGCAGCACCCGATGGATACCGGCGAGTGCCGCGTCTTCGATCGCCGGCGCTATGCTGGCGACGATGCTTCGGGTGATGTCTTCCTGAACGGCAAAGATGTCACAGGTCGCGGTCGTAGCGCTCGGCCCACAGATGGGCTGCCCGTCGCGGCATCGACGAGCTGCGCCGTGACGCGAACACGATTGCCAGCCTTGCGGACGCTGCCTTCGAGCACGTAGCGGACGCCGAGCTCCGGCTCACCTGACGACATCGACGGCCTTGCCCTGTAGGTGAAGGCCGAGTTGCGCGCGATGACGAAGAGGCCCCGGAACCGCGAAGGTCGGTGATGATGTCCTCGGCGATGCCGTCAGCAAAGTAGTCCTGCTCGGGATCGCCGCTCATGTTCTCGAACGACAGCACGGCGATCGACGGCTTGTCCGGGAGAGGCAACGGCGATTGGGCCGACGCCGCGGGATCGACACCTGCCTGCAGCCGCAGGTGCCAGGCCTGCACCGGCTGGGCGATGTTCTTCAGCGTCTGCGCACCGAGGTCATCGAAGGCGAGGTCGATCTTGCCGCGGGACTGACGATGCAGGCGTCTCGGACAGGCAGACGCCACCGGGCTCGGCGATCCCTTCCAGGCGTGCGGCGATGTTGACGCCGTCGCCGAAGATGTCCTCGCCGTCGATGATGATGTCGCCTAGGTTGACTCCGATGCGAAGGGCGATGCGCTTGTCTTCGGCATGGCCGCGTTGCGGTCTGCCATTGCCGTCTGTACCTCGACCACGCAGCGCACGGCATCGACCACGCTCGAGAATTCCAGCAACAAACCATCGCCGGTCGTCTTTGATCGTCGAGACCGTCGTGGATCGCCTCGACTATCGCCGCCCGGCCATGGCGTTCTATCCAGGGTCCGAGCTGAGCAATGACGAGACGAGCTGGTGCGGCCCGAACCCCGGCGCCATGAAAGCCATGCTGAGGGCGGCCGGCCTGCCGCAGGTCGACGTCGTGGCCGACTCGCGGTCGCTCCCCTATCGCGTTGCCAAGGCGTGCTACTACCGGCTCAAGCTCGGGTACCCGTTCCTCGCCACGATGCGGACGGACCGGATGGTCTTTCACGCCACGCGGTGACCGGCAAGGAGAGCCGGTCACCGCGCTCGGGCAGCGCTCAGCGCGCGCCGGGTGTCGGCGCGGCGTCGGCGATGAGCCCGTCCTGCTTCAGGTCGGCCCACAGGGCGGCGGGAATGGGGTGCTCGACGAGCGCCACGTTTTCCTCGACCTCCGCCACCGACCGCGCCCCGGGAATCACCGAGGCGATGGCGGGGTGGGCCAGGATGAACTGCAGCGCCGCGGCGCGCAGGGGCACGCGATGGCGCTCGCAGACCGCCGCCACGCGCCGGGCCTTGTCCATCATCTCGGCCGAGGCCGCCCGGTAGTTGAACGTGGCGCCCTCGCGCGGGCCGACGGCGAGGATGCCGCTATTGTAGGGGCCGCCCGCGACCACGCTGATGCCGTGCTCGACGCAGTAGGGCAGGAATTCGGGCAGGGCGGTCTGGTCGAGGAGCGTATAGCGCCCCGCGAGCAGGAAGCAGTCGAAGTGGCCCTGCCGGGCGAAGGCGAGCTCCATCTGCCACTGGTTCATCCCCGCGCCGATGGCCTTCACCCGTCCCTGCGCCTTGAGCTCGAGCAAGACGGGAACGGTGTCCGCGACGGCTCGGTCGTAGTGGTCGTCGGGGTCGTGAATGTACAGGATGTCGACGCGGTCGAGGCCGAGGCGGTCCAGCGAGGACTGAAACGAGCGCAGGGCGCCCTGCCGGGTGAAATCGAACGACCAGGCCATGCGCGCGCTGCCGGGCTCGGCGGGATCGAGCACCCGCCCGACCTTCGTGGAGAGCACGTAGCTGTCGCGCGGCACTCCCCGCAGCGCCTGGCCATAGCGGTGCTCGCTCTGGCCGACGCCGTACATCGGCGCGGTGTCGAGATAGTTCAGGCCGAGCGCCAGGCTCTTCTTGATCAGCGCGACGGCCTCGGCCTCCTCGGTCGCCGCCTGCGGATCGGTGGAGGGCGGCGCGCCCGACAGGGCGACCCCGCCGAGCCCGAGGCGGGAGACACGTACCCCGGTCTTGCCGATCTCGACCTGGTCCACCGCGCGCACTCATGCCGTCCTCCTAGGCAGGATGCGTTGAGCCATCCCCGCCAGTGAATCAGAAATCATTGGCTCGCGGCGCCGGCGGCAGGCCCTCCCCGCGGGACCGTGGCTTCTGCGGATCGCCGAAGCGTCAGCGCATCGATCTCGTGGCCCCATTGAGTGCTGCAACGGGTCGCGAGTCAGCGTGTCCCGGGAGGGCCCCTGCCCCGCTCGGCGCATTGTCGGCACATTCGTGACTCAAGACACTAGGTTGGTCCTGACGCGATGTCAGCCCGCGGCCTGGCCGGCCAGGTCGTAGGCCTGGTCGATGAGGACGGCGACACGGGCGCAGTCCGCCACGCTGATCGGCGGCGGCTCGCCCCGCCGCCAGTGATCGAGCGCGTCGCGGAGCGCGGTGAGGGCGATGGGCTCCGGGGCCTGACCGGGCGCGGTCTCCTCGCCCGACCGGGTGACGAGGCGGAGCGTGTCGTCTCTCATCGTGAAGATGGCGTCGCGGCCGGCGATCTTCCACTCGCCGTCGGTGCCGTCGCGCGGGAATCCATTGCCGACCTCGATGGTGCCGAGGACGCCCGAGGCCGAGCGCACGAGCACCGAGGCATAGTCTTCCACGCGCTCCCCCAGCGCCGCCCGGCTGAGCTGCGCGCCGGTCACGCGTGCGTGCTCGCCGGTCAGGAACAGGAAGAGATCGAAGCCGTGCGGGCCCAGGTTGCGCAGGCAGCCGCCGCCCGCGACGGCGGGATCGAGCATCCAGGGCGAGCCCCACGCGCGATAGCGCGCGGAGGTCGGCCGGTTCAGGCGGAAGTAGATGTGGGACAGCGGCCCGAATCGCCCCTCGGCGAGGAGCTGCCGGGCGCGCGCGGTGAACGGCTGGTAGCGCTGGGCGAGCGGCACCGCGACGAAGGCGCCCTTGGCCGCGGCCTTGTCGGCGAGGCGGCGCACCTGGTCGGCATTGATCCCCATCGGCTTTTCCATGAGGAACGGGTAGCCCGCGTCGAGCAGGTAGTGCGCCGTGTCCGCCATGGCGCTGTGCCGGCCGAGCGCCACGACGAAGTCCGGCCGGGTCTCGGCGAGCATCCGCGGGTAGTCGGTGAAGACCGGCGGGCCGCCGAGCGCCGCCGCCCGCTGCGCCGCGACCTCGGCGCTCGGATCCTGCACGCCGACGAGCTGCACGTCGGGCATGGCCGTGAGGTGCCGCAGATACGCCGAGTCGTACAGCGAGTGCCAGTGACTCACCTCGATGGCGGCGATCCGCATGCGATCAGGGAGTGGCGACCCCGGGCAGGGGGCCCGGGCGCAAGCGGTCCTCCATCGGGTTGATCCACCAGCGGGTGTCGGATGCTCCATTCCGGCCAGAGGTCCCGGAGCTTCGGCATCACCTGTTCGGCGAAGAGCTTGGAGGAGTGACGGGTCTTCCAGTCCGGCATGTCGCCGATGTGGAAGAGGCCGAAGATGTGACCCACGCGCAGCCCGTGGATCGCCTCCTCGAGCTGCTGGCGGACGCTGTCCGGGCTTCCCGCCACCACGAAGCGGTCGTTCACGAGCTGCTTCCACGTGACGTTCTGAAAGACGCCCTGGGCCTCCTGGGAGAGCTGCGAGAGCGCGCCGTACTTGATGGTGTCGACGGTGCGGTAGCCCGGCGGATCGGCGAAGGGCGGGAAGACGTGCAGGCACCGGTTGAAGAAGTAGAGGCAGTGCGGGGCGTACAGCTCCTCGGCCTCGCGCATCGCTGTCGGCGACGCAGATGATCTGGGCGAAGGCGGCGCGGTAGGGCGACAGATCCTTGCCGCGCTTGGCGACGCGCTCCCAGTAGCCGTCCATGAGCGACTTCGCCCGCAGATAGCCGAAGAACGACAGGTACGAGTAGTTGTAGTCGTGATCGAGGCAGAAGTCCCACGTCTCGATGGACCCGCCGCCCGGGATGTAGATGGGCGGGTGCGGCTGCTGGATGGGCTTGGGCCAGCAATTGACCCAGCGGAGCTGGTTGTACTTGCCGTCGAAGGCGAAGGGCTCATCAGAGGCCCAGGCGCGCATGATCAGCTCGTGGGCCTCGCGGTACTTGTCGCGGGTCAGCGCGGGGATCTGGCCATAGCAGAAGTTGGTGTCCATCGGCGTGCCGACGGGGAAGCCCGCCACGAGCCGCCCGCCCGAGATGACGTCCAGCATGGCGAACTCCTCGGCCACGCGGATGGGCGGGTTGTAGAGCGCGATGGAGTTGCCGATCACGCAGATCGCCGCGCGCGAGGTGCGCCGGGCGAGGCCCGCCGCGATGAGATTGGGCGAGGGCATGAGCCCGTAGCCGTTCTGGTGGTGCTCGTTCACGCCGATGCCGTCGAAGCCGAGCGTCTCCGCGTACTCGAGCTGGTCCATGTACTCGTGGTAGATGCGATGGCCCTTGCGCGGGTCGTAGAGCGTGTTCGGGATGTCGACCCAGACGGAGCGGTTCTTCTCGCGGAAGTCGTCGGGCAGGTGCGGCCACGGCATCAGGTTGAACCACGTGAATCGCATGTCAGCCTCCCTCGCGCGCGATTCGAGGCGCTACTGCCCGGACCATTGGGCTTGCGCTTCTCCACGAAGGCGCGCGCGCCCTCGGCGCGGTCCTCGGTGGTGCGGAGCAGCGTGGAGAGATCGTTCTCGAGCCGCAGCCCGTCGGCGAGCGACATCTGGAGGCCGCTCACCACCGCCTCCTTGGCGTAGCGCAGGGCGATCGGCGCCTTGTCGGCCATGGTGCGGGCGAGGGCGAGCGCCGCGGGCATCAGCTCGGCGACGGGCACCACGCGCTCCACGAGCCCGATGCGCAGCGCCTCGGCGGCGGGCACGCGCACGCCGGTCAGGATCATCTCGAGCGCCTTGCCGCGGCCCGACCACGCGGGGCAACCGCTGCGTCCCGCCGCCGCCCGGGATGATGGCGAGGTTCACCTCGGTGAGCCCGAGCTGGGCGTCCTCCGCGGCGATGCGGATGTCGCAGGCGAGCGCCAGCTCGAGCCCGCCGCCGAGGGCGAAGCCGCGGATGGCCGCGATGATGGGCTGCGGGCACCGGTCCATCTCGCCGCGGTAGTCGAGGCGCTTGCGCTGCTCGCGAAGGCGCGTGGGCACGCCCGGCTCGAGGAACTCCTTGATGTCCGCCCCCGCCGAGAAGGCGCGCTCGCCCGCGCCCGTGACGACGATGGCCCGCACGTCCTCGTCCTGTCTCAGGTCGGCGAAGACGCCGAACAATTCCCGGCGCATGGGATTGTTCTGGGCGTTGAGCGCGGCGGGGCGGTTGAGCGTGATCGTGACGACGTGGTCCTGCCGGTCGACGAGGACCGTCTCGTACGTCATGCGGGGAGATCCTTTCCGACGACCACGTGGCGGCGGGCGAGGTCGGCGATGTCGGCGTCGGCATAGCCGGCCTCGCGCAGGATCTCCGCGGTGTGCTGGCCGAGCGTCGGCGGGGGCCCCGCGTCGGGCACGGGCGACTCCGAGAAGCGCAGGGGCTGGCCCATCAGGGTGAGCGGCCCGACCTCGGGATGCTCGTACGTCACGGCCATCTTGTGGTGGAGCACCGCGGGGTCGTGCATGAAGTCGCGGAGTGTCTGGGTGCCGGCGGCGGGAATGTCGTGGTCGGCCAGGATGCGGAGCCACTCGTCGCGGGACTTGGACTGAAACGCCGCCTCGAGCAGCGGCGTGAGCGCGTCCGCATTGTCCCGCCGCGCGAGCCAGGAGCCGAAGCGCGGATCGTCGGCGAAGTCCTCGCGGCCGAGCGCCTTGCAGAGCTTGGTCCAGAACGACTGGTTGCCGCACGCCAGGAAGAGCCACCCGCCGTCCCCCGCCTGGTACATGCGGTAGGTCGGCGTCTCGCGATACACCGTCTCCCGCGCCGGGTAGTCGACGAAGGTGCCGGCCTGCAGCGCGATCACGCCCTGGAGCAGCGACGTCTCGACGCGCTGTCCCTTGCCCGTGCGCTCGCGCACGAAGAGCGCGGCGAGGATCGCCTGGCAGGCGAGCGCCGCCGTGTAGTAGTCGGTGGGGGCGATGCGCGAGTACTGGGGCGGGCCGCCGAAGCCCTGGGCCGCCATGACGCCGCCCATCGCCTGCAGCAGCGGATCGAAGCCCGGGCGGTCGCGATAGGGGCCATCGGGGCCGAACGCCGTCACGGACGAGTAGATGAGCCGCGGATTGAGCGCGCGGAGCGTCGCGTAGTCGACGCCCAGGCGCTCGACCACGCCGGGGCGCATGTTCTCCATCACCACGTCGGCGCCCACGGCGAGCCGGTGCACCACCGCGCGGCCGTCGGGATCCTTCAGGTTCATGGCGATCGAGCGCTTGCCGCGGTTCCAGCCGAAGAAGCCGGGCAGCTCGCGGAAGGAATCGCCCTCGAGCGCCTCGACCTTGATGACGGTGGCGCCCATGTCGGCCAGCATCATGGCGCCGTAGGACCCGGCGATATAGGACGTGAGGTCGACGACCCGCACGCCCGCGAGCGGCGCGGCGACGGCTGTCGTCGCGGCTCGCCTCGTCGCGCGGCTCGCCTGCGGCTCGCGGCTCGCGCCTCGCTCGTAGTTCATGCCGCGACGTGCCGGACGATCAGCTCGCGGTGGAACTCCGCGTCGCCGTAGAGCGGCTCGAGCGCCTTCGCCCGCTTCATGTACAGATGCAGGTCGTACTCCCACGTGAAGCCGATGCCGCCGTGCACCTGGATGGCGTCGCCGCACACCTTGCGCGCGGCGTCGCTCACGTACGACTTGCAGATGGACGCGGCCACGGCGGCGTCCTCGGCGCCCGCCTCGAGGGCCCACGCCGCGTAGTAGACGGCGGAGTGCGCGTTTTCGACCTCGAGCAGCATCTCGGCGCAGCGGTGGCGAATGGCCTGGAACGAGCCGATGACCTGGCCGAACTGCTCGCGCACCTTCACGTAGCTCACGCTCATGTCGAGGCAGCGGCGCGCCGCGCCCAGCATCTCGGCGGAGGCGCAGACCGCGGCCCGCCGCAGCAGCGACTCGAGCACGGGCTCGGCGGTGCCCGGCTGGCCCACGAGGGCGTCGGCGGCCACCCGCGCCCCGTCGAGCCGCATCTCCGACCAGCGGTTGGCGAGGTCGATGCCGACCATGGGCTTCAAGGTCACGCCCGCCTGCTTCGGGTCCACGAGGAAGAGCGAGAGCCCCTCGGGCGAGCGCGCGGGGACGAGGACGACGTCGGCCACGTGCGCCCAGGGCACGAAGCGCTTCACGCCCGACAGCGACCAGCCGTCGCCCGCGCGGGTCGCGGTGGCCGCCGTCGTCGCGGGGGCCCAGTCGAGCGAGTCCTCGAGCAGCGCCGCGCTCGCCCGCGCCTGGCCCGCGGCGATGGCGGAGAGCCACTTCTCCTTCTGCGCGGCGCTGCCGCCGAGCATCAGGCCGAGCCCGCCGAGCACCACGCTGGCGAAGTACGGGCCCGGGTAGGCGGCGCGTCCCAGCTCGTCGAGCACCAGGCACAGCTCGACCAGGCCGAGCCCCGCGCCGCCCTGCTCCTCGGGAAACGGCAGGCCGAGCCAGCCGAGCTTGGCCATCTCGCCCCAGAGGGCGTCGCTGTAGCCCTTGCCGTCCTCGATCATGGACCGCACGTGGGAAGACTTGCACTGCTCGTCGAGGGCCGCGCGGACGGAGTTCTTGAGCAGGACCTGGTCGTCGGTGAACGAGAAGTTCATCGCGCCGCTCCCGCGCGGTCCGCCCGCGTTTCCTTGGGCAATCCCAGGATGCGCTCGCCGATCACGTTCTTCTGGATCTCGCTCGAGCCCGCGTAGATCGTGCCCGCCCGCGACCAGAGGTAGGCGTAGGCCCACGTGCCGCGGTCGCCCACCGCGGTGTCGATCTCGAGGCGGAACTCCTCCGGCGCGCCGTCCGTGAGCTGGCCGTAGGGGCCGAGGATCTCCATGGCGAGATCCATGAAGCGCTTCTCGAGCTCCGAGTACGACAGCTTGGTCAGCGATCCGCCCGCGCCCGGGTGCTCGCCGCGCTCGAGCATGGTCAGCGTGCGCAGGGCGCCGTAGCGCTCCACCTCGAGGTCGGCCCAGATGCGCCCGAGCTTCTGGCGCACGAGGGGATCGTCGATGAGCGCCTTGCCGTGGCGCTTGAGCCGGCGGGCCGCCGCGACGAGCCGGTGGTGCTGCGACGCATAGCTGGTGACGCGCGCCAGCGCGCGGCCGCCGCGCTCGTAGCCGAGCGTGGTCTGCGCGATGGCCCAGCCCTCGCCGAGCTTGCCGATCTGGTCGGCCTTCTCCACGCGCGCATTGGTCATGAAGACCTCGCAGAACTCCGAGGAGCCGGTGATCTGCTTGAGCGGGCGCACGTCGACGCCGGGCTGGCGCATGTTCATGAGGAAGCACGAGATGCCCTTGTGCTTGGCCACCTTGGTGTCGGTGCGGGCGAGGAGGAGCCCCCAGTCGGCGACGGCGCCGCTCGACGTCCAGATCTTCTGACCATTGACGACGAAGTGGTCGCCCGCGTCGACGGCGCTGGTCTTGAGCGCGGCGAGGTCGGAGCCGGCATTGGGCTCGGAATAGAGCTGGCACCACAGCTCCTCCGCCGTGAGGATCTTCTTGAGGTAGCGCGCCTTCTGCGCGTCGGTGCCGTGGACCACGATGGTGGGCCCGACGATGCCGAGGCCGAGGCCATTGGTGGGCGCGGGCGCGTTCACGCGCGCCATCTCGTCGGCCACGATGGCCTGCTCCATGGGCCGCGCGCCGGCGCCCCCGACCTCCTTCGGCCAGCCCATGCCCAGATAGCCCGCCTCGTAGAGCTTGCGATGCCACCGGCGCCGGTCGTCGAGCGTCCGGACCTCCTCGCGCGGCAAGTTCTCTTCGAGCCAGGCGCGCACCTGCTTCCGGTAAGCGACGTCCTCGGCGGTGTAGTTCAGGTCCATGCGGCGAGCCTCCTCGTTGGGGTAGAGCCCGGTTCTAGCACGCCCCGGGAGAGCGGTAAATCAACGCCGCGCACCGGCGCGGTCTCAGCCGCGCCGGGCGTGATCATCGTCTTCACTCCGTGTCCCGCCGCGGCATGGGCAAAGCCCTCCTCGATGCGATCGAGGGAGAACTGCGCGGTCACGAGGCGCTTGACGGCGAGCGCGGGCATCAGGCGCAGGGCGCGGCGGAAGGCGGTGCCGCGGCCGAAGGCGCCGTGGATGCGCACCTCGCGGAAGTGCACGTCCCAGAGGTCGAGCGGCAGCGTGCCGCCCTTGGGACTGACGCCGACGAGCTGGACCACGCCCCGCGGCCGGACCAGGGTGAGCGACTCGGTGACCAGCGCGGGCTTGCCGACGGCCTCGCACACGACGTCGGCCCCGCGCCCGCGTGTCAAGGCCATCACGCGCTCGCGCAGATTCTCGCGCGTGGGATCGATGACGACCGAGGCGCCGAGGCGGCGGGCCATCGCGCGCCGCTCCTCGATGGGATCGGAGAGCCAGAGGCGCCGTGCGCCGCGCCGCCGCGCGAGCACCATCGTGAGGAGCCCCATGATGCCGCCGCCGATCACGAGCACGCTGGCGCCGCGCGGCATCGGGTACATCTCGAGCCCGGACAGGCAGCACGCGGCCGGCTCGGTGAGCGCCGCCGTGACGGGGTCGAGCCCGCGGGGCAGGGGATGCAGCGCCGCGACGGGCAGCGCCACGCGCTCGGCGAAGCCGCCCACGCGCGTGGCGCGCGCGCATTGCGAGATCCGGCCCTCGGCGCATTCCGCGCACTTGCCGCACCCGTAGGACGGCTCGCAGGCGACGGCCTTGCCCACCAGGCGGCGGCTGACGCCCCGTCCGACGTCCTGCACGACGCCCGTGTACTCGTGGCCGAGCACCAGCGGCGGCGTCCACGGGAAGAGCCCCTGCGTCGCATGGACGTCGGTGCCGCAGATGCCGGCGGCGCGGACGGCGACCAGCGCCTGGCCCGGACCGGGGGCGGGCTCGGGCGCATCGTCGAGGGTGAAGCGGCTACCGCCCCGCCACGTCGCGACTTTCACGGCCGCCCCGCGCCGCTCGCCTCGGACGAACCGGACAGCACCACGTCCGGATGGGCGACGTAGTCGGCGAAGCCGATCCCGGTGATGCGCTCGAAGGCCTCGACGTAGCGCGCCCGCGTCCCCGCGACGACGTCGGGGGGCAGCGCGGGACCCGGGTAGGCCTTGTTCCAGCCCGTCTGCTCGCAGAAATCGCGCACGAACTGCTTGTCGAAGGACGGCTGGGGACCGCCGGGGGCGTACTGGTCGGCCGGCCAGAACCGCGACGAGTCGGGCGTGAGGGCCTCGTCGCCCAGGACGAGCCGCCCGTCCGCGTCGGCGCCGAACTCGAACTTCGTGTCGGCGATGATGATGCCGCGGTCGAGCGCGTGCCGCGCGGCGAAGCGGTAGAGCGCGATCGAGAGGCGCTCGGCGGCGGCGAGGGTCTCGGCGCCCACGAGCCGCGCGGCTTCCTCGCGCGTGATGTTCTCGTCGTGACCGGACTGCGCCTTGGTGGCCGGGGTGAAGATCGGTTCCGGCAGGCGGTCGGACTCGACGAGCCCGGCGGGGAGCCGGTGCCCGCAGACCTCGCCCGTGGTCCGGTAGTCTTTCCAGCCGGAGCCCGCGAGGTAGCCGCGCACCACGCACTCGATCGGCAGCATGGTGAGCCGCCGGCACTCCGTCGAGCGCCCGTCCGGCCGGAGCGCGAGGAGGTGGTTCGGGCAGATCGAGCGGGTGCGGGCGAACCAGAACGCGGCGAGGCCGGTCAGCACGCGCCCCTTGTCGGGGATCTCGGTCGGCAGCACGACGTCGAACGTGGAGATGCGGTCGGAGGCCACGAGCAGCAGGCGGTCGTCGCCGAGCGCGTACAGCTCGCGCACCTTGCCGCTTCCGAGATGCACCGTGTCCGTGTCGGGCATGGATCGGGCCCTCCTCGTCGGCCCGCGCTCAAGATAGGACACGGCGGTCCGCCCGATCAAGCCGCCGCGGTGCTCGGCGTGCGGGAAAAAACTTCCCATCGCCGCGCACTGGTCCTGCGCGAGGGCCGTGCGCGAGCCTTGGGCTTGCCAAGTGCAGCCGTCCCGGGTCTAATGGCGGTGTCGGCAGCGCCATCAGCTTCACCACGAACGACCTCGCAGTCACCCCGAGGAACATGCCATGGCCGAGCTAAACACTGGACTTGCCGCCATCCTGCGCCGACACGAGGCGCGCCTCCTCGCCGACTGGATGAGCGAGCTGGCCAAGGGCGGACGGAGCGGCGCGATCGACAAGGCCGAGCTGGAAGAGCAGGCCCGGACATTCGTGAGGCTGCTGACCGAGGCCGCGCAAGCGGATGCCCTCGAGGACATCGGGGGCTCCGCCGGGGGGCCGCTCAGGGAGATGCTGGCGACGCTGTCGGCCTCACGCGCACGCCAGGGCTTCACGCCGACGGAGACGGCGACCTTCGTCTTCTCGTTCAAGCAGCCGCTGTTCGCGGTCCTCCGCGAGACGTACAAGCAAGACGCCGAGGGCCTCGCGCGCGAGTCGTGGGTCGCCACGACGCTCCTCGACAAGCTGGGCCTCTTCACCGCCGAAGCCTTCCAGAAGAGCCGCGAAGGGGTGATCATGCGCCAGCAGCGGGATCTGCTCGAGCTGTCGACCCCCGTGGTCGCGCTCTGGGAGGGAATCCTGGCGCTGCCCCTCATCGGCACGCTCGACAGCGAGCGCACGCAGGTGGTGATGGAGAGCCTGCTCGAGCGGATCGTCGAGACCGGCGCGTCCATCGCCATCATCGACATCACGGGCGTGCCCACCGTGGACACCCTGGTCGCGCAGCACCTGCTCAAGACCGTCGGCGCCGCGCGGCTCATGGGCGCCGAGTGCATCATCAGCGGCATCCGGCCGCAGATCGCCCAGACCATCGTCCATCTCGGCGTCGACCTGGGGGACGTCGTGACCAAGGCGACCCTGGCCTCGGCACTGGTGGTGGCGCTCGATCGCCTGGGCGCCAGCATCGTCCGTTCGACGCCCCGTGGCTGACGATAGACGCGGCGGGCGACCGCATCCCCATCCTGAAGATGGGGGAGTTCCTGCTCGTGACGATCCAGGTCGAGATGCACGACCGCCTGGTGATGACGCTTCAGGACGAGCTGACCCACTCGATCGTCAAGCACCGTGCGCGCGGCGTGCTCATCGACATCTCCGCGCTCGAGATCGTGGACTCGTTCATCGGCCGCGCGCTCGGGGACATCGCGAGCATGGCGCGGATCCTCGACGCCGAGACCGTCGTGGTCGGCATGCGGCCGGCCGTCGCGATCACCCTGGTGGAGCTGGGGCTGAGCCTTCCCGGGGTGCGGACGGCGCTCAATGCCGAGCGCGGGATGGCGCTGATCCGCCAGTCTCTGGGCGCATCCGGGAGGCAGGGCGGTGGCGGTTCTTCGTGAGGAGACGCTGGGGATCCAATCCGATGCCGACGTCGTCCGCGTGCGGCAGATGACGCGCGAGCTGGCGGTCGCGCTGGGGTTCCGGCTGGTCGACCAGACCAAGATCGTGACGGCCGCCAGCGAGCTGGCGCGCAATACCCTCGTCCACGGGGGCGGGGGCGCCGTGCTGCTGGAGGCGTTGCACGACGGCGCGCGCCGCGGGCTCCGGCTGACATTCACCGACAAGGGGCCGGGCATCGCCGACGTGGCGCGGGCCCTGGCGGACGGCTACACGACCGGCTCCGGTCTCGGCCTCGGCCTGGGCGGAGCCAAGCGGCTGTCCAACGAGTTCGAGATCTCCTCCGCGCCCGGGCAGGGCACGCGGGTGCGCATCGCCCGCTGGGTGTGACGGAGATGCAGGATCCGCTCCTCTGCCCGATCGGCGACCGCAGTCAGGTCGGAGAGGCGCGCCGCCGCGTCGTGGAGCTGGCCGCGCGGGTCGGGCTCGGTGAGGTGCCGCGGGAGAAGCTGGCACTCCTCGTCAACGAGCTGGGGACGAACCTCGTCAAGCACGCGGGTGGCGGTGAGCTGCTCGTGCGGGCGCTGCCGGGCCGGCCGGCGCTCGAGGTCCTGGCACTCGACAAGGGCGGCGGCATGGCGAGCGTCGAGGAGTGCTTTCGCGACGGCCACTCGACCAGCGGCAGCGCGGGAACCGGCCTCGGCGCGGTGCGGCGCCTCGCGTCCTTCGTCGACGTCTACTCGAGTCGCCCGGGTGGCACGGCGATCGTCGCCCACGTGGCGGCGCCCGAGGCCTCGGCCCCGGCCGCCCGGCGCTGGGAAGTCGGCGCGGTGTGCGTGTCAAAGTCCGGCGAGGAGGTCTGCGGAGATGGCTGGGCGACGGCGGATACGGCGGACGGCTATCGCCTGATGATGGCGGACGGCCTGGGGCATGGGCTCGGCGCGGCCGACGCGGCCCGCGCCGCCGTGCGGTGCTTCGAGCGGGACCCGACCCTCGGCCCGGCCGCGCAGGTGTCGGCGATCCACCAGGCCCTCCGCGGCACCCGCGGCGCGGCGGTCGCGGTGGTGAACATCGACCGGCGCGCCGGCGTGGCGATCTTTGCGGGCGTCGGCAATATCGCCGGCTCGATCATCGCGAATCGCGGCTCCCGGCAGCTCGTGTCCCTCAACGGCACCGCCGGTCACACCGTGCACAAGATCACTGAGTTCAGCTATCCCTGGACCGATGACGCACTCCTCCTCGTGCACACCGACGGTCTCGTCAGCCGCTGGGATCTCGACCGCTACCCCGGGCTCGTGCAGCGGCACCCGTCGCTCGTGGCCGGCGTCCTCTTCCGCGACTTCAACCGGGGCCGCGACGACGTGACCGTCGTCGCCGCGCGCGGGCGGGCCGCATGAGCGTCTCGCTCCTGTCCATGGCCATCCGCTACGAGCAGGACGTGGTCGCCGTCCGCCAGAAAGCGCGCCAGGTCGCGGCGGCCGTCGGCTTCGACGGGCAGGACCAGACGCGCATCGCCACGGCCATCTCGGAGCTGGCGCGCAACGCCTTCATGTACGCGCGCGGCGGCGCGGTCGAGTTCCTCGTCGAGGGCCAGCGCGCGCCGCAGCTCCTGGTGATCCGCGTGAGTGATCGCGGCCCGGGGATCGCCGACGTGGACGCCGTCCTCTCGGGGCGGTACCGGTCGCAGACGGGCATGGGGCTGGGCATGGCGGGCGCACGGCGCCTGGTCGACCGGTTCGAGGTGACGTCATCGATCGGCGAGGGGACGACCGTGATGGTCGGCAAGCTGTTCTCGCGACGGGCGCCCGCGCTCGACGCCGCCGAGCTCCGGGCGCTCGCGGGCGCGCTGGCGAAGGCCGCGCCGCAGAGTCCGATCGAGGAGATCCGCCAGCAGAACCAGGAGCTGATCGGCGCGCTCGAGCAGCTCCGCCAGCGCCAGGAGGACCTGTCCCGCCTCAACGCCGAGCTCGAGGACACCAACCGCGGCGTCGTCGCGCTCTACGCCGAGCTCGACGAGAAGGCGGATACGCTGCGGCGCGCCGACGAGATCAAGTCGCGCTTTCTGTCGAACATGAGCCACGAGTTCCGCACGCCGCTGAACTCGATGCGGGCGCTGTCGGCGCTCCTGCTCGACGACCGCGACAGCCCGCTCACCGCGGAGCAGCGCCGGCAGGTGGGCTATATCCGCCAGGCCGCCGACGACCTGTCCGAGCTGGTGAACGACCTGCTCGACCTCGCGGCGGTGGAGGCCGGGCAAGACGGTCGTGCGGCCGGCGGAGTTCGATCTCAGGAACCTCTTCGCCGCCCTGCGCGGCATGCTGCGCCCGCTGCTCGTGAACGAGTCGGTGGCCCTCGTGTTCGAGGAGCCCGAAGACGTGCCGCTCCTGCGCACGGACGAGGGCAAGGTGTCGCAGATCCTGCGCAACTTCCTCTCGAACGCGCTCAAGTTCACCGAGCGCGGCGAGATCCGGGTGACCGCCCGTCTGACGCCCGACGGCGCATCCGTGGTCTGCTCCGTCGCCGACACGGGGATGGGCATCGCGGCCGAGGACCAGGAGCGCATCTTCGAGGAGTTCACCCAGCTCGACAATCCCGTGCAGAGGCGCGTGCGCGGAACCGGCCTCGGGCTGCCCCTCGTGCGCAAGCTCGCCACCTTGCTGGGCGGCCACGTGTCGGTCGAGAGCACTCTCGGCCTCGGCTCGACCTTCACGGCCACGATCCCCCTCGTGTACGCGGGAGCGGAGGCGCAGTCGGCGCCGACGAGCGAGGGGCCCGTCCTGGATCCCGCGCCCATCCCCGAGCTCGTCGTCGATACGCGGCGATCACCGCGGGTCTTGGTCATCGACGACGACGAGATCTACCGCTATCTCGTGCGGACCCGGCTCGCGGAGGCGCGCTTCATCGTGCAGGAGGCGGCGGGCGGGGCGGAGGGCCTCCTGCAGGCGCGCGCACAGCGCCCGCACGCCATCGTCCTGGACCTCGTCATGCCCGAGATGAGCGGCTTCGAGGTGCTCGCACAGCTCAAGGAGGACCCGATGACCGCGGACATTCCGGTCATCGTGCTGACGTCGAAGAGCCTCAGCAGCGAGGAGCAGCGGCTGCTCGCCCCCCACGCGGCGCGCATCGTCTCGAAGGAGACGCTGTCGCGGTCGGACAGCGCGGATCACCTCCTCGAGGCGCTGTCGGCGGCGGGCCTCGAGCGGGAGCCGGCGCATGGCTGAGTCGCGCGGCCGCATCCTGAATGTCGACGACTACGTCCCCGCGCGATACGCGCGCAGCCAGGTGCTGCGCCGCGCGGGCTACGAGGTGATCGAGGCGGGGACGGGCGCCGAGGCGCTCCGCATGGTCGCCGAGGAGCGCCCCGACCTGGTGCTGCTCGACATCAACCTACCGGACTTGAGCGGCTTCGAGGTCTGTCGCCGGATCCGGGAGCAGCTCGGCACACTCACGCTGCCCGTCGTGCACGTCTCGTCCACCTTCGTGAACGAACGCGCCCAGGAGCTGGCCTTCGAGGGGGGGTCCGACGCCTACCTGACCGAGCCGGTGGAGGCCCCCGTCCTGCTCGCGACGGTCCATGCGCTGCTCCGGCTGCACCGGGCCGAGGAGGGACTGCGCGCGGCGGGCCGGCGGTGGCAGGCGACCTTCGACGCGATCGGGAGCGGGGTGTGCCTGCTCACCGCCGACGGCGCCGTCGTGCAGTGCAATGCGGCGTTCGCCAAGCTCTGCGGCAAGGCCGCGGCGGATCTGCCCGGCGCCCCCTGGGCGGCGCTGTGGCTCACCGACGCGCCCACGGGGGACGAGTCCTCGCTGACGCGGCTGCCGCAGGGCAAGACCCGCGAGACCATCGAGCTGGCGCGCGACGGGCACTGGTTCCGGCTGCTCGTCGATCCCGTGCTCGAGGCCGACGCCGTCGCGGGCTTCGTGTGCATCGCCACCGACATCACCGTGGAGCGGCAGGTCGCCGAAGCCCGGGCCGCCTTGCTGGCGCGGGAGCAGATGGCGCGCGAGGACGCGGAGGCGGCCAACCGCGCCAAGGACGAATTCCTCGCCATGCTCGGCCACGAGCTGCGCAACCCCCTCGACGTCATCGCCAGCGCGGTGAACGTCCTCGACGAGATCAGCTCCAAGGACTTGCCCGCGGTGCGGACGCGCGCGGTGATCCACCGGCAGGTCCGTCAGCTCGCGCGCCTCGTCGACGACCTCCTGGACGTCGGCCGCGTGAGCACGGGGAAGATCATCCTGGAGCGCGCGCCCGTGGACATCGCCGAGGCGGTGCGCCGCTGCGTGGACACGCTGGCGGGCGCGGGACAAGCCGACCGCCATCAGCTCGAGGTGAGCGCGGAGGCGACCTGGGTGGAGGGCGACCAGTCGCGCATCGAGCAGATCGTCATGAACCTGCTCTGGAACGCGATCAAGTACACTCCGGCCGGCGGGAGCATCTCGATCGCGTGTCGACGGCGACGGCCAGACGGCGCGCGTCATGGTCACCGACACCGGCATGGGCATCCCCTCCCACTTGCTCGAGCGCATCTTCGAGCTGTTCGTCCAGGGGGAGCGCACGCTCGATCGCGCGGAGGGCGGCCTCGGCATCGGCCTGACCCTCGTCCGGCGCCTGGTGGAATTGCACGGAGGACGGATCGCGGCAACGAGCCCCGGCCCGGGTCAGGGCAGTACCTTCGTGGTCGAGCTGCCGCAGATCCCCGCGCCGACGACGAGCGGCACGGCGGTCGAGGCCGCGCAGGCGCCGGGGGCCCGGCGAATCCTCATCGTGGAGGACAACTCCGACAGCCGAGAGATGCTGCGGTTTCTCCTCGAGCTGGCCGGGCACGAGGTGCACGAGGCAAGCGACGGACCGGGCGGCCTCGAGGCGCTGAGCCGACTGCGCCCCGACGTCGCGCTGGTCGACGTCGGCCTCCCCGGGTTCGACGGCTATGAGCTCGCCCGACGGGCGCGCGAGGCCGGTCACGCGGCGCGGCTTGTCGCGCTCACCGGCTACGGCCTTCCCGAGGACCACCGGCGGTCGCGCGAGGCCGGATTCGACGCGCACCTGGTGAAGCCGGTGGAGCCCGCCCAGCTCTCCGCGGTCCTCGCAGCGGAGCTGAGCAAGGACCATCTGCTTCGTTGGCGCCCTCAGCAGCCTGCTCAACGTGGTACGGGCAAGTACGCCTCGCCGCGCCTCCGGCTGCGGCTCGCCCGTCCTGAGTACGCCTCGCCGGCTGCCTTCGGGCGCCGCCTCGCATCTGGACCCTTCTCATCGCTCTAGCCGCGTTTCTCCCACGGGCTGCTGGCCCGCCCCGAGCCGCGTCAGGCTGAGGCGGTGAGCCGGTCGGCCCAGGGCGGACGAATTCCGAGACGATCCAAGACCTCGATGACCCGACGCGGACTCCCGAGATCCGTCCAAGCGGGCCTCGGCAGCCGAGCCACGGCAAGGGAGTCGGGGCATGCCTCGAAGACGGAGCGCGAGAAATTGGCCTTCGGCATGCGCTCGTATGCGGGCTGGAGCGCCCGCGGGTGATCGCCGATCCCGGCAGACGGCGGGGCTTCGGCGAGCGCGTCGATGATCTCGGGGGTGCCCCGGCGCCCC
>CAWIZN010000010.1:0-47008 GCA_963840495.1 uncultured Candidatus Rokubacteria bacterium
ACCCGTGTTTCAGCCTTGAGAGGGCCGTGTCCTAGGCCTCTAGACGATGGGGCCGCCAGGTGGAGCGAGCTCTAATGGCTGGGAGAGGAGGATTTGAACCTCCACTACGGGGTCCAGAGCCCCGCGTCCTACCATTAGACGATCTCCCAACACTTTCGGGATTGTAAGCGGCGCCCCGCGGGGTGTCAAGGCGAGGGGGTCGTTACAGCGCGTCCTTGAGCGTTCGGCTGGGCTTGAAGCGGGGCACGCGGCAGGCGGGGATCGTGAGGGCCTTCCCTGTGCGGGGATTCCGGCCGTTCCGCTCCGCCCGGCGACTCACCATGAAGGTGCCGAAGCCCCCGATGGTGACGCGCCGGCCCTTCTTGAGGGCGTCGAACACGTCCTCGATCACGGCATTGAGCGCCCGCTCGGCGGCGACCTTGGAGCCCCCCGAGGCCTTCGCCATCGCCGCCACCAGATCCGCCTTCGTCATCGCCCTTCATTGGTAAGCGACGGGTTCGAGCGAAGTCAAGGGGTCTCGCGACCGCAGTCGGGGACCCAAGCGGTCAGGCGGCGACGCGCTCCACCGCGCTCAGCAGCGCGAGCGGGCCGGACATGACGGACCGGTTCGGCGACTCCTCGAGGCGCGCGCTCCACCGCATCGTCGCGCGATCCCTCCTGCGTTGGCGTTGCAGGCGCAGTATATAATGCGCCCATGCCGCGGACCTCTCCTTTTGATCTCTCCACGCTCATTCTCGCTGGACTGGCGCTCACGTTCGGCCTCGTCGCCTACTGGAAGGATCCGGGATTGCCGTGGATCGGCGCGCGCACTGGGCTGTCGATGCTCTGGTTCGTGCTGCCGCGGCTCATCCCCGCGCTCATCCTCGCGGGCATGCTGCAGGTGCTCATTCCCCAGGAGACGATATCCCGCTACTTCGGGCGGGGCTCGGGACTCTCGGCCATCCTGCTCGCGAGCGTCGCCGGCATTCTGACCCCGGGCGGCCCGATGGTGAGCGTGCCCTTGCTGGTTGTCCTCGCCAATTCGGGGATGGCGCTCGGGCCGCTCGTGGCCTACATGACGTCGTGGTCGCTCTTCGGCATGCAGCGGATCATCGCGTGGGAGGCGCCGCTCATGGGCTGGCGGTTCGTCGCGCTCCGCGTGCTGTCGAGCCTGGCCTTCCCGGTCATCGCCGGCTGGCTGGTGAAGCTCTACTCACCACGAGTGATCGGGCCGCACGCGTGGCCTTCGCCGATCTCCGGGAGCTCATCGCGGACCTCGACAAGCGCGGTCAGCTTCGCCGCGTGACCGCACCGGTCTCGCGCGACCTCGAGATCGCCGAGATCACCGATCGCGTCTCGAAGGGGCCCGCCGAGAAGAACCGGGCGCTGCTCTTCGAGAACGTGCAGGGGTTCACGACGCCGGTGCTCATCAACGCCTTCGGCTCGTCCGAGCGCATGGCGGCGGCGCTTGGCGTCGAGCGGCTCGACGAGCTGTCCGCACGGGTGGCGAAGCTCCTCGATCTCCGGATGCCGGGCTCGTTCTTCGACAAGCTCCGAAAGCTCGGCGACCTGTTCGACGTCGCCAAGGCCGGCCCCAAGCGCGTGCGCTCCGCCGCCTGCCAGGAAGTGGTCGAGACGGACCGGCCGTCGCTCGCCACGATGCCCATCATCCGCTGCTGGCCGGGAGACGCCGGGCGCTACATCACGCTCCCCATGGTGTTCACGCGCGATCCCGTCTCGGGGGCGCGCAATGTCGGCATGTACCGTCTCCAGGTGTTCGACGACCAGACGCTCGGCATGCACTGGCAGATTCACAAGGGCTCCGCCGAGCATCATCGCGTCGCCGAAGAGCAGAAGAAGCCCATGGAGGTGGCCGTCGCCCTCGGCGGCGACCCGTGCTCGATCTACGCGGGCTCGGCGCCCCTGCCGCCCGGCATCGACGAGATGGTCTTCTCGGGCTGGCTGCGCGGATCGGGCGTGCCGATGGTGTCGTGCAAGACGGTGGATCTCGAGGTGCCGGCGGAGGCGGAGATCGTGCTCGAGGGCTGGGTCGATCCCGCGGAGCGCCGTCTCGAAGGGCCCTTCGGCGATCACACGGGCTACTACTCCCTGGCGCGCGACTACCCGGTCTTCCACCTGAAGGCCATCACGCGCCGCAAGAGCCCGATCTATCCGACCACCATCGTGGGGCGGCCCCCCCAGGAAGACTACTGGCTCGGCAAGGCCACCGAGCGCATCTTCCTGCCCATCATTCGCCTCCTCCTGCCCGAGGTCGTGGACATGAACATGCCGGCCGAGGGCGTGTTCCACAACCTCGTCATCGTCTCGATCAAGAAGCGCTATCCGGGGCAAGCGCGCAAGGTGATGTACGCGCTCTGGGGCCTCGGGCTCATGATGCTCGCCAAGACCATCGTCGTCGTCTCCGAGCACGTGGACGTGCAGAACCTCTCGGAGGTGGCGTGGCGCGCCACCGGCAATATCGATCCCAAGCGCGACGTGGTCCTCCTCGAGGGGCCGGTGGACGACCTCGACCACGCCGCCATCCGCCATCGCTTCGGCGGCAAGCTCGGCATCGACGCCACGGAGAAGAACGAGATGGACGACATCGTCCAGGCGTGGCCCGAGGAGATCGTCATGAGCGACGACGTCCGCTCCCTCGTGAGCCGCCGCTGGATGGAATACGGGCTCTAGTGCCGACTCGTCTCCGACACTTCCTCGACGCGATCAAGTTCGAGCACACCGTCTTCGCCCTGCCCTTCGCCTATGTCGCGATGGTGCTGGCGGCCGACGGCTGGCCGGGCTGGCACGTCCTCGTGTGGGTGACGCTCGCCATGGCGGGAGCGCGGACCCTGGCCATGAGCGTCAACCGCCTCGCCGACCGCTTCCTCGACGCCGCCAACCCGCGCACGGCCAGGCGGCACCTGCCGGCGGGGCTCCTCTCGCCGCTCGAGGTCGGGGCGGCGGCCACCGCATCCGCGGCGCTCCTCTTCGTCGCCGCGTGGATGCTGAACCCGCTCTGCCTGGCGCTCGCTCCCCTCGCCGCGCTCTTCCTCATCGGCTACTCCTACACGAAGCGCTTCACGTGGCTGTCGCACTTCATCCTCGGGTTCACCGACGGCATCGCCGCGGCGGGGGGCTGGATCGCCGTGCGCGGCAGCTTCGACCCGCCGGTGTTCGTCCTCTGGTTCGCGCTCACCGTGTGGATCGCCGGCTTCGACCTGATCTATGCGTGCCAGGACGTGGCGTTCGACCGGGCCGCGGGGCTGCACTCGATTCCCGCGCGCTTCGGGATCAAGCCCGCGCTCGACCTGGCCAAGCTCTGCCATCTGCTCACCGTCGCCGCCTTCGCGCTCCTCGGCTGGATGATGGGGCTCGGGATCCTCTACTGGGTCGGCGTGCTCGTGGTCGCCGCCCTCCTCGTCTACGAGCACTCGCTCGTGTCGCCTGTCGATCTCTCGCGCCTCGACGTGGCCTTCTTCAACGTCAACGGCTACATCGCGGTGATCCTGCTCGCCGCGGTGCTCGCCGGCCGCTACGTCTAGCGGGATGCTGACGTGGGCGACCAAGGCGGCATGACCGCGAGCGGCAGCGCGAGCCCGCCCCGCCTCGGCGACGGCCCCGACAAGGCGCGATTCGTCGGCGCGATGTTCTCGCGCATCGCCCGGCGCTATGACCTGATGAACGGGCTCATGACCTTCGGCATGCACCACGCGTGGCGGCGCGTGGCCGCGCGCCAGACCATCCCCAGCCCGCCGGGGCCGGCGCTGGACCTCGCCACCGGGACCGGCGATCTCGCCTTCGAGCTGCACCGCGTCCATCCCCATCGCGTCGTCGTCGGCGCCGACTTCTCCCTCGGCATGCTCGAGGTGGCGCGGGAGAAGGTGAAGCGCGCGGCCGCGCCCCGCCGGGTCCGCCTCGCGGCCGCCGACGCGCTCGGGCTGCCCTTCGCGGATCGCGCCTTCGCCTGCGTGACGTCGGCGTTCCTGCTGCGGAACCTGGCCGACCTCGAGCAAGGGCTGCAGGGAGATGAAGCGGGTCACCCGCCCGGGCGGACGGGTCGTCGCGCTCGAGATCACGCAGTCGACGCTGCCGGGCTTCACCCCGCTCTTCCGCTTCTACTTCCACCACGTGGTGCCGCGCGTCGGCCAGCTCGTCGGCGGCGACCGCGAGGCCTATACCTATCTGCCGCAGTCGGTGGACCGCTTCGTCACCCCGGCGGAGCTGTCGCGCCTCATGGAGAAGGTCGGCCTCCGGGGCGTGACCTACCGGGGCCTCGGCCTGGGCACGGTGACCGTGCACACCGGCATCGCCTGAGTGGGGGGCCCCGAGATGGCCCCCCACACCCCCCAGACGCTCGGAAGCGCCGCGGCAAAGCCACGGCGCTCCTCGACCGCCCGATTCGTTCACGGGCTCTGAGATGTCGAGCCCAAGCGCGATAGGCGGCCGCATCGCCGAGATCTTCTTTTCGATCCAGGGCGAAGGTCCGACCGCCGGGCTTCCGGCTGTCTTCATCCGCCTGCAGGGCTGCTCGGTCGGATGTCGATGGTGCGATACGAAGTACTCCTGGGACCCGGCCGCCGGGCGCGCCGTCGATCTCGATGAGCTGATGTCCCAGGCGCGCTCATACCCGTGCCGCCGAGTCGTCATCACCGGCGGGGAGCCCCTCGAGTCTTCTCTCTTCTTCCCGCTCGTATCTGCCTTGCAGGATGAGCAATTCGAGATCGAGGTCGAGACGTCCGGCACGGTCGAGCCCCCTCCGCGGTCAGGCCGGGAGATCCAGTGGAACGTCTCGGTCAAGCTGGCGGCATCGGGAGTGGAAGAGGGCCGGCGCATCAACCCGGCGGCCATTCGCCGCTTCCTCGAGTACCACGCGTGGTGGAAGTTCGTGGTGGCGGGCGATGAGGATCTCGCCGAGGCGCTCCGCCTGGCCGAGCGCTTCGCGCTGCCCCGCGAGCGCATCCTGCTCCAGCCTGAGGCCCTTCGGCGGGAAGAGCTGATCGAGCGCTCGCCGTGGGTGATCGAGGCCTGCAAGCGCCATGGCTTCCGCTTCTCCCCGAGGCTGCACGTCATGACCTGGGGCGCGCGGCGAGGGGTGTGATGGCGCCGCGCGCCGTCGTGCTCCTCTCGGGCGGGCTCGACTCGACCACCGCGCTGGCCGTCGCGCGCGCCGAGGGCTATGAGTGCCACGCGCTCTCCTTCGAGTACGGCCAGCGCCACGCCCGCGAGCTCGAGTCAGCGAGACGGGTGGCCGCCGCGCTCGGCGCCACGGCGCATCTCACGCTGCGCCTCGACCTGCGCGCGATCGGCGGATCCGCCCTCACCGCCGACATCCCCGTCCCCAAGGCGCGCGCCGCCGAGGCCATCGGCACCGGCATCCCGGTCACCTATGTCCCGGCCCGGAACACCATCTTCCTGAGCCATGCCCTCGCCTGGGCCGAGGTGAACGGCGCGCAGGACATCTTCATCGGCGTCAACGTCCTCGACGCCAGTGGCTACCCCGACTGCCGCCCCGAGTACATCGCCGCCTTCGAGCACCTCGCCAACCTGGCGACCCGGGCCGGCGTCGAAGGCCGCAGTCGCTTCCGCATCCACACCCCCCTCATCGCGCTCAGCAAAGCCGACATCATCCGCCGCGGCCGCGACCTCGGCGTCGACTTCTCCCTCACCTGGTCCTGCTATGCGCCCGAAGCCGACGGGCGCGCCTGCGGCCTCTGCGACGCCTGCCTGCTGCGGGCCAAGGGCTTCACCGAAGCCAACCTCCCCGACCCCGCAGGCGGCGGATAAAGGCCCATCTGCTTCGTTGGCGCCCTCGGCCGCCGGCTCAACGTAGAGCGACTACGCCTCGCCGGCTGCCTTCGGGCGCCGCCTCGCAGCTGGACCTTTCTCCACCGCCTGCGCCCTCGGCGGCCTGCGGATCGAGCCCCATCTGCTTCGTTGGCGCCCTCGGCCGCCGGCTCAACGTAGAGCGACTACGCCTCGCCGGCTGCCTTCGGGCGCCGCCTCGCAGCTGGACCTTTCTCCACCGCCTGCGCGCCCTCGGCGGCCTGTTGGGCGGCGCGGCTGGCGGCGGGGCGCTATTGGCGCGGCGGCTGAGGCGGGCGGGGGCTTGGGGCCTGTGTAGTCGGCTCGGGGGCGGATTAGGCGATTGTCTGCGTACTGCTCCAGCGCATGCGCGCACCAGCCTGCTACGCGGCCCACCGCGAAGATCGACGTGCAGAAATCGGGCGGGATCCCGAGCGCGTCGTAGACCACCGCGGAGAAGAAGTCCACGTTGACGGGCAGGCTGGTCCGCGCCCGCATGCTGTCGTAGAGGCGCTCCGCCACCTCGAAGAGCCGCCCGCGGCCCGTCGCCTCGGCCATGGACTTGGCCATGCCGCGCAGCACGCGGGCGCGCGCGTCGTCCACCTTGTAGACGCGGTGGCCGAAGCCGGGGATGCGGGCGCGCGGGTCCGAGCGCTCGCGCCGGGACAGCGCCCCGCGCGCGCCCAGACGCCCCTCGACGAATGCCTCCGCGCGGGCCGGATCGCCGATCTCGAGCAGCATCGCGAGGACGTCCTCGTTGGCGCCGCCGTGGCGCGGGCCCTTGAGCGTCGCGACGGCGGCGGTCACCGCGGCGTGCAGATCGGCCAGGGTGGCGACGGCCACGCGCGCCGCGAACGTCGACGCGTTCAGCTCATGGTCGGCGTGAAGATTGAGGACGAGGTCCAGCACCCGCGCCACCTCCGGGGTGGGCTCCCGTCCCTCGAGCAGATAGAGGAAGTGCGCGGCGTGGGAGAGGTCCCGCCGCGCGGCCACCGGCTCGCGGCCGGTCCGGATCCGCTGCCATGCCGCGACGGTGGCGGGCACGAGGCTCACCAGCCGCTGCGCCTTGCGCACGTTGGCGGCCTCGTCTCCTGCGCGCGTGTCCGGATCGAATGCGGCGGCCAGCGACACCGCCGTGCGGAGGGCGTCGAGGGGGTGGCAGTCCCGGGGCAGTCCCCGCAACAGCGCGAGCACGGGCTCGGGCAGGTCGCGCGCGGCCGCGAGCGCGCCGCGAAAGGCCGCCGCCTCCGCGGGCGCGGGGAGCTCGCCGAACCAGAGCAGATACGTCACGTCCTCGAAGCTCGCCCCCGCCGCGAGCTCGCCGATCTCGTAGCCCCGGTAGTAGAGGCGTCCCTCCGCGCCATCCACCTGGCAGATGGCCGACCGCGCCGCGATCACGTCCTCGAGCCCGTCCTTCCAGAGCGCCTGCGTCTGCATGGCCGTCCTCCTCGTTGGTTGTGACGGTTATCTACGAAGATTGATTATAGTTGATTTAGATTGACGCAACAAGATCAGGCCGGATCGGCGAGTGCCGCACGCGCGCCGGCTTGGTAGGATGAGGGCCTGCGATGATCGTGCTCGGCGACGAGGAGTACCTGACGGGAGAGGAGGCGGCGCGGCGGCTCGGCGTGAAGCGGGCGACGCTCTATGCCTACGTGAGCCGCGGCGTGCTGAAGAGCTACCGGCAGGGCATCAAGCGGCAGCGGCTCTACCGGCGGGCCGACGTCGAGGACTTGCTCCGGTTGAGCCCCGGGGCCGCGGGCGAACCCGAAGCCGCGGCGCTTCGCAGTGCGCCGGCCGAGCCCGTCATCGTCTGGAGCATCCCGGCGGCCGAGTCCTGGATCCGGGACTGACCGCGTCTCCGCCTGCGCTCCGCCTGCTCTGCTCCGCCTGGCTACTGCTCCTTCCCCACCTCGGCGAGAAAGCCCTCCAGCACGGCAGTGAACGCCTCGGGGGCGTCCAGCACGAGGTGGTGATACACCCCGGGAATCTCCACGACGCGCACGTCGGGGATGCGCCGCACCATGTCCTCCACCATCGCCGGGGGCAGGATCGGCGAATGCTCGCCCCGCACGATCAGGGTGGGCGCGGCGATGCGCTCGAGGAGCGGCCAGTTGTCGGTGGGGCGGCGCGCGCCATTGGCCTGCGGATCGAAGCGGTACATGAAGCGCCCGTCTCGCTCGACGATGCCCTCCCGCGCCATGTGCTCGAGGAGCGCGGGAGCCGCCACCGTCTCGCGGGGCAAGAGCCGGAAGCTCGCGAGCGCCGTCGCGAGGGCCTCGTGGCGCCGGGGGCCCCGGTGGCCGCGCTGGTGCATCCGGTCGAGCCGGTCCCCCGGCAGGGACGGCCGGCTGTCGATGATGACGAGGGCGGAGAGCCGCTCGGGATGCCAGGCCGCGAAGGCCATCGCGTTGTGCCCGCCCATCGAGTGGCCGGCGAGCGTCATCCGCTCCCAGCCGAGGGCATCCGCCACGCCGAGGAGGTCGCCGGCGAAGTCCGGCGTCGCATACGCGGCGGCGGGTGACCAGTCGCTCGCGCCGTGACCGCGCTGGTCGAGCGAGACGATGTGGTAGCGGTCGGCGAAGGCGGGCGCCACCCCGTCGAACCAGTGCGCGTGCGCCGAGCCGCCGTGCAGGAAGCAGAGCGCGGGCCGGCCCGGCTCGCCCCACTCGAGCGCATTGAGCGTGAGGCCGTTCACCGTGAACGACCGCCGCCGCGCCGTTTCGCAGCCGAACAAAAATTGTCCATGGGTGACCATGGCGGTCATTGTAGCCCACGCCGCAGAATTTTCTTGGGGCTGCGACGATCAGAAGCTTAGGGTCGAGACAAGCTCATCAATGGACGAAGATCGCAATCAGCGCGAGCATCGACGTCGGCCGGTCGTCTACGGCGCCGGCTTGGTGCTCGCGTCGCTCCTCGGGTTCACCGCCGATCTCGCGCTCACCCGGACGCCGCCCGCGATCAGCGCCCCCGTCTCCGCCGCGCCGCGGCCGAGCTCGCGCCCGGCGTGCCGGCGCCCGACGCGGCCCCGGCCAGCCCCACGCGCCGAGACCCCTCCGGCGTCTCAGCGCATCGGCGGCACGGTGCTCGACGCCGACCGGCGCACGCCGCTCCGGGGCGCCTCCGTCTGGGCGGGCCAGCTCGAGGCGGTGACGGACGCCGACGGGCGCTTCGCCCTCGAGGTCCCGGGCGACGCCACGCTCATCGTCAAGGCGCCCGGCTACGCGATGCGCCGCGTTCCCGCGGTGGGCCTCGATATCGCCGTCGCGCTCAAGCCGAAGAGCATCCGCGCCGCCTATCTCACCTACTACGGCATCGCCGAGCCCAGCATCCGGAACCGCGTGCTCGAGCTGGTCGACCGGACGGAGCTCAATGCCGTCGTGATCGACGTCAAGGGCGACCGCGGGCTGATCCCCTATCGCACCGAGGTGCCGGCCGCGCTCGAGGCCGGTGCCCTCGGGCCCGTCATCATCAAGGACTTCGACGGCATGCTCCGGTCGTTCCGCGAGCGCGGCATCTACACCATCGCGCGCATCGTCGCCTTCAAGGACAATGTGCTGGCGAAGCACCGCCCGGATCTCGCGATCATCGATACCCGCACCGGCAAGCCGTGGGTCGACAACGAGAAGCTCGCCTGGGTCGACCCGTTCCGCGAGGAGGTGTGGGACTACGTCATCGCCATCGCGAAGGAAGCCGTCGCCAAGGGCTTCGACGAGGTCCAGTTCGACTACGTGCGCTTCCCCACCGACGGCCGGCTGTCCGCCGCCGCCTACGCGCAGCCGAATACGTCGGCCACCCGCCTGCCCGCCATCGCGGGCTTCCTGGCCAAGGCGCGCCGCGAGCTGGGCCCGACCGGGGCGTTCCTGAGCGCGGACGTCTTCGGCTATACCGCCTTCAACGCCAATGACACCGACATCGGCCAGCGCGTGGAAGAGCTGGCGCCGCACCTCGACTACATCTGCCCCATGGTCTACCCGTCCGGCTATCACCTCGGCATCCCCGGCTTCCGCAACCCGGTGACGCACCCCTACGAGATCGTTCGCGAGAGCGTGCGCCTGATCCGCCAGCGCACCCAGCACACCGCGGTGCAGGTGCGGCCCGTGGCTCCAGGACTTCCGCGACTATGCGTTCGACCGGCGCATCTTCGGCACGCGCGAGATCCGGGCCCAGATCAAGGGGGCGTCTGACGGCGGCGGCGTGGGCTTCATGCTCTGGAACCCGCGCAACGACTACACGGCCCAGGCGCTCTCGCCGAAGACGGGGGCCGTAGCGACGACGGTAGCCGCGCCGACGACGATGGGGGCCGTACCGAAGACGGTTGCCGTACCGGCGATGGGAGCCGTACCGACGACGGTAATCGCACCGAAGACGAGGGCTGTCCCGAAGACGGTAGCCGTGCCGAAGGCCGTCACAGTGAAGAGGCCACCCGGCTAAGCGTGAGCCGCATCCCCCTGCTCGTCGCTGCCGGGCTGCTCCTGGCCTGTGCCGCGTCCGCGGAGCCGCTGGCGCCGAACGAGCTCGGGCGCGTGATGATCCTCGAGTACCACAAGATCGACCGTCCCGAGGGTCGATGGACGCGCACCCCCGAGAACTTCCGCCGCGACCTCCGCGCGCTCTGGGAGCGCGGCTATCGGCTCGTGGCCCTCAACGACTACCTCGACGGGGCGATCCGCCTGCCGCGCGGGACTTCACCGGTGATCCTCACCTTCGACGATTCCTCGCCCGGCCAGTTTCGCTATCTCGAGCGCAATGGCGACTGGGTGCTGGACCCGGACTGCGCGGTGGGCATCCTCGAGGCCTTCGAGCGCGAGCACCCGGGGTTCGGCCACGCCGCGACGTTCTATGTCCTGCCGGGCGCCGATCGGCCCAACCGCCTCTTCGACCAGCCCGAGCTCGCCACCCGCAAGCTCCAGTACCTGGCGAGCCGCGGCTACGAGATCGGCAACCATACGCTCTGGCACGCCACGCTCAGCCGCTACCCGGAGTCCGTGGTGCGCCAGCAGGTCGCCTCGGCCCAGGACTGGATCCAGCGCCACGTCCCCGGCTATCGCCCTCGCACCCTCGCCCTTCCGATGGGCGCCTACCCGCGCGAGGTCGCCTGGGTCGTCGCGGGCCAGGTCAATGGCTCGACCTACCGCCACGACGCCATCCTGATGGTGAGCGGCGGCCCCGCCCCGGCGCCGCGCGCCAAGGGCTTCGACCGTCAGCGCCTCCCCCGCATCCAAGCGGTAGAGCAGGACATCGCGCACTGGCTCACCCACTTCGACCGTCATCCCAATGAGCGGTACGTGAGCCCAGGCCCCTAGAGCGATGAGAAGGGCCCATCTGCTTCGTTGGCGCCCTCGGCCGCCGGCTCACGCGGGCGAGCCGACGGGCGACGAATCCGGAGACCTGTCGGCGCGAGCGCGCCACAGAGTACGCCTCGCCGGCTGCCTTCGGGCGCCGCCTCGCAGCTGGACCCTTCTCCTCGCTCTAGCCGGGTTTCTCCGACAGGCTCCTAGTACATCAGGTACGGGGCCCTCCGCTGGAGGAAGGTCGCTCGCGAGGGCTCGCCCCAGCTCATGATGCGCGACGAGCGGCTCGCCCCGCAGGAACGCCCACATCGTCGCGCGGTTCACGAGCAGGTTCTGGATCGCCGCGGGGCGAAAATAGGAGTACCGCTCGACCAGCTCCCGCCCCAGCGCGAGCGCCACCGTCACCGGCCGGATCGCCTCGCGATCGGTGACGACGAACCGCACGCCTCCGACGGCCTGCCCGGCATAGACGCTCGAGGTGGGCGTGAAGCGCACCGGCTCGAACCGCACGCCGGGCAAGTCCTTGCGGTTGAGGGCATCGGCCAGATCTTGAGGATTCGTGATCCACGGCGCGCCGATCACCTCGAACGGCATCTCGGTGCCGCGCCCCACCGACAGGTTCGTCGCCTCGAGGAGGCCGATGCCCGAATAGAGCAGGGCCTGGAGCGTGGAGCGGATATTGGGCGAGGGATTGTTCCACGGCAATCCCGTCTGATCGAACCACCGCCCGCGGTCCCAGTTCTCCAGGGGGACCACGGTGAGGCTCACCGGCAGCTTGCGCTCGCCCACCACCATCCGTGCGAACTCGCCGATCGTCATCCCGGTGCGCACCGGGATCGGATACGGCGCGGTGAACGACACCAGATCCGGGTCCATGACGGGGCCCTCGACGATGCGGCCGGTGATGGGATTGGGCCGGTCCAGGACGACCACCGCGATGCCCCGCCGCGCCGCCTCTTCCAGCACGTACACGAGGGTGGCGAGATAGGTGTAGTAGCGCGCGCCCACGTCCTGCACGTCGAAGACGATGGTGTCGATGCCGGCGAGCATCTCGGACGAGGGCCGCCGCGTCGGTCCGTAGAGGCTCCACACGGGAAGACCGGTCGCGGCGTCGCGCCCGTGCGGCACATTGGCGTCGACCTTGCCGTCGAGGCCGTGCTCGGGTGAGAAGATCGCCCGGAGCTTCACGCCCTTCGCGGAGGCCAGGAGGTCGATGCCCCGGCGGCCTCGCGCGTCGACGCCGGTGTGGTTGGTCACGAGCCCGACCGAGCGACCGGCGAGTCGGGCGAAGTGCTCCGCCACGAGACGGTCGAGCCCGGTCAGCGTCGTCCCCGCGGGCCAGGTCGGCCATACCGTCGCGGGCCCTCCCCCGTCGCCCGTCGCCGCGACGGCCAGCGGCTCGCCGGGCGCCGTCGAACCCGGGCCCACGGCGGCGCTGATGCGACGGCGCAATTCCACCACCGAGCCCTTCCCGCTCGGGTGCACGCGATTGGTCATGATGATCACGTACCGGCGGCTCACCGGATCGAGCCACATCGACGGCCCCGTGAACCCGGTATGGCCGGCGGAGCCCTCGGGGAAGAAGGATCCGAGCGTGCGCGAGTACGCCGAGGACATGTCCCAGCCGAGCCCGCGCGTGGTCTCGCCGATCACGTGGGGCGTGAACATCGCCCGCACCGTCGACTCCTTCAGGTAGCGGTGGCCGTCGAGGGTCCCTCCCTCGAGCAGCATCCGGCTGAACCGCGCCAGATCATCCGCCGTGGAAAAGAGCCCGGCGTGGCCGGCCACCCCCGACAGGAGCCGCGCATTGCCGTCGTGCACGACGCCGCGAAGTGGGGGACCGCCGTCGATCACCTCGGTGGGCGCGATGCGCGGGCGCCAGGCGGCCGGAGGCCGGAACGCCGTCGAGCGCATCCCGAGCGGCCCGTAGAAGCGCTTCTGCACGTACCGGTCGAGGGGCTCGCCGCTCACGCGGCGGACCACCTCGGCGAGCAGGATGAACCCGACATCGCTATAGACGAAGGTCGATCCGGGCGCGGACGCGAGCCCCGCCTTTGCCTGCAGCGCCGCCGCCTCGGGAAAGCCTCGCGCCATGGCCTCGCGGCGCGGCAGATCGGAGAGCCCGGAGGCATGCGTCAACAGGCGGCGGATGGTCACCTCGCGAAAGGCGGGTCCGGCGAACTCCTTGAGATAGCGCCCGAGGGGGGCGTCGAGATCCACGCGCCCCTCTTCCCAGAGCGCGAGCACCGCGGGCATCGTCGCCACGACCTTGGTCAGCGAGGCGACGTCGAACACCGTGTCGACGGTCATCGGCTCGACCGCCGGGACCAGCGCGCGCGATCCGGTCGCGCGGCGGTAGAGCACGGAACCGTCCTGTCCGACCACCACGACCGCTCCCGGCACATCACCCACCGCGACGGCATCGCGCGCGGCGGCGTCGAGCGCAAGCGCCACCGCGGGCGCGAGCGCGGCGGCGGGGGCGGCGCTCTGGGCGAAGGCCGCGGCGCCGGTCGACACCAATACCAGGACCGCGAGCACGGCGCACCGCCATTGCATGGCCTTCATGATATACGGGACGGGCTCGCCTCCGGAAAATCCGAGGCGACATGCTACGATTCGTTCGTCATGCAACGCATCTTCGTCACCGGAGGCACCGGCTTCGTCGGCAGGAACGTCGTGCGCGCGCTCGCCAGTCGCGGCTTCCTGGTTCGTTGTCTCGTGCGTCCGGGATCGGAAAGCGACCTCAAGGGGTTCGAGTCCATCGACCGCGTCCCCGGGGACGTGCTGCAGCCGGACGGGCTCGTCTCCTGCGCGGAGGGCTGCGCCGCCATCGTGAACCTGGTCGGCATCATCCGCGAGCACCGCGCGCGCGGCGTCACGTTCGACCGCTTGCACGTCCGCGCGACCGAGAACATGCTGGCGGTGGCCAAGGCCGCCGGCGTGAAGCGCTACCTGCAGATGAGCGCCCTCGGCACCCGGCCGGACGCCCGCTCCGCCTATCACCGCTCGAAGTGGCAGGCCGAGGAGACCGTCCGCGCGAGCGGCACCGACTGGACGATCTTCCGGCCCTCCATCGTCTTCGGGCGCGGCGACGAGTTCATCTCCGTCCTGGCGACCATGATCCGCCGCTACCCGGTGGTGCCCGTGCTCGGCGACGGGAACTACCGCCTCCAGCCCATCGCGGTGGAGCAGGTCGCCGAGGGATTCGTCCAGGCGCTGCGCAACCCGCTCAGCGTCGGGCAGACCTACGACGTGGCCGGTCCCCAGCCCTACCGCCTGGTGGAGATCCTCGACCAGATCGGCGCGGCGCTGGGTCGCGCCACGGTGCGCAAGGTCCACGTGCCGCTCGGCGCGGTGAAGCTCGCCACGCGCGCGGTCGGCTGGCTCCCCTTCTACCCCGTGACCACGGACCAGCTCACGATGCTGGAGGAGGAGAGCGTCACCGATCCCTCGCGCTTCTATCGCGACCTCGGGATCATGCCGGAGCCCCTCGCTCTGGGACTGGCCCGGATGCTCGCCGCGCCATGACCGAGAGCGCATTCCACGGGGCGTTCGGCCATCAGCACGGCGACCCGCGAGGGCTCCTCGAGCGCATCCAGGCGCAGCTCCGCGAGCGCATCCAGGAGGCGGTGGAAATGGCCGGCCTCGGGCTGATGGTGGAGGTTCGCCGGCATCATGGACGCCCCGCTCCCGACACCGACAGCGCGGCGGATCGGAAGGAGTTCGAGGAGATCTCCCGCGCGCTCCTCGCCCATCTCCGCTCGGCATTTCATGCCGAGCTCGGCGCACATCAGAGGGCGGCGCTCGAGCGAGTGGAGACCGCGGCGGGCGAGTCCGAGCCGCTCCTCGCCGGCCAGGTGCTCCTCGCCCGCGAGCTTCCCGACTATTGGCAGCGCTTCGAGACGCACCGGGCCGCCTACGCCCGGGCCTGTCTGCAAGCGCCGCCTCCCCGCGGCGGCTGGCTCAGCCGGCTCCTCGGCGGCGATCACGCCGCGCGCAAGCCCGGCTCCGACGGCTGATCGGCGGCGAGCGCGGCCATCGCCCAGAGGTCGCCACACTCCTCGAGGGCCTCACGCCACTCCGCATAGCCCCGCAGCAGCTCCTGGCGGACGCTCGAGAGCCGCGCCTCCGCCCTGTCGAGCTGGGCCTGAACGGACGGGCGATGCTCCGCGCATTCGGCAGGTCACGGCGGCGAGACGATCGACGAGGCGATTCAAATCGTCCTGAAGGATTCGTTCCAAGGCGTTCATTCGGCACCTCCTCAGGTGCCGACTAATACTACTCACATGACGAGTAGTATTGTCAAGCCCCTCGTGCAGAGATCAACCATGCGCGCGCCCCAGCAGGCAGGAGATCTGGTAGCGATGGCGGGCAATCCACGCGTAGACGACGGGGGCGAGCCACCGCATGCCGGGCAAGCGAAAGAGCGCCGCGAGCCGGCGCCAGCCGTTCAAGTGGCGCAGGATCTCGGGAATGGCGGCGTGGCCGGCGAGCACCCGCCCGTCGGGGAGCACGAGGTGAATCGCCTCCATGCAGCGCGCTTCCTCCAGCGCGGGAAAGCGCGCGCGCCGCTCGACGGACTGGCAGGGCAGGAACTCGAGCGCACCCCGCACCGCGCGGCGCGAGATCCACTGGATGCCGCCCTGGCAGAGCCCACAGGCCCCGTCATAGATCACCACGGGTCGCGTCATGCGGGCCGGTCATCCTCCTGCCGTGGCCAGCTTCTCGGCCAGGGCACGGGCCCAGTCCATGCGCTCCGGCGGCATCACCAGCTTCTCGGCGAAGGGCAACCCGAACGGGCGCGTGGCGTCGATGCCGAGCTTCGCGGTGATGCCGCGGTCGTCGGCGCTCGGGTCGAGCATCGCGCCCAGGCTGCCCGCGATCGACACGAGGTCGCGATCGGCCTGCATGCGCGTGGCCACCGCCCACAGGACGTCCGACTCGTCGAAGACGTCGACGTCGTCGTCCACCACGATCGACCAGCTTCAGATAGTGGTCGACGCCGAGCACGATCGGGATGACGTGCTTGGCCTCGCCCGGTCTCGTCTGCGTGATCGAGACGAACGCCGTGAAGGACGACGCGCCCGAGAGCGGCACGTGCACCGCCTTGACGTTCGGGATCACGCGGCCGAGCGCGTTCAAGATCTCGGCCTCGCGAACCAGGCCGAGCGTCGTGATGTGATCGCCCGCCCGCCCCGAGCCGATCGACTGAAACCACGGCCGCTCCCGCATCGCGATGGCGCGCGCGACGAAGACGTGCTCCGTGCTCCGCCGCGAGAAGTACCCGGTGAACTCGCCGAACGGCCCCTCCGGCTCGCGCTCGCCGGGCAGGATCTCGCCCTCGATGACGATCTCGGCGGCGGCGGGCACATGGAGATCGATGGTCGCGCACGCCGCCACCTGGAGCGGCTCGCCGAAGAGGCCGCCGACCACCTCGAACTTGCCGACGTCGGCGGGCGGGTACGCGAGCGAGCCCATCGAGACGAGCGGGTGCAGTCCGAGCACCACGGCGCACGGCAGCGCCTGCCCCTTCGCCTCGGCCCGCCGCTGATACTCGAACATCCGCCGCCGCGAGTGGAGGCTGACCCCCATCCGGTTCCGCCCCTTCACCTGGAAGCGGTGATAGCCCTCCGTCTCGACGCCGGTATCGGGATCGCGCGCGACGAGCATGCCCGCCGTCAGGTAGGCGCCGGCATCGCCGGGGAAGTAGATCGGGATGGGCAGCGCGCTCAGATCGACGTCCGCGCCGGTGACCACGCGATGCCGAAATGCCGGGTCGGAGATCACGACCGGCTTCAGGTGATCCTTGATCCGGCGCGCGTACTCCGCGGCGAGGGCGCGCTCGGGAACGCCGAGCGCGAAGGCGAGCGCGCCGCGGCTCGCCACGACATTGCACACGACCGGGATGCCGGAGTCGCCGACCTTGTCGAAGAAGAGGATCGGATAGCGGCGCCGGCGCTCGTACTCGAGCACGAGCGCCATCACGTCGTACTCGATCGACACGGGATCGCTCACGCGCACCACCTCGCCGGGGTGGGCACGCTCATAGGCGGCGACGAAGCTTCTGATGTCCTGGCCGGTCATGCCGCCGATTCTAGCCCAAGGGCGCGGGCCGAGATACCTCCTCCGGTGTCCACGCCGAGACACACTTGAACGACCGATCGGCCTGAGGTAGAGATGACCCATGACGTCCAGCGAGTACGAGCAGCTCGTCGACCTCCTCACGCGCCGGTTCTCCGAGATCGACCGGCGCTTCGACCAGATCGACCGGCAATTCGGCGAGATCGACCGGCGGTTTGGCGAGGCCGGCCATCAGCTTGGCGAGTTCGGTCGGCGGTTCGACGCGGTGGACGCCCGGATCACCGAGCTGCGCCACGAGATGCTCGGACACTTCGACGAGATCTACCGGCGCCTCGAGCGGCTGGATCAAGAATACCTCGCGATCACGCAGGCGCTGCGCCGCATCGAGGCTCGCCTGACGGACGAGCAGGGCCGGCGGGAGATCGTCGAGCGCGACCTGGCGGATCTCAAGCAGCACGTGGCGGCCCTCCAGGCCCGCATCGCGGTGCTCGAGCAGCGCCTCGACGCCTGATCGGCAGGAAAGATCGGCCAAGAAAAGAGGAACGGTCGGCGGGGCCTTCAGTAGCGAGCCGGGAGGGGGCGGCGCCCCCTCCCGGCCTTCCTGGACTAGACTGCCGGTCACCGCCTTGAGGGCGTCGCGCGTGACGGAGACGAGGCGGTCGACCTCGGCCTCGCTGATCACGAGCGGCGGCGAGAAGAAGATGTGCTCGAGCCGGGCGCGCGTCATGACGCCGCGCTTGGCCATCTCCTGCAGCACGCGCGGCCCCACCTTCTTGTCCGCGGCGAAGGGCGCCTTGGTGGCCTTGTCCTCCACCAGCTCGATCGCGGCGAGGAGCCCCTTGCCGCTTCGGATATCGCCCACGTGCTTGTGGTCGCCGAAGGCGGCGTGCAAGTTGTCGTGCAGCCGCTTGCCCATGGCGGCGGCGCGCTCCCAGAGCCGCTCGCGCTCCATGATCTCGATGTTCTTGAGCCCGACCGCGCAGCACGTGGGATGCCCCGAGTAGGTGTAGGCGTGCATCCAGCGGTCTTCCGGCTTCACCTCGTCCATGGCCTGCTTGATCGCCTTCGACACCATGATGCCGCCGAGCGGGAGATAGCCCGAGGAGACGCCCTTGGCGAACGACATGATGTCGGGCAGCACGTTCCAGTGCTCGAGCGCGAACCACTTGCCCGTGCGGCAGAAGCCGGTGATGACCTCGTCGGCGATGAAGAGCACCTTGTGCCGATCGCAGACCTGGCGCACGAGCGGGAAGTAGTCGTCGGTCGGGTAGAGCACGCCGCCGCCGCCGTGGATGGGCTCGGCGATGAAGGCGGCCACCGTGTCCGGCCCCTCGCGCAGGATGGCTTCCTCGAGGAGGCGCGCCGCGGTCTGGCCCGCCGTCTCGCCGGGCTTGGCGCCCTCCTGGCGATAGGGATAGCAGGTCGGCACGTGGAGGAAGTTGGGAACCCGCGGCTCGAACATCTTCCAGTAGGGCGACATGCCGGTGGCGCTCATGGCCTGCAGCGTGACGCCGTGATAGGCCAGCGTGCGCGCGATGACCTTGACCTTGTCGGGCTTGCCCTGCGTCTTCCAGTAGAAGCGCGCCGTCTTGAACGCCGACTCGTTCGACTCGGCGCCGCCCGAGGTGAAGAACACCGCCTGCATGTTCGGGTAGGCGAGCGAGATGAGCTTGGAGGCGAGCTGGACGGCCGGGATATTGGTCGAGCCGGTATAGGCGGAGAAGTAGGCCAATTGCTTGATCTGATCGAAGGCGGCCTGCGCCAGCTCCTCCCGCCCATGCCCGACGTTCACGTTCCAGAGGCCGGCCAGGCCGTCGATGTACTCCCTGCCCTGGATGTCGGTGATCGTGGCCCCGCGGCCTTGGACGTACACCATCGGCTCCAGGTGATCGCTCGGGTGATGGAGCGGGTGGATCAGGTGGTCCTGATCGTCCTTCACGAGCACTGCGGGCTCGACCGGCATGATGGCCTCCTAGGCTCTCGGATCGTGGTGGATGGACCGCGCGGGCGCATGCGCCCGGTAATCGCCGCCCGGAATGGGGATGCCGCGAAGCGGGCCTCGGTACCAGTAGATGAAGGCGACCCGCTCGGCGCCGTCGTCCATTCTGACGCCGACCTCCCCGCGATGATACTGGGGTCCTTCGGCCGAGTCCAGCACCGTCCACAGCGCGGGCGCGCCGATCTCGTACACCTCGCCGGCGATGCGCCCGTGGGCGTCGCTCACCGCGCCCGGGTAGGCGCCGAGGTCGAAGAGCCGTCCCGCGACCTGACCGGTGCCGACGATAGCGCGCACCATTTTCGAGCAGCCGGTGCAGCGAAAAGCCCCGCATCAGCGTGCCGTAGACGAAGAGCAGGTCAGTCAGGCCTTCGGTTGCTCCGTGGGCTGGTCCGTCGTGGCCACGCGCTCCTCACGGGAGCAGGACGCGCGCGACGCTCAGGTCTCGATGCCGAGCCGCGGAAGCACCCAGCGCATGATCGCGAAGTAGCCCGCCACGACGGCAAGCGTCACGCCCACTCCCAGGGCCATGTCCACCTACGCGTCCTCTTCTGCCGCGGGCGCGGGCTCGGCCGCGGGCGTGGCCACGGCCCGGAGGACGGCGGCGAGAAAGTCGCGCTCGGGGAGGGCGCCTTCGAACTCGACCGCATCGTTGATCACGATCTTGGGCACGGCCATGACCTGATAGCGCTGCGACAGCTCGGGGAACTCGGTCGCGTCGATGCACTGCGCGGTGATGTGGGGGGACGCGATCGCCATGTGCTGCGCCAGGCGCACGGCCCGGGGGCAATGCGGTCAGGTCGGCGTGCTGAAGACCTTGATGACGACGTCCTCGGTGAGCCCGCCGAGCGCCGCCGTGGTGTCCTCGCTCAGCCCGGTCTCCCCGCTCGAGGCGCGCGATGATGGAGTCGATCAGATTGGAGAACTCGTAGCCGGCGGGAACACCGAGGAACCGAATCCCGTAGTCGCGCGCGCCTTCGACGACCACGGCGGGTGTCACGTCGACGCCGTAGGCGGCGGCCTCCTCGCGCTCGATGTGGGGATTGAGCACCGCCACCGAGATCCGCTCGTCGAGCGCCGCCACTTCCTTGATCAGGGCGACGGCCTGGGCATTGGTCTCGGGCCCGAGTCCGGAGGCGAATACCGTGAGCCTGACGGGCCCGGCGAGCCGCTCGAACTCCTTCACGACCGACTGCTCATCCCGTCGCGGAGAGGAAACCCATGGGCGGATTATACGTTGCCGCCCGTCAGTTGGCGACAGGCAGTCTGCGCGGATGCCGTATTCGGCTCGTCTCACCCACCCGCGGGCGAGGCCGCTCGGGGGCGCGGGCGCGCCGCGGACGATCTCGAGCATGCGGCGGTAGCCCGACGCGTCGATCCGCGCGGCGATCAGGGTCGGCCCGGGGACGCCGAGGGCCGAGATGAGCGCGCGCTGCAGGCCGGCCTCGTCGGAGGCCGCGAAGGCGACGAGGCCGAAGGCCCGCGCCAGCGCCGCCAGGTCCGGACCCTCGTGGCGCATCGCCGTGTCGACATACCCCTTCTGCTCCTGCTTGACCTGGATCAGCGACAGCGCCCCGTCGTCGAAGACGACGATGGTGATGGGCAGGCGAAGCCGCGCGGCCGTCTCGAGCTCCGACGCCACCATGAGGAGCCCGCCGTCGCCGGTGAAGCACACGACGCGCCGCTCGGGGTGGACGAGCTGGGCCGCGATGGCCGCGGGCAGCGCGAACCCCATCGTGGCGAGGCCGTTCGAGATGAGGCATTCGCCGGGCTCCACCGCATGCCAGTACGCCGTCGCGGGGAACATGTGGGCTCCCGCGTCCACGGTGGCGATGGCCCCCGCCGGCATCAGCTCCCGCGTGAGCTGGACCACGCGGTGGGGCGCCAGGCCCGGCACGGGCACCTCGAGCGCGCTCGCGCGCTCGCGCCTCAGCCGGTCCACCTCGGCCACGTCCCAGTCCGCGCGGGCGTCCGCGCGGACGAGGCGGGGGGCGAGCTCCTCGAGGATGAGCGCGAGGTCGCCCGTCACCTCGAGCGCGGGCGTGAAGTAGGTGCCGCCGCCCGGCGCCGCGAGCGCGGGATGGGTCGAAGGCGTGCGCCGGAGGCTCAGCACCGGGGCCGAGTACGGCCAGCGCCGCGGAATCAGCTCGACCAGGTCGAGGCCGAGCGCGATGATCAGGTCCGCGCGCCTCACGACCGCCTCTTCCAGCACGCCCCCCGTGAAGACGCCCATCGCCAGCGGATGCGGATCCGGGATCGCGCCCTTGGCCTTGTAGGTCGTGAGCAGCGGCGCCGGCAGCGCCTCGCAGAACGCGCGGAGCCACTTGGCCTCGGACTGGCGGCACTCGAGCCCGGCCACGACGATCGGGCGCCGCGCCGTGCGAATCATGGCGGCGGCCTGATCGAGCAGCGCGGTCTCGGGGACGAGCGCCGCCGGGGCCACCGGATTCGGCCGGAGCCCGAGCGCCGGCCGGTCGGCGACATCCGCCGGCAGGTCGAGATGCACGGGTCCGCGCGGCTCCGCGAGCGCGAGCCGCGCGGCGTGCGCCACCCAGTGGCTCGCCGATTCGGGGGCCAGCGTCAGGCTCGCCTTGACGACGGGCCCGAGATGCGCCCCGTGATCGAGCGCCTGATGCGTGGTGAAGCCGAGCGCGGCCTCCGGGTGCCGATCGCTCAGATAGATCATCGGCGCCCGGTCGAGCCGGGCATAGGCCAGGCCCGTGGCGCTGGCCGTCACGCCCGGCCCCAAGGTCGAGAGCGCCGCGCCCGGTCGCCCCGTCAGCTCGCCCGTGACCGCGGCCATGATGCACGCCGCCCATTCCTGGTGGCAGAGCACGAAGGGCAGCCCCTGGACGCGCGCCGCCTCGATCAGCTCGAGGTTCGAGCCTCCGCCGGGCACGCCGAACATGCGCGCCACCCCGGCGTGGCGCAGCCCCTCCACGACGAGCTGGGCGACGGTCGGCATCAGGGGCGCGCGCGAGGCGCGCGCTCAGCTCCCCGCCAGGCCCGCGCCCGCCAGGCGCGCCAGCACGGGGCGCATGCGGTCGAGCGCCTTGCGCAGATTGGCCTCGGAGTTCGCGTAGGAGAGCCGCAGGTAGCCCTCGCCATGCTCCCCGAAGGCCGTGCCCGCGAGCGTCGCCACCCCGGCCTCCTGCAAGAGCGCCTCCGCCACCTCGCTCGACGGCCGCTTGAGCGCCTTGATATTGGGGAAGGCGTAGAAGGCGCCGCGCGGCAGCCGGCACGAGACGCCGGGCAACTGGTTCAGGCCAGCCACCACGAGGTCACGGCGCCGCTTGAACTCGGCCACCATCCTCGCCACGGGCGTCTGATCCCCCTGGAGCGCCGCGATGCCGGCGAGCTGGGTGAAGGCCGCCGTGCAGGAGTTCGAGTTCACCATCAGCCGGGTCACGTGCTCCGCCAGCGGCGTCGGCATCACGCCATAGCCGAGCCGCCAGCCGGTCATCGCATACGCCTTCGAGAATCCGTCGAGGATGATGAGGAGGTCCTCGAGCCCGGGGAAGCGCGTGATGGACGCGAACTCGCCGTCGTACAGGAAGGACTTGTAGATCTCGTCGGTGAGGACCGGGATGCGGTAGCGGCGCGCGATCTCGGCGATGCGTCCGAGCTGATCCACCTCGAGCACGCCCCCGGTCGGGTTCTGGGGGGAATTGATGACGATCAGCTTGGTCTTGGCCGAGGCCTTCTTCTCGAGCAGGTCGAGGTCGAAGCCGAAGCCGGATTCTTCCCGCAGCGGAATGGGCACGCCGACGCCGCCGACGAAGTTGATGACCGACTCGTAGATGGGGAATCCAGGATTCGGATAAATCACTTCATCTCCAGGATTTACAAGCGCATGGATCACAAAGTACATGATGGGCTTGGCGCCCGGCGTGACCACGATCTCGTCCGGCGTGACGGCGATGTTCCGGGTGGCCGCCACGTCCTTGGCGATGGCCTCGCGCAGCTCCGGCAATCCGGCGGCCGGCCCGTAGTGCGTGGCGCCGTCGTCGAGCGCGCGCTTGCCCGCGTCCCGGATGTGGACCGGGGTGTCGAAGTCGGGCTCCCCGATCTCGAGATGGATGATCTCCTTGCCCTGGCGCTCGAGGGCGCGCGCGCGGGCCAATACCTCGAACGCCGACTCGGTGCCGAGCCGGGACATGCGGTCAGCGAAGTTCATGTGCACTCTCCATGGGGATTGAACAAGGCCCTGATTATACTCGGTCGCATGGATCTGGCCATGGTGGAGATCGGCGCGGGCTGGTTCTGGATGGGCTGGGACGACGGCCTGCCGGGCGAGCGACCGCGCCATCGCGTCTGGACCGATGCCTTCGCCATCGCCCGCTTCCCCGTCACCAATCGCGAGTATGCGCGGTTCCTCGAGGACACGAGCGCGGCCCCGCCTCCGTGGTGGACGGATCCGCGCTTCGGCGAGCCGGCACAACCCGTCGTCGGCACGAGCTGGTTCGAGGCCGTCGCGTACTGCGACTGGCTGTCGGCGAGGACCGCCGCGCGGCATCGCCTTCCCACCGAGGCGGAGTGGGAGAAGGCGGCGCGCGGAGGACTTCCGGACGCGCGATTTCCCTGGGGGCAGGACCGACCGGCCCCGCGCACCTTCGAGCGCCCGCCGCTCGTCACCGACACGCCAGAGAACCCGCTCGGCATCGCCGCGCTCTCGGGCGTCTGTCACGAGTGGTGTCTCGACTGGGACCGCTCGGACTACTACGCGGCCTCTCCCGACCGAAATCCGACAGGCCCTGGCGACGGCACTCGACGGATCTCCCGCGGCGGCGCCTGGCGCCATCGTGATCCGTGGAGCCCCGTGGCCCATCGCTCGTCCCTTGCCCCCGGCGCTGCGCTACTCCGACTACGGCTTCCGAGTGGTGCGCGCGCCCGATCCGCCCGCGCTTCGCGAGCGCGACGGCCTCAACGAAGTCATGAGCGGCCCTCGTCCACGCGGGCCTTGGGATCGCGCGACACGTGGCAAGCCCTCCAGGTCGGCGACCGGCAGGGGCTCGGGCGGGGTAATCCCCAGCCCGTCGACCATCCCGTAGAGCTCGATCAAGGCCCGGGCAGCGTCCGTGGTCGTCCGCTCGAGCAGGTCGCGCCCCGACCGAGGCCCGTCCGAGAGGTCGATCACGCGCGCGTACTCCCCGGGCCCGGCGCCCTCGAACCAGCCCGCGACCCGGCCCCTCACCAGGGCGCCGTAGCGCGCGACGGCGTCGCCGTCCTGGAGATCCGGCGGCCGCGTCTGCGCGAGCCACTCCGAGGGCAAGCGCCCCAGATCCATCCCGTCGGCGAAGGCCAAGGCCGAGCGGAAGAGGTGAAACGCGAGATCACCGAGGCTGCGGTCTCCGCCGGCCGACCGGTGCTCGAGGTAGGGCATCGGCACGGACGCGACGAGGCCCCCGGCGCAGGCGAGGATGCGGTCCAGGCGCGCGGCAAGGTCGGCGGGCGACAGCGTCATCGCGCCACCGCGCCGGACGCGCCGCCGCTGTCGATCTCAAGGGCGATGGCGCACCGCCTCCGTGGTGACGAGCGAGAGGAAGGCGTCGACGATCCGCGCAATCGTCTCCGGGGCGGGCTCGGGCGCGCGCGTTCCACGGCCGAGCCCGTGGCCCGCTCCGTCGATCGCGACCAGCGTCGTGGGCCCGGGAATCGACGCCCGCGCCGTCTCGAGCTCCTCGAGCGAGCCGAACGGATCCTGCGAGCCGTGGGCAAACACCGTCGGCGCACGGAGCGCCGGGAAATGTGCGGTGCGCAGCTCCTTGGCGCGGCCGGGCGGATGGAGCGGATAGGACAGGAGGAGGAGGCCGTCGGCCAGCCCCGGCTCCTCGGCGACGAGCATGCTCGCCTGGCGCCCTCCGTAGGACTGGCCCCCGAGGTACACCCGCCCCGGCAGAATCCACCGGAGCTCGCTCACCGCCTGGCGCAGCCCCTCGCGGTCCCGTGCGGCACCGGACGGAAACGGTGGCCCCTTGGGCCGCTCCTGGCGATAGGGCAGGTCGCAGCGCAGCACCGAGAGCCCCGCCTCCGCGAAGCGCGATGCCGAGCGCCACGAGCAGCTTCGCCGAGCTGTTTCCACCCGCGCCATGGGTGAGGACCAGCCCGTCGCGTGCCGGCGAGGCGGGACGGTGCAGGAACCCGCGGACGGCGGGCCGGCCCGGCACCGCTCGGTGGAACGGCTCGGGCGCCGGCGCGGCGGACAGCTGCGGGAGTCGACGGACGGTCAGCGTGACCCATGCCCTGCAGCGTACCATCCGCGGGTTGGCCCGCTCCTCACGACTGCATGACGGGAGCGAAGCGCTCCATGCGCTCGAGGCTCTCGGCCAAGGTCTCGCTCCGGAAGTCGAAGATCAGCTCGCTGACACCGAGCCGCTCGTACGTGGCGATGTCCTCGGCGATCTGATCCGGTGAGCCGGAGAACGGCCGCCGGTCGGCGCCCGCGGCGACGGGGCGGCTCACGTCGTACAGCGGCGCCTTGTAGGAGATCGTGAGCGCCGAGGGATCGCGGCCTTCCGCCTCGGTGAGCCGATACAGCTCGTCGAGGTCCCGGCGGAGGTCGGCGGGCGTGAGCGGGACCGCCGGGTTTGCGCCCACCGGGTGCCAGCCGTCGCCGAGCCGCGCGACCCGCCGGAGGGCGGCCTTGCTGTGGCCGCCGATCCAGATCGGCGGATGCGGCTTTTGCACGGGCTCGGGCAGGCAGCGCACGTCCTCGAAGCGGTAGAATTCCCCCGCGAACGAGACGGGAGATTCGGTCCACAGCGCCTTGAAGATGCGCAGGTACTCGTCGCTCACGGCGCCGCGCCGATCGAAATCGGCCGCGCCGAGCGCCTCGAACTCCTCGCGGAGCCATCCCACGCCCACGCCCACCGTGACCCGCCCGCGCGAGAGCACGTCGATGGTGGCGAGCGTCTTCGCCGTGGCCACGGGGTTCCGGTACGGCAGGATCATGACGCTCGTCACGAGGCGGAGCCGCTCGGTCTTGCCCGCGATGAACGCCATGAGCGCGAGCTGCTCCAGCGCATCGCCCTCGCCGGGGAAGACGCCGCTCACGGTATAGGGGTACTTCGAGGTGACCACGGAGGGGAACACGATGTGGTCCGCGATCATCACGGAGGCGAAGCCGAGCGCCTCGCCCCGGCGCACCAGGGCCTCGAGGTCCTCCGGAGTCGCCGTCCGACCGCGGGTGGGCAGATAGAATCCGTATCGCATGGGCGCGCTTCCTCCTCTCGTGAGTTAGCGAATGCTCAAGAAGACGTGCAGGCCGCGTCGCGTCGCGACGGCGAGGTCGAGCAATCCGTCGCCGTCGACGTCGGCCGCGGCCAGGTTCGAGGTCACCGGACTCTTGAAATCGATGGCCCAGCGCTCGACGAAGCGCTCATTGCGCATCTCGAGCCCGACCAGGATCTCGCCGGACTGCCGCGGCAACACCACTTCGAGGCGGCCATCGCCGTCGAAGTCGCCCATGACCGCCTGCTCCGGGTGGCGCGAGCCCCGCGCCCGCGCGGCATAGCCGGCGGCGCTGGCCACCGCGACGAGCGCGCCCGCCCGTCCGCCGATACAGCGTCAGCACGCCGTCCCGCGACAGCGCCGACACCGCGACGACCTCGGGCACGCCGTCGCCGGTCAGATCGGCGGCGCCGACCACCTGAAGCCATCGGCCGGTGGGGCCAGGGCTCAGGCCCTCCGCGAGGAGCACGAGCCCGGCATCGCGGAGCCCGAGCGCGACGGGCGCCGCTCCCTGCCCCGGCGCGATCATGGCGGCGAGGACCACCGGACGCGCGCTCCCCGCGACCGGTGCGAGCACCGGGACGATATCCTCGAATTCCGCCGGCGGGGGCGCGGTGAAGCGCGCCCGCAGCTCGAGGCCGAGCGGCCGGACACGGATCACGCTGATGCTCGTCGCCCCGGGCGCGTCCATGAGAGCCGTGGCGGGCGCCGCGGGCGGGGGGCGGTCGGTCACGTCGGAGAGCACGACGGCCTCGCTCGCGCCGTCGCCGTCCAGGTCGGCCACGGTGATGCGCGCATCGCGGAGCGCGCGCGCGTCGAGGCGCGCCACCGCGCGCGGCCCTCCCGCGGCAAGTCCGCCGATCAGCACCACGGCCCCGTCCTGGGCGACCGCGAGCAGGTCGTGGGACACGCGATCTTCGAAGGTGATCGGGGTGGGCGCGGTGGCGCTCGACAGCGGGCCGCCCACGTCATAGCCGCGGAGCGCGCCGTCGTCGCTCCAGACGAGCAGACGCCCGTCGGGGGCCACGAGCACGACGCCGGTCTGCGCGTGATCGAGCCGCACCACCACGGGCGGGCCATCCGGGCTCGCCACGCCGCCATAGCGCGCGGCCACCCGAAGCCCCGACGCGGCGATCTCGAAGATGACGAGCGCCCCGTCGCGATCCACCGCCGCCAGGCGGCGGCCCGGGAGCGTCACCAGCCACCTGATCGGAGCCTCGGTGGCGAGCGCCAGCGCCTGCCAGCGGGGGAAGGTGCCCGCGCCGCGCGCGAGACGGTTTCCCGTCGCTAGCACCGAAGGGGAGCGGCCAGGCGAGGGCATTGCACGCCACCGCCACGAACAGGCCGGCCGCGGCGATGACCCGTGTCATGAGTGGCCGGATCGTATGCGAGGTCAGCGGCCGCGGAACGTCGCCGGCTGCTTCTTGGCGAAGGCGAGGACGCCGTTCCGGAAGTCCTCCGTGTGGCCGGAGGCGGCGATGGCCTGCGCCTCGAGCTCCATCTGCGTCTCGAGGCTCTCCTGGGTGGACTGGTGAAACAGGAGCTTGGCCCGCCCGAAGGCCAGCGTCGGCCCCTGGGCGAGCTCGCGCGCGAGCGCGCCCACCGCGCCGGCGAATTCCGCGTCCGGATGGACGCGGTTCACGAGGCCCCACTCCATCGCCTCGGCTGCTGAGAGCACGCGGTTCGTGTAGTGCAGCTCGAGGGCGCGGCGCAGCCCGATCATCCGGGGCAGGAAGTACGAGGACGAGCCGTCGGGGGACGCGGCGATCTTCGAATAGGCCATGGTGAACTTCGCCGACGCCGCGGCGACGACGAGGTCGCCCGAGAGCGCGAAGCTCATCCCGCCCCCCGCGGCCACGCCGTTGACCGCCATGATCACCGGCTTCTGGGCGCGCGCCAGGCGCGACACCGTCCCGTGCAGGTAGGTCGTCAGCTCCTTGATGAGGATGCCGATGCGCTCGGGATTGTCGGCGAAATCCTTGACGTCGCCGCCCGCGCAGAAGGCCCGACCCGCGCCGGTGATCACGATGCAGCGCACGTCGCGGCCCTCGTCCGCCTCGAGCGCCGCGTGGAAGAGGTCCCGGGCCAGCGGGATGTTCAGCGCATTGTAGGCGTCGGGGCGGTTCAGCGTGATGGTGGCCACCCCGTCCTTCACGTCGTACACGACATTGTCGTACGCCATTGTCTCTCCCTGTCCTCGGCGGGCCTGGCCGATCCGGCTGCCCTCAGCGGCGGTCGCCGACGCGATGGAGCTTCAAGAGATTCGTCGTCCCCGTCACCCACATGGGCGCGCCCGAGATGATGACGAGCACGTCGTCGTTCTCGACGGTGCCGTCGCCGAGCAGGGTCGCCTCCACTTCCTCGACCATCTCGTCGGTGGTCTCGACCTTGCGGACGACCCGGGACAGACACGCCCCAGTAGAGGCCGAGCTTGCGCTGGACCTCGGTGAACGGCGTGAGCGCGATGATGGGCACGGCGGGGCGGTCCTGCGAGATGAGGCGCGCGGTGAACCCGGACTGCGTGAAGGCGACGATGGCCTTGGCGTGGAGCAGGCTCGCGGCCTGACACGCCGCCTCCGCCACCGCCTCCGCGAATCCGTAGGCCTCCGGGCGCGGCCGCGCCCCCACCTCGCCCGGCATGGCCTGCTCGGCGCGCTCGACGACGCGGGCCATGACTTCCACCGCCTCGACCGGATAGCGGCCGGTGGCGGTCTCGGCGGAGAGCATGACGGCGTCGGCGCCGTCGAACACCGCCGTCGCGACGTCGCTCACCTCGGCGCGGCTCGGCCGCACGTGCCGCACCATCGACTCCAGCATGTGCGTCGCCACGATCACCGGCACCTTGCCGAGCCGCGCCCGGCGGATGACGTCCTTCTGGATCACCGGGACCTCCTCGATGGGCACCTCCACGCCGAGGTCGCCGCGCGCCACCATCACCGCGTCCACGAGCGTGAGGATCCCGCTCAGGTTGGCGACGATCTCCGCGCGCTCGAGCTTGGCCACGACGGGCACGTTGGCGCCCTCCTCCACGAGGAACTTCCGGACCTCCTGGATGTCCGACGCCGACCGCACGAACGAGACGGCGACGAAGTCCACGCCGTGCCGGATGCCGAAGCGCAGGTCGTCCTTGTCCTTGTCGGTGAGATACGAGGCCGGCATGGGCAGCCGCGGCAGGGAGATCCCCTTGTGGTCGGAGATGACGCCCCCCGCGATGACCCGGCAGTGCACCTCACCCGCCGTCCACCCGCTCCACGGTGAGCTGGATCATGCCGTCGTCCATCCAGACCTGATCGCCGGGCCGGAGCCCGGCGAGGTACTGGGGATGGCTGATCGAGGCGCGCCGGGCCGTCCCCTGCACCGCGCGAAGCCGTCAGCACGAACGCCTCACCGGTGACGAGCGTCGCCTCGCCGCCCTCGAATGCGCCGAGCCGGATCTTCAGCCCCTGCAAATCTTGCAAGATCGTGATGGGCCGGCCCCAGTCGGCCTCCCCCTCGCGGATCAGCCGGATCACCTCGCCGTGCTCGGCCTGGGTGCCGTGGGAGAAGTTCAGGCGCGCGACGTCCATGCCCGCCGCGACGAGCCGGTCGAGCATGGCGCGCGCGCGGGTGGCGGGGCCGATGGTGCAGACGATCTTGGCGCGTCTCACGGCACGAACGATCAGCGCGCCAGCGCCCGGGCGAGGTACTGGCCGGTGTACGAGCGGTCGGCGTGACGGGCGAGCTCTTCGGGCGTGCCGGTCGCGATGACGCGGCCGCCCTCGTTGCCGCCCTCGGGCCCGAGGTCCACGACGAAGTCCGCGGTCTTGATGACGTCCAGGTTGTGCTCGATGATCACGACCGTATTGCCCTGGTCGACGAGCTGGTTCAGCACCTCGAGCAGGCGCCGGATGTCGGCGAAGTGCAGTCCGGTCGTCGGCTCGTCCAGGATGTAGAGCGTCCGCCCCGTCGCCCGCCGGCTGAGCTCGGTGGCGAGCTTCACGCGCTGGGCTTCTCCGCCCGACAGCGTCGTCGCCGCCTGGCCGAGCCGGATATAGTCGAGGCCCACGTCGTGCAGCGTCTTGAGCTTCTGCTTGATCGACGGCACGGGCTCGAAGAACTGCGAGCGCATCCGCCACCGTCATCTCGAGCACCTCGGCGATGCTCTTGCCCTTGTAGCGCACCTCGAGGGTCTCGCGGTTGTAGCGCTTGCCCTTGCACACCTCGCACGTCACGTAGACGTCGGGCAGGAAGTGCATCTCGATCTTCATGAGGCCGTCGCCCTGGCAGGCCTCGCACCGCCCCCCCTTGACGTTGAAGGAGAACCGGCCGGGCTGGTACCCCCGCATCCGCGCGTCCGACGTGCGCGCCATGAGCGTGCGGATCAGGGAGAACACGCCGGTGTACGTGGCGGGGTTCGAGCGCGGGGTCCGCCCGATCGGCGACTGATCGATGTCGATGACCTTGTCGAGGTGCTGGGCCCCCTCGATGCGGTCGTGGGCGCCGGGCCGCTCCTGCGCGCGGTGCAGCATCGACGCCAGCGCGCGGTACAGGATGTCGTTGACCAGGGTCGACTTGCCGGAGCCCGAGACGCCCGTGACCGCCGTGAACGTGCCGAGGGGAATCCGGACGCTCATGCCCACGAGGTTGTGCTCGCGCGGGTTGTGGATGGTCAGCGTCTTGCCATTGGACGGCCGCCGCGTCGCCGGCGTCTCGATGGCCTGCGCGCCGGAGAGATACCGGCCGGTGAGCGAGGCGGGATTGGCCATCACCTCGTCGGGCGTGCCCACCGCCACCAGGTGCCCGCCCAGCTCGCCCGCGCCCGGCCCGAGGTCCACGACGAAGTCGGCGGCGCGGATCGTCTCCTCGTCGTGCTCGACGACGAGCACCGTATTGCCGAGGTCGCGCAGGCGCTTGAGCGTGTCGAGGAGGCGGCCATTGTCGCGCTGGTGCAGCCCGATCGACGGCTCGTCCAGGATATAGAGCACGCCGACCAGGCTCGATCCGATCTGGGTGGCGAGGCGGATGCGCTGCCCCTCGCCGCCCGACAGCGTGGCCGCCGGGCGATCGAGCGTCAGGTAGTCGAGGCCGACCTGGGAGAGAAAGCCCAGCCGCTCGCGGATCTCCTTCAGCACGCGGCGCGCGATCGCCATCTCCCGCTCGGTCAGCGTGAGCGTGTCGAAGAACTGCCGCGCGGATCGAATGGGAAAGCGCACGACGTCGGCGATGGACCGGCCCGCGATCTTGACCGACAGCGTCTCCGCGCGGAGCCGCGAGCCCTGACAGGCGGGGCAATCCCGGAGCGCCATGAACCGCTCCACGTCCGCGCGCGCGTCCTCGGACACGGTTTCCCGATAGCGGCGGTCGAGCATCTTGATCACGCCCTCGAAGCCGTCGTCCGCCCCGCCGAAGAGGATGATGTCGCGGGTCTTCTTCGGCAGCTTGGCCCAGGGCGTCTCGAGGCTGAACTTGTGGCGCTTGGCGAGGACGCGCAGCGTCTGCTTGAACATCCCCCCCGCCTGCGGCCCCGCCCAGGGCGCGAGCGCGCCCGCGCCGAGCGCGCGCGCCGGATCCGGGACGACCAGCGCGGGGTCGATCTCGTTGCGGGTGCCGATGCCGCCGCATTCCGGACACGCGCCGTACGGGCTATTGAAGGAGAACATGCGCGGCGAGACCTCCGGAAAGGAGATGCCGCACGCCGCGCAGGCCAGGTGCTCGGAGAACAGGAACGACGCGCCGTCCACCACCTCGACCTGGACCACCCCCTCGGCGAGCTTGAGCGCCGTCGCGAGCGAGTCGGCCAGGCGGGTGCCGAGCGCGTCCTTGATCACGAGGCGGTCGACCACGACCTCGATCGTGTGCTTCTTGGTCTTGGCGAGCTCGATCTCCTCGGTCAGCTCGCGGAGCTGGCCATTGACGCGCACCCGCACATAGCCCTGGCGCCGCAGGTCGAAGAACAGCTTGCGGTACTCGCCCTTGCGCCCGCGAATCACCGGCGCGAGGAGGACGATGCGGCTGCCCGCGGGCAGCGTCATGAGGCGGTCGACCATCTGCTGGATGGTCTGCGCGGCGATCACGCTGCCGCACCGGGGGCAATGCGGGACGCCGACCCGGGCGAAGAGCACGCGCAGGTAGTCGTAGATCTCGGTGACCGTCCCCACCGTCGAGCGCGGATTCTTCGAGGTGGTCTTCTGCTCGATGGAGATGGCGGGCGACAGGCCCTCGATGGAGTCGACGTCCGGCTTCTCCATCTGCTCGAGGAACTGGCGCGCATAGGCCGACAGCGACTCGACGTAGCGGCGCTGGCCCTCGGCGTAGATGGTGTCGAAGGCGAGCGAGGACTTGCCCGAGCCGCTCAGCCCGGTGATGACGACGAGCTGGTCCCGCGGAATCTCGACGTCGATGGACTTGAGGTTGTGCTCCCGGGCCCCGCGGACGACGATGCGATCGTTGGCCATGAGCGGCTAGAATCATACCCGATCCCCCGACCAGGGGCCGCCGGAACATCGACACCACGACGGCGACCGAGAAGAGCAGGCCCACCTGGGTCTGGGTCTTGCTCCCGCCGAGCGCGACCAGGCGAAGCGGCAGGACGGCGCTGATCCAAGAGGTGGGCGGCCCCTGTGATGGCCACCGCCCTCGCCGGCCCGCCGCGCGGGCTACGCCCAGAGCACGAGCGCCGAGGCCGCCACGGCCAGCCCCACCCGGACTGTGACTTGGTCGGTGCCTTTGCCGAGTGCTGGACACATACCTATCTTTGTCCATGGCTGCATACGAGCCATCAGGCGAGGATCCGCTGCGGCTCGTCGCCCCTCGCGATCATAACCTCGGCTCTCACCGCGGCACCGCCCGCACCGCGATGAAATAGCCCGTCAGGAAGCGCGTGGGCCACCGCGACAGGATCTCGAAGGCGCCGAACCACGCCAGCACGCGCCTGCGCGCACGCGCCCCGGCACGCTCCTCCAAGAGTCGAGCCAGCGCGACGGCCAGGACGCGTGGGCAATGCATGACGGCGGCGCGCTCGAGCACGTTGAACCCCGCCTCCCGCAGCAACCGGACGAGGCCGCTCGGCCCGTACGTCACGCCCATCCGATACGGCACAAGCCCCAGCCGATGCAGCAGGGGGAACGGCATGCTGTTCCGCAGGGCGACGAGGGGGTTCAGCAGGTTGTCGACGGTGAGCAACAACTCGCCGTCGCGCCGGAGCACGCGGCGGAGTTCCCTCAGGCTGCTCAGCATCTCGTCGCGCGAGTCGAAGTGATCCAAGGTGGAGTTGGATAGGATGACGTCGAACGCGCCATCGGCGAAGGGTAGCCGGCGGACGTCCGCGCCGGTCGCCGTCAGGCCGGGGTTGTTCGACCGGGCCGCGCGGGTGATCTCCATCGAGATGTCCATGCCCACGACGTGGCGCGCGTGCTCGGCCAGCAGCCTGTACAACCCCGGGCCCACACCCTCATCGAACAGGTCGGTCTTCAGCGCCCTCCGGGCGCGGCGGGGACGGAGCCAGCGCCCGAACAAGGCAATGTTGACGGCGTCGCTGTGGCTCCGCCACAGCCTCTGAGGCGACGCCTGCCATTGACCGGCCACTTCATCCCAGTAGCCGATGTGGTGGTCATCGCGACCCTGCATCACCCGGGCTGCCCGCGCTCCGGACGTCCGACGCGCGTCACGTGCGCGCGCCGGCCTGCCGGCGCTGACGGAGGCTCGCGAAAGCATTGTGCAGGGCGGCGATCAGGAACCCGACAATGAAGCCGGAGGCGAATCCATATCCGAGACCGATCACGCTGCCTGCGAACGTCACCTTGTATCCGATGAAGAATTGGCCGAGCAAATTCAGGTGCGCGCCGACATTGTCGCCACCCTTCAGGATCAACCAGTTCGTCGCAATGAAGAGGCCGAGCGCCACGAGCACGCCGGCCGCGATTCCGGTCGCCAGCGCATTCAGGCGGAGCACCGCCGTCCGGAGCGCCTCTTCCGGAGACCGTCCGGGCTCCATCATCCCCTCCCCGGCCGACTCAGCCACGCGTTCGAGCCGCCCCGCGCACTCTCGCGGTTCCCACCTAGAGGTAGTCGAGGATACCCCGCAAGCGCTTGAGCTCGGCGCGGCGGTAGATCACGATCATGCTGACGAACGCGATCGCATTCCGGAGCGCCGCAAACGCGCAGCCCGCGACGAACCCGGTAACGAACCCGTACATGAACCCGAGTATACTTCCGCCCGCAGTGACGGAATACCCGGGGAAGTACTGGCTCAGCAGACCCAGGTTGGGGCCGACCGTGCCGCCTCCCTTGAGCACCAGCGCCATCGTGGCCAGAAACAGGACGAGGCCCGACACGATGCCCGCGCCGAGCCCGAGCGCCACCCGGTCGATGCGGGTGAAGACCTCGGAGAGCGTCTCGTCGCCGCTCGTCCCGGCCGGTTCCGACGCCCCCTGGACTTCTTCGTGGTACTCCGGCTCGACGTTGACGTTCCACAGATCGTTTCGCTCGCCCAGCATGGCGTTCCGGACGGCGAGCATCCCGGTCAGCATGGCGTGATCTTGATTGTTGTAGCGGTGCAGCCCGTTGCGGCCGATGGTCTGCACGTTGTCGAGCCCACCGACGAACTCCCGGAGGACCGCCAGGTGATCAGCGTAGTCCGAATCGTAGACGGGGTAGGCCTTCGGCACCCGCACCACGCAGCCATCCTCGACGTCGGCCGCGCGCGCCAGCCCGATGCGCTCGACCTCCGCCTTGGCGAGCTCCACGAGCTCGCGCGTCCGAGCATTGTCCACAGGTCGTCGCCCTCGTTGCAGAAGTACTCGAGACCGAGGCTCGACTTGTCGGGGTCCGGCACCATCGCCTCGCTCCAGTTCTTGAAGTTCTGGATCCGCCCGACCTTTACTTCGGGGGAGTGCACGTAGATCCAGTTGTCCGGGAAGAGCTCCGGCGGTTCACGATCAGGCAGACGGTCAGGAAGTCGCGGTAGTGGAGCTGCAGGGCCGCCTTGCAGCACGTGTCGGCGGCGCCGGCGGATCGAGCTTGTCGACGAGCTCCGTGAGCGGCATGCTCGACACGAAATCGGTCCCCTCGATGAGCTCTTCGCATGTTCCGTCCCGAGACGACCACGCCGTCGATCCTCGTGCCCGTTCGCGTGATTCTCGCGACAGGCGCGCTCGACCGGACGACGCCGCCGCGCTGCTCGACCGCGCTCGCTGACCGCCTGCCACATCATGCCCGGCCCGAGGCGGGGATAGTCGAACTCCTCGATCAGCGTCTTGATCGTCGTCCTGCGGCGTGCAAGAACATGCTGAGCAAGGCCGTCTTCAGCGAGAGGTCCTTGATCCGCTGCGCCGCCCACTCGGCCTTCAGCTCGGAGCACGAGATGCCCCACACCTTCTCCGTGTACGTCTTGAAGAAGATCTCGAACAGCCGCTTCCCGAACCGGTTGGTCACCCACTGCTCGAAGGTGTCCTCGCGCCGATGGGGGAAGAGCTGCCAGCGCACGTAGCTGCAGTCCGATGCACACGCTCTGCCACAGCCCGAGGCCGCGCAGGGCGTTCAGCGGCTTGAGCGGATAGTTGAAGAACTTGCCGTCGTAGTAGATGCGGGACAAGCGCGGACGCCTCAGGAAGCTCGTCGCCGAGCACCTCGCGCCAGATCTTCTTCACCTCGTCGCATCTTGGTGAAGAACCGGTGGCCGCCCATGTCGAAGTGAAAGCCCTTGTAGCTCTCGGTGCGTGCGAGCCCCCCGACGACGCCGCTCCTTCTCCAGCACCACTGGTCGGAGACCGAGCTTCGTCAGCTCGTACGCCGCCGTGAGTCCGGCCGGCCCCGCGCCGATGACCACGAAGCGCGCCTGCCGGGGTTCCGCAGCGCTCACGGCCGTCATGACCCCGGGACGGCCGTGCCCGACCGGGATGTGAGAAAGCCGAGCCGCCACGCGGTCCAGACCAGCGCGTAGCCGCCCGCGCTGTAGAGGTAGTACGCGAGGTGCAGGGGCGCGCAGGCCGCTGCGAAGAGCAGGCCGCGGCGCCGGAAGAACAGCGTGAACAGGCGCCGGTTCAGCGCGACGACGCTCATCAGCGCGATGCCGGCGCCGGCGAGCAGGGCGGGCCGCCACGGCGCGAGCGCAACGCACAGACACGCGAGGGCCGCGAGGCCCGCGCTCAGCCGCTGATCGATCCTCAGGTTGAGGTCGTTCGGCGCCTCCCCGCTCTCGACGATCAGCCGCGCCCACGGGATGGCGCGCCGCGTGACGTCGGTCCACATGTAGGACGGCAAGCGCCAGTGCTTCAGGTGCGTGCATTGAAGCGTCTTGTCCAGTCGAATCCGGTAGCCGGCCCGCCGCAGCCGATATCCGAGCTCGATGTCCTCGATAGACGGGCGTCGGAAGCGCCCCTGGTCGAAGCCGCCGACTGCCTCGAAGGCCGCGCGCCGCACGGCCCCGCACCCCGCCCAGAACGTCGACGCCTCGGGTTGCCTTCCTGGTGCACGAAGTGGTGAAGGAGGTTGCGGTACTGCGACACCACGCTCTGGACACGGGGACTCGCGTCATAGGAGCCGAAGACGGCGGCGACCGTCCGGGCGCATCGTCGAGCACGCGCCTCACGTGCTGCACGGCTCCCGGCGCCACAATGACGTCCGCATCGACGAAGAACAGGATCTCCCCGCGCGCGTGACGCGCTCCGTGGTTCCTGGCCGCAGCGGGGCCAGCGTTTTCCTCGAGGCGCAGCACCCGCGTGCCGGCGGCGGCCGCAGCGCTGCCATCCGTCGACCCATCGTCGACGACGATGATCTCAGCGTCAGGTCCCATCGACGCCTGGAGAGCCGCCACGCACTGGATCAGCTCCGCGGCCTGGTTGTACACCGGCACGATCACGGTGACCACGATCGTCCCCAGTCGCGACATCGAACCATCCTCACTGCCGGCCCGATCCCTTCCGGGCGAACGCGCGAGTCAGTTCTCCAAGTCGCGTGCCAACCGACCCGGGTCTCTACCACCCCGCAAGTCGCCGTAATCAGAGGTGTCCGAATGACCCCACGCTATGGGCGCCCGAGCAGCGACAGTACCACTGGCCGCCCGGAACGCGGATGAGTGAGGTAGCGTTTACCCAATTTCGGTAGAACTTCACCCTACGCCGCGACCGGGATGAACACCGCGAAGAGGGTCACGGGACGAGCTTCACGACCTGATAGACCCTCACGCCGCCATCCTGGTGCACCAGCTTGAACTGCTCTTCGTGCTGGCTCACCGCGCGTGCCAGACTTGTTGCGCCCTTCCAGGTCGGGTGGACGACGACGTAGTCCACGTGGCTTGCCCGGAGCGCCGCCAGGGTGGTGTCGCCACGTCCCCACGGCACGGTGACGGCCTGCCGCCCTGTCAGGATGTAGCCGAGACTCGGCTTCGCCCACATGAAAGTGCTCGAGACCGGGGTCTCCTTCCGGACCCATTCGAAGGCATCCCGGATCCGGTCGGGCACCGACGGCCCGTAATAACCATGCCCCCCGCGAATCGCGTTGACCAGCACGCTGGTGCCGGCGTTCACCACGATCAGGACCGCGACGATTGCCGTGGCCCATATGGTCGGCCAGCGGCGTTGACAGAACGCGCCCGGCAGTAATCGCCACAGCCGATCGAGCCCGGTCAGGAAATAGAACCAGAGGAACGGGATCAAGGGCACGAGGTAGCGTTGCTGCCGCGATCCGGGGAAGACCAACAGCGAGCACAGCGAGAGCAGGACGTAGTACTCGACGACGGTGCGCTGCCGAGCCGCGCGCGCAGCGAAGCCCACAACGGCAATCGCGGCCAGAAGCAGGGCGACCGCATCGCCGGCGACCGACACCGGCGCCCAGTAGAAGACTCGTCCCGCGTGTGCTCCATACGCGTGGAGCGCTGCGCGCACCTTGCCGACCAGCGCGTGGAGGCCGTCCATTCCCGACGGAGCGGCCACCACGGGCTCGAGCGACCAGGCATAGTAGCGCAGATAGGGGTTGCCGGCGCCCCCGCTGGCCGATGAGCTGTAGAGGAGCCAGAGCGACAGAGGAATCACCGCGCAGACTCCCAGCACGATGGCGGTCCGGATCCTGCGCGTTCGTGAGCCCGTGCTCTCCAGCAGCACGTACAAGACGGTCGCCCCGACGAGCGCGACGCCGATGATCCGCGTCAAGTACACCACCGAGAGAAGGGCGACCGTGATGGCCACGCCGCCGGCGGTCCAGCCCGTCCTCCGGTCGCAGCGCCCGATCCACAGGATGGCCACGAGCGACAGCAACAGATACGGGATCTCCGTCATCACGGACTGGGCGTAGAAGACGATTGACGGAGAGGTGGCCGTCAGGAGGACGACCGCGGCCGCGGTGCGGTCGCCGGCAAACGTCCGGAAGAGTGCCCCGACGAGCGGCAGCACGACGACGGCGGCCGCTGTCATCAAGAGCTTCATCGCCGCGATGTCCACACCGCCCAGCCAGACGATGGGCAGGAGCAACAATGGAAAGATCGGCGGATACTGGGCGTGCAGTGGCCGGTCGACGAAGAAGATGTCGCGGTAGCCGTGTCCGCCGGCCAGTGACTCCGCCAGCGCAATGTAGGTGGCGCTGTCCTCCTGCAACTTGAGGCTCGAGTCGAACGACCATAGCGACACGCCGACCACGAAGGCGCCGGCGATCCACGTGGCCCCACCTCGTGCTGTCGCCGCCGCCCGCATCCATGCCCCCCGTCACACCCGCGCTCTCGGCACCCTTCACCGCCAGCCCTCGCCTGTCCTGGGGTCCGCGGGAGGGCTCGCCTGCCGTCCGATCGGCGCGAAGAAGCCGGCGGCATTCGCGATCTGAGACAGCAGCAGCAGCGCAGCCAGCCTCACCTTGTTGCCGCCCCCCGGCCGCGCCAGGGGGTACCGCAAGAGACTTGCGTAGAACACGCGGCGGCCCGCTGACTCCCACCGACCGCAAAGCTCCCGGTCCTCCGATGTCACGAAGGTCTCGTCGAAGCCCCCGATCGCCCGGAACTCCTCCGTCGGCAGTGCCAGATTGCTGGTCGTGCAAAAGTGCGCCTGATCGGGATCGTCGTTGAGGTGGGCGTACCCGGCGTCCGTGACGAGCTGACTCGCCGTGGCGTAGACGTTGTCGGTCAAGGCATTGAGCGTGCGCCCGCCGACCATGGTCGCCCGGGCGGCGCTCGAGAAGCGGGCGTCCAGGGCCCGGAGCCACTGGCGGGCGGGCATGCAATCGTCATCCGTAAAGGCGAGGAGGTGCCCACACGCCCGCTCCGCTCCGGTGTTGCGGGCCGCGCCAGGGCCCCCATGTGGCGGCGGCGGACGAGGGTGACGTCGATCCGGTCCCGCACACCGTCGACCACGGGGACCAGGTCCACACCGCCGCCGTCATCCACCACGATCACCTCGAAGCCGTCGCGCGGGTACTGCAGATGGGCCAGCGCCTCCAGGCACATCGCGAGGCGGCGCGGGCGCTCGAAGCTCGGGACGACGACCGAGAACGCGCGCCGCTCGACCATCATGTCCGCCCGCCGCCGTGGCCAATGCTCAGCCGTGCGTTCCCGCCGGCAACGCGTCGAGCTCCTTGTCGGTCCCGCTCCGTCACGTGGTCAACCTTGTGGAGCGCCAGCGCAATATTGAAGCCCACCATCACCGTGCCGGGGAACGCGCGGGCCCGCCGGCTCATGCGCTCGGCGTCATCGAGGCTCACAGCCAGCGGCTTCTCGACGAGGACATGCTTGCCGGCACCGAGCGCGGCCAGCACCACCTCGGCGTGGCATCGGGCAGGCACGCACACCGCCACCGCTTCGACGTCAGGGTCCGCGAGCAGCGCGGCCGCCCCGTCGTAGCGGCGCTCGACGCGAAACTGATCGCCCATCCGCTCCGCGCGCACCTTGTCGATATCCGCGGCCGCGAGGACGTGGATGCCGGCGAGATCACGCAGCGCCGGCAGTTGACGCGTCTCCGTCACCCGTCCGCAGCCGATGACTCCCACGGTGATGACCCTGCTTACTTGGGCCATGCGTGCGCCGCTCGCCACCCCTTCCGGCGACCGCGCATTGCCCGCGGCGCCTGAGCCTCGATGATGCCAGACCCCTACGAGGATGGTCAAAACAGGCGGTTCTGCCGTTCCTTCGCGCCGAGGCCACCCGGCCCGTGCTCATAGGGCCCGGCCTGCCCCCGAGATCTCAGCTCGATCCGCCGGCGAGCCGTGGGGCCACGTGAAGGCGGCCGTGGGCTCCGAGCTCCACGGACCCCGTGACGATGTGCCACTCGGCGATGCCGAGCCGCCAGTACACGACCGTACCGGCGGTCTCTCGGCCCGCCTTCTCCCGCAGCACGCGCAACGCGGCGACGTTCCACCATGCCACCAGGGTGATGGATCGCCTGAATCCCCGCGCTCGTGAGCGGTCGAGAGCGCGCGCCGTGGACAGGGCATGGATGCCCTGTCCACGGAACGCGCGGTGGGTGAACGCGTCGAAGACGAAGGTGTCTCCGTCGAGGGGCTCGAATACTCCTCGCAGGTATGGCAGGGAGGCGGTCCTGGCGGTATCCCAGCGGTAGTGGGCCAGGGAACCATCGACCCAGCCCCCGATACACTCTTGACCTTCGCGCCATCGCCGGCGCATCTCGATCTCCGACAGCCGGGGATTGGCGGCGTGGATCGCCGGGATGTCCGCGTCCGTGAGCGTCCCCCATTGGACCTGCACCTTGGCGGTGCCCAGAAGAGGTGCTGTCTCCCGGGCGTCGAGGTCCGTCACCAGCACGAGAAATTCGCGCCTCACCTGCCACCGAGGACTCAGCCAAAGAGCCCGCCACAAACCCAAGGTCTCGTACACAGGCGCTCCTCCCCCCGACCACACGCGCCGCGTGGGGCGGCGCTTCCCCGTCCGCTGGCACGCCGGCAGCGACATGAACGTACCACGCGCGCCGAAACGGTCGTGGTCGCACGGACCGCGAGCTCCTTTCGCCACGGCTTACCAGGGAGGCGGGAGGGCGTGGCAACATTGACACCGCGAGATGCCGCCGCGTAGCCTCGCGACACCATGTATCGATGGCTCGTTCCCAACGCGATATTCCCCGTGTACGAGCGGCTGACCGGACGCCGCGCGTGGACGGAGATGCGCCGCCTCCAGGACCTGCAGTGGCGGCCGGCTGCCGAGCTCGAGTCCCGCGCCCTCGCAAAGCTCGGACGAGTGCTGGACCAGGCTGCCACCCACGTTCCGTACTATCGCGACCTCTTCGCCAAACACGGCGTCGTTCCCGGAGACATCCGATGCCTGGAGGATCTTTCGAAGGTCCCGATCACGACCAAGGACGCGCTCAGAGCAAACTTCCCCGCGCGCACGGTGGCCGACAATCTCCCGGGGTCGAGATTCGTCGACGGCCGCACATCCGGCTCGACCGGCTCGCCCTTTCGCTTCTACATCGATGCGGAGGGCGAGGATGCCCGGCACGCGTCGTACCTGTTCTTCCTTCACTGGACCGGCGCGGCGCTCTGGGACACGCGCTTCGTCATTGCCTACCACGCCAGTGTGGGGTCCGATCCTATGGTCGTTCGGCTGGTTCGGCGCGTGCTGCTCGGCGAGCAGGACGTTCTCCTGTCCGGCGTCGACCTGACGGCGGCCGCGCTCCGGTCACGTGTTGGTCGCCTCCGCCGCGGCTCGCGCTACTTCATCCAGGCGTACCCGTCGTATGCCATGCGCCTTGCTGCGACCATCCTGGAGCAGGGAATCGACCTGGGCGCGTATCCCACTGCCGTCACCGCGATGACCGAGACCCTCACCGATATGAACGCCGATGCCATCTCGCGCGCGTTCCGGTGCCGCGTCGTCAATCACTATTCCACGTGGGAGGTGCTTCACCTGGCGCAGACGTGCCCCGACAACCCCGACATGCTGCATGTGAACAGCGAGCGGGCCGTCGTGCGCGTCGTGCGGGACGACGGTACCGCGGCCGCGGTCGGCGAACGGGGGCGGGTGCTGCTCACCGACCTCGCCAACCACGTCATGCCGTTCATCAACTATGACATCGGCGACCGCGCGGTCGCCGGGCCGCCCTGCTCCTGCGGGCGCGGGTTGCCGACGCTGCGCCACCTCGAGGGCCGGATCGGGAGATCATCCATACGCCCGATGGCAGGATCATCGCCCCAGGAGCCCTGACGCGCAGACTCACGGGTCAGGTTATCGACCGCGTTTGGGAATTTCAGGCCGCACAGACCGCCCCCGACGCCGTCGTGCTTCGGGTGATGCCCACCTCCCGGTTCACTCCGGAATTCTCGGACGCGCTTCGGAGCGATCTCCAGCAGTTCCTGGGGCCGACGGTGCACGTGACGATCGACGTCGTGGAGCAGATTCCTCTGGAGGCTTCGGGAAAACGCCCCATCATCAGACCACTGGCGTTCCCGACGCCGCTCTGACGTCGCCGCGAGGGCTGAGGAGCCTGCCGGCTCCGTCAGAGCGATGACGGGGTCTGTTCCGCTCGCGCGACCCAGAACTGCATACCGAGGGCGCGGAAATGCTCGACGGCCGCCCGGAGCCACCGACGCGCCTCGGCTCCCTGCCCGGCGGATCGGTGAAGCCGCCCCAGCCCCCACTCGCAATGGCCCTGCAGCGGGCGCATGCCGAGCTCGGTCGCCAAGGCCAGCGCGTGCTGGTAGAGCGCGGCTGCTTCGTCGACTCCGTCTGCCCTCTGCGCCAGCAGGTCCGCGGAGAGCCGCAGCGCCCACGCCTTGTGTCCCTGCTCGCCGTGAGTTTCGGCAGAGGCCAACGCGAGGTCGGCCACCCGCTGGCCTCGCCGGTCTCCCCGGCGACGAGATGGCCTTCGGCCAGCCACGTCAGCCACAAGGCGTGGCTGTAGCCGACGTGCATCTTCTCCGCCTCCTCGACGGCGCGCCGGAGCAGCGGGAGGCATTCCGAGTCCGCCCCGACAGCGCATACGCATGGCCGAGCGAGGAGGCGGTGCGGGTGATGGCGAACCGGATTCCCTTCTCATCACACAGGCGCAGCCCTCGTTCCAGCACGGCGATGGCCCGGTCGAGATCTCCCCGGCGCAGGCACACGTGTCCCACGCCGAAGAGCGCATGAGCCAGGCTGTATGGGTGATCGACCGCCTCCGCCAGTTGCACGGCCTCCGCGCCTCTGTGCTCGGCCTCGCCGAACTCACCCATCTCGGCGAGGCAAAAGACGAGGAAAGTGCGCGAGGTCACCGAGGGAAGGCCGGCCAAGCCCAGTCGCTCGCGTTCATCGTTCCCTTGGAGAGCCGCGACGTTGCTCCGCAACGCATCGGCGCCGCGGGCGTACGCGCCTCCGGCATAGTGTCCTGGCCGAGCACGGACGTCGCGGTGACCTGCAGGCCGAAGTCGCCGTGTGCCACGGCCAGCGAGAGGGCGCGCGCGGCTTCCGCAACCGCCCGCGCCGGCTGACCGAGCAGCGCGAACTCCCGAGCCATGTTCGCGGACACCCAGCCGAGGCGGCGCTGGTCCTCCAGCGACGTGGCCAGTCGCTCCACTTCACCGAGCCGATCGAGGATTCGATGGTGCTCGCCGAGCGGTAGCAGCGCGTTGCGGAGGTCGAGCCGGAGATCCACCGCCTGCCCGAGAACATCGGCCTGTCCCGGCAAGTGCTCGACCGCAGCGACCCCCTGTCGAGCCAGCCGACCGCTTCGGCGTAGGCCGAGCGCTCCATGGCCCTTGCGCCGGCCTGGCGCGCGTAGCGCAGCGCCTTGCCCCGCACCTCGCCCCGGAACGCGTGGTAGGCCAGGCGATCGAGATGCCGCGAGAGCCGCTCCGCTTCCATCGCCTCGATCGCCTCGACGATGCTGGCGTGGAGGACGCGCCGTCGCTGCTGGAGCAGGCTGCCATAGGCCGCCTCGTGGGTCAGGGCATGTTTGAACGTGTACTCGATCTCCGGAAAGAGACTCGTCTCGTAAAGGACTCGGCCGCTCGGAGCTGGGCCAGGCTTTGCCCCACCTCGCCCTCCGGCAATGCCGTGATGGCCCGGAGCAGCGAGAACGAGACGTCCTTGCCGATGACCGCCGCACACTGGAGCAGGTGCTTGTCCTCCGCCGGCAGGCGATCGATCCGCGCGGCCAGGATGCTTTGCGCCGTGGCGGGCACCTGGATGTTCGACAGCGCTCCCCCGAGACGGCGGACGCCGCGCTCGCCAACCAGCATCTTCGTCTCGACCAAGGTCCGGACGCTCTCCTCCAGGAAGAAGGGGTTCCCCTCGGTGCGCTCGATGAGCAATCGCTTGATGGTCGAAGCTCGGCGGCGGTGCCCAGCAACACGTCGAGTAACTCGTCGGCGTTCTCGGCGGGAACAGGGTCGAGCCGGAGCTGGGTGTAGAACGTCTTGCTGCCCCACCCGTGCCGATACTCCGGCCGGTGATCGCGAACAGCATGATCCGGCCATCGGCGAGCTGTCGATGAGGCTGTCCAGGAATGCCTTGTCTCAGGATCGATCCAGGTGCAGGTTCTCGAAGATCAGGAGCAGCGGTTGCACGCGGCTTTGCACGAGGAGGAGACGCTGGCGCCGTCGAGCGTCGCCTGGCGACGGTGGACAGGATCGAGCACCTGCCACGCCGGATCCGCGACGGCGGATCGAGGAGCGCCAGCAAGACCGGGACCAGGGACTGTGAATGGAGGGTCGGATCGAGCGGTGCCAGCCTCGCCGCCACCTTGCCCTCGATTCTCGGCAGCGTCGTCGCGATCCTCGATCTGGAAATACTGCTTCGACAGCTGGCGGAGCAGCTCGATAGGCCCGAGCCTTCTCGAAGGATGCCGAGCCCGTCTCCAGAACGAGCCAGTCCCGTGCTCTTGGCGAATCGAGGAACTCGTAGGGAGACGGGACTTCCCGACACCGGGCTCGCCGATGATCGCCACGGCCTGTCCATGCCCGTCCCGCGCTGGCTGGATTGCGCGGACCAGATCGCCAAGCTCGGCCTGCCGGCCCACGAAGCGCGTCGAGGCCGCGCACAGCGGCCTGAAAGCGACCGCGGGTCGGCTCGGCGCCCACGAGCTGAAGGACATCGACCGCCTCGGTCAACCCCTTGATCTGAACCCGCCCGAGCGCTTGAAGTCCAGGTGGCCCTCGGTCAGGCGGCGAAGGCTTCGGTGACAGGTGGTCCCCGGTGTCGCGAGCTGCTCCATGCGGGCCGCGAGGTCGGTGGTCTGACCCACGGCGCTGTAGTCCATCCGCAGGTCACTGCCAATCCCACGCACCACCACTTCGCCGGATTCGGCCCGATCCGGATCTACGTGATGACGTCGTGGTGCGATTCAGCTCCTCGGCGTACAGCGCCGATGGACTCTTGCATCTTCAGGGCGGCGTCAGCCAGCCCGCACCGCGTAGTCCTCGTCGGCGATCGGGGCCCCGAACGGCCATGACACCGTCGCCCATGACCTGACCCACGGTGCCCTCGTAGCGATGGACGGCGTCCATCATCCGTTGGCAGCCGGGATCCAGCAGCTTGCACGCTTCTTCGGGTCCCGGTCCGCCAAGAGCTCCATCGACCCTTTCAGTTCGGCGAACATGACCGTGACCTGCTTCTGCTCGTCCTCGAGCGTGCTCTTGAAGGTGCGGTCTTCGTCGAGAGGTGCGACGGTGTGTACGCTTGCAGCGGAACCGGCCTGGTGGCAGCAGTTTCGCCGAGCGGCGAAACTCACGCTGAAGCAGAACTTTCGGCTGGGGGGTCTCGCCTCGTCGCAGGCCGGGCATAGCGCTCCAGGCGGTCTCCGCACTCGCCGCGGAATTTCACTGCGGCGGAACTCTCGTGCGGCACTGGCAACACGGCACCTCGGATCTACGGTAGGCTCAGGCTAGCGCCAAGCCACGGGTAGCGTCAAGGCGCCGCGGCAACGGCTTGACCCCGAAGGGTGAGCGGGTGATACGGTCGCGTCGGCGTCATTCGCGTGTCTCGCGCCGGAGGTCGCGATCCGATGGACGTCGCCCGCTGGGCTGAGGTGAACAGCGCCAACCACCTGGTCCTCGGCGGACGCGACGTCGCCGACCTCGCCGAACAGTACGGCACTCCCCTGCACGTCGTCGACGAGGCCGCGCTTCGCCGCGGCTCGGGGCCTTCCTCAGGCCTTCTCCATGTCCTATCCGCGGATCGACGTCTTCTATTCGTACAAGTAGAACTGCATCCCCGGATTGCTCGCCATCCTGCACTCGGAGGGCTGCGGCGCCGAGGTGATCTCGCCTTACGAGCTGTGGCTCGCGCGGCGCCTCGGCGTAGACCCGTCCCGGATCATCTACAACGGCGTCAACAAGTCCGTCGAGGATCTCGGCAGCGCCATCGAGCTCGGCGTGGGGCTCGTCAATGTCGATTCCGTCACGGAGATCCACCGGGTACTAGGGGTTGCGCGGAAGCTGCGACGGCGGGTGGACGATCGGCGTCCGCATCGATCCCGGCGCATCATAGAACCCATTCGGGATCGACGCCGTCGCGATCGGCTCAGCGCCATCTGCCGGGAGCTCAAAGGCGAGGAGCTCGTGAACGTGCGTGCTCTGCACATGCACATCGGGACGGGGATTCGGCGCACCCGGGTCCACGAGCGGGCCATCGCCTTCGCCTGCTCGCTGCTGCGCGAGCTTCGCGACGTCGCGGGCATCCAGATCGATCCGCTCGACCTCGGCGGCGGATTCGGTGTCCCGACCGTCCGGACCTTCACCGTGC
>CAWIZN010000011.1:0-102329 GCA_963840495.1 uncultured Candidatus Rokubacteria bacterium
CGAGCTCGCTCGAGCACCTCGGAACCGACCGTGTCAACAGCTACGTCCTGCACGGCCCCGCCTCGGGCTCCGAGTGGACGGGCAACGATTCCGAGGTCTGGGAGGCCATGCGGAAGGAGCGCGACGCGGGCCGCACGCGGCTCCTCGGCGTCAGCAACGTGTCCCTGGGTCACCTGGAGCAGATGCAGTCCGCCGGCGCCGAGACCCCCGCGTTCGTCCAGAATCGCTGCTTCGCCCGCCGGGGATGGGACCGCGGGGTGCGATCGTTCTGCTCGGAGCAAGGCATCGTGTACCAGGGGTTCTCGCTGCTCACCGCGAACCCGGAGATCCTGCGCCACCCCCTGGTCGCCGGCATTGCCACACGCGAGAACACCACGCCGGCCCAGGTGGTGTTTCGCTTCGCGCAAGCGGTCGGAATGCTGCCCCTGACCGGCACGTCCGACGCCGAGCACATGATCCAGGACCTGGCCAGCCACGCGCTGGCGCTGTCCCCCGACGAAGTCCGGACGATCGAGTCGCTCTCCGGCTGACTGCGGCGAATGGCGCGCTGATACAATTCGGTGGTCACGAGCGTTCACGCGCAGTGAGCCTGGAGAGCCGACCATGAGCACCTTCGACGAGATCGCGCGCGAGTCCCGAGTACGTCGAGGCCCTGCACCGCGGTTCCGGCGAGATCCACCTCCGTCGACGAGCGCTGGGCGCTCCTCTTCAAAGGCTACGAGTTCGGGCAGGCGTCGGGGCCGAGCGACGGTTCCGGGGGGACGGGTGGCCAGGCCGTGGCCGACCTCGTGCACGGATACCGGGAGCTGGGCTATCTGGTCGCCGACCTCGATCCTCTGGCTCGAGGACCCCGCCCCACCCGCTCCTCGATCTCGGCGAGTTCGGCTTCCGCGAGAGCGACCTGGACCGCGAGATGGACTGCCGCGGCTTCCGCGGCCTGGGGCCCGCGACCCTCCGCGAGCTGCTCGCGGCGCTCGGACGCACCTACTGCGGCACGCTCGGCGTCGAGTACCTGGCACTCCCCGACAAGGCGCGGCGCGAATGGCTCGAGGAGCGCATGGAGCGCTCGCGGGAACCAACCGGCGCTGACGCCGAGGACCGCCGGCGCATCCTCGAGCGGCTCGTCGCCGCCGAGGCGTTCGAGCAGTTCCTCCACGCGAAGTTCGTCGGGCAGAAGCGGTTCTCGCTCGAGGGTGGCGAGGCGCTGATCCCGCTGCTCGATGCGCTCATCGAGGACGCGGCGGCCGCCGGCGTCGGACGAGATCGTGATGGGCATGCCCCACCGCGGGCGCCTGAACGTGCTCGCGCACATCTTGAGCAAGCCGTACGAGATGATCCTCGCGGAGTTCGAGGGGACCTTTCTGCCCGGGACGTCCACGGCGACGGCGACGTGAAGTACCACCTCGGCTATTCGCACGACCACGCGGCGCGCAACGGGCGCACGCATCCACCTGTCGCTGAGCGCCGAACCCGAGCCACCTCGAGGCCGTCAATCCCGTCGTCGAGGGGATCGTCCGCGCCAAGCAGGCGTACCTGGACGATGCGCGGCGCACGCGCGTCGTCCCGATGCTGATGCACGGCGACGCGGCGTTCACGGGCCAGGGCTCGGTCTACGAGACGCTCATGCTGTCGGAGCTGCCCGCCTTCACCACGGGCGGCACGATCCACATCATCGTCAACAACCAGATCGGGTTCACGACGGACCCCGCCGACTACCGCGTCGCCCGCTTTCCGTCCGACGTCGCCAGGTGATCGACGCGCCGGTCTTCCACGTCAACGGCGACGATCCCGAGGCCGTCGTGCAGGCGGCGCGCCTGGCCATCGGCTTTCGCCAGGCGTTCGGCCCGACGTCTTCATCGACCTCGTCTGCTACCGGCGCCACGGCCACAACGAAAGGGACGATCCCGGCCTCACCCAGCCGGTCATGTACAGGCGGATTCGCGAGCATCCCACGCGTGGCTCAGCTGTACGGTCGGCGGCTCGAGGAGGCAGGGGTGATCGAGCGGCCGAGCAGCGGCGCATCCGCGGAGGCCGCTCGCGCGCGGCTGGACAGGCGCTGGTGAGGCGCGCGAGCACATGCCCCGACAGAAGGTGTTCGCGTTCGGCGGCGTCTGGAAGGGCTTGACGTGGGCCGGGTCCGACTGGAGCGCCGACACGGCCGTGAAAGCCGAGCGGCTCCGCGCCGTGGCCGAGGTGCTGCGCCATCCGCCGGAGGGCTTCTCGCTGCAGCGCGCGAGCCAAGCGGCTGCTGGACGAGCGCTATCAGATGGTGGAGCGCGGCGAGGGCATCGACTGGGGCTGCGCCGAGACGCTCGCGTACGGCACGCTTGCTGCTGGAGGGCATCCCGGTGCGGCTCTCGCGGCCAGGACACCGTGCGCGGCACCTTCAGCCACCGCCACGCCGCGCTCTTCGACGCCGAGACCGGCGCCGCCTACGTCCCGCTGGCCCACCTCGCCCCGGACCAGGCCGCGTTCGAGGCCGTGAACAGCCTGCTCTCCGAGGTGGCGGTGCTCGGCTTCGAGTACGGCATGTCGAGCGCCGATCCGCGGCGCCTCGTCGTGTGGGAGGCGCAGTTCGGCGACTTCGTCAACGGCGCGCAGGTGATCATCGACCAGTTCATCGCCTGCGCCGAGTCGAAGTGGCAGCGCATGAGCGGGCTCGTGCTGCTCCTGCCGCACGGCTACGAAGGCCAGGGGCCCGAGCACTCGAGCGCCCGGCTCGAGCGCTTCCTGCAGCTCTGCGCCGAGGACAATATCCAGGTGGTGAACTGCACGACGCCCGCCCAGTTCTTCCACGTGCTGCGGCGCCAGATGCACCGGCAGTTCCGCAAGCCGCTCATCGTCATGACCCCCAAGAGCCTGCTCCGCCACACCCGCGCCGTGTCGTCCCTGTCCGATCTGACGGACGGGGGCTTCCGGACCGTGCTCGACGACCCGCGGGTGTCCGATCCCGCCGCGGTGGAGCGCGTGCTCGTGTGCGCCGGCAAGGTCTACTACGCTCTCGACGTCGGCAGGGAGGAGCGAGCCCGTGACAATATCGCCATCGTCCGCCTCGAGCAGCTCTACCCGTTCCCCGAGGCCGAGCTGACCGAGATCCTGAGGCGGTATCCACGCGCGAGCGAATTCTGCTGGGTGCAGGAGGAGCCCGCCAATCAGGGCGCCGGGACTTCGTCGAGCTGCGCATCAGCGGCTGCTCCCCGGCCGGCGGCGCCTGCCTACGTCGGGCGCCGGGAGGCGGCGAGCCCCGCCACCGGCTCCCACAAGATCCATCAGACCGAAGAGAACGACATCGTCGAGGCCGCCCTGCGGCGGCCTCGCCCGGCGCGGGCCAAGCGGTGAGCCTGGAGGTCAGCATTCCGCCGCTCGGGGAGTCGGTGAGCGAGGGCATGATCGCGCGCTGGCTCAAGCGCGACGGCGACACCGTGAAGGCGGACGAGCCGCTGTTCGAGCTGGAGACGGACAAGGCGACGATGGAGATCCCCGCGCCCGCGGCCGGCCGCCTGGAGATCGTGGAGCGGGAAGGTGCCACGGTGCGGGTCGGGACGGTCGTGGCGCGGATCGCCGAGGCCGCGCCGGCGGCGCTCTCGCCCTCCGGCGCCGCCGGCTCGATCGCCGCGCCGGCGCCGGCGTCCACCGATGCCGGCCGGCGGCGCCGCCCCGGCGCCCGTCCGCCGCAACCGTGCGGCGCCGCCGACGGCCACGGCCGCCGCCGCGAAGGAGCCGACCGCCCCCGAGCCCGGGGGCGCCTCCCACCGGGGACGACGCCGCGCGCGGCTTGAGCCCGCGGTGCGACGGCTGGTCGCCGAGCACAGCCTCGATCCGGCCGCCATTGCGGGCACCGGCAAGGAGGCCGCCTCATCAAGGAGGACGTGCTCCGCCACGTCACCGAGCGCGCGCCGGACGCCGGGCCGGCGCCGGGAGCCCGAGCGCCTGCGGCGAGCGGGCCACCCGCGACGGGCGGTGAGCGCGCAGCGGGCGGGCCGTCGGTGGAGCGCGTCGAGCGCGTGCCCATGAGCCGCCTGCGCCGGCGCATCGCCGAGCGGCTGGTCGAGGCGCAGCGCACGGCGGCCATCCTGACCACGTTCAACGAGGTGGACTGCTCGGCGCTGATGGACGTGCGCCGGCGCCATCGGGAGCGGTTCAAGAGCACGCACGGCGTCGATCTCGGCTTCATGTCTCTCTTCGCGCGCGCCGTGGTGCTGGCCCTGGCCGACGTGCCGGTGGTGAACGCGCGGATCGACGGCGACGACATCGTCTACCACCGCCACGTGCATCTCGGCATCGCGGTGAGCACGGAGCGGGGCCTGGTCGTGCCCGTCATCCGCCACGCCGACGCCATGCGCCTGGCCGAGCTCGAGCGCGCCGTGAGCGAGCTGGCGGCCCGGGCGCGCGAGGCACGCCTGGTGCCCGACGATCTCGCCGGCGGCACCTTCACCATCACCAATGGCGGCGTCTTCGGCTCGCTGCTCTCCACGCCCATCCTGAACCCGCCCCAGTCGGGCATCCTCGGCATGCACAAGATCCAGGAGCGGCCCGTGGCGGTGGACGGCCAGGTCGTGATCCGTCCGATGATGTACGTCGCGCTCTCCTATGACCACCGGCTGGTGGACGGCCAGCAGGCCGTGACCTTCCTGGTGCGCGTCAAGGAGCGGCTCGAGGATCCCGTCCGAATGCTGCTCGAGGTCTGATGATGGCGGACGCGCGCGCGCTACGACCTGGTCGTGATCGGCGCCGGGCCCGGCGGTTACGTGGCCGCGATTCGCGCCGCCCAGCTCGGCATGCGCGTCGCCTGCGTCGAGAAGGCGCCAGCACTGGGCGGCACCTGCCTGCGCATCGGCTGCATCCCGTCGAAGGCCCTGCTCGACTCGAGCGAGCTGTTCTGGAACACGCGCCGCCACATGGCGGTGCACGGCATCCGGGTCGCGGACGTGACGCTCGACCTGCCCGCCATGATGGCCCGCAAGGACAAGGTCGTGCGGGGGCTGACGCAAGGCGTGGCGGGCCTCTTCAAGAAGAACGGCGTGAGCCACGTCAACGGCACCGCGCGCATCACCGCGCCCGGACGCGTCGAGGTCGGCGGGCGCGACGGGCAGGTGCTGGAGGCCGAGCGCATCCTGATCGCCACGGGATCGGAGCCCGCCCCCTTGCCCGGCTTCGACCTCGACGGGCGGCACATCGTGTCGTCCGAGGAAGCGCTGGCCTTCGACGCCGTGCCCGCGCGACTGCTCGTGATCGGGGCGGGCGCCATCGGGCTCGAGATGGGCTCGGTGTGGGCGCGCCTGGGCTCCGAGGTGCGGGTCGTGGAGATCCTCGATCGGATCGTGCCCGGCATGGATCGCGAGATGGCGCGGGCACTCCAAAAGGTGCTCGAGCAGCAGGGCCTCACCTTCTCGCTCGCGACCGCCGCGCGCAAGGCCGCCGTGGAGGACGGCCGCGTGGCCGTGACCATCGAGACTGGCGGCACGGCCACCACCGAGTCCTTCGACCGCGTCCTCGTCGCGGTGGGCCGGCGTCCCTACACGGCAGGCCTCGGCCTCGAGAGCGCCGGCGTGGCGCTCGACGCGCGTGGCCGCATCACCGTCGATCATCGCTTCGAGACCTCCGTGCCCGGCGTCTACGCCATCGGCGACGTGATCGCCGGCCCGATGCTCGCCCACAAGGCGGAGGACGAAGGGATCGCCTGCGTCGAGCTGCTCGCCGGCCGCGCCGGCCACGTGAACTACGACGCGATTCCGAGCGTCGTCTACACCTGGCCGGAGCTGGCCGCCGTCGGCAAGACCGAAGAGGAGTGCCATGCGGCCGGCCGCGCCGTCCGGATCGGCCGGTTCCCGTTCATGGCCAATGGCCGGGCGCGGGCCGCCGAGGAGCGGGATGGCCTCGTCAAGATCATCGCCGATGCGGGGACCGACCGCGTGCTCGGCGTCCACATCCTGGGGCCGCGGGCGTCCGACCTGATCGCCGAGGCCGTCCTCGCGATGGAGTTCGGGGGAAGCGCGGAGGACATCGCCCGCACCTGCCACGCCCACCCCACCTTCAGCGAGGCCGTGCGCGAGGCCGCTCTCGACGTCGACGGCCGCAGCATCCACCAATAGCCTCGCGCGAATCTCGGAAGCGTTGGACCTCGTGACGGCCGATCACGATCTCCTCGCCCACTTCCCGCCCGGCGCCGAGCCCCGCCCCGCGCAGACGCGCCTGCTCGAGGCCCTGGGCGCAGCGATCGGGGAGGCCGAGGGCGCCGCGGGCCCGCGCGTGTTCATGCTCGAGGCCCCGCCCGGTGTCGGCAAGAGCCACGTCGCCTTGACGCTCGCGCGCTGGAGCGGTGACGCCTACCTGCTCACCTCGCAGAAGCTCCTCCAGGACCAGTACGAGCGCGAGTTCGGAGACACGATCCAGCTCGTGAAGGGTCGCGAGAACTACCTCTGCGAGCGCGCGGAGCCCGCGCGCGTGACCACGAGCCATGGGCTGTGCCGGCGCCCCCGCGGGCCCTTCTGCCAGTGCCCCTACGCGCGCGCGAAGCTCGCCGCCCTCAACGGCGCGATCTTCTGCACCAATACCGCCTACTTCCTCACGCTCCGGCAGTGGCAGCGCGAGCAGCTCCGCCAACGCCGCGTGCTCGTGGTGGACGAGGCGCACAACCTCGAAGCCCAGCTCGTGCGCGTCTTCACGGTGGCGTTCGCGCCCGACCAGATGAAGGAGTGGTTCGGGGCGCCGCTGCCTCGGCTGGGCGACGCCGGTGAGTACCGGATCCTCTTCGAGGATCACGTGGGCCGTCTCGACGGGGAGCTGACGCTCATCGACGACCGCCTCGCGAGCTTGCGCCCGCCCGGGCTCGTCGACGACGACCTCCTCAGCTATCCGCTCACCGCTCAGGAGCAGGCTCTCCTCGGTCAGCGTGACCTCCTGGAGAGCGCACTGGCGCGCCTGCACTTCTTCCTCGACGCGGAGGACACGGAGTGGGTGGTCCGCTATCCGGACGAGATCGGCGCGACGCTCGAGCTGATGCCCCTCACGGTCAGCGCGATGGCGCCCGCGCTCCTGTGGGATGCGGCGGAGATCGTCGTGCTATCCTCGGCATTCTTGGGCCGCCGCGAGGCGATCGCCGCCTACTTCGGCCTCGAGCCCGACGCCGTGCGCGCGTTCGCCAGCGAGTCCCCGTTCGCGCTCGAGCAGCGGCTCATCGAGTACCGGCCGGTGGGCGCGCTGTCGAAGGCCACGCTGTCCGAGCTCGAGCCCGCGCTCTTCGGCGAGGTGGCGGCGATCCTGGCCGCGCACCCGGCGGAGAAGGGCCTCGTTCACGCCGCGTCTTACGCGGCGGCACGACGGCTCCTCGCCAGCCTCGCGGCGCTCGCCCCCGACCAGTATCGCCGCGTGATCTTCGTGGAGTCCTCGGCCGCGAAGGCGCGGGCGCTCGACCACCACCGCGCCTCCTCGCAGCCGACCGTGCTGCTCTCCCCGTCACTGCGCGAGGGCGTGGACCTGCCCGACGACTTTCTGCGCTTCCAGGTCATCACCAAGGTGCCCTACCCGGACCTGGGCGACCCGTGGACGGCCGCCCGCCAGGCGCGCGATCCGCAATGGTACGCGCTGGAAACGGCAAAGGCCCTCGTGCAGGCGTACGGGCGCTCGTGCCGCCACGCGGGAGATCATGGCGTCACCTACGTGCTCGACGCGCACTTCGCGCGCTTCCTGCAGCGCTATCGTCCGCTCCTGCCTGCCTGGTTCCGCGAAGCGGCCGAGCCGGCAGTGCGCGCCGCGAAGGCGCGGCGGCCGTGAGCGCGGGCACGGGAGCGCGCCTATCCAGCGCTACGGCGCCACGAAACAGCGCGGCGGGACGGGCGAGGTCGTCGCCGGAAACTCGCCCATCCGGTTCCCAACGGCCGGGACATCCTTCACGATCCGTCTCCCGAAGAACAGGCAATGCTCGAGGCTGCCGGGCGTCAGAGGCCGATCAAGGGCGGGCCTGGTGGTACCGTAGGGCCAGGAGTTTCGGGGACCTTCGGCGTGGACGGAGCTCTGATGCGCGGGCCGTTGGAAATGGACTATCAGGCTGTGGTTCCGCTTGAGAGGAATGTGGGGAAAGGGAGGACCGGGGGATGAAGACCCAAGGGCAACGTGAGCTGACCGTCCTCGCAGCGCTCGTGTTCTCGCTCCTGACCTCGCTCGGCGCGGAGGCCGCAACCAAGGCGCGGACGCTCATTGTCCTGCCGTACGCGACGGTTGACCTCGGTCGGGACGAACAGTGGATCGGAGAGGGCGTCGCCCAGGCGCTGACCGGCGGCTTCCTCCAGATGCCCGCTGTGATTCAGCTCGACCGCGAGCGACTCAAGGGGCTGCCCCGGCCCGCGTTCTGGGACGCCGGGTCGGCTCTGGCTGCGGCCCGCGCCCTCGGGGCCGACGTCGCGATCTACGGCGAGGTTCGGCGCGCGGGGACAGCAGATCTGTCGATCGTGCCGCGCTATGTCGAAGTGAAAGGTGACCGAAGCGAGCGAGGCTCGCTCGACTCCGTCTCCGTGGCTGACGGAACCCTCATCGAGCGGCTCCGTGGCCTGCCGGTCGCCTACGCGCGTGCGCTCAAGATCACCCTGACCGAGAGCGAGAGTGCCCGAGCGCAGAAGTGGGCGGCCCCTACCACCTCGCAGCGCGCCTTCCAGGCGTTCGTGGGGGGGCAGGAGGCGGCGTACTGGGGTGGGAAAGAGGGCAAAGAGGCCGCGGTCGAGCTGCTAGGGAAGGCCATCGAGATCGACCCCCAGTTCGTGGTCGCACAGTACACGCTGGGGATGGTCCATCAGAGCCTCGGCAACCGCTGGAAGGCGCAGGCACAGTTTCGCGCTTCCACCCAGCTCGACCCTGCGTACCCGGAGCCGTACAAGGCGCTCGGGGACCTGTTCCTGATTGGGCAGCGCCGGCAATTCGACCAGGCCATCGAAGCCTACGCCAAGGCGCTCGAGATCCGGCCGTACTACGCCGATGCCCATGTCGGACTGGGCGATGCCAAGGCGGCGAAGGGGGACGTGGACGGGGCGGTCGCTGCCTACCAGAAGGCGCTCGCCTTCGATCCGCTCAACGCCAAGGTCCACGTGAACCTGGGCAAGCTCTACTACTCGGAAAAGGGCCTGTACTACGAGTCGGTGCAGGCCTACAAGAAGGCGATCGATCTGGATGGGAGCTCCGTCGACGCGCGCATGGGGCTGGCTGAGGTCTACGAGGACAAGGGTCTCTATCAGGAGGCCATCGGGGAGTATCGGAAAGTGGTCGAAGCCGACAGCAAGAACACGGGTGCCCTCTACAACCTGGCGCTCGTCTACGAAAAGGTCGATACCAAAGAGTCGATCGCGCTCTGGGAGCGCTATATCGCCCTCGCCGGCGCGCTGCCCTCGGAGAAGGACTGGGTCGACGTGGCCAAGCTGCACCTCAGGAAGCTCCGGAGCCAGCAGGAAAAGGGCAACTGATCGGAACCCCTCCGGGAGACCTCCCAGGTCGCTTCTACTGAGCTAGAGCACCAGCCGGGCTTCGGGATCGGCCCGGAGGTGGGCGCCGCATTCGAGCATGGCCTTCTCGTCCAGCGTCGAGATGAGCCCGAGAATGGCGGACCCCTCGGTCCATGCCACCAATCGGTGGCCTGTCCGCTCGGCGACCACGTAGTCGCGGCCGAGATAGGAGAGGCCGGTGAGCTGTGCCTCGCGGCGGGCGCCCGACACGAGGAAGACGGAGAGCAGGGTGTGGCCCTTCTCGTAGAGGACGTACGCGACCCGGAGATCGTCCGGAGAGACCAGCCGCGCGTCCTGCTGAACCGGGCGGGCCATTTCCGCTGTTGATAGCAAGTGAATTGACCGCTCGGGTTTGACACGTGAATTGACCGCTGTGGGTTTGACACGTGAATTGACCGCGGCCGGGATGGGGGGTCACGCGGGCACCCGGGCACGGCGGCGCGGTTTCGCGGGGCGCCGCTTGCGGGCGCGGGGCCGTAGAGGGCTCAGGAGCGACGCGGACGAGGCGGGCAAGGGGATCGGTAGGGGGACGGCGGGCGAAACCGGGGTGGGTGTCGGCGCGGGAGCGCCGGCGCGACGCGGGTTGGCGGGGGCTGCCTTGCGGGCGCGAGGCCGTAGACGGCCCAGGAGCGATGCGGACGAGGCGGGCAAGGGGAGCGGTAGGGGGATGGCGGGTGAAAATGGAGGAGGCGCAGGAGCGCCGGCCGGCACGCGTCGACCGCTGGCATCGTAGTGCCCGAAGCAGCGGGCGCCGAACCAGACACAGTGGCCGCCGTCGAGATGGCGGCGCACGAGCACGCGCAGCCCCTCGCAGGTGCGGCGGCCCGGCTGCTTGTCGATCTGCAGGTGCACCCCCTCGAGCGAGACCGTGTTGTCCGGAGCGACGGTGCGCGTGTCTTCGTGACAGAGGATGTGGGTGAGATCCACCTTGCCCAGGGGCACGAAGGCCGAGGCCGGGTCGGCGGGGGCGTGAGTAAAGCGGGCGTCGTAGGTGGCGAGGAAGCGCTCGTGCAGGTAGCGATTCGCCGCGGGCACGGTGGTGATGCCCGCCACGCGGAGCTCATTGACGAGGCGCTCCTGAAACGTGCGGTTGAGGCGCTCGCTGCGGCCGCGGGCCTCGGGCGAGTACGCGGGGATATGCTCGATGCCGAGGCGGGCGAGGGCGCGGCCGACCTGCGTGAGGACGTCCTTGGCGACGGGCTGCCCGGCCTTCGGCGTGTAGAAGGCCCAGCTCGCGCGATCGCTGTAGAGCGCTTGGGGCAGCCCATGGGTCACCAGCACGCTCCAGAGCGCGGCCATGATCGTGGCGGTGGACTCGGCGGCGACGAGCTGGGCGTAGAGCACGCGCTTGGTGGCGTCATCGATGATCGGGATCAACGTCTGTCGCTCGGTGGGCCGCAGGGCGAGCCAGGCATGGGGGCTGCCGTCGATATGCAGCAGCTCGCCGAAGCAGGGGCGCGGCTCGCGGCGGCGGCGGTGGCGGCCCCGCGGGCGGCGCTTGGGGAGCAGACCCGCGGTCTGCAACACCCGTTTGACGAACGTGTAGCCGAGCGTGACGCCATGGTCGCGCTGGGCGAACTCATGGAAGTGGGCCGCATTGAACCCGGCATACTGCTTCTGGTAGAGGCGCGTGATGCGGGCGACCTCTGCCACCGGGGCGCAGCGGGGCGAGGGCTGCTGCCGCCGGCGATCCCACAGCCCGTCGTAGCCGCGCTGGCGATACCGCAAGCGCCAGCGCCGCAGGGTGCGGGGTCGCCAGCCCAGGATGTCCTCCGCTTCCAACCAGGTCAGTTTTCCACTGATGGCTTGCATCAACACCTCTTGGACTTTCATGGTGCGCTCCACGACGGCCGGGGCAAAGGGCATGAGGGACCTCCCGGTCCACCATGCCCCGCGCCCCGCCGTCTGCTGGAGCGGTCAATTCACGTGCTACTAACCGCGGACAAATCATGTGCTACCTACAGGCGGGCCATTTCCGCTTGACGGCGGCGGTGCGCGCGCCTAGCATCCCGCTCACGGCCGGGGGGGTGCGGTCGGCGCGCCCGGAGGCTGATGTGCGCTGTGCCTGCGGCTCCAGCGGGGGGGAGGCGTGCGGGGCTGGGGGCGTGATGGCCTGGGGACGGGGGCGTAGGCGTGGGGGAGCAGGGGCGCGAGGGTGTTGATGTTGTCTATGCTCAGCCGGAGCCGATGAAGACCGCGGAGGCGGTGAAGGAGCGCCTCTCCGAGATTCCCACGCGCCTGTACCTGCCGTCGGAGTGTGACCGCGAGCTGCTCGCCGGCGCGGCGGCCAAGCTGGTCGCCAAGCACCGTCAGCCGATCCTCGACTTCGTGAATCGGCAGCGGTAGGCCGGCCGGCTCGCATGTTTGCCATCGACCCCACGCGCCTCGACCTGGCGCGCGAGTTCAAGCGCAGCCCGTTCGGCCCGCACAGCCCGGAGCTACAGGCCGTGCTGAACGTGCTGCGCGGCGCGCGCCACTGCCAGGACCTGCTGCTCATCTGCACGAAGCCGCACACCGAATGGCAGCTGGCGGAGAAGCAGCCACACGGCCAGCCGCCGCGGCTGATCCCCGGCGCGGTGTTCGGAAGTCTCGAGGCCGCGGAGTGGCACGCGTTCCGGATGCGGTGGCACGTGGTCACCGGCCAGGCGCTGCCGGCGCTCGAACCGTGAGCCTCCCCATGCCGCGCGTGCTCGGCTACGCCGAGCCGCTCAGCGTCGCGCCCGGCGAGGAGATCCGCTTCATGGTCGGCACCCTCGACGGGCCCCGGCGCTATCGCGCGGAGATCGTCCGGGTGGTGAGTGGCGACAGTGGGCCGGATGGTCCCGGCCTCAAGACGGTCCACCTGCCGACGTCGATCGACGGCGACCACGCCGGCGCGCCCCAGCACATCGACGCCGGCTCGTACGTGATCGTGGACCATCCCGAGGCGTTCGGCGACCTGGCGCGCTTCACCCTGCAGGCGTTCATCCAGCCCACCCGGGTGCCGATCCGGCCCGTGCCGGCGCGGCAGGTCATCATGGGCACGTGGGCGCAGGATCGGAGCGCCGGCTTCGCGCTGATGCTCGACGAGACCGGCGCGCTGGCGTTCCTGCACGGCGGCACGGTCGTCTCGACGCGCGTGCCGCTGGCCGCCCGGCGCTGGTATCACGTGGGCGCGGCGGTCGACCTGGTGGCGAACACGGTGACGCTGCGTCAGACGCCGCTCGCCGACCATTCGCCGAGCCTCGAGCCGCCCGCCGCCGTCACCGCGTCGCTCGCGGCCAGGCCGGCGCCACCCGGTGCGCTCTTCATCGGCGCCGCCCACGAGGCGGTCGAGGACGGCCGGCGGCGAACCACCTGGCACTTCAACGGCAAGATCGACGGGCCGAGCCTGGCCCGCCGCGCGCTCACGCCGGCCGAGTTGCAGGCCGCCGCGACGGCGCCGAGCACGCAGGTGCCGACGCTGGACGCGCTCGGCCTCTGGGATTTCGCCGCCGACATGGGCAGCGACCGCGTGACCGATCGCTCGCCCAACCATCTGCACGGCCGCACCGTGAATGCGCCCAAGCGCGCGGTCACCGGTCACGACTGGGACGGCACCGAGATGGACTGGCGCCGGGCGCCCGCGCAGTGGGGCGCGATCCACTTCCACGACGACGATCTCTACGACGCCGGCTGGCGGCCGAGCCTCACCACGATCATCCCGACCACGCCCGCAGCGGCGTCTACGCGCTGAAGCTGCAGGCCGAGGGCGGCCCCGACTTCTGGGTCGTGTTCTACGTGCGTCCGCCGCGGCGCGGGCCACGCGCGCCGGTGGCGTTCCTGGCCTCCACCGCCACCTACCTCGCCTACTCGAACTATCGCGGGCGCATGCGCCCGGGCCCGGCCGAGCTGTTCATCGGCGCGCTGCCCATCGTGGATCCGACCGATCTGCTGCTGATGTATCACCCCGAGCTGGGCGGCTCCACCTACGACTCGCACTCCGACGGCTCCGGCGTGTGCCACGTCTCGCGCCGGCGGCCGATCGTCAACACCCGGCCCACCGGCTGGCTGTGGAACCTGTTCCTCGATTTCTGTCTGCTCGACTGGCTGGAAGCCCAGGGGCAGTCGTACGACGTCATCACCGACGACGATCTGCACGCCGAAGGCCTGCCGCTGCTCGCGGACTATCGGGTCGTCCTCACCGGCTGCCATCCCGAGTACCACTCGCGGCAGATGCTGGACGCGCTGTCGGCCTACCTCGGGCGCGGTGGGCGGCTCATGTACATGGGCGGCAACGGCTTCTACTGGCGGGTGTCGTATCCCGCCTCCCACCCCGGGATGATCGAGATGCGTCGCGCCGAGGACGGCACGCGCGCCTGGGTGGAAGCGACCGGCGAGTACTATCACAGCTCGACCGGCGAGTACGGCGGGTTGTGGCGACGTCAGGGGCGCGCGCCCAACGCGCTGGCCGGCGTGGGCTTCGTGGCCCAGGGCTTCGATCGCTCGTCCTACTACCGGCGCACCGCCGCCAGCCGGGATCCACGCGCGCGCTTCATCTTCGACGGTGTGGACGACGAGATCCTGGGCGACTTCGGCCTCTCGGGCGGTGGCGCCGCCGGTCTCGAGCTCGACGCCTTCAATCCCGGCCTCGGCTCGCCGGCGTGGGCGCTCGTGGTGGCCTCGTCGGAGGAGCACTCCAACGCCTTCCAGCTCGTCAACGAGGAGATGAACGTGTCGTTCGCGGGCGCCGACGGGCGGTTCTCGCCGGCGGTCCGCGCCGACATGGTCTTCTACGAGCACCCGGGCGGCGGGGCGGTCTTCTCCACCGGCTCCATCTCCTACGTGGGGAGCCTCGCGCACCACGGCTACGCCAACAACATCTCGCGGCTGACCCTGAACGTCTTGCGCCGGTTCATCGACCCCACCCCGTTCGTGGCGCCGTCAGTGGAGGCCGAGCTGCCCGATGGATCGACCGCGACTCGGCCTCGCGCGCCACCGCCGACACGAACCTCACGCACTTCCCCGCGCGTTAGCCTAAATCCACTCGAGCGGGCGCGGACGGAACCCGAGCTCGCGCCGGGCTTTCTCGTGCGATGCGCCCCTGAGCCTCGTCGCGTAGTAGACCGCGTCGGGGCCTGACGCTCGAAGCGCCTCTTCTTCGCTGACGCGAGGTGGCGCAGGTGCTCCTGCAGCACGCGCGAACGCCGTCAGCCACACGTGCTGAGGCGACGGGTTTCCGTCGACGACGTTGTACGCTCCCGGCGGGCACTCCAGCGCCGCAGCGGTCGCCCCAGCCGCATCGTCGATATGCACGAAGCTGTAGACGCCCTGGCCCTCACCAATGATCGGAACCTGCTGCTGCCGTACCTGATCACCCATATCGCCCTCGCGCGTGTACCAGGTGCCGGGACCGTAGAAGAATCCGTACCGCAGCGCGACGAACTCGATTCCCGGCGTCGCCGACGCGCGCGCTTCCAATTCCATGTAGATGCGGGCGCCGGCCTCGACACCCGGGGACGCGCTGGAGATGAACGGGACGGACTCGTCTGCCAGCCCCGCGCCGGGCGCATACCAGTATCCGGAACTTTGCAGGAGGTAGCGGCGCACACCCGCATCGCGAAGCGCCGCGAGCAGGTTGATGTTGCCTTCCACTCGGACCTTGCGATTGCGTTCCGCCGCGGCCTTCATTTCGGCGGGCGTGTAGTGCCGGGGCAGTGAGGTCAATTCGTTGATTACGGCGTCGGGCCGGATCTGTCCGACGGCGGCTTTCACCGCAGCGGCATCCAGTGCGTCGGCGATGACTGGCTCGGCGCCGATTTCCTTCAATACGGCTGCCGAATCGCGCGATTGAGTCAGCGCGAATACCTCATGCTGATTCACTCTCAGGCGACGAACCAGCGCCCGGCCGATCGCACCGCTCGCACCGGCGATCAGAATTCTCATCGCGCTTCCCTTTCAGGCCGCTTCGAGATCACTTGTCGTAGACCGTGACCTCAACGCCGTCATCGGCGATGATATAGGCGATCAGCCGCGCGGGCTTGGTCTTGCTCGCATTGGCGCTCACGATGTGGTGGGAGTTGGGCGGCTCGGTCCAGGTCTGGCCGGCGCTGTAGACGCCGAGGGGCTCGCCCTCGACCTGGGAGCGGATGGTGCCCGAGAGGACATACGCGAAGACGAAGCCGGAGGCGGGATGGCGGTGAGGCGCCGAGAAGCCGCCGGGGCCGTAGTCCACCTGGACGACAGTGAGGGTCTTGCCCGGGACATTGGGCAGCTTCTGGCTGAAGATCTGTTTCACGGTTTCCCTTTCGCCGGTCGAGGCCGCTTGGCCCGGCGAGTCCGCAGCGAGCGCGAGCCCCGTCGCGACGACCAGGCCCGTCAGTGCTTGCGCTGCGCATCGCGCTGGAGAAGAATGCATGGCTGGCCTCCTTTTGTGATCATCGGGACCGACGATGGCCGAACTGATCCGCGTAGAGCGACAGAGCATAGGAACTACAAATGCTCTGGTCGACGTAACCCACCTTCTCCGGCCTCCGCCCCTCGGCGCCGGTTGTCGGACGCCGCGTCCCACGTCCCACCCGTACAGCGCGGACAACCGCTGAGTCAAGGCGATTTTCTGCCGGGCAAGGGAGCGCTGCCAGGGGATCGAGCCGTCTACAGCACGAGCGAACAACCCTCTGCGACCGCGGCGTCCGGGTGGCGACTCAGGCTCCGATCGCCGCTGCGCGGCTGGTGTTGAGTGCCGGCACGAACGGCGGCGGCCTCCCCACCAGCCCGCGCAACTCGGCGAGAGCCACCAGGATCGCGCGAATCGCGTCGGGGTCCATGGGCTCACCAAATTGCTGGGGCCTCCATATCCCAATTCAGCGTGCGATTGGTTACGTGGACCGGGCGGCAATGGCAACCCCGGAGCTACCCCGGAAACCCCTCCCATTCTGACGGCAATGGTCGCCACTGGCACTCGCGTAAATGCGCACAATCTCTTGGCTGCGGCCGGGAGAAGGAGGTGATTCCCATGGCGCGACGCGGTGACGGCATCTACCAGCGGGGCAAGACCTGGTGGCTCGACTTCCGCCACGACGGGCAGCGGCATGTGGCGGCGGGCCGCGATTCAGGGCGTTCTAAGCGCTGCTACATCCAAGCTGTCCAAGAATGCGTTGAACGTGAGAAGCGAGCGATTGAAGATGGCGACAAGCACCTCTCGCGCCAGCTTCCGCTGCTTTGTGCCGGAGATGGTGTCTATCAGGGTCCTGAATTGGGCGCCGAGTTCTTCGAAATGCCCCGGCGGCAACCCCGGCCGTCCGCACTGGTGTCCGATCGACAACACCTTGCTCTCGATCCCCTTCCCCGTCCCTTCCTGCGTCGGGCGGCGCCTGAGAAGCTCCTCGACACTCCTATGGATGCACTCGCGGACCGGGACGACACCGGACAAGGGCGTGCCGTCGCCCAATACCGGCACGTCGAGGGCGCTTTCCGCTTGGGTCAATAGATAGGGGTCGAGCTGCAGTCTTTTCATTGACGCTCGGACCTCGTCGGCGATCGAAGCTCTCCGGAAAACGTCGTCCAGCCGCTCAACGGCGCCCGTCAATCTCGCCTGTCGTCCGCGGACGAGATAATCATCTTGCCAGTACGGGCTCCCTCGTCAACCCTCGCGATAACCTGGAAGACCGTCATGCTCGACGAACTCGTGGCCACCAGAGAGACCGAACCAAACGAATGCAGCAAGGTGCCGATCCTCGATTCAGCACTACGCCCAACCAAGGACCAAGTGCGCCATTGCTCGAGCGAGCGATCCAACTCGGCCGGGGGCACAGCACCGTCGCGGGAATTACGGAGATTGCATCGCGCAGGGGTTTCGCCACGTCGCTGGCAAAACGCGCGCGCTGAGCCATCTCCTTTGCCAGGATCTCTAGGCGCCGCGCCATCTCCGGGACGGCAGCTAGCTCGGCGAGAAGCTCAGCCTTCTTCTTCGCCGCTTCCTCCTCGTGGTTGCCGGATGGTTGCCCGCCCACCCTGTCTTTCTGCGCTGGTGCTTCATAAAATCTTAATTAAATTGGTGCCCCCGGGGTGACTCGAACACCCGGCACGCAGTTTAGGAAACTGCTGCTCTATCCACCTGAGCTACGGGGGCGCAAGGGCTTTCGACCGACGCCGCTGATCTTACCACGACGAGCGCAGCCCGCTGCCCGAGGGAGCGGCGTGGACAGGCGGCCGCCGCGTGGGTGTACCGTTTCCCAGGGAGAACCCCATGAAGAAGATCGTCGCGGTCGTAGCGCTTGTCCTCACTCTTGCCGGGATTGCTCCGGCGCCCGCGCAGGCCGGAGGGCGCCACCAGCGCGGCGTTGGGGCTGGCCTCCTTCGCCGTCTTCAACCAGCTTGTTTTCGGCCTCTTCACGCCGCGGGTCTGGGCGACGACCACCTTCTACGGAGGCCCGTACTACGGCGGCTACTACTACGGCGGGTACTACCCCCCGGTGGTGTATGCGCCGCCACCCGCCGCGTACTACCCGCCCCCGGCGTACTACGCTCAGCCGGCGGCGCAGGTGACCTACGCGGCGCCCGCACCTCCGGTGCAGAACGAGGTCGTCTACCCGCATGGCCGATACGTATTGCGGGGCGACGGCGTGACGAGCGCGTATCAGTGGGTGTGGATCGCGAATCCCGCCGCTGCGCCCTCTGGCGCACCGGGGCCCGCCGCGCCCCAGCCGACCCGGTAGCGCCCCGCTCAGAGCAAGTCGGACGGCTTGACGTCGCGGGCGGCAAGGAGCCCGCGCAGCCGCCGCAGCGCCGCCGCTTCGATCTGCCGCACGCGCTCGCGCGTGAGCCCCATCTTGCGGCCGATGCTCTCGAGCGTCATCGGCTCCTCGTTCTCGAGCCCGAAGCGCAGCGTGACCACGGTGCGCTCGTTGTCGGGCAGGTCCTGGATCACACCGGCGAGATCGGCGCGGGCGCGAAGAAGCGCCCCCAGGCCTTCCCCGGGCACGGCGGATGGATCCTCGACGACGTCGTGAAGGCTCGCCGTGCCATCCTCGCCCGCGGGAGTGTCGAGAGACACGGGATGCTGGCGCACGCTGTCCAGGTGCTCGACCTCGGACACCGGCCACTCGAGGGCCGTCGCCAGCTCCTCGTTCGTGGGCGCGCGGCCCAGCGCCTGGGTGAGGGCATTGCGCTTCTTCATGACCTGGCCGAGCAATCCCTCGACGTGCACGGGAAGGCGGATGGTCCGCGCCTGGTTGGCGAGGGCACGCACCACGGCCTGGCGAATCCACCACGTGGCATACGTCGAGAAGCGGGTGCCCCGGTCGGGGCGGAACTTGCGCGCGGCGTGGAGCAGCCCGACATTGCCCTCCTCGATCAAGTCGAGCAGGGACAGGCCGCGCCGCAGGTACCGCCGTGCGATGCGGACGACGAGCCGGAGATTGGCCTCGACCAGCTCGCGCTCGGCCTGGACATCGCCGTCCTGCACCCGGCGGGCGAGGGCCTGCTCTTGCTCGCCGGTGAGGAGCTTGACCTTGGCGATGTCCGACAGATAGAGGGACAGGATCTCCCGGGTCCGCTCGACCGTCTCCGGCCGCTTGTCCGACGCGCCCAGCTCATCGGGCGACTTGGACACGAGCGTTTCGAGCGGCTCGTCCGAGTCCGGAACCTCGTCGTGCTCGTCGTCGATGTTACTCACGGTGTTCGTCGTCGACGTTACTCACGGACGTCGTCGTCGACCTCTTCGCCGAGCGGCTCCGCCGTCTCGAGCGGCTCCGCCGGCGTGCTGGCGAAGACCGGGGTGTGGTCGCGCGCCTCGAGCAAGAACAGGGGATTGAAGGCCATCCCCTCGCGGCGAATCTCGAAGTGGAGGTGATGATCGGACGCCCGGCCGCTTCGCCCGACCGTGGCGATCATCTTGCCGGCCTCGACCTCGTCCCCGATCTGAACCAGATTCTCGTTATTGTGAGCGTAGACCGTGACGAATCCGTTCGGATGCTGGATCTTCACCAGCCGTCCATACGACGCCGACCAACCGCTGAAGCTGACCGTGCCCGCCGCGGCGGCCAGCACAGGCGTGCCCATGTCGGCCTTGATGTCGATGCCGGCATGCCATCCCATGCGCCGCTTGCCGAAGCCCGAGGCGAGCATCCCCTCGACCGGCCAGGCGAACTCGATCGCCTCGCGCACCGAACTCCGGCACGGCGACGAACAGTCGGGTCGGTATCCGGTTCGGGCCGACGCGGGCGAGGAGCAGTCCGCTCTCGAGCTCCACGGCGGGAGCCGGACGCGACGCCTCCGCGCGCAAGCCCCCGCCCTTCTTACAGCCGGGCACGGAGATGCGCTGCCCGACCTTGAGCGTGCCGGCGGCGCCCAGTTGATTGCCCGTGATGATGCCCTGCCGGGGCACGTGATACTGGGCCGCGACGCGAAAGACCGTGTCCCCACTCCGGACGAGGTGAACGCAGCGCTCGTCAGGGCTCGGCGTGGCGGCCGAGGCGCCCGCCTTGCCCTTCTTCACGGGTTGACTCTTCATGAGAGGAGTCTTGGCGGGCGGTGTCTTCACGGGTTGGGTCTTCGCGGCGAGCTTCTTCGCGGGCGGCGCCTTGGGCGGCTGCGCCTTCGCCGGCAGCTCTTTCGCCGCGATCCGCTTCGGGGGCGTTTTTACGGTCGATGTCTCTGCGGTGGTGTCCAGCGGATGACTCAGCAAGAGGCCCGGCAACAACAGGCCGGCGCCGATGAGGCGCCGCGCCCCTGGCCGGGGCCACGTCACTCGCCGAACTCCGCGTAGCGGACATCAAACGACGTGAAGCGGCCGGTGGCCGGGCGCCACGTCACCGACAGGCTCTCGACCCGCGCCAGGGGCGGGCCCTTCTCCAGATCGCGCGTCAGCTCCTCGATGGACTGGCGGCTGCCCTCGACGCGCACGCGCACGCTCCCGTTCCTGAGGTTCATGACGTACCCGGCGAGCCCGAGCTGGCCGGCCTTGCGCTGGACGAAGGCGCGGTATCCCACGCCCTGTATCCGCCCCTGCACGAGGATCTCGGCGGCGCTCTTCGCTCCCGCCGCGTTCATTTCCCTCACTGACGTCGATTGCCGCTGTTCACGGATATGCTCTGGCGGGAAGAGCAATTAATGGTCGGGGCGACTGGATTTGAACCAGCGACCTCCTGCTCCCGAAGCAGGCGCGCTACCAAGCTGCGCTACGCCCCGCCGACCGTCTCCATCCTCGAACCCGGGTGCGGCCGTGCCTCCTCACCGCTCCCAAGCGTACTTTCCCACGAGCTTGACGAACATGCACGCGGAATGCTCGCTCGTGCGCATCTCGCCATTGACCTTCTCGACGAGCTTGAGCACCTGGCTGGTGGCGTCCCCCACCGGCATCACCATGCGCCCTCCCTCGACGAGCTGGTCGAATAGCGGCGGAGGCACGCTCGGTCCTCCCGCCGCCACCAGAATGCGCTCGAACGGCGCCTCATCCGGCCAACCCAGCGTGCCGTTCGCCGTTCGCACCCACACGTTGTTATACCCCAATGTCTCCAAGACCTGGCGCGCTCGCGTGGCGAGCCGGGGAATCCGCTCGATCGTGCAGACTCGCGCCACCAGCTCCGAGAGCACGGCCGCCTGGTACCCGCTACCCGTGCCGATCTCGAGCACCTTCTCCCGGCCCGTCAGGGCCAAGAGCTCGGTCATCCGGCCGACGATGAAAGGCTGCGAGATCGTCTGCCCGTCCCCGATCGGGAGCGGATGATCCCCGTAGGCCCGGTCTCGCAGCGCTTCGTCCACGAACAGGTGGCGCGGTACGCGGCGCATCGTCGCGAGCACGCGCGGCTCAGTCACCCCGCGCGCCACCACCTGCTCCTCCACCATGCGATCTCGATCGCGCGCGAAGCGCTGCGAGCCCGCCTCCGCGTCCTGGCGACCGATCATCGCTGGCGCTTCTTCAACAGCGCGTTGAGGCCGCCCTCCCATTCCGCCATGCGGCCCAGTGCGCCGAAATGCGTGAGATCCAGGTGCAGCGGGGTCACCGAGGCCAGGCCCGCATGCACCGCGGCGATGTCCGAGGCCTCGTCCTCCCGCCACTCGGGCGGCCCTACACCGATCCAGTAGTACGGCCGCCCGCGCGGGTCGACCTCCTGGATCACCTTCTCGCGGTAGACGCGATGGCCGAGCCGCGTCATCCGAATGCCGCTCACCTCGCCGCGGGGCACGTTCACGTTCAGCAGCGTCTTCGCCGGGAGCCCTTCGACGAGGAGGCGCGCCGCGACCAGTTGCGCCACCCGGCCCGCCGCCTCGAACCCCGCCACTTCGCCCTCCGCTTGCGAGACCGCCATCGACGGAACGCCCAGGAGCGTCCCTTCCATCGCCGCCGACACCGTGCCCGAGTACGTCACGTCGTCCCCGAGGTTCGAGCCGTGATTGATGCCCGACACCACGAGCACGGGCGGCTCGGGCAACAGGCCGAGCACGCCCAGGTTCACGCAATCGGACGGCGTGCCGTTGACGGCGAAGCGCCGCTCCCCGACCTGATCGACGCGCAGGGGTCGGTGCAGAGTCAGCGCATGGCCGACCGCGCTCTGCTCGCGATCGGGCGCCACGACGAACACCTCGCCCAGCGACTCGAGCGCCTGCGCCAGCGCGCTGAGCCCCTGCGCGTGAATCCCGTCGTCATTCGTCACGAGAATCACGGATGCCATCGGTCTCCGCGCCACCGGCCGCAAAAAAAGAGCAGATCCGAGAATCTGCTCGCCGGTTTTCGGTGAAATTGGTCGGGGCGACTGGATTTGAACCAGCGACCCCTTGACCCCCAGTCAAGTGCGCTACCGGGCTGCGCCACGCCCCGACCCGTGACGATTGTAAGGGCAGCGCGCTCGAAACTCAAGGCGCGCGGCCCGTCCGCCCGCCCGTGAGGCGCTCGCGCAGCGCGCGCAGCCGATCGCGGGTCCGCCGGAGCGCCGCCTCCAGGGTCACGCTCTTGAGGCCGAGGTCCATCTGGGGGGTGCTGCGCGCCTCGCCCCGCAATCGCTTCTTGGCGCCTTCGAGCGTGAGGCGCTCGTCGTACAGCAGCGTCTTGATGCGCAGCACGAGCTCGAGGTCCTTCTTGCGGTAGAGCCGCTGGCCGGCGGGATTCTTCTTGGGCCGCAGCAGCTTGAACTCGGACTCCCAGTAGCGAAGGACGTAGGCGGGGATCTCCGTGATCGCCTCGACTTCGCCGATGCGGTAGTAGAGCTTGTCCGGGATCACGACGGGCGACCGGCGAGCAACGAGGCCCCGTTACGCGTTGATCCGAAGCTTCAGGCCCTTGCTCGGCTTGAACGTCAGCACCTTGCGTGCGGTGATCTCGATGCTGTCGCCGGTCTGCGGATTGCGTCCGCGCCGAGACAGCTTCTGGCGGATGCGGAAATGTCCGAAGCCGACGATCTTCACGTCTTCACCTTTCTCGAAGCAGCGGAAGATGATGTCGAACAACGACTCCACGACGGACGCCGACTGTCGCTTCGACAGCCCGTGCGCGGCCACCGCATTGATCAGGTCGTTCTTGGTCAGCGCGTTCACCTCCTCTCGACCGTTCGCGAGTCCCGACTCGCCCTCACTTCGCCGGCCCCTCCGCGAGAAATCCCTGGTGCCCTTTCGCCGCGAGCTCGTCACGGGCGGCAAGGGCGCTCGTCCGATTCGAATAGCCTCCGGCACGCACGGCGTGAAGCGTGCCCGGGCCCTGGGAGGGAGTGGCGAGGCCGCCCGCGGGCCGGATCACGACCTTCAGCCCTTCGTCCGTCAGCCGCTTGGACACCGTCATCGCATCCTGGAGGCTGAACGCGGGCTTCACCGCGACCCCCCCCGACACGGGCTGCGCCGTTCCCCGACCCTTGAGCGCGGCATTGACCTTGTCCACGCTCGTCTCGGTCACGAAGAGCTCGTGCTGCTGTGCCGCACCTTTGCTCTCGCCGCCGCCCCCCGCGCCGGATCGGTGTCACCTGGATCGGGAAGCCCGCGTCGCGGAGCGTCTTGGCGAGCGCGTCGGCGTTCTTCTGCTCCTTGAAGGCGCCGAGCTGGATCCAGTAGTTCCCGGAGGCCGCCTCCGCGGAAGGCTTCGCACTGGCGACCGCGGCGGGCCGACTCGGCGCGTCGGCCTTGGCGACGACTCGCGTGGCCGCCGAGGGCTTGTCCGCGGTCTTCGCGGGTGCCGTCTCTGCTGCCTTCGCCGGTGGGCGCTCGGTCGCGATTTTTGCCGGCGCCTTTTCCGCGGGCGCTTTCGTCACTGCCTTCTCCGCCGCGGGCTTTGCCGGCGCCTTCTCCGGGGCGGCCTTGCGGGCCGGCTCGGACGAGGCCGGTGGGATCGCCTTCTCGGCGACGGCCTTCGGCGCCGGAGCGGGCTTCGGAGTCACCGGCGGCGCCGGTTTGACCTCTGGCGGCGCGGCGATCGGCGCAGCGGGGGCTGGCGCAACGGCAGGCGGCGATGGCGCGCCCGGCGCCGGTTTGAGTGGCTCGGCTGGCTTCGCCACGCGCGCCGGAGTCGAAGGCTCGAACCAGTTGAGGAGATACGGCAGCGAGATCACGACGACGATCGCGAGCACGGTGAGCACCAGCACCGCTCTGAACCAGCCTGCCGAGAAGATGCTGCGTGAGGCGAATTCCTCCCGGTCGTCTTCGTCCCGGTAATCGTCTCGCTCTGGGCTCACAGTCTCCCCGCCGGCGGTGATCAGGTTGAAGGACTACGCAATGCTAGCACAGAGATCCTGGCCGACAAACCAATTCGGCTAGGGGTTTTGGCTAGTTACGAGCCCTTTTCGCGGAGGAGGACGGTCGGCCCGCCAGCCGCTTGCCCCCGCCCTTTCGGTAGAGCATGCGGATGGGCGAGCCGGCGAAGCCGAAGCCGTGGCGCAGGGTATTGAGGAGATACCGCTGGTAGGAGAAATGGACGTCGGTCGGCAGGTTCACGCGCAGGGCGAACGTGGGCGGCGACACCGCGACCTGCTGGGCCGAGTAGATCCGAAGCGCGATGCCGCGGGCCGACATGGGCCGCCGCTCGATGGCCTGGCGCAGCGCCGTGAGCAAGGCGCCGGCTCGACCCGCTTCCTCGCCTCGGCGGCCACGAGATCCACCTGGTCGAACAGCTCGGGCAGGCCCTGGTGCGCGACGGCCGACGTGAAGCACACGGGGGCGTACTCGAGGAACGGCAGGCGCTCGTAGATCTGCGCCACCACGTCGGCCTTCTGCAAGAGCCCCCGCGGGACCAGATCCCACTTGTTCACCGCGAGGACCAGGGCGCGCCCCGCCTCGTCGGCGTAGCCCGCGATGTGCGCATCCTGCGCCGTCACGCCTTCGGAGGCGTCGAGGACGAGGACGGCCACGTCCGTGCGCTCGAGGCTCTTCAGCGCCATCACCACGGACAGCTTTTCGAGCGCTTCCGACACCTTGCCCTTTCGCCGGATGCCCGCCGTGTCGATCAAGACGTACGGGCGGTCGCGAAACGTCACGGGGGTGTCCACGGTGTCGCGCGTCGTGCCCGGCTCCGCGTGCACGAGGACGCGCTCGTGGCCGAGCACGGCATTCACGAGGGAGGACTTGCCGACATTGGGCCGCCCGATGATGGCCACGCGCACGCCCGGACCGGGAACTTCCACGTCGATGACGGGTGCGCGGTCGCGCGCCGCCTCGAGCAGCTCCGCCACGCCCCGGCCGTGCTCGGCGGAGATCGGCAGCACCGGGGAGAAGCCGAGGCGATAGCACTCGCCCGAGTGACGGTTCCTGCGCGGCGCCATCCACCTTGTTCACGGCGAGGATCACCGGGCGATCGCTCCGCCGCAGGACCGACGCGATCTCTTCGTCGAGCGGCGTGATCCCGGCGCGTCCATCGACGACGAAGAGGATGAGGTCCGCCTCCTCGATGGCGATCAAGACCTGGCCGCGCACGCCCGCCACGAGGTCGGAGGTCGGTTGGGGCTCGAAGCCGCCGGTGTCGACCACGGCGGCCTGCCACCGCTCGAAGGCCACCGTGCCGTAGAGGCGATCGCGGGTGACGCCGGGCACGTCGCGCACGAGCGAGCGCCGGTGACCGACGAGCCGGTTGAAGAGGGTCGATTTGCCGACATTCGGCCGGCCGACGATGGCGATGATTGGGCGCATGGGTCGAGCCTCCGCCGCGCTAGAGCCTGTCGGAGAAACCCGGCTAGAGCGATGAGAAGGGTTCAGCTGCGAGGCGGCGCCCGATGGCCGCACGCGAGGCGTACGCGCGTAGGGGGAGTGCGGGGCCATGTCGGGCCCCGCAGACGAAAGTCGTCGGCCCGATTGTCTCGCGCGTTACGTGGCACGGCGGTCGAGGGACGCCGTACCTCGCAGATGGGCCCTTATCATCGCTCTAGCACCAGCGCGCGGACGAGGGCCGCGGGCGTGGGCTCGACCGGGATCACGGGCGTGCGCAGGGCCGTCGCGAGGTCGGCCGGAGCCAGGTCGTCGAGAAAGACGCCCGCCCCGTCGCGCACGGCGACGGCGGGAACGAGCACGGCGTCGCCGAGGTCGCGCCCCGCGAGCTGTGACTCGATGTCCTGGCCGGTGAGCAGCCCCGCCACGCCGATGCCGCGGCCGAACCAGTCATTGGCGATGGGCGCCAGCCGCACGCTCAGGTTTTCCACGTGCAGATCGTCGAGGAGCGCGCGCAGGCGGGGGGCGAACATCTCTCCGGTCACCACCGTGACCGCGCGGGGCCGAGCGAGGCGGCCCGGCGCGCGCCGCCCCGCGCGGCTCCATCCGTCCGTGAAGCGCCGCACGAGTCCGATGCCGTCCTCCGCGATGGCAAAGCCCTCATAGGTGCGGGCCGGCGGCAGCGGGGCCCCGGCCTGCAGATGCAGCTCGTCGGCGGCCCAGACGAAGCGCGTGCCGAGCGAAGCCAGAAAGCGCTCCTGCCACCCCTCGATCGACTGCACGAGCGCGCGCGCCTCGTCATCGGTGACCGTCCGGAGCTCGGGCAGGCGCTCGCGGTGGCGCGTGAGGCCCACCGGCACCACCGCCGTGCTGGCGACCGCGGGATGCATGCGCGCCAGCTCGTGCACCGACCGGTCGAGGTGCGCGCCATCGTTCCAGTCCGGGCAGAGCACGATCTGCGCGTGCATGCGGATGCCCGCACGGGCGAGGCGCTCCATCACGGGCAGGAGCTCGCGCTTGACCTTCGGCTGGCCGAGGAGGCGATGGCGCAGCTCCGGGTCGGTCGCGTGGACGGAGACGTAGAGCGGGGAGAGCCGCTGCGCCTCGATGCGCTCCAGCTCCTCCTCGTCGAGGTCCGTCAGCGTGATGTAGTTGCCGTGCAGGAACGACAGGCGGAAGTCGTCGTCCTTCACGTAGAGGCTCTTGCGCATGCCGCGCGGCAATTGGTGGATGAAGCAGAAGACGCACTTGTTCGCGCAGGTCGCGATCTCCGACGGCTGCGGCGGCTCGAGCGTCAGTCCCCAGTCGGCGCCCCGGCGCTCGAGCACCGCGCTCTGCTCGCGACCCTGGCGGACGAGCCGCAGGCGAATCCGCGACTCCCCGCTCTCGAAGTGAAAGTCGATGGCGTCCCGGAGCGGCCGGCCGTTGATGGCCACGAGGTGGTCGCCCGGCCTGAGCCCGGCGGTCGCGGCCGGCGTCCGCGGGCGCACGCCCGACACGACGACGCCCGGCGCGGCGGCGGGCGTGGGCGCGCAGCTCATGGCGTGGAGCGCCCCGCGGCGGGGGCCGCGGGCGGATTGATCTGCTTCAGGCCCTGGACGATGTACTGCAGACCCGACGCCACCGTGAAGCCCGCGGTGACCCACGCGAAGACCTTCGGCATGCGGGGCAGGATCCCGAAGTAGAACGTGACCATGGCGGCGAGGACCGTCGCCATCTGGCACACCGTCGAGAGCTTGCCGAGCCAGGACGGCGCCGGATGCACGGTGCCGCCGGCCACGTGGATGACGAGGACGCCCACGCTCAGCACCAGATCACGGCTCACCACCACGGCGGCGATCCAGAAGGGAATGACCTTGAGCCAGGTCAAGGTGACGAAGGCCGAAGTGAGCAGCAGCTTGTCGGCGACGGGATCGAGGAAGGCGCCGAGCCGCGTCTGCGCGCCCCGGCTCCGGGCGATATACCCGTCCAGGAGATCGGTGAGGCTCGCGAGGCAGAATACGAGCAGCGCCGCCGTCGGGTGCCGGTACACCAGCAGCGTGACGAAGACGGGGATGAGCAGTATTCGCAGCGTCGTAAGCCAGTTGGCGAGTCCCATGGTTCCGCCGGTGGGAGACCAGATTGTAGCACCGGCGGTCGGGCAGGCCGCGGGAAAGTGCCTATGTGGCTCGATCAGGCGGTGTCCCGGTACACCGCGAGCGGTGCCAGCAGGCGCCGGGGCAGCTCGACCTCGAGCCGGATGCCGTCGGCCTCGTCGGAGCGGGCGAGGACGCGGCCGCGCTCGTAGCACAGGGCAACGGCCGGCCCGGCGCCGTACGGGATGCGCAGCGTCGCGCGCTCCACGCCGGGACGCAGCGCCTCGTCGATGCGGGCGAGCAGGAGCTCGATCCCCTCACCCGTCAGCGCGGACACGGCGACGCCGCGAAAGCGCTCGACGAGGCTCGCCAGCGAGGTGTCGGCGTCGAGCCGGTCCGCCTTGTTCAGGACGACGATGGTCGGACGCTCGGTGAGCTCGAGCTCGCCGAGAAGCCGGTCGACCGCCGCCATCTGATCGTCGAGCGCGGGATGGCTCGCGTCGACCACGTGGAGCAGGATGTCGGCCTCGGCCAGCTCCTCCAGCGTGGCCTTGAACGCCGCCACGAGCTGGTGCGGGAGCTTCCGGATGAAGCCGACGGTGTCGGTGAGGACGAAGGACGTGTGCGGCGAGCTCGAGACCAGCCGCGCCGTCGGGTCGAGCGTGACGAAGAGCTGGTCGGCGGCGGTGCGCCGAGGCGCCGGTGAGGCGGTTGAGCAGCGTCGTCTTGCCCGCATTGGTGTAGCCGACGAGGGCCACCACGGGCACCCCGCTCGCCTTGCGCCGGTCGCGGAGGAGCCGGCGGTGCACGCGCACGCGCTTGAGATCCTCGGTGATCTTCCGGATGCGGTGGCGGATCATCCGCCGGTCGGACTCGATCTGCGTCTCGCCGGGTCCCCGCGTGCCGATGCCGCCGCCCAGCCGCTCGAGGTGCTTCCACTGCCCGACGAGGCGCGGGAGCAAGTACGAGAGCTGGGCGAGCTCCACCTGCAGCTTCCCCTCCATCGTGCGCGCCCGCTGGGCGAAGATGTCGAGGATGAGCGCGGTCCGATCGATCACGCGCAGGCCGAGCGAGCCGCCGAGGTTCCGCTCCTGGATGGGCGACAGCGCGTCGTCGGAGATCATGAGGTCGGCGTGCTCGCGCCGGGACAGCGTCTTGATCTCCTCCACCTTGCCCTTGCCGAAGTAGAGCGAGGCGCTCGGCGCCTTCCGCTCCTGGGTGAGCCGGCCCACCACCTGCGCGCCCGCGGACTCGGCCAGACGGCTCAGCTCGTCGAGCGACTCGTCCACGTCGACGCGCCGCTGCTTGGGCAGGCGGAGCGCGGCGAGGAATGCCTTCTCTTGCTGTCTCACTCGATCAATCCCTCCTGCATGACCACCTTGAGGATGCCTTCCGCCGCGCCCTCGATGCCGCCCGCCTGATCCACGTCGATCCACCGGACCTCGGGCTCGCGGGAGAACCACGTCATCTGGCGCTTGGCGTAACGGCAGGTGTCGCGGACCATGAGCCGGAGCGCTTCGTCGGCGCTCATGCGGCCCATGATCGCCGCCGCGAACTGCCGATAGCCGATCCCGCCCATCGCGGGCAGCGCCTCGTCATAGCCCTTGGCAAGCAGGGTGTTCACCTCGTCCATCATCCCACGGTCGGCCATCGCCCGCGCGCGATCCGCGAGGCTCCGGTTGAGCGCCCCGCGCTCGCGGCGAAGGCCGATCATGACGAGGCGCCAGCCCGTCACCGCGCGGCTCCAGTCCGCGGCGGCGCGCGGCCCGGGATCGCCCTCCGCTGCGCCCGCGAGCAGGCGGATCTCGAGGGCCCGGACGACGCGGAGCTGGTCATTGGGATGAAGCGCCCGCGCCGCGGCCGGGTCGAGGGCGGCGAGCCGGGCGTGAAGATCGGGGAGTCCCCGGGCCGCCGCATATGCGTCCAGCTCGCGGCGCAGCGCCAGATCGGCGGGCGGTGCGGCGTGCAGGCCCTTCAGGAGCGCGCGCACGTAGAGCCCCGTGCCCCCGACGACCACCGGCAGCACCCCGCGCGCCCCGATCTCTGCGATGGCGGCGAGGGCTTCGGTGCGGAACCGGGCGGCGTGATAGCGCTCGTCCGGATCCACGACGTCGATCAGCCGATGGCGGAGGGCGGCCTGCTCCTGCCGGGTCGGCTTGCCCGTGCCGATGTCCATGCCGCGATAGACCTGGCGCGAGTCGGCATTGACCGCCTCGATCGACAGGGTGCCCGCGAGCCGGACCGCGACGGCGGTCTTTCCGACACCCGTCGGCCCCACGATGACGAGGAGCGGCGGGGGGGTCACCAGGTGCGCCCCAGCTCGCGCTTGATCTCGCGGAGCGACAGCCGGCTCACGATGGGCCGCCCGTGCGGGCAGAAGTAGGGCGTCCGCGTCTGGGCGAGGTCGCCGAGCACGCGCGTCATCTCGCCGTGCTCGAGATGCTCGTGGGCCTTGATGGCGGCGTGGCAGGCGACGAAGGAGAGCGCGCGGTGGACGAGCGGCGCCGTCTCGTCGCGCCGGGGGCCGCCCAGCTCGTCGAGGAGGCCCTCGATCAGCCGGCGCGGCTCCTCGCCCTTGAGCAGCACGGGCACCGCGCGCAGCAGGACGGTGGATCCGCCGAAGCCCTCGAGGACGAAGCCGAGTTTTTCGAGCGTGGGTGTCCATTCGCGGAGCAGGTCGGCCTGGCCCGCGCCCAGCTCGAGCGGCTGCGGGAACAGCAACTCCTGCGACGGCAGCGGGCTCTGCTCGAGCTGGGCACTCGAGGCGCTCGAAGAGCACGCGCTCGTGCGCCACGTGCTGGTCGATGAAGAAGACCTCGTCGTCGCTCGCCGCCACGATGAAGGTGTCCTGGAGCTGGCCGATCACCGCGCCGAAGCGCACGGCGCCGAACGCGGGCGCCTCCTCCCGGAACAGGGCGGCCTGCGGCGCACCCGCCCGCTCGAAGGAAGGCTGGCCGGCCGACCCGCCCTCCATGGGCCCGGCCATCGCGCCGGTGAACGGCCCGTCGCCCGCGCGCTCCCCCGGACTCCCCCAGGTGGTGAGGCCCGCCTGGGGCTGGACGACGCGACTCGAGCGCAGCGCCTCCTGCACCGCGGCGAAGAGCGCCTCCTGCACGAGGCGCGGGGCGCGAAAGCGCACCCACGCCTTGGTCGGATGCACGTTGACGTCGACCTCGCGGCTCGGCAGCTCGATAGCAGAGCGCGGCGGCCGGGAATCGGTCCCGCGCGAGGAGCGGCCGGTAGGCGTCGATCAGCGCCTGCATGAGGAGCGTGTCGCGCACCGGACGGCCGTTGACGATGACCGTGATCGCGTCCCGGTTGCCGCGCGCGAGCTGAGGCGGGACGATGAGGCCGGTCACGGTGACGTCCCCCTCCCGCCGATCGACGTCCAGCATCCGCGCGGCCAGGTCGAAGCCCCGGAGCGCGCCGAGCCGATCGCGCAGCCCGCGCGCGCTCGGCGCGGTGAGGACGGCCTTGCCGTTGTGGGTGACCCGGAGATGGATGTCCGGATGGGCGAGCCCGATGCCCTCGAGGAGCCGGAGCGCCGCCGCCAGCTCCGTCGGCGCCGTCTTGAGGAACTTGAGCCGCCCGGGCGTATTGAAGAAGAGATCCTGCGCCTCGACGGTGGTCCCCGCGGGGGTGTCCACGAGCAGCTTCTCGCCGACCACGCCCCCTTCGCCGCGCACGAGCGTCCCCGTGCCCGACGCGTCGCCGCGGGGCGATGAGCGCACCGCGAAGCGGGTGACGGCGCAGATGGCGGGCAGCGCCTCGCCGCGGAAGCCGAGCGTCGCGATGGCCTCGAGATCGGCGTCCGTCTCGAGCTTCGACGTGGCGTGGCGCAGGAGCGCCAGATCGACCTCTTCCGCGGTCATGCCGATCCCGTCGTCGGTCACCCGGATGAGCTGGCGGCCCGCGTCCTTCAGCTCCACGGTGACGGCGCGCGCCCCGGCGTCGATCGCGTTTTCCACCAGCTCCTTGACCACCGAGGCCGGCCGCTCCACGACCTCGCCCGCGGCGATCTTGTTCACGAGGTGATCCGGCAGCCGGTGGATCCGGCTCACGGGCGCTCCCGGAGCCGCTCTTGCCACGCGGCGAGCAGGTTGAGCGCCTGCAGCGGCGTGAGGCCTCCCACGTCGAGCTGCGACAGCTCCTTCACGATGGGATCGAGGGCCGTCGGGAACAGGCCGAGCTGCGCGGGCTCCCGGCGCGGCCCGGCCGGGCCGAGGGCGGCGGAGAGCTCGGTCTTCTCGCTCTCGAGGTCGGCGAGGATGCGCCGGGCGCGCGCGATCACCGAGGGCGGGAGCCCGGCGAGCCGGGCGACCTGGATGCCGTACGAGCGGTCGGTGCCGCCCGGGCGCACCTTGTGGAGGAAGATGATCTCGTCGTTCCACTCCTTGACCGCCACGTGGAAGTTCGAGACGCGGGGCAGCCGCTCGGCGAGCGCGGTCAGCTCGTGATAGTGGGTGGCGAACACCACCTTGGCCCCCTGCCCGCGCTCGTGCAGCTCCTCCGTCACCGCCCAGGCGATGGCGAGGCCATCGAAGGTGGAGGTGCCGCGGCCCACCTCGTCGAGGAGGATGAGGCTGCGCGGCGTCGCGTGGTGCAGGATGCTCGCCGTCTCGACCATCTCGACCAGGAAGGTGCTCTGGCCGCGCGCGAGATTGTCCTGGGCCCCGACGCGCGTCAGGACGCGATCGACCAGCCCGATGGTCGCCGCGCGCGCGGGGACGAAGGCGCCGATCTGCGCCAGGATCACGAGCAGCGCGGCCTGGCGCATGAACACGCTCTTGCCGCTCATATTGGGCCCGGTCAGGATGATGATCTGGCAGCCGGCGGGGTCGAGGCGCAGGTCATTGGGCGTGAACGCCGCCGCCCCCGCCTCGAGCACCGGATGGCGGCCGTCGACGATCTCGATCGCCTGGCTGTCGTCCACGTCCGGCCGCACGTGGCCCCGCTCGTGGGCGACGTCCGCCAGCCCCACGAGGACGTCGAGCGCGCCCACCGCCCGCGCCGCCCGCAGGAGCTCCTCGGCGTGTGCCGAGACCTGGCCGCGCACCTCGACGAACAGCTCGAGCTCGAGGCGCGCGATGCGCTCCTCCGCCCCGAGCACGCGGCCCTCGTACTCCTTCAGCTCCGCCGTGACATAGCGCTCGGCGCCGACGAGCGTCTGGCGCCGGATATAGTCGGCGGGCACCTTCTCGGCATGCGCATTGCTGATCTCGATCGCATACCCGAACACGCGGTTGAAGCGGACGCGGAGGCTTCCGATCCCCGTCCGCTCGCGCTCGCGCCGCTCGAGGGAGGCGATCCAGTCGCGCGCCTCGCGCGCCGAGCGCTTGAAGTCGCGCAGCTCCGCGTTCCATCCCTCGCGGATGAGGCCGCCCTCGCGCAGGGTGAGCGGCGGCTCGTCCTCGAGCGCCTCGTCCAGCAGCTTGGTGAGCGCGGGCGGCGCGGCGATGTCCTGGGCCAGCGCGGCGAGGAGCGGCGCCGCGGGCGCTCCGAGGTCCTCCTTCAACTCCGGCAGCGCGGCGAGGTAGCCGCGCAGCGCGACGAGGTCTCGCGCATGGGCCTGGCCGAGGGCGGCGCGACTGGTGAGGCGCTCGAGATCGCCCACCCCGCGGAGGCGGCGACCCAGGCCGTCGCGGGCGGCCGGATTCGGGGCGAGGGCGCCGATCGCATCCTGTCGCTGACGGATCGCCGCGCGGTCGAGGAGCGGGCGCAGGAGCCACTGGCGCAAGAGGCGCGCGCCCATGGGCGTGCGCGTCCGGTCGATCGCCCCGACGAGCGAGCCGCGGCTCGACCGCTCGGCCGCGGTCTCGAACAGCTCGAGGGTGGCGACGGCGGTCGGATCGAGGAGCATCGCATCGCCGGGCACGAGCCGCTGGATCCGCGTGAGGTGCGCGAGGGACTCCCCCTGCGTATCGGCGAGATACGCGAGCGCGGCGCCCGCCGCCTGCAGGCCCGCCGACATCGTCCCCACGCCGAAGGCATCGAGCGCCGTCGCCCCGAAGCGGGCGACGAGCCGTTCCCGGGCGGGCCGCGGCGCGAACCACCCCGGCTCGCCGGTCGTCACCGCCACGCCGAGCGCTTCGCCCTGTCCGCGCCATTGCCCGTCGGCGTCGCGCGCCACCAGGAGCTCGGCGGGCCGCCGGAGCAGCGCCGCCTCGAGCAGAGCGGCGCCCGCGCCGTCCTGCTCCCCCACCCAGAAGTCCCCGGTGGAGACGTCGACGAGGGCCGCGCCGAGGGCGCCCGGCGCGCGATGGAGCGCCAGCAGGAAGTTGTTCGCGGCCCCGTCCAGGAACTGCGTGTCGGTGATGGTGCCCGGCGTGACGACGCGCACGACCTCGCGCCGGACCAGCTTCTTGCCCTTGGCGGGCGCCTCCATCTGCTCGCACACGGCGACCTTCTGGCCCGCTCGGATGAGGCGCGTGATGTAGCCGTCGGCGGCGTGGTGCGGGATCCCCGCCATCGGGATCGCCCCCTCGCCCTTCTGGCGCGACGTGAGCGTGAGCTGCAGCAGGCGGGACGCGGCGTGCGCGTCCTCGAAGAACAGCTCGTAGAAATCCCCGAGGCGGAACAGCAGCAGATAGTCCGGGTAGCGCTGCTTGAGCTCCCGGTACTGCAACATCATCGGAGTCAGCTCGGGCGCGGTCTCCGTCACGAGTCGAGCGCGGCGGACAGACGGTCGTAGGTGACGTCGAGCGCCTCGGGGAGCACGCGCACGTCGCCGAGGACGGGCATGAAGTTGGTGTCCCCGTTCCACCGCGGCACCACGTGCACGTGCAGATGGTCGAGGACACCGGCTCCCGCCACGCGGCCTTCGTTCACGCCGACGTTGAAGCCGTCGGGGCGATATGCCGCGGCTGAGCGCGCGCATGCCCACCTGGACGAGCGCCATGACCTCCGCCAGCTCCGCCGCGGTGGCGTCGGGGAGGCCGCCCCCGTGACGCGCGGTGGCCGCCATCAGATGGCCGGACGCATAGGGAAAGGCGTTGAGGATGAGGAAGGCCTGCTCGCGGCGGCGAAGGATGAGCGCCCCGCGGTCATCGCCTCTGGAGAGCGCATTGCAGAAGACACAGCCGAGATCGCCGGTCGGAGCAGTCGAGACGTACGGCATCCGCCACGGCGCCCAGAGGCGGCTCAGAGCCCGTGACCGAAGCGCAGGGTCGAGGACCGCCACGGCTCTGCCGGGGCGGTCCAAGCGTTAGGGGGTGTGGGGGCCATGTCTGGGCCCCCACTCAGGTGTTGACGAGCTCCCGCAGGCGCTTGCCCACCTTGAAGAACGGCACCCGCTTCTCGGGCACGCTCACGCTGTCGCCTGTCTTGGGGTTCCGGCCCTTGCGGGAGTTGCGCTGCCGGATGCGGAAGCTGCCGAAGCCGCGCAGCTCGACCTTGTCTCCCTTGCTCAGAGCCTCGGTGATGTTGTCGAAGACGGTGTTGACGATGAGCTCGGTTTCCTTCTTGGTCAGCGTCGCCACCTTCGCCACTTCTTCGATCAGCTCGGCCTTGGTCATGGAAAGAGACTCCCTTCGAGGGCCCAACTCCCTGGCCGGGTCCCGTTGCCGGCCATGCTGGCGCCCCGCTCCCCTGGTGACGCGGCACCCCATCGACCCGCGCACCGTAGCATGCGGGCTCGAAGATTGTCAAGAAGAGCAGGCAGTTAGGGGCGATTGGGCCAAGCCCGACCGCTGTCCCTACTGCATGAGGTAGAGCGGGGTCCGGAGGGAGAAGAGGGCGGGCAGCGCGGGCAGGACCTGGGCGGCGGCATCCAGGCCGAGCCGGTTCTGGACCAGATCGCGGAGGGAGAAGCGCCGGCGCGGGTAGATGAGCTTGGGGCGCCCGACAATGCCCGCGAGCTTCGCCGCCGCCTCGATCGCGTCCTCGAGGCCGCCCATCTCGTCCACCATTTTCAGGGCGCGCGCCTGTTGCCCCGAGTAGATGCGCCCGTCGGCGAAGCCGCGCACCGTCTTCTCGTCGAGGCCGCGTCGCTCCGCCACCGCCTTGACGAACTGTCCGTAGACGTCATCGAGGAGCGCCTGAAGCACCTGGCGCTCCTCGGGCTTCATGGGCCGCGCGATATTGCCGATGTCCTTGTAGGCCCCCGCCTTCACCACGATGTAGTCGACACCGACCTTCTTGAGCAAGCCCTCCACGTTGGCGAGCTGCATCACGACGCCGATGGAGCCGGTGAGCGTCCCGGGGTTGGCGTAGACCCGGTTGGCGGCGACCGCCACGTAGTAGCCGCCGGAGGCGGCGACGGATCCCATCGAGGCCACCACGGGCTTGCCCGCCGCGCGCACCCGCTCGACCGCCGCGAAGATTTCCTGGGTCGGCGCGACCACCCCGCCCGGGCTATTGACCCGGAGCACCACCGCGGCCACCGACGGGTTGTCGCGATGCTCGCCGAGCATGCGCACGATCGCATCGGTGTCGACACCCCCCGATGCCCCGACGCCGATGATGCCCTCGACCTCCACGATGGCGACCTTGCCGCGGCCCGGAAGCCCGCCCTCCTCGAGCGCGGTCAGCATCAGCCAGACGGTGCCCAGAAACAGGGCGATGACCCCGACGGTGAGACCGGCCGCGATGAGAGCGACCCGGCCGCGCGAGGCCACCCCGGGCTAGTCCTCCTCGTCGTAGTCGTCGTCCCCGCCCCGCCGCTTGCGTCCCTTCTGGCGGCCGCGCGAGTCCGACGGCATGGGCTCGTCGACGATGGCGGCGAGCTCTTTGAGCGACAGGCCGATGCGCCGCTCATTGGGATCGACGCGGATCACCATGAGCGTCAGCTCGTCACCGACGTTGACGATATCGGCGGGCGAGGCGATCGGGCGCGACGACATCTGAGAGATGTGCAGGAGGCCGTCCACGCCCGGCTCGAGCTCCACGAAGGCGCCGAAGTCGGTGAGGCGAACGATCTTGCCCGTCACCCGCGATCCCATGGGATAGCGAATGGTCACGGTCTCCCACGGGTCGGGCTGGATCTGCTTGAGCCCGAGCGAGATGCGCTTGTTGTCGCGGTCGACGTTCAGGATCTGGGTGTCGATCGCCTGGCCCTTCTTCAAGATCTCCGAGGGGTGGCCGATATTGCGCGTCCACGACATGTCGGAGATGTGCAGCAGGCCGTCCACGCCCGGCTCGAGCTCCACGAAGGCGCCGAAGTCGGTGAGGTTCCGGACCTTGCCGCTCACGCGCGTGCCCGGCTTGTAGCGCTCCTCGATGGTGGTCCACGGATCGGCCTCGACCTGCTTCATCCCCAGCGAGATGCGCTTGGTCGCCTTGTTCGCCTCGAGCACCATCACCTCGACGGGATCTCCGACGTTCACGAGCTTCGAGGGGTGGCGCACCCGCCGCGTCCACGACATCTCCGAGACGTGGACCAGTCCCTCCACGCCGGGCTCGAGCTCGACGAAGGCGCCGTAGTTCGTCAGGCTCACGATGCGGCCCGACACCTTGCTGCCCACCGGGTAGCGCTGGTCGACGTCGGCCCACGGGTCGGACGACTTCTGCTTGTACCCGAGCGACACGCGGCCGGTCACCGAGTCGAAGTGCAGCACCACGACCTCGACCTGATCGCCGATCTGGAAGATCTCGGAGGGATGGCCGATGCGTCCCCACGACATGTCGGTCACGTGGAGCAGCCCGTCGATGCCGCCGAGGTCGATGAAGGCGCCGTAGTCGGTGATGTTCTTCACGGTGCCTGTCAGCACCATGCCCTCGGCGAGGACGGACAGCGTCTGCTTCTTCTTCTCCTCCCGCTCCTCCTCGAGCACGGCGCGGCGGGAGAGGACGACATTGCCCCGGCGCCGGTTGAGCTTGATGACCTTGGCCCGGATGGTCTGGCCCATCAGCGACGCGAGGTTCTTCACCGGACGCAGATCCACCTGGGAGCCGGGCAGGAATGCCCGCACACCCACGTCCACGGCGAGCCCCCCCTTCACCACCTCGACCACCCGTCCCTCGACCGGCGTGCCGCTGTCGTGAGCGCCCGAGATCTGATCCCAGACCTTGATCTTGTCCGCTTTGTCCTTGGAGAGGACGATCAGCCCTTCATTGTCTTCCTTGGACTCGAGGTAGACCTCGATCTCGTCGCCGACCTTCGGCAGCGATCCCGCGTGGCGGAACTCCTCGATCGGGATGGTCCCCTCGCTCTTGTAGCCGATGTCCACGAGGATCTCGCTGTCGCGCAGCTCCACCACGCGCCCGCGGACGACCTCACCTTCCTGGATATCGCCGCTGCCCTCGAGGCTGAACCAGTCCTCCATGCTCTCCTCGGGGGCGTTATCCACCTCCCCTTGCGCGCCTCCGAGGGCCTTCGTTTTCCGGCTGTCCGGCTTCTCCATATTCCGCCACGTCCTCTCTTAGTATTTGTCGCCGGCGCCGGCATCGGCACCGACGCTATGCCCTTACTGCGTGATGCCGCTTCTCCATCAACTGGGCGATGGCGCGCATCATTTCCTCGGTGGCTTCACGGTAGCGCTCCTTGCGCCGCTCGTCACCTGCCGACTTGAAGACGAGGGGGGGGCCGAAGGTCACAGTGACGCGGGCGGGCCGCGGGAGCGCCCGTCCCGGCGGCAGTGCCTGCGCCGTGCCCGACACGTAGGCGGGTACCACCGGCGCTCCGCTCAAGACCGCCAGCATGCCCGCGCCCGGTTTGCCTTCGCCCAGCCGTCCCTCCACCCCGCGTGTGCCCTCGGGAAACAGGAGTATCGCACGGTTCTCGCCGAGAAGCTTGAGCGCCGCCTTCAGCGCCCGGCCGTCGGAGCCGTCGCGCTTCACGGGGCGGGCATTGAGCGCGCGGATGAGTCGCCCGAAGAGCGGCACCGCGAAGAGCTCCTCCTTGGCGAGGTAGTACAGCTCGCGCGGACAGGCGCCGCCGACGAACGGCGGATCGAGCACGCTCACGTGATTGGACACGACGAGCAGGGGCCCCGCCGCGGGCACGTGCTCGCGCCCGCGCACCTCGAGCCCGCACGTCAAGCGCATCAGCGCCACCGCGATCGGCTTCGCTATCCCGTACAGCACCGCGCCTGCTCCACGACCTTCAGCATGCGCTCCACGACCTCCTCGGGGGAGAGCCTCGAGGTGTCCACGACCGCGGCGCCCTCGGGCTTCCGGAGCGGCGCCAGCGCCCGCTCGCTGTCCTGGCGGTCGCGTCGCGCCACGTCCTCGGCGACGGCGGCCACGTCCATCGCGACGCCCTGCGCGGCGAGGTCCCGCTGGCGCCGGCGCGCGCGCGTCTCGAGATCCGCATCGAGGTAGAACTTCACCTCGGCGCGGGGCCACACCACGGTGCCGGTATCCCGTCCCTCCAGGATCACCCCGCCGCCGACGGCAAGCTCGCGCTGCAGGGGCGTCATCTTCTCTCGCACCGGCGCCAGCGCCGTCAACTGCGACGTGAGGCGGCTGATCTCGGGCGTCCGGATCTCTCCGCTGACGTCGCGCCCATCGACGAGCACGCGGTCACCCACGAGCTCGACCCGGGTCCGCTCGAGGACCGCGCCGAGGGCGCTCGGCGTCCTCGGGGTCGACGCCGGAGGCGCTGACCGCCCAGGCGAGGGCGCGATAGAGCGCGCCGGTATCGACCAGCCGATAGCCGAGGCGCTGCGCCAGCGCGCGCGCCGTGGCCGACTTGCCCGCGCCCGCCGGGCCGTCGATGGTGACCACCAGCTCTTGCGTGCCGCGTCCCTTCACAGCGCGGCGCCGGCGCGGCGCCGGCGCTCCACGGGCGTGACGTGGATCTTCACCGCATGCCATCCCGAACGCGGCGGATGCGGTCGAGCTCGGCTTCGATGGCGGGCGCATCCCCGCTCGCGACGAGCCCGTCGAGGTGATCGAGCGCCTGCCGGAACGCGCCGAGCGCTTCGCCGAGCGCGACGCGGTTCTCCTGGAAGATCTCCCGCCAGACGCGCGGGTCCGCCGCGGCGATCCGGGTGGTGTCCTTGAAGCCGCGCGCGGCGAGGTCGAGAAAGCTCGGATCGAGCCGCACCACGGCGTCGACGAGCGCGTCGGCGACGAGATGGGGCACATGGCTGATCGCCGCCACGGCGCGGTCATGGGAGACCGGGTCGAGCGCGGTCACCCGCCCGCCGAGCGACTCCCAGAGCTCCGTCACGCGCTTCACCGCGCGCCGGCGCCGTCCGCTCGGTGGGCGTCACGACCACCGTCGCGCCTCGAAAGAGATCGGCGCGCGCCACGCCATAGCCGCTCCGCTCGGAGCCCGCCATGGGATGGCTGCCGACGAAGGCGAGCGGGCGCGCGGCGAACAGCGCATCCGCGGCGCTCACGATCCCCGCCTTGGTGCTCCCGACGTCGGTGATGACCACGTCGTCGGAGGCGGCGCGCCAGACGGCGGGGAGGAGCTCCGTGAGGGTGGCCACCGGCGTGGCGAGCACGCAGAGGTCGGCACCGGCCACGCCTTCCGCGACGTCCAGCGTGATGTGGTCGACCGTCCCGTCCTGGAGCGCCGGCTCGAGGCTCTCGCGCCGCCGCCCCACCGCGACGATCTCGCGCGCGAGCCCGTCCGCCCGAGCGGCTTTGGCCACCGAGCCTCCGAGGAGGCCGAGCCCGAGCAGGGTGAGGCGACGGATCACGCGTCCTTGACCCCGGCCAGCACTTTCTTGAGGGCTTTGACGAAGCGCCGGTTCTCTTCCGGCGTCCCGATGGTCACGCGGAGCGCGTGCTCCATGCCGAAGCTCGTCATGGGCCGGACGATGACGCCTTCCTTGAGGAGCCACTGGAAGACATTGGTCGCGCTCTTGCCCACGTCCACGAAGATGAAGTTGGCGCGCGACGGCGCGTACTTGAGCCCGAGCGCGGTGAACTCGTCGCAGAGGTAGTGCCGGCCCGCCTCGATCATGCGCACGCACTCGAGGATGTGCGCGTCGTCCTCGAGTGCGGCGAGCGCCGCGACCTGGGCGATGGAGTTGACGTTGAACGGCTGCCGGATGCGGTTGAGGAGCGCCACGCAGTCCGGATCGCCCATGGCGTATCCCACGCGCAGCCCGGCGAGGCTCGCCGCCTTGGAGAACGTTCTCAAGATCACGACCTTGCGCCCGTGGCGGAGGTAGTTGAGCGTGTCGGGGAAGTCGGGGCCCTGGGCGAACTCGAGATACGCCTCGTCGAAGACGACGATGGCCCGGTCGGGCACGCGCGCCATGAAGTGGTCGACCTCGTCGGCGGTCACGATGGTCGCCGTGGGGTTGTTCGGGTTGGCGATGAAGACCATCTTGGTCATCGGGGTCATGGCGCGCGCCATCGCCTCGAGGTCGAGGCGGTAGTCCTTGAGCGTCACGACCACGCGGATGCCGCCGACCGCCTGGACGATCATGGGGTAGACGACGAACGAGGGATGCGGGATCACCGCCTCCTCCCCCGCCCGGAGAAACGCCCGCGCGAGCAGCTCGATGAGATCGTTCGAGCCATTGCCGAGGATGATGTGGTCCGCGCTGAGCCCGTGGCGCCGGCCGAGGGCCTGCCGCAGATAGTGGCCGCTGCCGTCGGGATAGCGGTTGAGATGCGGCAGCGCCTCGGCAATCGCCTTCAAGACCCGTTCGGACGGAGCCAGGGGGTTCTCGTTGGATGCGAGCTTGATGACGTCGGTGATGCCGAGCTCACGCTCGAGCTCCTCGATCGGCTTGCCCGGCTCGTAGGGCGCGATCCCGAGGATGTGCTCGTTCGCGAGGGATTCCCAGGGGTGAGACATGCGTGCTCCTTACGCAGCCGGGTAGGAGCCGAGGATCTTGAGGAACTGACAGCGCTCCTCCACCTCGGCCAGCACGGCCCGGACGTCTTCGGTCTCGCGGTGCCCCTCGAACTCCACGAAGTTCACGTACTCCCAGGGGCGCCGCTTGGTCGGTCGCGATTCGATCTTCGTGAGATTGAGCTGCCGCGCCGCGAAGGGGGCCAAGATGCTGTAGAGCACGCCGGGCTCGTTCTTCATCGAGAACAGGATCGACGTCTTGTCCCGGCCCGAGGGGGCCGCCGCGCGCCGGCCGATCACGAGGAACCGGGTGGAGTTCGAGGGGTTGTCCTCGATGCGCGCGCGGAGCATCGGCACGCCGTAGAGGTGCGCGGCCATCTCGGACGCGATCCCCGCCACCGTCGGATCGTCCTTCGCCCGCTCGGCGGCCGCCGTGGTCGACGGCATGTCCTCGACGCGCGGCGTCGGGCAGGTGCGTGGCGAGCCATTGCCGGCACTGGGCGAGGGCCTGCGGGTGGGAGCAGACGGTCTTCACCTCGCTCAGATCCGACGCCCGGGACAACAGATGCTGCGCGATGTCGAGCGTCACCTCGCCGGTGATCAGCACGTCCGAGTCGATGAGTCGATCGAGCGTGACGTTGACCGCGCCCTCCGTCGAGTTCTCCACCGGGACCACGCCGTACTCGGCGCGCCCGCGCTCGACCTCGTCGAAGATGTCGGCGATGTTCTTCACCGGGACGAACTGGGTGGACGAGCCGAAGTGGCGCACCGCGGCCTGGTGGGTGAAGGTCGCCGGAGGGCCGAGGTAGGCGACGGGCAGCGGGTGCTCGAGGGCCAGCGAGGCGGAGAGGATCTCGCGCCAGATCGCGCGCACCGCGCTCTCCGGCAATGGCCCCTGATTGGCGGCAGACACGCGGTCGAGCACCTCGGCCTCGCGCTCCGGGACATAGTACGGCCGGTCCTGTTGCCTTTTGAGGTCGCCGATCTGGAGGGCGGCGTGACCGCGCTGGTTGAGGAGTATGAGGATTTCTGCGTCGAGGTTATTGATCCTGGAACGCCAATCGTCCAGGTCCATAGGAGCTCCTGATGCGCATCTGTCAACGAATCCGATGCAGTATAGGGGAATCGTCCGGGCCGCGCAAGTTGTTCAATCCCTCCCGCTCGCGCGCCGTGAGCTCGCGGCAGCCCCCGACGGGAAGGCTCCCGAGCCGCAGGGGGCCGAACTGGACGCGCCGGAGGCGCAGCACCGGATGGCCCAGGGCCTTGCAGTACCGCTTGACCTCGCGATAGCGCCCCTCGGCGAACGTGACCTCGAGCCACGTCGTCCGCGCGTCTCCTGCCCCGTCACCGCGCCCGTCACCCCGGATGATGCGCACGGCGCGCGGCACCGCGGGCCCGTCGGGCAGCACGGCGCCGCGCCGCCAGCGCGGGAGATCTTCGGCGCGGACCCGCCGCTCGACCTGAACCTCGTAGACGCGCGGGATCTCGTAGCGAGGATGGAGGAGGCGGTTGCCGAGCTCGCCGTCATTGGTGAGCAGGAGCAAGCCCTCGGCGTCGAAGTCGAGGCGACCGACGGGGAACAGCCGCTCGGCGCCCGAGGGCAGGAGATCGATCACGACGGGGCGGCCCTCGGGATCGCGCCGGCTCGTCACGTAGCCGCGCGGCTTGTGCAGGAGCACGTAGCGATGCGCGGCAGATCGGGGGCAGCGGTCGCCCGTCGACGGTGATGACGTCGCCCTCGGGATCGGCCTGCGCGCCGGGCTCGCGCCTGACCTCGCCGTTGATGCGCACGCGGCCGGCGCCGAGGAGCGCCTCAGCCCCGCGGCGCGAGCTCAGTCCCCTCTGGGCCAGGATCTTGCTGATGCGAATCGGTGGCAGCGGTGACGTCCCCCGTCTCGACGGCGCGCTCCGTGGGCTCTGCGCTCGCGGGCCCGGCGACGGCGGCCTCCGTCACCGCCGCCTCCGCGATGACCGGATCGGCGGCGGCGCGCGCGGCGTCGGTCGCATCGGCACGTGCGGTGTCGGCCGAGTCGGCATCGCCGACGGCGGTCTCGGCCGCGGCACCGGGATCGACCACGATGAGCTCACCCTCCACCTTCGGCAGATCGCCGAGATCGCGCAGGCCGAAGGCCACGAGGAACTCGCGCGTGGTCTCGTAGAGGAAGGGTCGGCCCGCCGAGTCCTTGCGCCCCGCGATGCGGACCAGCCGGCGCTCGAGCAGGTTGTCGAGCACGCCCTCGGAGTTGACGCCGCGCGCGGCATCCACCTCGGGACGGGACACCGGCTGGCGATAGGCGATGATCGCGAGCGTCTCGAGCGCGGGCCGCGACAGGCGGCTCTTGGTCTTGCTCCGCGCGAGCTTGACGAGCCACGGCGCGACCTCCGGCCGCGTCACGAGGCGGAATCCCCCGCCCGCCTCGATGATCTGCAGCACCCGGTCCTGCGTCCTCGAAGCGAGTCCTCAGATCCTCGACCAGCGCGCGCGCGGCGTCCGCGGACGGCAGCTCGAGCACCTCCTGGATGAGCGCCGCCTCGACGGGCGCGTCCGAGGCGAAGAGGAGGGCTTCCAGCACGTCGTGGGGCTCGGTCATGAATGCCGCTCCTCGTCCCCGCTCGGGGCCGCGTCGTCGAGGGCGGCGGCGGGCTCCCGCACGCTCACGGAGTGCCGCTCGATGGTGATCTCGCCGAAGAGCTCGGCCTGCCGCGCCCGCGCCTGGCCGAGCCGCACCATCTCGAGGAGCGCCAGGAGCGTGACCACCCATTCCGCCCGGATCTTCTCCTGGCCCGCCACGGACGAGAACAGGATGGACCACGTGTTCCGCAAGAGATCGAGGATCTCCCCCATCCGCTCGAGCACCGAGAGCGGATTCGGCTCGACCTCCCGCGGGCGCTGCCGCTTCTGCTCCTCGATGAGGCGCTGCAGCGCGCGCTGGAGCAGGTGCACGGAGAGGTCCGCGAGCGGCACGTCCTCGGGAGGCGGCAATTCGCTCGACAGCCGGCCGAACAGCCGCGCCTGCTCGGCCTCGCGCTCGCCGAGCCAGGCGCCGAACGCCTTGACCCGCGCATACTCGCGCAGGCGATCGGCCAGCTCCTGGCGCAGGAGCTCTCCCTCCTCGTCGAGGGCTTCGGCGGGATCGTCCGGGCTCGCGGGAAGCAGGAGCTTCGACTTGAGGTAGATCAGCGTGGCCGCCATGACCATGAAGGCGCCGGCGGTCTCGAGATCCTGAAAGCGCACCGACTCGAGATGCGTCAGGTACTGATCCGTGATCGTGCGCACCGGGACGCGCGTGAGGTCCATCTCCTCGGTGCGGCAGAGGTGGAGCAGGAGGTCGAGGGGCCCCTCGAATGACTCGACGCGGATGGTGATGCCGCTCGGCTCGGCGACGACAGTCATCGGTCGGAGGCGATCCTCGCGGTGCTCACACCGTCAGGTTGACGGCGGCGCGGACCTCGGCCATGGTCTCGACCGCGATCTTCCGCGCGCGACGCGAGCCTTCGTGCAGGATCTCCACGAGCTCGGCGGGCTTCTCCGCGTAGCGCTCGCGCCGCTCTCGGATCTCCGCCAGCGGCGGCAGCATGTGCTTGAGCAGGATGCCCTTGCAGTCGAGGCAGCCGATGCCGCCGTCCGGCAGCCCGCCGCCGCCGCCTCGCGGTCCGCGTCGGGCGTGAAGATCCGGTGCAGATCGAAGACCGGGCAGATGTCCGGATTGCCCGGATCGGTGCGCCGCTTGCGGGCGGGATCCGTGACCATCGGCTTGATCTTCGCCGTGATCTCGGCCGAGGTGTCGGACAGATAGATGGCGTTGTCGTAGGACTTGCTCATCTTCCGCCCGTCCGTGCCCGGCACCTTCGGGATCTCCGTGAGCTTGGCCTCGGGCTCCGGGAAGACCGGCGACCACGTATTGTTGAAGCGCCGCGCCACCTCGCGGGTCAGCTCGATGTGGGGCACCTGGTCGGCGCCCACGGGCACGAAGCGCGCCTTGTACATGAGGATGTCGGCCGACTGCAGCAGCGGGTACCCGAGGAGGCCGTAGGACGGCGACACGATGCCGAGCTGCTCCACCATCTCCTTGTAGGTCGGCACGCGCTCGAGCCAGCCCACCGGGGTCACCATGGAGAACAGGAGGTGCAGCTCGGCGTGCTCGGGCACGAGCGACTGGATGAACAGCGTGCTCCGCTCGGGGTCGAGCCCCGCCCCCAGCCAATCCGCGGCCATCTCGACCGTATAGGCCGGGGCCTTGCCGCTCTCCGTCGGATCGGTGGTCAGGACATGCCAGTTCGCGACGAAGTAGAAGCAGTCGTAGTCCTGCTGCAGGCGCACCCAGTTGGCGAGGGCGCCCAGGTAGTTGCCCAGGTGCAGCTTGCCCGTGGGGCGCATCCCCGACAGCACGCGGTTCCGACCGGTCGGCATATCCGTCACAGTCCCCCGTGAGGTCCCGGCGCACGGCGGGCCTCCCAGGCCTTGGCCATGCGCAGGAACACGTACTCGGCATAGAGGACGGCCAGCACGAGCCCGCGCCAGCCGTCGAGAAATCCCCGCTTCACAATGTACATCGAGAAGAACCGCCCGAGGGGCTTCATGACGAGGGCGGGCACGCTCACCCGCCGGCCCCGCTGGACCCAGTCCCGCGCGGCGAGGGTGGAGTACCGATTCGAGCGGCGCACGAAGTCCTCGAGGTCGCGATACGACTGGTGGAGCAGGGCCTCGGCCAGCGTCTCCACGCGCCCGTCGACCGTCACCGACTCGTGGACGGCGTCCTCCGCGAAGCGCCCCGCCCCCCGGCGGAACAGCCGAAGCTGGTAGTCGGGATAGAGGCCACCGTGGCGCACCCAGGCCCCCCAGAAGAGGTTCTTGCGCGGAACGGAGTAGCCGGCGGCCGGGCCCCCCGCGGCGACGATCTCCTGGATGCGGCAGGCGAGCTCGGGCGTGACGCGCTCGTCGGCGTCGAGCGAGAGGATCCACTCCCCCGTCGCCTGCTCGATCGCGAAGTTCTTCTGCACCGCGAAGCCCGGCCACGGCCGCACCCACACGCGATCCGTGAACTCCCGGGCGAGCGCCGCGGTCTTGTCGGTGGACTCCGCGTCGATCACCACGATCTCGTCCGCCCAGGCCACGCTCTCGAGGCAGGCGCGCAGCCGCTCCTCCTCGTTCCACGCGATGATGGTGACGGTGAGGCGGGTCACGCGGGGACCCCACCCGCGTCGAGCATCTCGAGCGCCGTCCGGAACACCGCGCCCGGATCGAGGCCGGCCATCGTGCCGTCGGGACTCTGCAGCGCGCGACAGCGCACCCCGTACGGCCCATTGCGCGAGGATCGCGTCGGTCCGTAGAGCCCGAGACACGGAGTCCCGAGCGCCGCCGCGAGGTGGAGCGGCCCCGTGTCATTGGCGACCACGAGGGCGGCGCGGCGCAGCAGGCCCGCCAGCTCGTCGAGGTCGGTGGGCGGCGCGAGCATCGCCCGCGCGGAGAGCCCGTCGCGGATCTCGCGCGCCAGGTGCGCCTCGTCCGGTCCCCAGAGCAGGAGGATCCGGGCGCCCGCCTCGGTGGCGAGCCGCTCCGCGACCGCGGTGAGATGGGCGATGGGCCAGCGCTTGTCCGCGCGCCCCGCGCCGGGGTTGATCGCGACGAGGCGGTCGGAGCGCTTGACGCCGTGCTCGACGAGGAGCTCCTCCATGCGGCGGTCCGCCACGGGCCGGACGGGCACGTGAAACTGAGGCGTCCCCGGCGCGATGCCGAGCGGCGACAGCAAGGACAGATACTGGTCGACCACATGCGCGGCGGCAGGCGGCGGCGTGACCCGCCGGTTGGTGAACCGCGCGCTGAGCCGCTCGCGGCAATGGGTGGCGGCGAACCCGATCCGGAGCGGCGCGCGCGTCGCCGCGGTCAAGACCCCGCTCTTGATGAGCCCCTGCAGGTCGATGGCGACGTCGAAGCGCCCGGCGCGGAGGCGCCGGCGCACCGCGGCGACCTCGCGCCACACCGCGCGCACGCCGGCGGGCCGGCGGAGCAGGCGCCGCCACCGCCGGGTGTCGACCGGAACGACGCCATCGAGGTCGGGGTGATCTCTCAGGATTGCCTGCTCGCGCGCCTCGACGATCCACGTCAGCTCCGCCTCGGGAAGGGCCTGGCGAAGCGCCCGCGCCACGGGCAGCGCGTGGATCACGTCGCCGAGCGACGAGAGCTTGACGATGGCGATTTTAGGCCTGCCGGCGGCGGGCCTGCCGGCGGCGGGCCGCCGGGATGCTGGCATCACGGCGTCTCGGCCCCGAAGCGCGCGACGATGGCGGCGATCAGGTCCCGCGTCGCGTGCGACTTCGGATCCCCGGCGATGGCCACGCGCCCGCCCGCGGCGAGGACGGCCGCGCGCTCCGGCACGGACTCCTCGGTGTAGTCCGTCCCCTTGGCGTGGACGTCGGGCCTGAGGCGCGCGATCAGCGCGTCCGCGCTGTCGTCGTCGAACACGACCACGAGGTCGACGGCTGCCAGGGCGCCGATGAGCTCCGCCCGCTCATCCGCCGCCATCACCGGCCGGCCCGGCCCCTTCAACCGCCGGACCGAGGCGTCGGAATTGAGCCCGACGACGAGCGCGTCGCCGAGGCCGCGCGCGGCGCTCAGATAGCGCACGTGCCCCACGTGGAGCAGGTCGAAGCACCCGTTGGCGAGCACCACGCGCCGGCCGCGACCCCGCCACTCGGCGGCCCGGCGCGCGGCCTCCTCAATGCCGACGAGGGGTGCCATCGCTTCCCATCGACTCGGACAGCTCCCGGGGCGTCACCGTCCCCGTGCCGCGCTTCATGACCACGATGCCGCCCGCGACATTGGCCAGCCGCGCGGCATCGCCCGGAGAGGCGCCGGCGGCCAGCGCCACCGTGAAGGTGCTGATGACGGTGTCGCCTGCCCCCGTCACGTCGGCGATCTGGTCGCTCCCGTGAATGGGGATGAACGTGACCGGGCCGTCCCGCTCGAAGAGCGCCATGCCGCGACTGCCACGCGTCACGAGGAGCAGCCGGGCGTCGAGGCGCTCGAGCACCGCTCGACCGGCCTTGTCGAGCGCGCCCTCGTCGTCGAGCGACACGCCCGTCAGAGCCTCCACCTCGGGCTCGTTCGGCGTGGCCCCGGTGGCCCCGCGGAAGCGCGGCAGATCGTAGCGGCTGTCCACGATGACGGGCAGGTCCCGCGCGCGGGCCAGCTCGAGGACCAGCATCGAAGACCCGGGGCGTCACCGTGCCGTAGCCATAGTCCGAAACCAGGAAGGCCTGGGCCCCGGCGCTCTCGGTCTCGAGGCGCTCGATGAGGTGAGCCTCCGCATCCGGTGACAGACCTTCCTCCGGCTCCCGGTCGAGTCGCACCACCTGCTGGCGCGTGGATTGATCTGCCCCGGCCATGATGCGCGTCTTCACCGGCGTCGGCCGATCAGGGACGCGGATGAGCCCCGCCGTGGGCATGCCCGCCCGGCGGAACAGGACGTCGACCTCGTCGCCGGCGCTGTCAGTCCCGAGGAGGCCGACGGCGACGGCCTCGGCGCCGAGCGCGTGGACATTGTGGGCGGCATTGGCGGCGCCGCCGAGGCGCACCTCGCGCTCTCTGAAGCGCAGGATGAGGACGGGCGCTTCCCGGGAGATCCGCGCCGGCTTGCCGTAGAGGTATTCGTCGGCGATCAGGTCCCCGACGACCACCACGCGCCGGCCGGCAAAGCCGGCTAGCCTTGATGCGATGGGGCTCGGGGGGGTAGCTGACATCGGGACGAAGTGTAATGCGAGCAGGCCGAATGTTCAATGATAATCCAGGGTTTCCGTGAACTCTCGCGTGCTACGCACGGCCGAGCCGCCTGTCGGAGAAACCCGGATAGAGCGATGAGAAGGGTCCAGCTGCGAGGCGGCGCCCGATGGTACCGCATAGCGAGTGCGTATCTGCCCTCTCGCGCGTTGAGCCGGCGGTCGAGGGCGCCGACCTCGCAGATGGGCCCTATCATCGCTCAGGCGGCGATAGATCTCGACGAAGGCGTCGACCTGCGCGGCATACGTGAACGGCTCGGCCGCCTTCCGCGCGGCCGTTCGTGCGCGGGCCGGGTCGAGGGCGCGGAGGGCCTCCAGGCCCAGCGCGACCGCCGCGGGATCGGGCTCGCCGACCACCCAGCCGTTCTGCCCGTGATCGACGATCTCGGCACCGCCTGTCCGGCGGCTCGTCAGCACGGGCAGCCCCGACGCGAGCGCCTCGAGGTGCACGTTGCCAAACGGCTCGTAGCGCGCGGGGAGCGCCACGGCGTCGGCCATCGCGTAGAGCCGCTCGACGTCCGTCCGCGGCCCGAGCCAGTGGATGCGACTTCCCAGTCCGAGGGCGTCGGCCCGAAGCTGATACGGCGCGGGGTCGCCCTTGCCCGCCACGACGAGGCCCGCGCGCCGGTCGCCGAGCCGCGCCAGCCCCTCGATCAGCGGGCCGAGCCCTTTCCGCTCGAAGCCCGACCCCACGAACAGGACGAGCCAATCGCGGTCCGGCAGGCCGAGCGCCTCGCGCGTCGGACGGCGGAGGTGCGCCGCGATGATCGGGATGAAAGCGGTCGAGGTCGACCCCGTTGTACACGACGCTCAGGCGATCCGGTGGGGTGCCGTAGCGCCGGCCGATCTCCGCGGCGTCCCGGCGCGAGATGGCCACCACGTGCCGCGCGGTTCGAAGCGTGAAGATCCGCCGCTCGAAGGCGAGGACCAGGCGGTGGTAGGGACTCCCCCGGACCCGACCCATGGCCTCGAGATAGCCGCGATGGGTCCCCTCGCCCGCGCGGTAGACGTCCTGGCGGAGGCAGCGCTCGTGGCTCTGGACGATGTCGTAGCCGGCCCCCGCGACGGCGCGGCGCGCGGCAAGCGCGAAGCACAGGAGCCGGAGCACGGAGGGCTGGTCCGGCACGCGGAGTCGCCGCACCGTGGCCCCCGGCACATCGGGCTGAGCCCGGGTGCTCACGAGATCGATCCGGTGGCCGCGCCGGATCAGCTCGCCCAGGAGGCCGGCCGTGGCGGTCTCGACGCCGCCGTGGAATGAAAACGGCCGGCAGATGATCGCGAGCCTCATGCGGGCGACCCGGCCATGACCCGTTTTATCAGCGGGAAGAGCAGCGCTCTCGCGGACGCGAAGCTATAGCGCTCGACGGCCCGCTCCCGCGCGCGGCGGCCGAGCGCCGCCGCCTCCTCCCGATGGTCGAGGAGCCGCTCGATGGCATGGGCCAGCGCCGGCACGTCGCCGGGCGGAGCCAGCAGGCCGCAGCCCTCGATCACCTCGGGGATCATGGACACGCGCGTCGAGATGAGCGGCCGGCCCAGCGCCATCGCGTCGAAGAGCTTGGCCGGCACCTGACCGCGCGTGTCGGTGGTGTCCCGCTGGGGCACCACGACCACGTCGGCAGCCTCGAGGTATTGCGGCACATCGTCGAACGGGATGCGGCCGACCACGCGGAGCCCCGCGCACGTCGAGCGCAGCCGCCGCGCCGCCTCGCCATCAGGGTCGGCCCCGACCAGCGCCAGGATCACGTCGCGGCGCCCGAGGCGCGCCACCGCCGCCGCGAGGTCGTCCACGCCCTTGTAGCCGCGAGGCGTTCCGAGGAACATCACGACCCGCTCCCCGCCGACGCCGAGCCGCCGCCGCGCCTCCGACGGGTCGGCCGCGCCGGGCTTCCAGGCGTCGGTGTCGCGGACGTGCGGGATGAGCACGCCGCCGAAGCGCGCTTGAAGGAAGCGCGAGGCCACCGTGATCCCGTCGGCCCGCCCGCAGAGGCGCTCCATCAGCCACGTCCACGGCAGGCCCCTCGGATTGGCGAGGTTGAGGCTCCGGCCCACCGTTCCCCAGAGGCCGCCGCGGAGGAAGAAGCCGACCTCCCAGTCGTCCACGTCGAGCAGCAGCGGCCGTCGCGCGCGGGCGCGCGCCAGAAAGCCGACCCCGGCACTGCCGAGGCGCGGCTTGCTGGCGTAGAGCAGATCCCCGTCGGCGTGCCGCGCGAGCGCCGACAGCGACGCGGCGAAGCCGGGGAGCTTCCCGCCCGGCACCGAGCGGCACGCGATGCCCGCGCCCTCGATCGGCGGCCAGATGCCGGCGCCGTGACAGGGCCCGACGATCTCCACCTCACCCAGGGGCTCGAGCAGCCGCGCGAGGAGAAACGCGCGCCCGGCGGCATTGTCGGCCAGGTCGAAGCAGAGCACCGAGATCTTCACCGCATCGCGCGCCCGCCCGCCGTGGGGAGCCGCGCGTAGAGCGCGGCGAGGGCGCGCGCCACCTGGGCGCCCGACAGGCGCTCGCGGGCGAGCGCGCTCGCCTCCCCGCCGAGCCGCGCGCGGAGGCCGGCATCCTCGAGCAGGCGCTCGATCGCCGCGGTGAGCGGCCCCGGCTCTTCCGCGGGCACGAGCAGCGCGGTCCGCCCGTCCTCGAGCACCTCGGGGACCACGCCCACGCGCGTCGCCACGACGGGCTTGCCCATCGCGAGGTACTCGAAGAGCACCCGCGACATGCCCTCGGACTCGAAGGCCGCATAGAGCGCGACGTCGAAGGCCGCGATGGCGGCGGGCAGATCGGCCACGAAGCCCGCCATCGAGACGCGGTCCTCGAGGCCGGCGTCGGCGATGGCCCGCCGGATGCCTGCCTCGAGTGCGCCGGCCCCGATGAAGACCATGTGAAAGCGCCGGCCTCGATCGGCCAGTCGCCGGGCCACCTCCACGGCCACGGGATGGCCTTTCATCACGCGGAGCCCGGCGACGAGGCCGACGAGGGGGACGTCGGGCGCGATGCCGAGCGAGCGGCGAAAGCCGGCGCCGTCGACGCCCGGATGAAAGCGCCCGAGGTCGACGCCGCCGGGCAAGGCCACGACCCGCTCGGCGGGCACGAGCTTCGCCGAGACGTACTGCCGGCGGATGGCCTCCGTCACCGTGACCACGAGGCTCGTCGCCCGGCCGTAGAGCCAGCGGTTGAGGGCGTGCGGGCGGACCGCCTGCACGATGTGGCGCGTGCGCACGATGGGGCGCGGCGAGGCGGCGAAGCGGTTGGCGACGGCGGCGAGCCAGTGCTCCTTGCCGCGGTGCACGTGCACGACGTCGGTGTCGGGCAGCCAGCCGAGCAGCGCCCGCAGATCGCGCGCGTCGCTTGCTGCGTGCACGCCGCTCCGGAACGCGAGCGTCGCGACGCGCCCGACGCCGATCGCGCGCGCGCGATCGATCACGCGGGCCTCGCTGCCCGCTTTGCAGACGAGGGTCGTCGGGTGCCCGGCGCGCTCGAGCTCGGCGCTGATGCACGCGGCCCAGTACGCGTCCGACGACCACCCCCGGCACGACATGAGGTGGAGCACCCTCACTGCCGGCCCGCTGCCGGCTCTGCCCTCACAAGCGGCCGCGCCGGGCCAGGAGCTGCCGGTAGATCGCCTCCATCTGCTCCGCGTGCCGCTCGGGGCTGTGTCGCTCGATGGCCCGGCGGCGCCCCGCCTCACCCATGGCCCGCGCCAGGCCGGGATCGGCCACGAGCGCGCGCAGGGCGCGCGCGACCGATTCGGGACGATCGTCGGCAACGAGCAGTCCGGTGCGCCCGTGGGCCACCGCCTCCGGGAGCGCGCCGACGGCGCGCGCCACGACGGGACGACCCGCCGCCATCGCCTCGAGCGCCGCGCGGCAGGATTCGTCCGACCCCGCGGCCATCAGGGCGAACACGTCGAGCGCGTCGAGCACCGCGGGAAGGTCGCCGTCGCGGTAGCCGGCGAGGATGACCCGGCCGGCCAGGCCCTGATCGCGCACGAAGGCCTCGATGGCGTCCCGGCGCTCCCCCTTGCCGATCAGCAGCAGCCGCGCCTCGGGGAACTCGCCGAGGAGGAGCGCGAAGCCGCGGATCAGGAGCTCGTGGCCGCGATGGGCGGCGAGGCGCGCGACGGAGCCGATCACCGGCGCCGAGGCGAGCCCGAGCTCCTGGCGCACGTGCTCGGCCCCGCCGCCCTTGGCGAAGCGCTCGACCTCCACGACGCCGTCGACGCGGAAGAGCGCGCGCGGCACCAGGCCCGCGGCGCGGCAGCGCCGCTCGATCTCGGCGCTCACCGCGACCGCGCCATCGGTGCTTCGATAGAGCGCGCGGGCCGGCCAGAGGCGCGACACCGAGCGCGCATTGTGAAACGTCCGCACGAGGGCGGCGGGCCCCCGGCACAGCCGGCCGAGCCAGTGATCGTGGGAGTGATGGCAATGGACGACGTCCACTCGCTCGGAGCGCACCAGGCTCCTGAGGCGCCTCACGTCGCGCAGGAGCCCGCGCGGATCGACCCGCGCGTCGAGCGACAAGCCCGGCACGGGGGTGATCCCGGCCTCACGCGCCTTGTCCTCGAAGTGCGCTCCGGGAATGAGCCCGAGGAGGGCCCGATGGCCTCGAGCGCCGAGCCCGCGAACGAGCTGGACGACGGGATCCGCGCTGCCCGTCCACCAGCGATTGGCGACGAGGTGCAGCACGACGAGCGGCCGCGCTTCCTTCACGCGGCAGACCGCAGCGTCGGGGCCGCCGTCGCCAAGAGCTCGCCGTAGAGCTGGAGCAGCCGGCTGATCGAGGCCGCGTGGGAGAAGCGCTCCTCGACGAGCGCGCGCGCCGCCTCCGCCCGCCGGACGGCCGCCGGCGCGTCGGAGAGCACGCGCGCGATGCCCGCCGCGAGCGCGGCGGCGGACCCGCTCTCGGCGAGGAGGCCCGTGACCCCGTCGGCCACCACTTCGGGCACGCCTCCGATGTCGCTCGCGACCACCGGCACGCCGGCGGCGAAGGCCTGCAGCAGTGACTGGGGAACGCCCTCCGTGCGGGTCGACGCCAGCACGAAGCAGTCCATCGTGGCGAGGAGCGCCGGCACGTCTTCGCTGAAGCCCGTGAAGACCACGTGGTCCGCGAGACCCGCCTCGCGCGCGAGCCCCTCCACCCAGCCCCGGCGGATGCCGTCGCCCACGAGCAGGAGCGTGGCCGTCGGATGGACGGCCCGCACCGCGGCAAATGCCTCGAGCAGATGCGCGTGGCCCTTCGATCCGCGGAACATCGCGACGGAGCCGATCACCGGCGGCGACAGGCGCACGTCCTGAAAGGCCCCGGGCGCGCCCGTGCGGAAGGGCCCCGTCCGGAATGGCAACGTCTCGAGGTCGACGCCGGCGGGAATCGCGACCACGCGCCCCGCGGGCACGCCCGCGCCCACGATGATGCGCCGGATCGCCTCCCCGCTCGTGATGACGCGGTCCGCAAGCCACGTGTAGACGGGATTGAAGCCGCGCCGAACGGGGATCGAGACGTGGCGGGTCCGCACCACGGGCACGCGCGCCGCGCGCGCCGCGAGCCCGCCGAGCCAGCCGTCGACCGAGCTGTGCGTGTGCACGACGCTCACGCCCTCGCCGCGGATCAGGCGCGTGAGCCGCGCGACCGCGGCGAGGTCCCACGGCGACCGCATGCGCAGCGGCGCGGTCTCGAGCCCCGCCTCCCGCGCGCGCGTCACGAAGCGGCCCTCGGGCTGGCCGGCGACGATCACACGCCACCCGCGCTCGCCGATCCAGCGCGCCTCGTTCAGCGTGCGGATCTCCTGGCCGCCGAGCCCGGGCGAGGACTCCGTGTGGAGGACGGTCCTCATGCCGCGGCGACGCGCCGCACCTGCCGCGCGACGTCGTCCGCCTCGATGCCGCGAAGGCAGCCATGCTCGATGGGACACTCGGCGAGAAAGCAGGGCGCGCAGGCGGTGGGATGCGAGACGACACGGGCGGCGGGGCCGCGCGGCGCGGTGAGCCGGGGATCGGTGGGGCCGAAGAGCGTCACGGTCGGGACGCCGACCGCCGCCGCGAGATGCGCGACCCCCGTGTCACCGCTCACGAGACACGAAAGCCTCGAGAAGAGCCGCGGCAGGAGCGCGGGCCGGTCCCGCCCGACGAGGGAGGCCGGCGGCCGGCGCGAGGCGGCGATCACCGCATCGGCGGTCTCGCGGTCGGCCGGCGATCCCAGGAGCAGGGGCGCCAGGTGCGCGGCCGCGAGCTGCGCGGCGAGGCGCGCGAACGACTCGGCGGGCCAGAGCTTCGAGGGCCCGAACGCGGCGCCGACGTGCAGGCCCACGATGCGAGGCCGGCCGCCGAGCCCGACCTCGCCGAGCAAGGCGTCGACCGCCCGATCGGCCTCCCGGTCAACGGCGAGCGTCCAGGTGGGCGTCGCATCGGGCACGTCGACGCCGAGCGGCTCGAGGAGCCGCGCGTACTCATCGACCTGGTGCTGCCGGGGAATCGGCAGCGGGATCGCGTCGGTGAGGAGCAGCCCGCGCGTGTCCGCGTCGAAGCCGAGGCGCCGCCGGGCCCGCCAGCGCCGGGCGGCCAGCGCCGACTCGAGCGAGCTCGGGAAGAGGATGGCGAGATCGGCACCCGTCGCGCCGAGCGCGCGGTTGAACCGGCCGCGCTCCCGCGCCGGCCGCGGGTACGGCAAGAGCACGTCGGCCACGCCCTGCCCCGCGAGCAGCTCGGCCCAGCGCCCGGCCAGCGTGATGCGCGCGGCGGGCCGCCCGGCCCGGAGCGCCCGGAGCGCGGGCAGCGCCATGACGGTGTCGCCGAGCCAGTTCGGCCCTCGCACGACGATGACGGCCTCGCCGGCCGCGATCACCGGCGCGTCTCGTCGCGCTCGCGGTCGCGGGCGAGCGTCCGCGTGAGCGCCTGCACCCAGACGTCCGTTCCCCCCGTCAGCCGGAGCCGCACCGACAGCACCCACAGCGGCACCCGCGGCGCGGGCAGGCCGCGCAGCCGCACCGCGTCCTTCTCGGTGGTGATGAGCCCCTCGGCGCCCACCGCGATCGACTGCCGTGCGAGGTCGGCGACCTCGTCGCCGGCATACCAGTGATGATCGGGGAACTCGACGAGGCCGGGGGCGCGCACGCCGGCTGCGGCCAGCGTATCGGCGAAGCCCCGCGGCGTCCCGAGGCCCGCGAAGGCGAGGAGTCGCCGCCCCGCGAGCGCCTCCGCGCCCAGGCGGCGCCCGGAATCGAGGTCGTACGCGTCCACGACCTCGTAGACCGCGGTCAGGACCGGCGCGAGGCGGTTGTGGCGGCCGACCTCTCGGCTCACCGCCTCCACCTCGGCGGCGCCGGGAGGATTCGTCACCACCACGAGGTCGGCGCGGCCGAGCGCCGCCAGCGGCTCGCGCAGCATGCCGCGGGGAAAGAGCCGCGCATTGCCCCACGGCGCCTGCCCGTTCACCACGACGATCTCGAGGTCCTTGGCGATGGTGCGGTGCTGAAAGCCATCGTCGAGGACGATCACCGTGGCGCCGCAGTGCTCGGCGGCAACCCGGCCGGCGGCGAGGCGATTTTCCCCCACCACCACGGGCACCCCCGGGAGCCGCTCGGCGAGCAGCCTCGGCTCGTCCCCCGCGTCGTGGGCGGCGAGCCGGATGCCCTCGCCGTCGGCGACGACGTGCACCCCGCGCGTGTGGCGGCCGTATCCCCGGCTCACCACCGCGGGCCGCCCACCCAGCTCGCGCAGCGTGCGCACCGCGAGCTCGGTGACCGGCGTCTTGCCGCTGCCGCCGAGCGTGATGTTCCCGATGGAGATCACCGGGCACGCGAGCCGGCCGGTGCCGAGCAGGCGGACCCGATACGCCGTCTCGCGGAGCGTGAGCGCCGCGCGGTAGCCGACGCTGAGGGCCGCGAGGCCCGCCGTGACGACGGGCGTATCGGGATTCTCCCAGTAGCGGCGCAGCAGGATCGAGGGATCGGTGCGGGGCTTCATCGGCTCTCCCGCGGGGCGTGCCCGTCCACGAGCACGCGCTCCACCAGCGCCAGGGTCTGCGCCACCGCGCCCTGCCGAGCGGCCACCGCGGCGAAGCCGGCCTCGCCCATCTCGCGCCTGGTGTCCGGATGGCGGAGGAGCCGGGTCATCTGCCGCTCGAGGTCGCCGGCGTCCGCAACGACCACCGCCGCTCCCACCGATTCGAGGAGGGCCGCGCTGTCCCGGAAGTTCGTCGCGTGCGGCCCGTAGAGCACGGGCTTCTTCCGGAGCGCCGGCTCGAGCATATTGTGCCCGCCCGCCGGCACCAGGCTTCCCCCGACGAAGACCACGGCGGCGAGCCGGTACAGGTCGGCGAGCTCCCCCACCGTGTCGAGGATGACGGCGGCGCCGCGCGCCGCTCCTCCGGGACCGAGCGCGGTGCGCCGGACCGGCCGGAGCCCGCGCTCGGCGACCAGCCGCTCGACCTCCGCGGCGCGCTCCGGGTGGCGCGGAGCGAGGACGAGCCGGAGCGCGGGGAACTGCGGACGCAGGCGCTCGAAGACGTCGAGCACCGCGGCTTCCTCGCCGCGGTGGGTGCTGCCCGCGATCCACAGGAGATCGTCCGGCCCGAGGCCGAGGAGCGCCTGCCAGTCCGTGCTCGACGGCGCCGGCACGAGGTCGGTCTTGAGATTGCCCGTCACCACGACGCGCTCGGCCGGCGCCCCGAGGGCGATGATGCGGCGCGCATCCTCCTCGGACTGCATGGCGAAGACGGTGATGCGCGCGAGCATCCTCGCCACGAGGGGCCGCACCAGCCGATAGCGCTTGAAGGACCGGTCCGAGATGCGGCCATTGGCGATCATGCTCGGCACGCCGCGGGATGCCAGGGCGCGCAGGAAGTTCGGCCAGAGCTCCGTCTCCATCCCGACGAAGAAGCGCGGCCGCACCGCGCCGAGGGCGCGGCGCACGGGACCCGGCAGGTCGATCGGGAAATACCGGTGCGTCGCGACCGCGCCCAGCTCTCCCGCCACGATGCGGGCGCCGGTCGGCGTGACGGTGGTGACGACGATGCCCAGGGCGGGCCAGCGCCCTCGGATGCCCCGGACGAGCGGCGCGGCTGCCGCCGCCTCGCCCACCGAGACGGCGTGGATCCAGCAGCGCGGCTCCGCGGGCAACCCCGGCTCGATCCGGCCGAGCCGCTGCCCGAAGTCATGCCGGTAGCCTCCTCGCCCGAAACGGCGAAGAAAGAAGAACGGAGAGTATGCCGCAAGCGCCAGCGCCAGCATCGCCGAATACAGAGCGTACATCAGCCGCGGGCCTCATGGTCCACTGATGAGGACAGCGCGCGCAGGGCCGCCTCGATCTCCCCGCGCGCCGCTTCCTCCGCGCGGCGATCGACGACCCGGGGCACGTGGATCGGCTCGCCGAAGCGGGCCACGCAGCGGGCAAACGGCCGGGGAATGCGGAAGCCGTCCCAGGAGCCGAGCCGCCACTCCGACGACGCCCCGACGGCGACGGGCACGATGGCCGCCCCGCTCAGGCGCGCGAGGCCCACGATACCGGGCTTCACCACCTCCGCCGGACCTCGCGGCCCGTCCGGCACGACCACGACCTCACGCCCCTGCTTCGAGCCATCGCGCGAGGTGCCGGAGCGCCGCGGCGCCGCCGCGGCTCGACGAGCCGCGCACCGCCTCGATCCCGAACCGCCCGATATAGCGCGTGACCAGCTCGCCGTCGCGCGAGCGGCTGGCGAGCACGCACACGGCGCGGCGGCCGTACAGGAGCGGCAACAGTAAGATTTGGCCGTGCCAGACCGCGTAGATCACCGGCGCTCCGGCCTGCCAGAGCGGCTCGACCGCGCGCTCGTCCCGCCGGATCGAGAGCGTCAGCCCGAGCAGGCGGACGCCCCACGCGACGACCGCGGGCGCCCAGGCGAGCACGAGGGGACGAAGGAGTGCGCGGCATCGACGGCGCTCACGCACGAGGGACCGGCACGCCGAGGCGCGCCGTCTCGATCACCGCCTGCGCCGCTCTCCGGCCGACGCCGGGCGCGCCGAGCTGGGCCCGGACTTGCTCGAAGGCGGCGCGCTGGGCGCCCGCCGCGGCAGGGTCCTCGATCAGGCGCAGCGCTTCGGCGGCGAGCCGCTGGCCGGTGAGCTCGTCCTGGAGCACCTCGGGCACGACCCCGCGGTTCGCGATCAGGTTCGGCAGGCTGCACCAGCGCACCTTGACCAAGAGCCGCACCACGGCCTCCGTGACCCGCGAGACGCGGTAGCAGACGACCATCGGCGCGCCGAGGAGCGCCGCCTCGAGGGTGGCGGTGCCGGACGAGATGAGCACGACGTCGGCGGCGGCCATGACCTCGTAGGTCCGCCGCTCGAAGACGTCGACGCGAGGGCCGCCCTCGTCGACCGCGGCCTTGACGAGCCGGCCGACGGCGGCCGCGTCCACGGTGGGCGCCAGGCCGAGCGCGAACCGCCGCGCCACGCCGGCGGCGGAGAGGCGCTTGGCGGCGACGAGCATCGGCGGCAGGAGGCGCTCCACCTCCTCCCGGCGGCTCCCCGGCAGGAGGCCGATCACCGACTCGCCGGGATCGACGCCGAGGCGGCGCCGCGCCTCGGCGCGGTCGAGGTCGAGCGGCAGCACGTCGAGCAATGGATGCCCCACGAAGTCGACGGGCACGCCGGCGTCCCGGTAGAGCTTCTCCTCGAACGGCAGGACGGCGAGCACTCGACTCACGCGGCGGGCCATCTGCCGGATACGGCCGCGCCGCCACGCCCAGAGCTGGGGCGGGATGAAGTAGACGACGGGCACGCCGGCACGGCGGGCGATGCGCGCCAGCCTCAGGTTGAACTCCGGAAAATCGATCACGACGAGCGCGCGCGGCCGCTCCTCGATGAGCCGGGCCTTGAGCAGCCGGTAGGCGCGGTACAGCCGAGGGATACGGCCGAGCGCTTCGCTCGTGCCGACCACGGCATGGCCGCTCACGTCGGCGACGAGCTCCATGCCCGCGGCGGCCATCCGCGGCCCGCCCATCCCGATGAGGCGCACGCCGGGATGGATCTCGCGAAGGGCGCGGCACAGGGTCGCCCCGTGCAGGTCGCCCGAGGCCTCGCCCGCGGAGAGGAGGATCGAGGGCTCAGGGCTCATCGATGCCCACCACCGCGATGCCCGCGGCATCCGCCCGGCGGACCAGGTCCTCTCGATCGACGAGGAGCACGCGCCCCGCTTCCACCGCGAGGGCCGTCACGCCCCCCTCGGCCATCGCGTCGACCGTGGTGGGGCCGATCGCCGGGATATCGAAGCGGTAGTCGTGGGAGAGCGCGACTCCCTTGACCACGACGGCCCCCGGCCCCGACAGCCGCGCGCCCCGCCGGATCGCCTCGTCGGTGCCCTCGATGGCCTCGACGGCCACCGTGACGCCAAAGCACCGCACGACCGTCTGGCCGATGCCGTGCTCCGCCAGATGGCGCGCCAGCGTGGCGCCGCTCCGGATCTCCGCCCACTCCTCTACGGTGGGCGCGCGCACCGTCAGGACGCCCGGCGGCGCCATCGACGGGGCGAGAAAGCCCCGCTGATCGAGCACTTCGATGCCCATCCCCTCGAGGGTCGTCACCACCATCTGGGCGAGCGCGGCGTCGGAAAGCCCCCCGCCCGCGAGGCGCCGCGCGGCCTGGTCCGCGCGCTCCGCCTCCTCGAAGGCCCGCTGCTTCCAGAACTTGCCGACGAACAGCGCGGCCTGCGGGCGCTCGCCGTAGAGCCGCATGACCACGGCCTGGATATCGCCGATCGCGGCGGGCACGACGACGTCGGCCGCCGCGGCGAGGCCCGGCGCCTCCTCGAAGGCAAAGGCCACCACCCGCCACCCCTGACGCCGGGCTTCGGCGGCCGCGCGGCCGGGGAGGACCCCGGCCCCCGCCATCAGGGCGAGGGAACGCTCCACGGAAGATCGCCCGACCAGGCGGTTTCCCCTCGCCCCTCCCGGATCATGCGCTCGATCTCGAGCGAGACGGCGAGCGACCGCAGATCCTCCGCCTCGGGCAGCTCGACCTGGCCGGTGGCCTGCGCGGCGCGGACGGCGCCGATGAGGTGGCGAAGCTCGAGCTTGAGCGGATTGTCCTTGTGGACGAGGAGGTGCTCGACGAAGGACGCCTGGCGGTAGCGGATGGACTCGCGATTGAGCGTGTACTCCTGCGCGGCGCGGCGATGGATCTGGATGTCCTGATGCGAGTAGTCGAGGACGATGTACGCGTCGGGCTGCGTGATGGCGAGCGTGCGGATCTTCTCCTCGGTGGCGCGGCTCGCCGTGATGGTGGCGATGGTGCCGCTCTCGAAGACGATCTGCACATTGGCGACGTCGGTGACCCGCGAGTGCACGGAGGCGCCCACCGCGGTGATCTTCCTCGGCTCGCTGTCCACGAGGCCGAGCGCGATGTCGATGTCGTGGATCATGAGGTCCATGACCACGGAGTCGTGCTGGACGCGCGGCATGAAGGGCCCGAGGCGCCGCGACTCGATGAGGATGGGCCGCTCGACGATCTTCCTCAGCTCCTGGACGGCCCCGTTGAAGCGCTCCACGTGCCCGACGTGGAGCACCCGGTTGGCCTGGCGCGCGATGCGGAACAGCTCCTTGGCCTCCTCGAGGGTCGCCGTCATGGGCTTCTCGACGAGCACGTGCACCCCCGCCTCGAGCAGGTCGCGCGCCGTCTCGAAGTGGCGATCGGTCGGCACGGCGACCGTCGCGAAGTCGATGAGGCCCGCGAGCTCCCGGTGGCTCGCGAACGCGGGGACGCCGTACGGAGCGGCGACGCGCCGTGCCTTGGCGAGATCCGTGTCGACGACGCCGACGAGATCCACGCCCCAGAGCTCGGCCAGCGCAAGGATATGGTACTGCCCCATGTGCCCCGCGCCGACGACGGCGCCGCGGATGCGCGCGTCGGTCGGCGGGGTCACAGGATGGTCTCCTCGATCTCGGCGGGGCCTCGGCGGCGGACCCGCGATATGACACCGAGCTTGGACGCCTCGATGAACGCGATGAGCTGGGCCACGAGCGGATGCTGCCCCAGCTCCGCCTTGACGCGCGGCAACGCCGTGGCCGGCGCCAGGCCGGAGCGGTACAGGATGCGGAACGCGGACTGCACCGCCCGGCGCGAGGCGGCATCGATCCCGGCGCGGCGCATGCCGATCACGTTGACGGCGCGCGCGGTGGCGGGCGTCCCCACCGCCATCACGAACGGCGGGACGTCCTGGTTCACCTTCGAGCAGCCGCCGACGTAGGCGAACGCGCCGATGCGAGCGAAGGGGCGCGACGCCGGTCAGGCCCCCCACGGTGGCCCGGTCCTCGACGACGACGTGTCCGGTGAGTCCCGCATAGTTGATCAGGATGACATGGTTGCCCACGACGCAGTCATGGGCGATGTGGCTCGTCGCCATCACGAGGCAGTGATCGCCGACGCGCGTGTCCATGCCCTCGCGCGTCGCCCGGTGAATGGTCACGTGCTCGCGGATCACGGTCTCGTCGCCGATCCTCACGCCGACCGGGCATGCCCTCGCGGTACTTGAAGTCCTGCGGGACGCCGCCGATCACCGCGCCATGCCCGATCCGGCAGCGCGCGCCGATCGCCACCCGTCCTTCGAGCACCACGTGGGCGCCGATCTCCGTCCCGTCGCCGATGCGCACGTCCGGCCCGATCACCGAGTACGGCGCGACGCTCACGTTGGCCGCGAGCTCGGCGCGCGGATCGATGACGGCGCTTGGGTGAATCATCCGGATCGCTCCCGCCGCCTACTTCTTGCCGGCGGCCTTCTTGGTCTCGTCGTCGTAGGCGCGGAGGACGTCGTCGGTGAGATCGGATTCCGGCGTGGCATACAAGATGGACGAGCGCTGGCGCTCGAGCACGAGCCCGTACCCCCGATCCTTGCTGACCTTCTGAATCAGCCCGCTGACGTCCTGGAGAACCTTGGCGAGGAGCGCCTCCTCCTTCTTCTGCAGCGTCCCCTGCAGGTCGTCGACGAGCCGGCGGGCATCCCGCACCTTGCGCTCGAGCTGCTCCTGCTTCTCCCGCCGGGCGTCGGCGGAGAGAAGCTGGCCCTTCTTCTCGAGCTCATCGCGCAGCTTCTCGATGTCACCGCGCTGGGCATCCACCTGGCGCTGCATGGCCGCCTTCTCCTTCTCGAGCTGCTCGCGCGCGGCCACGCCCGCGGACGAGCGCGCGAGCACCCGCTGGATATCCACGAACCCCACGCGCACCGGCGCCGGTGCCGGCGCCGTTTGCGCCGAGGTCGTCGTCACCCCCACCCACGTCGCCACGGCACCGCCCACCGCGATCAGCGCGATCCCGATCACCGCCCCTATCCGCTTCATTCCTTGCACTCCCTCCTCTGCTGCACACGTGCCCGCATTGTTCCGAGCGCCGTCCGCTAAAATGCCGATCCCACGGAGAAGCTGAAGGCGCCGAACTCCTCGCCCTTCTTCGGATTCGGGTTCACGCCGTAGTCGACGCGGATCGGCCCGAAGGGAGATACCCAGCGGACCCCGAGCCCGATGGCCTGCTTCAGATCGGTGATGTCGAACTTGAGCCTATCGGCGATGTCCGGGCCCCAGACATTGCCGACGTCGTAGAAGGCCGCGACCCGGATGCCGAAGAACAGCGGAACGGTGTACTCGATATTGCCGAGGAGCTGGATATTGCCGCCGATCCGCGTCCCGGTCGAATCCACGGGCGATATCTCCTGGGCCTTGAAGCTGCGGATGGAGTTGGCCCCGCCGAGAAAGAACCGCTCGAACAAGGGCACGGGGTCATTGCCCCATCCGAGCGAGTAGCCGCCGCTGACGCGAACGCCGATCACGTGATTGAGCCACGGCGTCGGGTGGAAGTACGACGTGGACGCAGACACCCGGAACCACTGCGTCGCCGAAGCCAATGCCCGCGAAGTCGACCCCGAAGCTCGAGTTGCTTCCGCGGGTCGGCTCGAACACGCTGTCGCGGGTATCTCGGCTGAGGGAGACGCCGATCGAGGGACGTGTAGGTGGATGCCCTCCTGATCGAGCAGGGTTCGCTGCTCGCGTTCGCGGGCACGTCGCTGATCGGTCCTGGCTCGCCCGGTAGATGCAGGTTGATCGCGCGAGTACTCCCCGAGTCGGGTGGCCGAAGCGGATGTCGCCGCCGAGCGAGTTCACGGTGTAGTCCGTGGAAGATGCGCCGGTTGTTGAAGAGATCGAAGCCCGCGGACAGGGGCCGGTCGAAGAGCCAGGGCTCGGTGAAGCCGATCTGCCCCTGCTGGGTCTGCGCGCCACCGCGCAGCCGGATGAACACTTCCCAGCCCCGGCCGAGGAAGTTGCGCTGGGAGAGGTCGACGGTGCCGATGAAGCTGTCCTGGGAGCTGTACCCGCCGCCGACGGAGAAGAGGCCGGTGGGCTTCTCCACGACGTCGATGTTCACGATGATCTTGTCCTTGGTGGGGCCGGGGGCCGTCGTGGCGTTGACCGTCTCGAAGTAGTTCAGGTTCACGAGCCGCTGCCGCGCCCGCGCGAGCTTCTGGCTCGTGAAGAGATCGCCCTCGGCCATGGGGACCTCCCGCCGGAGGATCTTCTCCTGGCTCCGGCTATTGCCGGTGATATTGATCCGGTCGACGAAGACCTCCGGGCCCTCGCTGATGTCGAACGTGATATTGACCTTGCGGTTCGGATTGTCCTGCACGATCTCGGGGATGGCGTCGGCCGATGCCCGCCCGATGGCGCTGTACAGGTCGGTGATGGCCTTGGTGCTGTCGCGCAGCTTGCTCCGGGAGAACACATCGCCGGGAGCGAGCTTGATGCGCCGCTTGATCTCCTCGACGGGCAGGACGGCCGTCCCCGTCACGTCGACCCCGCCGACCTTGAACTGCGGCCCTTCCACGACGACGACGCGGATGACCGCCTGCGCGTTCGCCCGGTCGATCTGGACGCCGGAGGACTCCACGCGCGCCTGGATATAGCCGTAGTCGTTGTACAGGGCGACGATGCGCTCGACGTCTTCGTCCAGCTTTTGGCGCTGCACGGTCCCGGGCAGGACGTAGTAGTCGCGCTCCTGCGTGGCCATGGCCGCCTTGATCTCTTTCGCCGGAACCCCGTGGGCGCCCTCGATCACGACCCGGTCGATCGTGATCTTGCGTCCCTCCGCAATCTTGAAGACCACCGTCACGTCGCCATCGGGCAGCTTCTCGGTCTCGGGGGTCACCACGACCTCGAAGTAGCCCTCCTGCTCGTACGCCTCCTTGAGCTTCTCGGCGGCGCGGTTGACCTCGACGGGATTGTAGACACTGCCCAGCTTCAGGTCGATCTTCTCGGTCAGTGTGGCGGTGTCGAGCTTCTTGTTGCCGCTGAAGACGATGTCGCGCACGAACGGCCGCTCGACCACGACGAAGGTGACCTTCACGCCCCCCTCGAAGTCCTCGACCTTGAGCTGCACGTCGTCGAAGAAGCCGAGCGCAAAGATGGCGCGCACGTCCTCAGCGAGGCGGGAAGGTTGAAACGGCGCGCCGGCCTTGGCGCTGACGCGGCCGAGGATCACCGCTTCCTGGACCCGCCGATTCCCTTGCACCACGACGTCTTTGATGACCGGCGCGGGTCCCGGCGGCGCCGGGGTTGGTGGCGCTTGCGCCGCCGCCACGCCCGCCGTCAGTGGCAGGAGGGCAAAAAAAATGGAGAGAAACGCTCTCCCGGCGCTCACGAAATGGGCTGACCCTTGCGCCTGTGCTCTGCGTACCGCCGATCAGTGCTCCGCCAACGCGAGCGGAGGCTCCGCCGTCTCAATCGCCCGGAAGACGAAGTTCTCCCCTTCGGCATCGACCTCGATCCTCGCGCCGTCACCAAACTGCCCTCGGACGATCGCCTCGGCAAGCGGATCCTCGACGTGCTTCTGGAGCGTCCGGCGGAGCTGACGGGCTCCGTAGGTCGCATCGAAGCCCTTGTGGACCAGGAGCTCGAGCGCCGCTTCCGTCGGCTCGATGCGGATGCTCTTGTCCGCAAGCTGGGCATTGATGCGCGTGACCATCATCCGGACGATGGCCGTGATGTCCTGCTTTGCTCAGCGAGTGGAACACGATGATATCGTCGATCCGGTTGATGAATTCCGGCCGGAACGCGCGCTTCAGCTCCTCGAGCACCTTGTCCTTCATGCGATCGTGGCTGGCATCGTCGCCCTCGGCAAGGAATCCGGGGGCCGTCCGCTTCCCGATGAAGCTGGTGCCGAGATTCGAGGTCATGATCAGGATGCTGTTCTTGAAGTCCACGACGTGGCCGACGGAATCGGTGAGGCGGCCGTCATCGAGCACCTGCAGGAGCATGTTGAAGACGTCGGGATGCGCCTTCTCGATCTCGTCGAAGAGCACCACCGAATACGGGCGCCGCCGCACCTTCTCGGTGAGATAGCCGCCCTCTTCGTATCCGACATAGCCCGGCGGGGCGCCGAGGAGCCGCGACACGGAGAACTTCTCCATGTACTCCGACATGTCGACCCGGATCAGGGCATTCTCGTCCCCGAACAGATACTCCGCGAGCGCGCGCGCCAGCTCGGTCTTGCCGACGCCGGTCGGACCCAGGAAGATGAACGAGCCCACGGGCCGCCGGCCGTCCTTGAGGCCCGCCCGCGAGCGCCGGATCGCGCGGGACACGGCGGTGACCGCGTCGCGCTGGCCGACGATGCGGCCGTGGAGCGCGTCCTCCATCCGGGCGAGCTTGGCCGCTTCCTTCTCCTCGAGCTTCGACAGCGGGATGCCCGTCCAGCGCGCCACGATGTACTCGATGTCCTCTTCGCCGACGGTCTGGGGACCCTTGCCCTTGCGCTTGTCCCACTCCCGCTTCATCTCCTCGTCGCGGCTGCGAAGCAGCTTCTCCTTCTCGCGAAGGGACGCCGCCTTCTCGAATTCCTGCGCCTCGAGGTACATGTCCTTCTCGCGCACGACGCGCTCGACTTCCTTGCCCAGCTCCTTGATCTCGGGAGGCGGGGTCAGGGCCATGAGCCGGGTGCGGGAGGAGGCCTCGTCGATGACGTCGATGGCCTTGTCGGGGAGCTGGCGATCGGTGATGTACCGATCGGCGAGCTTGACGGCGGCGTCGATCGCCTGGTCGGTGATCTTGACCCGATGGTGCGCCTCGTATTTGTGCCGGAGGCCCTTGATGATCTCGACGGACTCGGCCACGGACGGCGCCCGCACGATGACCGGCTGGAAGCGGCGCTCGAGCGCTCCGTCCTTCTCGATGTACTTCCGGTACTCGTCGAGCGTCGTGGCTCCGATCGTCTGGATCTCGCCGCGCGACAGCGCCGGCTTGAGCATGTTCGAGGCGTCGATGGCCCCCTCCGCCGCGCCCGCACCGATGAGCGTGTGCAGCTCATCGAGGAAGAGCACGACGTTCTCCGACTGCCGGATCTCCTTCATCACGGCCTTGAGGCGCTCTTCGAATTGGCCGCGGTACTTCGTCCCCGCCACGAGCGCACCGAGGTCGAGCTGGAGCAGCCGCTTCTGGGCGAGCACATCCGGGACCTCATGGCCCACGATGCGCTGGGCCAGCCCCTCGACGATGGCCGTCTTGCCGACACCGGGCTCCCCGATCAGCACCGGGTTGTTCTTCGTGCGGCGGGCGAGGATCTGGATCACCCGCTCGATCTCGGTCTCGCGGCCGATCACGGGGTCGAGCTTGCTCTCGCGCGCGAGCTGCGTCAGATCGCGCGCGAATTCGTCGAGCACGGGGGTCTGGGACCGCTTCTTGGGCCGGGGGTAGTACTGGTCGCCAAGCAGGGCCAGCGTCTCCTGGCGCACCTCGTCGAGCCGCGCTCCGAGGGACTCGAGGATCTTGGCGGCGATCGACTGCCCTTCCTTCATGAGGCCGAGCAGCAGGTGCTCGGTGCCGATGTAGTTGTGGCCGAGCTGGCGCGCCTCCTCGATGCTGAGCTCGAGGACACGCTTGGCCTGGGGCGTGAACGGCACTTCACCGAAGGTCAGCGTCTTGGGGAATCCGGCCAAGGCCCGCTCGACTTCCGCCTTGACGGTTTCGAGCTTGAGCCCGAGCCGCTGGAGCACCGCGGTCGCGATGCCCTCCCCGTCCCTGATCAGCCCGAGCAGGATATGCTCGGTTCCGACGAAGTCGTGGCGGAAACGGCCCGCCTCTTCCCTGGCCAAGATGATGACCCTGCGCGCCCGCTCAGTGAATCGTTCGAACACTGGGTAACCTCGCTCCCTTGTATTGGGAATCGGTTGGTTTTCTTAGGTCTTTGCCTGTTGTGAGTATACCCCTGCCCGCAGAGCCGACATAGGGTTTTCTTCTCTCGCTCTAGTACCTTAGGGCCAGGCGAGGGCGCGCCCGTCCACGAGCCGATAGCCGCGGTCGGCTCGGCGCGCGAGCTCGTGATTGTGGGTGGCGATGACCAGGGCCAATCCGCGCTCCGCGCCCAGCCTCAGGAACAGGTCCCAGATGACCTCGCTCGTCTTGGGGTCGAGATTGCCCGTGGGCTCGTCGGCGAGGATCAATCGCGGCGCCCCGACGAGCGCCCGCGCAATGGCCACCCGCTGCTGTTCCCCGCCCGACAGCTCGCCCGGGCGATGACCGAGGCGATCGGAGAGGCCGACCTCGCCGAGGGCCACGCTCGCCCGCTCGCGCGCCTCATCGGCCGGGACCCGCTGAATCAGGGCGGGGAGCATGGCGTTTTCGAGCGCGGTCATCTCGCCGAGGAGGTTGTAGAACTGGAAGACGAAGCCGACCTCCGACCGGCGCAGCCGCGCGAGCCCCGCCTCGGACCGCGCGAAGACGTTCTCGCCCGCGAAGAGCACGCGCCCGCTCGTGGGCCGATCGAGGGTGCCGAGAATGTGGAGCAGGGTCGACTTGCCGACGCCCGAGGCGCCGATGACGGCCACCGTCTCGCCCACATTGACGGTGAGGCTCGCCCCCTTCAGGACGCGCACCGGCTCCGGACCGATTCGGTACTCGCGCTCGAGATCGGTGGCGACGAGCAGCGGCTCACTCATAGCGCAAGACCTCGACCGGGTCGAGGCGGGCCGCCCGCCGGGCGGGCGACAGCGTCGCGAGGAAGGAGATCACGAGGGTTGCGCCGACCACCAGCGCGAAGTCGGTCCCCGTGAGCTTCATGGGCAGATAGCTGATCTGGTAGACGTCGCCCGCGAGGCGGATGATCCGATAGGTGTTCTGCACCCAGATCAGGAGCAGGCCCAGGGCGCTCCCCGCGGCCGTCCCCACCACGCAGATCACCATGCCGGCCACGAGGAAGATCCCCCCGATGCTGCCCGCGCTCGCCCCCATCGCCTTGAGGATCCCGATCTCTTTCCGCTTCTCGGCCACCAGCAGCACGAGGTGGCCGACGATGGCGAAGGCGGCGACCAGGACGATGATCGTCACGATGATGAAGAGCGCCAGCTTCTCGAGCTGGAGCGCGGCGAAGAGATTCTTGTTCATGTCCATCCAGTCGCGCACCCAGTACGGCCCGGCGAGCAGACCGGTCAGGCGTTGCGACACGACCCGCGCCTGCCACGGATCATCGAGCTTCACCTCGATCCCGGTCACCCGGTCACCGAGGCCGGCGAACTCCTGGGCGGCGGCGAGCGACGTATAGGCGAGCGAGGAATCGTATTCGTACATCCCGAGCTCGACGAGGCCGGCCACCTCGAACCGCCGCATCTTGGGGACGAGGCCCACCGCGGTCATCGCCCCCTGGGGGGAGATCACCGTCACGAACTCTCCCGGCACGACTCCCAGGCTCCGGGCCAGCTCTCGGCCGAGGAGCACCGCCGGCCTGCCGTCCGGCTTGACCAACGGATCGAGGCTGCCGAGCCTGATCTCCCCCGTGATCGCCCGGCGGACCGAGGGCGAGGCCAAGTCCACCCCGCGCAGGAGGCCGCCGGTCGCGGCGCCGCCTTGCGCCGTGAACAGCGCCTGCTGCAAGACGAAGGGCGTCGCCGACTTCACGCCCTTGATGGGATCGAGTCGAGCGGTCAGCGCGGCGGCATTGGCGACGCCGCGGCCGCCGGCCTCCACGACCAGGATATGGGGGTTGGCGGAGATGATCTTGTCCCGGATGCCGTCCTGGAAGCCGGTCATGACGGCGAGCACGACGATGAGGGCGCTCACGCCGAGGAAGACACCGCCCACGCCGATCCACACGAAGAGGGAGAGATTGGCGCGGTGGCCGCGCGCTCGGAGGTAGCGCAGGCCCAAAAGCAGCTCGAACGGGAGGCCGCGCCCCTTCATCCGCCCTCCTCGTCCGCGTCGGCCGGCCCGCGCTCGAGCCGCAGGAGGGGGAAGAGAATGACGTCACGGATCGACGGGGAGTCCGTGAAGAGCATCGTCAGCCGGTCGATCCCGATCCCCTCGCCCGCGGTGGGCGGCATGCCGTACTCGAGGGCGCGGACGTAGTCCTCGTCCATCCAGTGGGCCTCCTCGTCTCCCCGCTCTCGCTGAGCCGCCTGGTCCTCGAATCGCTGCCGCTGGTCGATCGGGTCGTTCAGCTCGGAGTAGGCATTGGCGAGCTCCCTCCGGCAGACGAAGAGCTCGAAGCGGTCGACGAGGCGCGGGTCGTCGCGCTTGCGCTTGGACAACGGCGACAGCTCGATCGGAAAATCGGTGACGAAGGTGGGCTGGATCAGGGTCGGCTCGACCAGGGTGTCGAAGATCTCCTTCCAGAGCCCGACCCGGTCCCCGGTCGTGCCCATGTGCGCGAGCGTCGCCTGCACCGGCGCACCGGCATCTCCCGCCGCGCGCACCGCGGCGTCCGCCAGTGTCTTGGCGTCGGTATCGGGCGACACGGTCACGCCGACCGCCCGCGACAGCGCGCTGAAGAACGGCAGCCGCAGCCATGGCGGGGTGAGCGTGATGGTCTCGCCCTGGCAGACGATCTCCGAGCGCCCGAGGACGGTCTGGGCCAGGTGGACGAAGAGCTCCTCGGTCAGCTCCATCAGGTCGTTGTAGTCCGCATACGCCTGATAGAACTCGACCATCGTGAACTCGGGGTTGTGCTGGGTCGAGATGCCCTCGTTCCGGAAGTTGCGGTTGATCTCGTAGACGCGATCGAGGCCGCCGACCACCAGGCGCTTCAAGTACAGCTCGGGCGCGACGCGCAGGTAGAGGGGCATGTCGAGCGCATTGTGGTGCGTCTTGAACGGCTTGGCCGTCGCCCCTCCGGGGATCGGCTGCATCATCGGCGTCTCCACCTCGAGGAAGCCGCGCGCGTCGAAGAAGGCACGCAGGGCGGCGATGAGGCGGCTCCGGACGAGGAAGGTCTCGCGCACCTGGGGGTTCACGGTGAGGTCCACGTACCGCCGCCGATAGCGTGTCTCGACATCCTTCAGCCCGTGCCACTTCTCGGGCAGCGGCCGCAGCGACTTGGCGAGGAACTCGAACTGCTTCACGGCGACCGTCAGCTCACCCGTGCGCGTCCGGAACAGGTCGCCGGTGACGCCGACGAAGTCGCCGACGTCGAGGTCGATGAAGGCGGCAAAGGCATCGCCGAGGGCGTCGGCCCGCGCGTAGAGCTGGATGCGGCCCGACATATCTTGAAGGTGCGCGAAGCACGTCTTGCCGTGATGGCGGACCGCCATCACCCGGCCCGCCAGCGCCACCGCGCCCGCGCCCGTCAGCGCGTCCTCCGGCGCGTCCTTGAAGCGGCCCTGCAGCTCCCCGCCCCAGTGGGTGACCGGAAACCGTCCACCGAACGGGTGGACGCCGCGGGCGCGCCAGCCTTCGAGCTTCTCGATCCGCCGGCGGATCTGCTCGTTGGCGTCGGGGGGGAGCGCCGTATTGTCGGCCATCGCCTATCCGCCCGACCGCGCCATCGTGAGGTAGGCCTGGATGAACGGGTCGATCCCCCCGTCCATGACGGCCTCGACATTGCCGATCTCGAGCCCGGTGCGGTGGTCCTTGATGATCTGATACGGATGAAACGTGTACGTGCGGATCTGGCTGCCGAACGCGATGTCCTTCTTCTCTCCGGTCAGCTCGGCGAGCTCCTCCTTCTGCTTCTTCTCGTAGATGGAGAACAAACGGGCGCGGAGGATCCGCATGGCCGTGTCGCGGTTCCTGAGCTGGGAGCGCTCGTTCTGGCAGGCGACGACGATCCCGCTCGGCAGGTGCGTGATGCGCACCGCCGAGTCGGCGGTATTGACGCCCTGGCCGCCCGGGCCCGACGATCGGTACACGTCCACGCGAAGATCGTCGTCCTTGACCGTCACCTCGACGTCCTCGACCTCCGGGATCGCCGCCACCGAGGCGAAGGAGGTGTGTCGGCGCTTGGACGCGTCGAAGGGGGAGATCCGGATCAGCCGGTGGACGCCGATCTCGCCCTTCAAATACCCGTAGGCATACTCCCCGCTCATCTCGATGGTGGCGGACTTGATGCCCGCTTCCTCGCCCGCGAGCAGGTCGACGACCTCGGCCTTGAAGCCGGCGCGCTCCGCCCAGCGCAAGTACATGCGCATGAGCATCTGCGCCCAGTCCTGCGACTCCGTGCCTCCCGCGCCCGGGTGAATGGACAGGATCGCGTTCTTCCTATCTTGAGGTCCGGAGAGCACCACCTTCACCTCGAAGGCTTCGAGCGCGGTGGCACTCCGCTGCAGGCCCTGCTCGATCTCGGCGGACAGGCTCTCGTCTCCCGCCTCGGTGGCCATCTCCCAGAGGAGCCGCACCTCGCCGACGTCGCGAGCGAGGTCGTTGAGCGTCCCGACCGTGCGGCCCATCTCGGCGCGCTCCTGGACGAGGATCTGGGCCTTTCGGCCGTCGTCCCAGAAGCTCGGCGCCGACATCTCGACGTCGATGGCGGCTAGGCGCGCTTCCTTGCCGGGGAGGTCAAAGATGGCTCCGGAGGTCGTCGAGGCGCTTTTCGAGATCGGCGATGTGGCGCTTCAGCTCACCGAGCATGTGCCTTCAGACCTCCTCGAGAGTGCGAATCCGAGTCCCAGTGCCGACAGGCCGAGACTGCCATAGGCCAGCCAGTCACCCCAGCGCGTGTAGAGCGTCGAGCCGCGACGCCGGCTCACGCGCCCGTCGAGCACACCGCGCTCGAAGAGCGGCAGCCAGCGCGTGATGCGGCCGCTCGGATCGACGAATGCCGAGATCCCGGTATTCGCCGCCCGTGCGATCGCCACGCGATGCTCCACCGCCCTCAGCGGGAGCATGCCCAGGTGCTGCCAGGGCCCGCTCGTCCGCCCGAACCACGCGTCATTCGTGATATTGACCATGAATTCGGCGCCGCGGGCGACGAAGCCCCGGAACAGCTCGGGGAAGATGACCTCGTAGCAGATCACCGTCCCGAACCGGACGTCGTCGCCGAGACGGAAGACCGTCTCCGTCTTGCCCACACCGAAGTCGGAGATGAACTCCGCCCAGCCGCGCACGAAGCCGAGCAGCCAGCCGAGCGGCACGTACTCGCCGAACGGCACGAGGTGGATCTTATCATACTTGCCCGTAATGCCTTGTCCCGTCAGCAGAAACGCGCTGTTCAGGAACTTGCCGGCCGGGCCATCCTCGCGGTCGATGGACCCGATCAAGAGCGGCGTGCCGAGCTCGCCGGAGAGCCTGGTGAGCCGGGCGAGCAGCGCGGGATCGCCCCGGAGGAAAATGGTCGTCGCCGTCTCCGGCCAGAGGATGACAGCCGGCCGTGACCTGGCTGCCTCGCGCGTCAGGGCCTCGTAGGTGTCGAGGATCCGAGCGTGATAGGCAGGATCCCACTTGAGCGTCTGCTCGATCGACGGCTGGATGAGGCCGACCTGGACCGCTTCCCCCGCGGCCTGGTCCTGGCGTCGGAGCGCGGTCCATCCGAAGCCGAGCGAGCCCACGCAGCAGCAGGCCGGCGACGGCGATGATGGGAGAGGCGCGACGCCAGCCCAGGCCGATCAGCGCCGCCAGCGCCGCGTTCACGAGCGCGATCAGGAACGACACGCCGTAGACGCCGGCCAGCTCGGCGATCTGGATCACCGGCAGGACGGCGTGCTGGGAATAGCCGAGGAGCCCCCAGGGAAAGCCGCCCATCAGGTGCCCGCGCAGCCACTCCCCCGCCACCCACAGCGGCGGCACGAGCCCGAGCGCGGCCGCGGCGCCGATCCGGTTCCTCAGCCAGGCCACGGCCGCCCCGGTCAGCGCCACGTAGAGGCCACAGTACGCGGCGAGCGCGACGATGGGCAGCCACGTGATCGGCCACGGGATCGCGCTGAAGTGCAGAAACGTGTGATCGAGCCAGCGCAGGAGCACGAGGTAGAACACGGTGCCGGCGAGCCACCCGTCCGCGAGCGCGGCGCGCGGCGTCCGCACCAGGCCACAGCACAGCGCCGGGACGAGCCAGATCCAGGCGAAGAGCGACCAATCGGTGCCGGGGAAGGCCAGCGCGCCGAGCACGCCCGAGGCCACGAGGAGGCAGACACGCAGCCGGGCGCGCTCGAGCAGCGCGAGCCGGTCAGACGCCACGGGCGAGCCGATCGGCCAGCGCGCGCGGCAAGCCCGCGCGCAGGATCTTCCGCGCGGCCTCGTGCAGGTCGTAGGCGACGCGCCGTATGGTCACCGTCCGCTCGTCCCGGTCCCACAGCCCATAGGCCGCGCGCGGATCCCGGTCGCGCGGCTGGCCCACGCTGCCGACATTGATGAGGTAGCGCCGCCCGTCCTCGAGCCGGACGCGCGCCTCCTCACCGGCCAGACCCGGCTCGTAGTCGGGCCCGCTCGAGCCGAGCGACCACGCGGCCGGCCAGTGCGAGTGGCCGACGAAGCAGAGCCGCGTGTCGAAGTCACCGAAGACCTCGAGCCCTTCCTCCTCCGAGACGAGATAGTCCCACTCGTCCGGATTCCGGGGACTCGCGTGCACCAGGGTCGCCTCCTCGATCACCGCGCGGAGCGGCAGCGTCGCGAGGTAGGCCCGGTGGTCCGCGTCGAGGGCGTCGCGCGTCCAGACGGTCGCCGCGCGCGCGACCGGGTTGAACCAGTCGAGATCGAGGAGTCCGAGGGCGCCGTGCTCGTGATTGCCCGCCACGGTGGCGACCGCGCGCTCGCCGAGCGTCTCCACGCAGGCGATGGGATCGGCGCCGTAGCCCACGAGATCGCCGAGACAGACGATCCCGAGGGCGCCCTCGCGGGCGGCGTCGGCGAGCACGGCGGTCAGCGCTTCGAGATTGCCGTGGACGTCGGACAGGATGGCGTAGCGGATGGCGGGCCTTGGATCGGCACCGGGACTAGCTGGGCGGCCGATGCTCTTTGTGCACGCGGTCGAGGATGCCGTTGATGAAGCGGCTCGATTCCTGCGTGCTGAATTTCTTGGCGACTTCGATGGCCTCGTTGATGACGACCTTCGCGGGGGCTTCGCCCATCCAGAGGAGCTCGAAGATGCCCTGCCGGAGGACGTTCCGGTCGACCACCGCCATCCGGTCGAGCTCCCAGTTCTCGGCGTATTGCGAGATGAGCTCGTCGATCTTCGCCTCGTGCAGCTTGGTGCCGCGCACGAGCCCCTCGGCGAACTCGCGCGCGTCCGGATCGACGGGATGCCGCGACCAGAACTCGTCGAGGTGCGGCTCGGGATTGCCCTCGCCCTGCACGTCGAGCTGGTACAGGAGCTGGAGCGCCACCTCGCGGGCCTTCCGGCGCCGGCCCACGGCGGCTACCCTCTCCGGGACGCGGACCGCCGCCCGCCGCGCGGCGGGATGGCGCGCACGAATTCGGCCATCTCGATGGACGCCAGCGCGGCTTCTTCGCCGCGATTGCCGACGGCGCCCCCTGCCCGCTCCCAGGCTTGCTCTTCCGTGAGCGCGGTGATGACACCGAAGCTGATGGGCACGCCGGTGGCGAGCGCGGCGTGGGTGATCCCCTGGGCGGCGGCGGCGGACACGTACTCGAAGTGCGGGGTCGCCCCCTTGATGACCACGCCCACGCAGACGATCGCCGCGAACCGGCCGGTCGCCGCCAGCGCGCGCGCCGCCTGGGCGAGCTCGAACGATCCGGGCACCCAGTGGACCTCGAGATCGCGGCCGGAGACCCCGTGGGCGGCGAGGGCCTCCACGGCGCCGTCGAGCAGCTTCTTGCTGACCGCCTCGTTGAAGCGGCCGGCGACGACGGCAAAGCGCCCGCGAGAGCCGCCGCCGCGCGGCGCCGGGAGGAGCCCGATGCGGGGAGCGCGGCCGGCCACGTCAGTCCGGGAACGAGGTGAAGAGGTGGCCGAGCTTGTCCCGCTTGGTCGCGAGATAGCGCCGGTTCGCCTCGGTGGCGGGAACCTCGAGGGGCACGCGCTCGACCACGTGGATGCCATAGCCTTCGATCCCGACGATCTTCTTCGGATTGTTCGTCAGGATGCGCAGGTTCTTCACCCCGAGGTCGAGCAGGATCTGGGCCCCGATGCCGTAGTGCCGGAGATCGGCGCGGAATCCCAGGGCATGATTGGCCTCGACCGTGTCCTTGCCCAGATCTTGAAGCTCGTAGGCGCGCAGCTTGTTCAAGAGGCCGATGCCGCGCCCTTCCTGGCGCATGTACACGAGCACGCCCCGCCCCTCCGCCTCGATGATCGCGAGCGCCTTGTGAAGCTGCGAGCCGCAGTCGCACCGGCGCGAGGCGAACACGTCGCCGGTGAGGCACTCGGAGTGCACCCGGACGAGCACGGGCGCATCGCCCGCCACGTCGCCGTACACGAGGGCCAGCGGCAGGCGGTCGTCCACCGTCGTCTCGTAGGCGATCACGGTGAACTCGCCGAAGTCCGTCGGGAGCTTCGTCGTCGCCGCCCGCTGCACCAGCTTCTCCTTCTGGATGCGGTACTCGATCAGGTCCTTGATGGTGATGCACTTGAGCTTGAAGGTGCGGGCGAGGGCCAAGAGATCCGGCATCCGGGCCATCCCGCCTTCGTCGTCGAGCACCTCGCAGATCACTCCCGCGGACGAGCAGCCGGCGAGCCGCGCCAGGTCCACCGCCGCCTCGGTGTGGCCGGCGCGTCGGAGGACGCCGCCGGGCATCGCGCGCAGCGGGAAGATGTGGCCCGGTCTCGTCAGGTCGTCCGGGCGCGCGGCGGGGTCGACGAGGGTGCGGACGGTGACGGCGCGGTCGAACGCCGACGTGCCCGTCGTCACGCCGCGCCGGGCGTCCACGCTGACGGTGAAGGCCGTGCCGAGCGGCGCCGTATTGTCCGAGACCATCATGGAGATCTGCAGCTGGTCCAGGCGCTCCCCCATCATCGGCATGCAGATCAGGCCGCGCCCGTGCTTGGCCATGAAGTTGACGGCCTCCGGCGTCACCTTGTCCGCGGCCATCAGGAGGTCGCCCTCGTTCTCCCGGTCCTCGTCGTCCACCACCACGAGGATGCGCCCGGCGCGGATCTCCTCGACGGCCTCCTCGATCTCCACGAAGTCCCGCTCGGTCCCGTAGCTCACGCGGTCGATCCTCCCAGGGTCAGGAATCGCTGCACGTACTTGCCGATCATATCCATTTCGAGGTTCACGCGCCGCCCGGGTTTGAGCGCGCCCAGCGTCGTCTGTCCGAGCGTGTGCGGGATCAGCATGATCTCAAAGCCCGTGGCGTCGAGCGCGGCCACGGTCAGGCTCACGCCGTCCACCGTCACCGACCCCTGCGGAATGAGGAGCCGGGCCAGCGCGGGATCCTGCCACTCGACCCGGAGGCGCGCCGTCTCTCCGTCCCGCACGAGGGCCGTCACCGTGGCGACGCCGTCGACGTGCCCCTGAACGAGATGGCCCCCCACGAGGCCGCCGAGCCTCAGGGGCCGCTCGAGGTTGACGCGGTCGCCGGCGCCCAGCTCGCCGAGCGCCGTGCGGACGAGGGTCTCGGGCCCGAGATCGAAGCCGAGCCGGCCCGCGCCGCGCTCGACCACGGTGAGGCACGCGCCGTTGACCGCGATGCTCGCGCCGAGCGCGCTGTCTTCGAGGACGAGCCGAGCCGCCACCGTGAGGCGGGCATCGTCGAGCCCGATCACGTCGCCCACTTCCTCGACGAGCCCGGTGAACATCGCGTCTAGCCTCCGACGCCCGGAGGACGGACGTCGCCTTCGATGAGCCAGTCGTCGCCGACGGACCGCACCGACGGCGAGTCGAGGCGGAGGGCCTCGGGCAAGGCGAGCCCGCGCCCGCCGACCGCCGTGGGCGCCACGGCGCCGCCGATCAGCCTGGGCGCCACGAAGACCGCCAGCCGGTCCACCAGCTTCGCCTCGACGAACGAGGCGTGAAGCTCCCCGCCTCCTTCCACCAGCATGGCCATCACGTCCATGGCGAAGAGCCGCGCAGCGAGGTCGGTCACGTCCACGCGGCCGTGGTCGCTCTTGCAGGCCAGCACCGTCACCCCCCGTGAGACCAAGCCGGCCACGCGGTCGGCGGGCGCGGCGTCCGCCACCGCCACCACCGCGCGCGCCGCGCTTCCCGCTCCGATGAGGCGCGCCGTCACGGGAAGCCGCGCCCGGCTGTCCACCACGACCCGCAGCGGCTCCCTCGGCCACGGCGTGGGAAGCCTCACGTCGAGGGCGGGGTCGTCGGTGAGCGCGGTGCCGATGCCGACGACGACGGCGTCGCTGAAGCTCCGCAGCCGGTGCGCTTCCTCGCGGGCCGCCTCTCCGGTGATCCATCGCGCGCGGCGATCGAAGGCGGCGATCTTGCCGTCGAGCGTCATGGCCCACTTGAGCGTCACGTGCGGGCGGCGCCGCTCCATCGCGGTGAAGAACGCGCGGTTGACGGCGCGCGCGTCGGCCTCGAGACAGCCCAGGGCGACCTCGACGCCGGCCGCGCGGAGCGCCGAGGCTCCACCGCCGCGCACCTGCGGGTTCGGGTCGGCGACGGCGATCACGACCCGCCGGATGCCCGCGGCGAGGACGGCCTCGACGCACGGCTTCGTTCGGCCGTGATGGTTGCAGGGCTCGAGCGTGACGTAGAGCGTCGCCCCGCGAGCCCGCGGACCGGCTTCGGCCAGGGCCAGGACCTCGGCGTGCGCTTCCCCCGCACGCCGGTGATACCCCTGCCCCACCACGGCGCCCGCCTCGACCACGAGCGCACCGACGACCGGATTGGGTGACGTGAGCCCCCGGCCCCGGAGGGCCAGATCGAGGGCCTGCGCCATGAAGGGCTGATCGTCGCTCATGGGTCGCTCACGATCGCTCCCGCGAAGCTCTTCGGATCGAAGGGCTGGAGATCCTCGATCTGCTCGCCCACGCCGACCAGCTTGATCGGGACGCCGAGCTCCTGATAGATGGGGATCACGATGCCGCCCTTGGCGGTGCCATCGAGCTTCGTCAGAATCAGCCCGGTGAGCCCCACCGCCTCGTGGAACATCTTGGCTTGCTGGAGTCCGTTCTGGCCGGTCGGCGCCTCGATGACCATGAGGCATTCATGGGGCGCTCCCGGCACCTGGCGCGCGATGACCTTCTTCAGCTTGATCAGCTCGTCCATCAGGTTGGTCTTGGTGTGCAGCCGTCCTGCCGTGTCCACGAGCAGCACGTCGATGCCGCGCGCATGCGCGGCCTTCAGGGCATCGAAGACGACCGCCGAAGGATCGGCGCCCGGGGCCTGGCGGATGACTTCCACCTGGGCGCGGCGCCCCCATTCCTCGAGCTGCTCGATGGCGGCGGCGCGGAAGGTATCCGCCGCCGCGATCATCACGCTCTTGCCCGAGGCCTTGAGGGACGCGGCGAGCTTGCCCGTGCTCGTCGTCTTCCCCGCGCCGTTGACGCCGAGCATGAGGATCACGGTGGGCTTCGCATCGAGGTCGAGCGGCGCCGGGGCCGCCGAGAGTGTCTCCTCGACGAAGGCGCGCAGGAGCGCCTTCACGTCCTGGCTCGAGACGGCCCGGCCCCGCTTGATCTCGTCGCGCACGCGCGTCACGAAGGCGCCGGCCGCCGCGGCCCCGAGATCGGCGGCGATCAGCACCTCCTCCAATTCCTCGAGCAGCGCCTCGTCCACGGGCCGCCCGACGGCAAGCACCGCGTCGAGCCCATCGTCGAGGAGGTCGCGGGTCCGCCGCAGGCCCTGACGGACCCGATCGGTGAAGGACTTGAGGAAGCTCACGAACCCTGGCCGGGTAGCTCGGGAAGCGAGAGCCGGTGGATCACCGCGCCGCGCGCGCCGAGGGAAGGCAAGGGCCGGCCGTTCAGCACGATCTCGATGCCGCCCGCATTGCCGATGGTCAGGACGAACCGTCTGTCCGACGTCCACTCGCGCTGAGCGCCGGCCTTGAGAAGCTCCTCCACCACTCGCCCGTCATCGATTTGCACACGGATCCAGGTCGGCTCCACGGCCTTGACGACGAGCCGCTGCGTCTCGGGGACACCGGCTTGGCGTGATGGCGGGCGCCGCCGCCGAAGGGGGCATGGATACGGCGGGCGCCGCCGGCGGGGCCATCTCGGGTGCCGACTCCGGCGCTCGGACCGCCGCCCTGGGCTCCGCCAATCGCGTCGGCGTCGGCTGGCTGCCGAGCTTCAGCGCGAGGAGGCCGCCGCCGAAGATCAGCAGGAGCGCGCTGCTGATCGCGAGAGGGTGGCCGACCCATCCCTTCCGCGGACGCGCGCGCACGGCGTGCGATTCCCCCATGGCAGGAACGACCGCGCTCCTGATCGTAGAGGGCGAGCGCCTCGTCCGCGGGCGCGCCGAGAAACGCGCAATACGCTCGGATGAATCCCTTGACGAAGACCGGTGCGGGAAGGTCGTCCGGCACATCGGACTCGAGCGCTCGGAGATAGCGCTCGCTGATTCGCGTCGCGACCGCCATGTCGGCGAGTGACCCACCGGCGCTCGAGCGGAGCGCGCGCAGGTGGTCTCCGAGCGAACTGCCCTCTTGCGCCGGTGCCATACAGGCGAAGTCTAAGCCGCCTGTCGGCGAAAAGTCAACTAGTGAGCGAGGTTACGACTCGGTCAACTTGACCGAGACGAGGCGGCTCAACCCCGGCTCCTCCATGGTGACGCCGTAGAGCACGTCGGCGGCGTCCATCGTCTTCCTGTTGTGGGTGATCACGATGAACTGGGTCCGCGAGGTGAGCTCGCGCAGGACCCGGAGAAAGCGGTGAATATTGGCGTCGTCGAGCGGCGCGTCGACCTCGTCGAGCACGCAGAACGGGCTCGGCCGGTGGTAGAAGATCGCGAAGAGCAAGGCCAGGCCGGTGAGCGCCTTTTCCCCGCCCGACATCAGCGTGACGGCCTGCAAGCGCTTGCCCCGAGGCTGCGCCATCAGCTCGACGCCCAGCTCGAGCGGATCGTCCTCGCCTTCCTCGGGCGGCACCATGCGCAGCTCCGCGCGCCCGCCCTCGAAGAGGCGGGAGAAGATTCCGGCGAAGTGGCGATTGATCTCCGCGAACGCCTCCTCGAAGCGCTCTTGGGCCGTGCGCGTCATCCCCTTGAGCGCCTTCTCGAGATCCTTGATCGAACGCCACCACGTCGTCGTGCTGGGTGCGCAGGAAGTCGAGTCGCTCTTCGAGCTCGCGGTATTCCTCATCGGCCACCAGGTTCACGGGTCCCATGGCCTCGAGCTTGCCGGCGAGCTCGTCGTGGCGCGCGCGGATCTCGTCCTGGTCTCGCCCGGGATCGTGCGCGCCGGCCAGGGCCTCGACGCTCTCCACCGCATGGCGCCGCCGCGCTTCCTGGAACAGCTCCTCCCGCCTGACGCGCCCCTCGGTCTCCTTGAGGTCGAGCTCGTGAAGCCGGCTCACCAACGCATTGAGGTCGCGCTGTGCCTGCCCGAGATCGGTCTCGACGGCCTCGCGGGCGGCCACCTGACCGCGGTGCGTCTCCGCGACGTCGCTGACTTCGGCCTCGCGGCGATCGCGCTCGGCCGCGGCCTCGCGCGCCAGGGCGTCGGTCCGTTCCCGCTCGCGGCCGAGCTCCTCCCGGCGCTCGGCGAGCTGGGCTCGCCGCCGCACCGCCTCGTCGAGCTGGACGCCGTACTCGCGCTCGAGCTCTCCCAGCCGATCGATGTCTCTTGCCAAGGCCTGCACGCGCTCGGAGACCGTCGCCAGCTCCACCCTGCACGCCGTCACGTCGGCCACCAGGGCGCCCTCCGCCTCGCGGTCGGCGTCGAGCGCCGCGCTGAGCTCACCGAGCTCGAGGTCGAGCGCGCTCTCGCGCCCTCGTGCGGCGCCCAGCTCGACCTCCACTTCGGCGAGCCGTCCGCCTGCTTCGGCGCGCTCCTCGTCGATCTGCTCGTTCTCGACGGCGAGCGTCTCGAGATGGCGCCGGACCCGCTCCTCCTCGCGCTGGGCCGACTCGACGTCCTTGTCGTCGGCGAGGCGCGCCGCCTCCTTCGCCTGGCGGCTCGAGCGCAGCATGGCTTCTCGCGTCCGGAGGTCCCGCACCGCCGCATCGAGCTCCTCGAGCCGCCGCCCCGCCGCCTCGACCTCCTGCCGGCGGCCGGCCAGCTCCTCGGCCAATTGGCGGATCGCCCGCTTGCGACCGAGGATCGACTGGTCATTGCCGTGGCGCTCGCTGTCCCGGCGACCGCCCGACAACCGGCCGGTGGGCGACAGGACTTCGCCGGACGGCGTCACGTAGGTCGCGACCACGCCATTGCGTCGCCAGAGCACCTCGGCCAGGTCGAGATGCGGCACGAGACCGACGCGCCCCAGGAGATAGCTCAAGAGCTCGGGGCGGGGCCCGCTCACGAGCCGGGCCGCCCAGTGGAGCTCGGAGGAATCGTCGGGCAACGCGGCCGGAGCCGGCAGCGTCTCGAGCGGCAGGAGCGTCGCCGCGCCGGCATCCTCGCTGCCGAGGTAGCCGAGGGCGGCCCGCGCATGCTCGAAGCGCTCGACCACGATCCACTGCAGGCGGTCGCCGAGCACGGCCTCCACCGCCACCTCGAGCCCGGGCGGTACCTCGAGCAAGTCGGCCACGGTGCCGACCACGCCGGCGAGCTGGGCCGTCGCCCCATCGGAGAAGATGGCGCGCACGCCCGCGCCATAGCCCTCGCGGTCCCGCTCCAGCCGATCGAGCGCTTCGAGCGCGGATTCCTTTGCCGCGACGCTCACGCGAAGCTCGGCGACCGACTCCTGCGCCTCGGCCCGCAGGTGCTCCACGGCCGCCCGCTCGGCCTCCACGTCCCCCAGCTCGGCGGTGAGCAGCGAGAGCTGGACTCCGGTTTGCCGCCGCGTCACGTCGAGCCGGGCGCGCGCCTCGGCGAGGCTCGCGGACTCCGCGCGCGTCTGGGCCAGCTCGTCGACGAGTCGCTCTCGGCGTCGCTCGAGCTGCAGGCCCCGCTCTCGCAGCTCGGCGCCCGCCCGGCTCAGCTCGGCGCGCGCTCCGGCCACGCGCATCTGCTCCGAGCGCAGCGACTCGTGCCGCCCGCGGCGACCGAGGAGGGTGGCGCGGCAGGCCGAAAGATCCGCCTCGATCTCGTTCACCCGGCTCGCGCGATCGGCGTGGCGGGCGCGGGCTTCGCCCAAGTCGTGGAGCTTGCCGTCCCGCTCATGCGCGAGCGACTGGCGCCGGTCGCCGAGGCTTCCGATCTCCCCGGCGAGGCGCACGTCCTCCTCGCCCAGATCGCGGATCTGCGCCCCCATCTGCTCCCGCCGCTCGAGCAGGCGCTCGGCCTCGCTCTGAATCTTCTGCACGGACTGGCGCAGGTCGGTGAGCCGGTGCTCCGTCTCCTGGATGGCCGCCATCTCGAGCGCGTGCCGGGCGCTGAGGCCGGCGATGCGCGTGCGCTCGCGCTCCTCGATCTCGTGCAGCTCCGCCATCTCCCGGGTCAGCGCCTCGTGCTGCGCGGCGAGCGCGGCCCAGTCGGCGGCGAGCAGCGCCAGGTCGAGGACCTGCTTTTCCTGGTGCAGCGCCTTGTACTGGCGGGCCTTCCTCGCCTGGCGCTCGATGGACCCGAGCTGGCGCCGCACTTCCTCCATCACGTCCCGGACGCGCGTCAGGTTCTGGCGCGTGGCCTCGAGCTTGCCCTGCGTCTCCGCACGCTGCTGCTTGTAGCGCGCGATCCCCGCGGCCTCCTCGATGAAGACGCGCCGCTCCCACGGCTTTGCCGTGAGCACGTGGTTGAGGCGCTCCTGGTCCATGAGGGCATACGCCTTGGGGTTGACGCCCGTTCCGGCGAAGAGATCCTGGATGTCCCGCAGGCGGCACACGTTGCGGTTCAGCAGGTACTCGCTCTCGCCCGTCCGATAGAGCCGGCGGGCCACCGCGACCTCGCTCCACGGGACCTCGAGCTGCCCGTCGTTGTGGAAGACGAGGCTCACCTCGGCCATCCCGATCGACTTGCGCGAGGACGTGCCGTGGAAGATCACGTCCTCCATCTTGTGGCCCCGGAGGGTCTTCGGGCTTTGCTCCCCGAGCGCCCAGCGGATGGCGTCGGCGACATTGGACTTGCCGCACCCATTGGGGCCGACGACGCAGGTCACTCCGGGGAAGACCTGCACTTCGGCCTTGTCGGCGAAGGATTTGAAGCCGTGGATGAGTATGGTCGAGAGCCGCATAGCTCGGGCCGCCAGCGACGGCCGCGTGCTATTGATAACACGGCCACCGCGAGGCGCCAAGAAAAAAAACCCCACGGCTAGGGGAGCCAGGGGCGATCGCCCACTAGATGTCGATTAGGCTAGGCACCTTTCAAGAGGCAGCACTTCTTGTACTTCTTGCCCGAGCCACAGGGGCACAGATCGTTGCGGCCGACCTTCTGGCCGTCGGCCGTGCGGGGCTCGGCGCGCGTGGCGGAGCGGGTCGGCGACGGGCGCCGCCGGCATCGATGAGTCGGGACTGCTGCCTCGACTCTCCTGCCAGAGCGATTGGCGAACAGGAGGCGATGCGAGCGCCGTCCTGACCGGAGCCGCTTCCTCCCGCGTGGACCGCACCTTGAAGAGCTGCTCGACCACCACTTCCTTCAGGTGCTCGATCATCTCCTGGAAGATGTCGAAGGCTTCCTTCTTGTACTCCGTGAGCGGGTCGCGCTGGCCGTAGCCCCGAAGCCCGATGCCCTCCTTGAGGTGATCCATGTTGAGCAGATGCTCGCGCCAGAGCTGGTTGATCCCGCGGAAGCCGCCGCCCTCCCACTCGAGCCCGAGCATGATCCAGCGCTCCAGGCGGTGGAACATCTCGGGGCCGATCTCGGCTTCGCGCGCGCGGTACACGCGCTCGACCTCGGTGGTGACGAGCTCGACGAGGGCCGCTTGCGACAGGATCTCGCTGTCCTTCACGTCCGGGGCGAGCCGCAGTTCGAACTGCCGGTGGAGCGCCTCGTTGAGCCCGGCCCAGTCCCAGTCCTCCGGGTGCGCGCCGGCCGGCGCATAGAGCGCGACGGTGGCCGCCACGACTTCGCCCATCCACTCGAGCACGGTCGGCTCTTGGTTCTCGTCCTCGAGACACTGGCGACGGATGCCGTAGACGATCTCGCGCTGCTTGTTCATCACGTCGTCGTACTCGAGCAGAGTGCTTCCGAATCTCGAAGTTCCGCGTCTCCACCCGCTTCTGCGCGGTGCCGATCGCGCGGGTGACGAGCTTGTGCTCGATGGGCTCGCCCTCCTCCATCCCCAGGCGATCCATGATGCGCTGGATGCGCTCGGAGCCGAAGATCCGCAGGAGGTCGTCCTCGAGCGACAGATAGAAGCGCGAGGAGCCGGGGTCGCCCTGGCGCCCGGAGCGGCCCCGGAGCTGATTGTCGATCCGGCGCGACTCGTGGCGCTCGGTGCCGATGATGTGCAGCCCGCCCAGCCCGGCCACGCGGTCGTGCTCCGGGTCGGTGGTCTTCTTCGCCTGTTGCCAGGCCTGCTCGCGCGCTTCGGCGGGCGCCGTCGCGGGATCGAGCCCGCTCTTGGACAGGAGCGCCTTGGCGAGGAAGTCGGGATTGCCCCCGAGCAGGATATCGGTGCCCCGCCCCGCCATATTGGTGGCGATGGTCACCGCCTTCTCGCGCCCCGCCTGGGCGATGATCTCGGCCTCCCGCTCGTGGTACTTCGCGTTGAGGACCTGATGCGGAATGCCCCGCCGCTTGAGCAGCTTCGAGAGCTGCTCGGACTTCTCGATGGAGACGGTGCCCACGAGCACGGGCTGGCCTTTCTCGTGGCACTCGGCGATCTCGTTGCTGACCGCGTCGAACTTCTCCCGGCCGGTCTTGTAGACGACATCGGGGTGATTGACGCGCTTGAGGTCTCGATTGGTCGGGATCACCGTGACGTCGAGCTTGTAGATCTTGGCGAACTCCTCCGCCTCGGTCGCCGCCGTGCCCGTCATGCCCGCCAGCTTGTCGTACATCCGGAAGTAGTTCTGCAGCGTGATGGTGGCGAGCGTCTGGTTCTCCGGCGCGATCTTGATGCCTTCCTTGGCCTCGACCGCCTCGTGCAGGCCGTCCGACCAGCGCCGCCCCGGCATGAGCCGCCCGGTGAACTCGTCGACGATGATGACCTGCGGCCGGACAGAGACGCGCCCGGCCTCGTCGACCGCCTCCGTTTCCTTGACGACGTAGTCCACGTCCGCGGCGAAGATGTGGTGCGCCTTGAGGGCCTGGTAGACGTAGTGCACCAGATCGCCGTGATCGGAGAGGTTCTCGATGCCGAGGAGCCGCTCGCTGTGCGTGGTCCCCTGCTCCGTGAGCGAGACGGTCTTGGCCTTCTCGTCCACGATGAAGTCGCCCTGGGATTGCTCCTCGACCTCGGAGAGCTTGCCGTCGACGATGGTCGCCGCCCGGGTGAGCTTGGGGATGATCCGGTTGACCTTCTCGTACATCGGCGCCCGGCTCTCCGCGCTCGGATCCCGCCCGGAGATGATCAGCGGGGTGCGCGCCTCGTCGATCAGGATCGAGTCGACCTCGTCGACGATCGCGTAGTGGTGCTGGCGCTGGACCATCTCGTCGAGGCTGAAGCGCATGTTGTCGCGGAGGTAGTCGAACCCGAATTCGTTGTTCGTGCCGTAGGTGATGTCCGCGTGATACGCCTCGCGGCGCGTGCACGGCCGGAGCGAGGCGAGCCGGATGTCCGGCGAGACGAACGAGGGGTCGTACAGGTACTGCATCTCGTGCTGGATCACCCCTACGGAGAGGCCGAGGGCGTGGTAGATCGGCCCCATCCACTGGGCGTCACGGCGCGCCAGGTAGTCGTTGACGGTGACGACGTGCGTGCCGAGCCCGGGGAGCGCGTTCAAGTAGGCGGGCAAGGTCGCCACGAGGGTCTTGCCCTCGCCGGTCGCCATCTCCGCGATCTTGCCCTCGTGCAGCACCATGCCGCCCATGAGCTGCACGTCGAAGTGGCGCATGCGGACGGTCCGCCGCGCCGCTTCCCGGCACGCGGCGAAGGCCTCGGGCAGGAGCGCCTCGAGATCACCCGAGTCGGCCAGCCGCTTTCGCAGCTCGTCGGTCACGCCGCGCAGCTCGACGTCCGACAGGGCCTGCATCGCGGGCTCGAGGGCATTGATCGCCTCGACCGCGGGGCGCATCCGCTTGGCATCGCGCTCGTGCTTGGTGCCGAAGATGGACCGGAAGATCATCGTCAACATGGCATTCGCTCTTATCCTAGCACTAGGTTTGCGCCCGTGCGGTCTTGAGAAGCTCGCGCGCGTGGCGGCGCGACGCCTCGGTCACCCGCTCGCCGCCGAGCATGCGCGCGATCTCCTCGACCCGGCCCGCCTCGTCGAGCGCGGTGACGGAGGTCCGCGTGGCGCCGCGGGTCACGCGCTTGTCCACGACCAGGTGGTGGCTGGCGTGGGCCGCGATGGGGGCCAGGTGGGTGACGCAGAGCACCTGGCGGCCCGCCGCCGTCCGCCGGAGCTTCTGGCCGACCACGTCCGACACCCGCCCCCCGATGCCCGCGTCCACCTCGTCGAACACCAGCGTCGGCACCTGGTCGGCCGCCGCGAGGATGGTCTTGACGGCGAGCATCGTGCGCGACAGCTCGCCACCGGAGACGACCTTGGCGAGGGGCCGGAGGTCTTCGCCGGGATTGGCCGAGATCAGCACCTCCGCGGTCTCCGCGCCCCGCGGCCCGAGGCGCCACGGCCCATCACCCGAGCCGAGCTCGGCGGCGCCCGCCGGCTCCCGGCGAAGGGCCACCCGGACGCGGCATTGCGCCATCCCGAGGTCTCGCACCTCTCTCTGAACCAGGCGCCCCAGCCGATCCGCCGCCCGGTCGCGAGCTTCGGAGAGCAGGTGCCCTTCGGCGGCGGCCGCCGCGGCGGCGTCCTCGACCTCGCCCGCGAGCTCGGCCGCCAGCGCGTCGCGCCGCTCGATGCGCTCGAGCGCCCGGGCGATTCCGGCCCGGTACGCCGCGATGGCCCCGGCATCCGGGCCGTACTTGCGCTTGAGCAGACCCAGGGCCTCGACCCGCGCATCGATCTGTTCGAGCCGGTCGGGATCGAATACCGCCCGGTTGCGGAGCGTCCGGAGACGGTCGACCGCGTCCTCCAGATGCGCCTGGGCGCTGTCGAGGGCCTCCGTCGGTCCCAGCGTGTCGGGGTCGAGCTTCGCAAGGCCCCGCAGGATGGCGCCGGCCCGACCGAGCCCGCTCGCCACCGACCGGTCATCCTCGTAGAGCGCCGCCATGGCCTCGCCGAGGCCGGCCACGATGCGCTCGGCGTGCTGCAGTCGATTGCGCTCGGCGCGCAGCGCCTCTTCCTCCCCGTCCCGGGGGTCGACGGCGTCGATCTCGGAGAGCTGGAACCGGTAGAGATCCTCCTGCCGCGCCTGCTCTCGCATCTCCTCCTCGAGATGCTCCTGCCGGTCCCGCGCGTCCCGCCAGGTGCCCACCAGATGCGCCACACGCTCTCGCTGCGCCTCGCTCTCGCCGAAGCGGTCGAGCAGGCTGAGCTGCCGCTGGGGCTCGAGCAGCCGCTGGTGCTCGTGCTGGCCGTGGAGCTCCACGAGGTGCTCGCCGAGCCGCTCCAGGAGCCCGACCGTCGCCGGCGCGTCGTTGACGTAGACCCGGTGCCGTCCGGCGCGGGAGATCTCCCGCTTCACGATGAGCTGGCCCTCACCCGAGGGGTGGCCGGCCTCGTCGAGCACGGCGGCCAGCGGGCCCCCGCCTTCGACGTCGAATACCGCCTGGACGGTGGCCAGATCCTCGCCGGAGCGGATCAGGTCGGGGTGGGCGCGCGCGCCGAGCACGAGCAGGATGGCGTCGACCAGAATGGACTTGCCCGCGCCGGTCTCCCCCGTGAGCACGTTGAGGCCGGACGCGAATGGCACCGTGACCTCCTCGATCACGGCCAGGTTTCGGATCCTGAGCTCTCTCAACATGGTGGATTCCGCCATGCTACGGCCAAGGGAGAGACGGCTCAACTGTATCCAGTGCTCGACGGGTCGATCCCGAGGCCGTCCGAAATCCCCTCAGCGCTCGCCCCACTTGAGCTTGGTGCGCAGCACCGAGAAGAAGTGCTTGTGCGGCGGCCGGAGCAGCCGGGTCCGGGCCGATGCCCGGCGGATCTCGACCGTGTCCCAGGGCTTGAGCGCGAATCCGACCTGGCCATCCGCGGTGAGCATCACGTCCTGGTCCGTGGCGAGGGTCACCTCGATGCGCAGGCTCGCGGGCAGGACGATCGGGCGATTCGTCAGGGTGTGCGAGCAGATGGGCGTCAGCACCACCGCATCCATCGTCGGGTAGACGATGGGGCCGCCCGCGGACAGGCAATAGGCCGTCGAGCCGGTCGGCGTCGAGATGATCAGTCCGTCGGCCCGGTAGCCCGTGGCGAGCTCGCCGTCGACGGCCACTTCCAGGCGGATGATCCGGCTCATCGCCGACTTGGTGATGACCATGTCGTTGAGCGCCGCGTACTCGGAGAGGCGCTCGCCCTGGCGGGACACCGTGGCGACCAGCATCATGCGCTCCTCGATCACCAGCTCGTCGCGCAGCAGCGACTCGAGCGCGGGATAGAGCTCGTCCACGGTGAGCGCGGCGAGAAAGCCGAGGCCGCCCAGGTTGACCCCGAGGATGGGCACGCCGAGGTCACCCACCAGGCGCGCCATCGAGAGCAATGTGCCGTCACCGCCGAGGACGAGCAGGACATCCACCTGCCCCGGCAGGTCGGGCTTCCGTGTCGTCTGCACGCCCGCATCGGGACACAGGGCGGCCGTCTCCTTGTCGAGCACCGGCACGCAATCGCGGGCGGCGCACCACTGGAGCAGTCCGGCCACGACGTCCTTGGCCTCGTCCCGATCCGTCTTCGCGACGATGCCGATCCGCTTCATGCGACCTCGGACTCAGCCGTCCGGGCGATGCGCTCGTCGAGGTCGGACAGCGTGCGGCCCGTCTTGGTCAGATAGAGGAAGAACTCGCGATTGCCCTTGGGCCCCTTGAGCGGCGAGCTGGCCACGCCCCGCACATGCCAGCCGTGCAGCACCGCAAAGCGAGCCACGCGGCTCAGGACCGACCGGTGATGGGCGGCATCGCGGACCACGCCCCCCTTGCCCACGAGGCCCTTGCCGATCTCGAACTGCGGCTTGACCAGGGCGACCGCCTCGCCTGCCGGCGCCAGCACGTTGAAGATCGCGGGGAGCACTTTCTCGAGCGAGATGAACGACACGTCGACGGTGGCGAGATCGGGGGCATCGACGAACGCCGTGGGCGAGAGCTGGCGGGCATTGGTCTTTTCCATCACCACCACGCGCCCGTCGGCGCGCAGCTTCGCGTCGAGCTGGCCATGCCCCACGTCCACCGCATAGACTCGGTTCGCCCCGAGCTCGAGGAGGCAATGGGTGAAGCCGCCCGTCGAGGCCCCCACGTCGAGGCAGATGCGGCCCGCCGGGGCCACCGCGAAGCCGTCGAGGACAGGGGCCAGCTTGTCGCCCCCTCGGCTCACGAACCTGGCACTGGCCGTCACGGCCACGGCCGCCGCAGGGTCGACCGGCGTCCCCGCTTTGTCCACGCGCTGACCGTCCACGGTGACCGCGCCGGCCAGGATGAGCCGCGCGGCTTTCTCGCGGGACTCGGCGAGGCCGCGCGACACCAGCATCGTATCGAGGCGCTCCTTCGCCCTCATGGGCGCCTTGGTGGGTGCTTTGCCGGCCGCTTTGCTGGGCACCCGGTCGGCTCCCGCGCTGCTGGGCCGACCGGCGGCGAGGGATTTCACTGCCTTAGGTCTTGGGGACCGATTCACGCCGGCTCCTTTGGCCCTCGGCCGAGGGCGGGGACTACCTGGGAGGTCACAATCATGAAGGATAGCAGAAGGTTCGCGTCCGCGGAAACGTTCACCGGCGGACGAGCGTCCGTGGCCGCATCACGATGAGCAGGAGCATGCCCGCAAAGAAGCCCCCGATGTGGGCGAACCAGGCCACGCTCCCTGCCTCCCCGAAGGAGCCGAGTCCGTTCAGGACCTGGAGCACGATCCAGAACCCCAGCACGACGACGGCCGGGATGCTGACGAGGCGCCAGAAGAACCCGAAGATGACGAGGGTGAGCACGCGCGACTGCGGGAACAGAATCAGGTAGGCGCCGAGGACTCCGGACACGGCGCCGCTTGCCCCGATCATGGGCACCTCCGACGCCGGGGATGCCAAGACCTGGGTGAGGGCCGCCGCCACGCCGGAGAGCAGGTAGAAGAGGGTGAAGCGGGTATGGCCGAGGGTGTCCTCGGCATTCTTCCCGAAGATCCACAGGTAGAGCATATTGCCCCCGACGTGCAGGAACCCGGCGTGCAGGAACATGGAGGAGAAGATGGTGAACAGCGGCGCGGGCTGGTCTTCGGGAAAGGCGCAGAGACCCATCAGCCGGCACGGGATGAGACCGAACTCGAGGACGAAGGCCTGCGCCGTCTCGAGGGCGTGGGGGGGATTGTCCACCTCGAGCGAGATGCCGAGCTGGAGCGACATCTGGTAGAGGAAGACGAGCGCGTTCAGCGTGACGATGCTCACCGTCATCACCGGCGCCGAGCGCGAGACGAGGTCGTCTTTCAGCGGCAACATGCGGGGAGCGCTAGACGAGCCTCGCGCGCAGGCGCGAGGACACGAAGTCGACCAGCATGACCAGGGCGATCAGGACGAGCAGCACGGTCGAGGCCGCCGGGTAGTTGAGCGTCCGCAAGTAGTTCTGGATGTAGAAGCCGATGCCGCCCGCCCCGACGAAGCCGAGGATGGCCGCGGCCCGGATATTGGTCTCGAATCGGTAGAGCGTGAACGAGAGGAACTGGGGCATGAGCTGGGGGAGAATGCCCCAGCGCAGCACCTGGAGCGTCCCCGCCCCCGCCGCGCGCACGGCCTCGACGGGGCCGGGGTCGATGGCCTCGATCGCTTCCGAGTAGAGCTTGGCCAGCACCGTCGTGGTGTACGCGACCACGGCCAGCACGCCGGGGAACGGCCCGAGGCCGACGGCGGCCACGAAGAAGAGGGCGTAGACGAGGGTGTCACCCCCCGGAAGACATTGAGCGCGATGCGGGCGCCATAGAAGAGCCACGGGGGCGCCGCATTTCGCGCCGCGGCGAAGCCCATCGGCAGGGCGAGCAGCGCCGCCGCGCCCGTCCCGACCAGCGCGATCTCGATGGTCTGGATGGCTCCGGTGGTCGCGTGGCGAAGCACCGACCAGTCCGGAGGCACCATGCGCCGGAGGAAGTCCAGCATGAAGGGCAGCCCCTCGACGACGCGGCTGGCCGACACTTCTGTGGCGCGGGCCGACCAGACGAAGACGACCAGGATCGCCCCCCAGCCGAGCCAGTGCGCACGGCCGCTCACTGCGCGCGCCCGAAGATCCGCTCGCTCGCCCCCGCGTCGAGGCTTTCCGGCGGGCCGTCGTGCACGATGCGACCCCCGCGCAGCGCGATGACCCGGCGCCCGTAGGTCTTCGCCAGCTCGAGCACGTGCAGCGAGGTGATCACGGTGATGCCGTCCTGCTGGTTGATCTCGCGCAGCAGCTCCATCACGCTCTCGGCGAGCGCGGGATCGAGGCTCGACATCGGCTCATCGGCCAGGATGGTGCGCGGCTCCTGGACGAGGGCGCGCGCGATGGCGACGCGCTGCTGCTGGCCCCCCGACAGCGTGTCCGCCCGCCGATCTCCCAGGCCCCCGAGCCCGACGCGGTGAAGCGCGGCGCGCGCCCGCGCGACGTCGGAGGCGGCGAACCACCCGAGAGCAGACCTCCACCCGGACGCATGCGCGAGCCGTCCGACGAGCACGTTGTCCAGCACGCTGAGGCGGCGGAGCAGGTTGAATTGCTGGAACACGAAGCCGATGCGGGCCCGGATGCGCCGGAGCTCCTCGCGCCCGGCCCCCGTCACCACGGCGCCGTCCACCGTCACCCGTCCCGCGGTCGGGGTCACGAAGCCATTGAGACAGCGCAAGAGGCTCGACTTCCCCGCTCCGCTCGGGCCGATCAAGGCCACGAATTGTCCGGGCTCGACGTCGAGGCTGACGTCGTCGAGGGCCTTGACCCCGCCCGCGTAGTCCTTGCTGAGCCCGCGGACCTGGATCACCGCCGGCCCGCCGTGAAGTGAAAGTGCAGGTGATAGACCACCTGCCCTCCTTCCGGGCCGCAGTTGCACGACAGCCGATAGCCGCGCTCGGCATACCCGGCGCGCTCTCCGAGCTCGCGCGCGACGAGGACGCAGCGGCCCACCAGCTCGGCGTCGCCGGGCTCGAGCCGAGCCAGCGATTCGATATGGCGCTTCGGGATGATCAGCAGATGCACCGGTGCCTTCGGATAGATGTCCTTGAAGGCGAGCACGGCCTCGTCTTCGTACTCGATGTCGGCGGGCGTTTGCCCCGCCGCGATTCGACAGAACACGCAGCCGTCGCTCACGAATCCCCCCGCTCGTGTATACTGCGCCAGACGCGGACACCCGCGGAATCACTGCGCCGAGGAGAGCGTGATGGGTACCTGCCCCAAGTGCAAGCTGCGCATCAGAAAGAACGGCAACCACCTCAAGCTGGGCTCGGTCTGGTTCCACAAGTCGTGCCCGAACAAGCCCGCTCGCACCGCCAAGCGCGCCTAGTCGAGCCCCACCCTCTCCGCCCCCGGGGGCGCCATCCGCGCTCCCTCCACCCCGCCGCTCAACGGCGGTGACCCGCCGTCACTCGATGACCTGGACCGCTTGCTTCACGAGCGACGGCGGAACGCTGAGCCCGAGCTCCTTGGCGGTCTTGAGGTTCACCACCAGCTCGTACCGCGTCGATTGCTCCACCGGCATCTCTCCGGCCTTGGCGCCTTTCAGGATCTTGTCCACGTAGGTCGCCGCGCGCCCGAAGAGCTCGCGCAGGTTCGGGCCATACGACATGAGGCCTCCGGCCTCCACCGCACCGCGCGTCGTGTACATGGCGGGCAGCCGGTTCCTGGCGACGAGCTCGAGGATCCGCGCCCTCTGGACGAACGTGAGCACGTCCCCCAGCACGTACAGTCCGTCGGCCCGGCCCAGTCGGGCGGTGTCGAAGGCGCCGGGGAGATCGCTCGGGGCCTGCACCGGCAGCGGCAGCAGCGTCACGCTCGCCCGCTGGGCGGCAGATGGCAGTGCCTTCCCGAGGAGCTCGCGCTGGGCCGGATTGCTCGGAACCGTCAGCACCCCCAGCCGCGACAGCTTCGGCGTCACCGCCTTGAGCAACTGTAGGACTTTATCCGCGCTCTCCTGGGGCGCATAGGACGCCAAGCCGGTGGCATTGCCGCCGGGCCGCGGCACGCTGCCGACCAGCCGCAGCCCCACGGGATCGGCGACGACCACGAAGACGATCGGCACCGTCTTGGTCGCCTCGATCGCCGCCTGGGCCGGGACCAGCGCCGTGGCGAGGATGATGTCCACCTTGGCGCGCACCAGCTCCATCGCCAGTCCCGGGAGCTGCTCGGCGTCGCCTTCCGACGACCGCCACTCGATGTCCATGTTCCGCCCCTGGACATAGCCGAGCCCACGCAGGGCACCGAGGAACGCCTGGAACGAGGGCCCGTCGGACGTGTCGAGCGCATTGGCGAGCACTCCGATGCGGTAGACCTTCGCGCTCGGCTGCGCTTCGCCCGGAAGGGGCACGGCGAGCAGCAGCAGGACCACGCGGAGCAGGAGCCACATGGGCCCCAATCATCCGTCAAGAACCCGGCGGTGACAAGGTTTGGCCGCACCCTGCCCAGCCGGCGAGAAGGCTGCACGCGCCGCCGGCCACCGGCGACGTGCGCCCTCGCTATCGGTCCGCCGCGTCAGCTTACGGCAGAATCCAGGTGCCGACTTCGCTGAAGAGGTTCCCGCCGGTAAACTTGATGGCGCTCGAATCCTTACACTTGGCATCGACCGCGGTCGGCTCCGTGCCGGTCAGGGTTCGATCCGTGACATTCGCACTTTCAGACCCCCCCGCCGGGCATGCCGTACCGTTCGAGTCCAAGTAGAGAGAGTGATTCGAGCCGGGTGCCAGGGTGGCGTCGAAGCCCGCGGGGCGGCTCGCCGCATCGTAGTAGAGCCGCAATCCCCGAGCGCTGGCGTGGGCCGATGCCGGACCGGGGACACACTTGGTGTCGTCACGATTGGTGCCGATCCGCGTCGAGATTCTCAGCGCCACCACATCAGTGGGGGCGAGGGGAACAGAGGTGGTCAAATCGTCCCATGCGACGCGAATGCCCTTCGCAAGCCTCGGGTTCCTCGTCAAGCCCGTGACACAACGCCGCAGGCCGGAGGCGACCGGGTCTCCGTTCTTCAGCAGCTCCACCTTCACGTCGAACAGCGTGCCTTGGTCCTCACTGCTCTTCAGCCCCAGCCACAATTGCACGTCGTCGAGTCGCAGTGAGCACGGACCCGAACGCCAATCCGAAGTCGAGATTGGCGCGTACTTCGGTACCTGTCAATCGTGATGTCGTAGCCTCGGGGCGCCGGCTCGATGGTGCCGCCATTGGCGTAGCTGGTGCAGTCAGCCAGCGTCGCCCCGGGCGGTGGTGGGGGAAGAACCGGGGCCGTCTGCGTCCACCCGTCCTGCAGGGCCACGCAGATCGTGTAGTTCCCCGGGATCCAGAACGAAGAAGTAGAACCCGTCTCCCGTCGGCGGCGGCCCAGGTTCGGAGGCCATCGTGAACCTCGACTGAAGCAAGTCCTTGGTCGCCGTGCGGAACACGTGAATCGTCCAGCCAACGAGCCCCGGCTCACCGGGGTCCTGAACCCCGTTGTTGTTGAGGTCTTCGAACGCTCGCCCGCTCGTGTCCTCCGCTGAGAGCCATGGTGAGTGGCGCACAGGCGATTAGCAGCAGTAACAACCCCAGGCGTCTTGCCGTCGTCATCGCGATTCGCTCCTCAAATCCCACTCTGGTTGATCTTCGTGGGTGCGACAGGAAGGAGCTGGGCGGTTTGCGGACCGCTCAGCGCATCTCAAGGCTAGGCTCGGAGAGCCACCCGGTCTATTGGACAAAGGTCGTAGAAACCGAAGCGCTCGCTCGACGCGGTCGTGACCGGCGGACCAGCGGAAGGGAATCCCGTGGGGCGATTGGGGCGAGGGCGTGGTGCTCTACGCTGGCTTCGTGCTGCCGCCGGGGTTGCCCGCCGGCGCCTACCCGATCGAGGCCGCCCTCCTCGAGCCCAGGCTGGGCGTGACGATCAGCCGGCACAGCGTCCCCCTGCCTGACGCTGGGGCCGTGAGGGGCACGATCCCCTGAGGCGCGCTGCTGGCGGTCGATGATCACGCTGGCGGCCTGTCGGGATCGGTAGCGGGGGTGAGCCTACCCTTGCCGCTGCTCTGGCGAGTCCGCCGCCGCTTGGCATTCATTGGCTTGAAGTTGGAGATCCAGCGCTCCGAGAAGCCGATACGCAGCAGGAGATCCCTCTGATTCAGGATCACGTCGCCCGTGTCGGAGACGATCTCATGAGGGAACGCATCGCCGCGCTCGAGGGCTCCGGCCGCATCCGCGATCGCCGCGTCGAGCGTCTCGTGGCGTCGCTCTTTTGGGGCCTCATAGTGATGGTAGCGGTAGATGAACGTCATGCCGCCCGTCCATAGCGGAGGAGCACGAACTGTCTCGCGCGCGCGAGGCAGCGGTTGTCAGACCGGATTCCAAGGGCGCTGGCCGTGACCCGACCCGGCGCTACGACGGACCGGTTTCTGCCGTGCGGGCAAATACGGTCGCGGGACTCTCGCGGTAAGGACGACGATGGGGTGGTCATGGAAAGGAACTGTAAACTCGCCCCCGCCCCTTCGTGGTAGTGGACCTTAGTCCACCATCACCGGGGCCGAGGAAGCCCCGGTCAGGGCACGATCGGCGAACGAGAGACCGGGCTCAATCTCACCGTGGCGCCGGGAGGAGCTCAATTCGCGCGTGACGTGCGCGACGGAAATGAGAAGCGATCAAGCTGTCCGTACACCTGACGCTCAACGACCCACACGTAGTAGCACCCGACGTGAAACTGGACCCGGCATCCCCGCGCGTCAAGACTCTCCATCATCATCTGGGCTCGTGTCACGGTCGCCTCGCAGCCGTCGCAGGTCTCCCCGTTCCCCGGGCCGCTCCGGATGCGCGGGAAGTGGTCGTGCGGCAAACGGCCGTCGGCGAGCTTTTCCCGGATCAGGACACTGATGGGCTGGTCCATGATGGCCTCGTCGGGGCTTTCAGATTCGACCACGCCAGATTCACCAGGGTCTCGGCGCCAGCGGCGCCAACCCGAAGGCCAGGTGCAGGCGAGGGAGATTGTGCGGCTGCCAGCCCTCAGGGGCCTAGTGGACCTTGGTCCATCTAGCCGCCCGTGGGGGCCGGCTGAGTCCTCCGACTCCGGCACGCGGTCGACCCAGAGAGGCGTCTCGCCAAGCTAGCAGGCGTAACCTCGTGACTCTCTGGATCATAAATGGGCCGTCGAAGGCCCCGGAGTCTCACTGATCAGACCGCCGGTCGCGGGCGCCCCTCCTCCCTGGGCTAGCTCCCCGCACCGATCGCCGCGTCCAGCGCGGCCTCGATCAGCTGCCACTCCTGCTCGAGTGTGAGCTGGTCCAACTGCCCGAACCCGGTGGCATGCTCGCAGCCACCCTGGAGGTCGATCACAGTCAGGAGCGGCGGCGGCGGCTCAGGCTCGAGCTCGGCGACGAGCGTGCTGACGCGGCCGAGAGCTCGGCACAATGGGCAGGCGAAGGTAACGCGGCGCACGGGATGCTTGGCGGAGGGCCCCTCAGGCCGCCTGATGCCTGCGCCGCTCGACGCACTTCGTCACCGTGGCGACGAGAATGGCGACGTCGGCGGGCTTCTTCAACACGCCATCCGCGCCGGCGGCCAGGGCGGCGGCTACCACGGCCACGTCGAGGGTGCCGGTCATCATCACGATCGGCACGTCTTTGCGGTGGTCGAGCGCGCGAATCCGCGTGATCAGGTCCACGCCGTTGATGCCCTCGAATCGGTACCCCACGAGCACCGCGTCGTAGTGGACTTGCCCCGTGAGCGCCTCACCCGCACGCTGGCCGTCGCTGTACCACGTCACGCGCCACTCGTGGCCTGCGAAGAGGTAGGCGAACATTTCGGCCACACTCTCGTTGTCGTCTGCGATCAGGATCGACTTCACGAGGGCACGTCCACGCCGCCTGAGAACCGCGGCGGCGAGCGTTGAGCCGTGACTGTGAGCGACGCGAGAGGGACGAGCCAGGCAATCATGATGTCGAAACAAGGATGTTCCGATTGCCGAGAGGGATCAATTGGACCTTGGTCGCTTGGACCTTGGTCGGTACAGCGAGGAGCTATACGGGGTTCAGCCGACGGTAACGCCTCGGTTTCACGGGCGGAGGGGTGTTAGGCGACCGAAGGCGCCGGCGATGAGGAGCGCGGTGCCGACGAGCGTCATCGATCGCGCTGGCCGCGCGCGGGCTGCGTCGAGCGCTCCGCGCACGTGGGGCAGTGCTTCAAGTCCTTCCCCTTGCCCTCGTTCCGGCGGACCGCCGGGATCCGCTGGCCCGCCGGACACGCATCGTCGTCGTGGTAGACGCGCTCGTCGCCGCCCACGAGCGAGGCCCCGGGGAGGGACATCGTCTTGGAATGCCACGGGACCTCTTTCGACATATCGCTCTCCTTACTGCACCGGGTCTCGGCGCTCGCGGCGCCCCCCGAAACGGCCGAGGTGGGGACGAGGAGATTGTCCGGGGGTTACCTCTTCAGCGCCAAGTGGACCTAGGTCCACCCTGCCCGGACGCGCGCCGGCGCCCCAGCTGTCCGCGCTACACTCAGCCGCGGCAGGGTCCGCAGAAGGGCGCCTCGCCGCCGGACGAGATCGCCGCGGTCGTCACGGCCAAGCTCAAGAGCCCGGAGTACCATCGATTCGGGGAATGAACAGCGCGGGCACGAAGCAGAACGCGATCGCCGGGCCGTCCCCCATGAATCCCGTGCAGGCCGGCTCTTGAGCGCGCCGCCGCTCCGCTCCCCTTGGCGCCGGCGCCTGCGCGTCGGGGTGGGCGTGGGCTTCGCCACGGTCGTGCTCGCCTGCGGTTATCTCGCGCGTCAGGTGGTCCTCGTCGGCAACGGCTATGTGGCGAAGACGGTGTGCTCGGGAGTCTTCGTTTCCGGACGGAAGCCCCACGCCGTGCGCGACGCGGAGATCCGGTCAAACGACCCGGGCATCCTGCGCATCGTCAGCCTGGACGTCGACCGGAGCGCGCTCACGGTGACGGCCCGCTTCCTCGGGCTCGGCGAGCGGGTGGCGGTGTTTCGTGGCCCGCTGGGATGCACGCTCGCGGTGGACGTGAGCTCCAAGGAGCTGGCGTCGCGCGCGCTCCCCGCTGTCGCGGCGCCCGTGTCGCCCAAGCCGTGGCCCAGGGGCGAGGCGGTCAGCCGCCGCGACGCCGCCCAGCCCGGCATCGACAGGGCCGCGCTCGGCGCTCTACTCGACGAAGCGTTCGCCGAACCCGGTCCGATCCCCACCCGCCGCACCCGCGCCATCGTCGTGGTCCACGACGGCGAAATCGTCGCCGAGCGCTACGCCGCGGGTTACGGCCGTGATTCCGCGCTGGCGGGCTGGTCGATGACCAAAAGCGCGGTCAATGCGCTCGTGGGGGTGCTCGTGCGGGACGGCAAGCTCGCCCTCGACGCGCCTCTCGAGGTGCCGGAGTGGAGCGCGCCCGACGACGCCCGCCGCGCCATCACGCTGCGCCAGCTCCTGCACATGTCGAGCGGCCTTCGGTTCTCCGAGAGCTACGGGAACCCGCTGGGCGACGTGCTCTGGATGCTCTTCGGCACGGGGGACGCGGCGCGGTTCGCCGCGGGCAAGCGGCTCGCCGCGCCGCCCGGACGGCAGTGGCATTACTCGAGCGGCACCACGAACATTATCGCGCGGGCGCTGCGCCGGGCGGTGGGCGGCAGCGAAGCGGACTACCTCACCTTTCCGCGCCGCGCGCTCTTCGAGCCGCTCGGCATGGCCAGCGGCGTCATCGAGCCCGATGCGGCCGGCGCCTTCGTGGGCTCCTCCTTCATGTTCGCGTCCGCGCGAGACTGGGCGCGCCTCGGGCAGCTCTATCTCCAGGACGGGGTCTGGGAGGGTACGCGCATCCTGCCCGAAGGCTGGGTCTCCTTCACCACGACGCCCGCGCCCGCCTCTCCCGGCGGAGCGTACGGCGCGCATTTCTGGCTACGCCTGCCGACCCTGTATGCCCCGTCTGGGGAGGCGGGGTTGCCGCGCGACGCCTACCACGCGGTGGGCCACGAAGGGCAGCTCCTCACCATCATTCCCTCGCGCCGGCTCGTGGTCGTGCGCCTCGGCCTCAGCGTCGGCCGAGGCGTCTGGGACCACGCCGCGTTCCTTCGCCGCCTTCTCGAGTCGGGCTGACCCGCCGACGGAGCAATGGCATCGTCGACCGGCGGGCTAGACGAGCCGTGGCGAGATCGCGCGACCACGCGTTATGCGCCCGTCCTGTGCGGCCTGCGGTTGCAGCACCACGCCGAGAACATAGGGGAAGACGAGCTGTCGCGCCGCCGGCGGCCACCCCTTCAACACGGTGGGTCGGATCACCCGCTATGGGGATACACCGGTTACACCGGTTACAAAGTTTGAAAGAAAGAAGCCTTCGAAGCGCGATACGCCCGATCCTCCATCGCGCAGGGGGAGGCGGGGCTCTCCTCGGAAATGCTGTGCAACCCTGCAACCCGGCGCGCGCGCAGGAGTGAGACCCCTATGTGTCTACAGGTGTCCGATGAGACGGCTTAGACGGGTTAGGAAGGGTGGGCGAAGCCACGTCTCGCGCCTCATCTTATAGGTTATAGGGCGACCTGAGCCCTTACCATCCCGGAGGCGGAGGGCTGTCTCGCTCGACGTGGCGCGTGTCTCGTTCCTGTTGGTTCCGCGGAGGTGGTATCCCCCGAGGGCGCATGGCGAAATAAAGTCCGATGAGCCCACATATCAGAGCCACCAGCATCGCGATACCCTGAAGCCTTCCCGACCACATTGCGGCCAGCCCAGCGACGAGGGGGATGATCCACAGTAAATGCATCATGTGCGGGTCCTCCTTACTCGGCTGATACGGCGCCATCCGCTGGCGAGCCTGAAAGCCGCCCACTACCGGCCGGGCTCATGCCGCGATGCTACCCCCTGCCGGATCAGCCACGCAAGCCCGAGGGCGCGCGCGCAGAACAGCTTCGGGCTCACGCCTGGTCCAGCCGCCGCTCCTGCTGCGCGAGCCACGCTGCGCCCCTCGGCCCCAGCGGCTGGCTCGCCTGCCGCAGCACGGTCAGCGCATCCTCCGCCGTGCGGACCAGGCCGGCCTCGAGCGCGCCGACCAGCGCGAAGTAGAGGAGCCGCTCGGCCTGGGCGCTGACCGACTCCGGATCAGGGGGCGCCGCCTCGAGCTGCGGGACGAGGGCGCGGCACTCGTGCAGGAGGGCGAAGAGGCGCTCCACGACGGCCACGGCGCGTGCGGCAGGCTCCTCACTCATGGCGCCGCCCACGGTAGCCGGGAAGGCCGCCCTGTGCAATGCTCGGCCCATGCCCAGACCCCGCCGTGAGCCCAGCCCGGACGACCGCCAGGCGACGCTCCCTCTCGCCAAGGCCCCGGCCCGTCGCGCGACGCCCACGCCCGAAGCGATCGCGAAGACGGTCACCGATCGCGACCCGAGCCCGGTGGGGCGGCCGGAACTCGCGGCGATCACCCTGCGCCTCGCGCTGCCGCGGGCCGTGCTCGAACGGCTGCGCGCCCGCGCGATCCGGGAGTCACGGAAGCTCGAGGCGCTCATCCAGGAGATCCTCGAAGGCGCGGCCAAGTAGCTCACCGCGCCTCGCCCAGCACGGGGATCTCCGAGTACCACCCGTCCCCGTCGGGCACCAGCACCACCTCGACCTGATGCCCGCACCATTCCACGAACGTCATCACCTGGTAGGGCCAGCGCTTCTGGGTCGGTAGCGTCTTCACCGGCCAGCGGTTGACGGGAATCTCTCGCCCGTACCGGGGGCAGGGGCGCGTTGGCCGCGGCTGGCCGTGCTCGTCGACCCAGAGGGGCGGGCTCATCTCACTGAATCACCTCATCCGCGCGGAGTAGGAGCGACGGCGGG